>NZ_JBPSLA010000020.1:0-5624 GCF_051715505.1 Agromyces excoecariae | reverse complement strand
ATGTCCGGCGGTGTCCTACTCTCCCACAGGGTCGCCCCTGCAGTACCATCGGCGCTGCGAGTCTTAGCTTCCGGGTTCGGAATGTGTCCGGGCGTTTCCCTCGCGCTATGGCCGCCGAAACTCTAGGACCAACGGTGCCCGCCCCTGTGTGGGGTGGGGTGTTGGTGGTCTCGGTGTTCCCCCGGGTTGTGTGCCCGTGGCGGTGGCCGTGGGCGGGTGGGGGTGTTGCACTGTGTTGTTGTGTGTGTGTTCGTCTGTTGGGAACCACAGAGTGGACGCGAGTCATCAGGGCCACGCACCACCGCCTTGAAACGTGGTGTGTGTGGTGATTGTCAAGTTGTCGGCGTATTAGTACCAGTCAGCTGCACACCTTGCGGTGCTTCCACATCTGGCCTATCAACCCAGTCGTCTGGCTGGGAGCCTCTCCCCCCGAAGGGGATGGAAATCTCATCTCGAGGCCGGCTTCCCGCTTAGATGCTTTCAGCGGTTATCCATCCCGAACGTAGCTAACCAGCGGTGCTCCTGGCGGAACAACTGGCACACCAGAGGTTCGTCCAACCCGGTCCTCTCGTACTAGGGTCAGATCCTCTCAAATTTCCTGCGCGCGCAGAGGATAGGGACCGAACTGTCTCACGACGTTCTAAACCCAGCTCGCGTACCGCTTTAATGGGCGAACAGCCCAACCCTTGGGACCTACTCCAGCCCCAGGATGCGACGAGCCGACATCGAGGTGCCAAACCATGCCGTCGATATGGACTCTTGGGCAAGATCAGCCTGTTATCCCCGAGGTACCTTTTATCCGTTGAGCGACAGCGCTTCCACAAGCCACTGCCGGATCACTAGTCCCGACTTTCGTCCCTGCTCGACCTGTCAGTCTCGCAGTCAAGCTCCCTTGTGCACTTACACTCGCCACCTGATTGCCAACCAGGTTGAGGGAACCTTTGGGCGCCTCCGTTACTCTTTGGGAGGCAACCGCCCCAGTTAAACTACCCACCAGGCACTGTCCCTGAACCGGATCACGGTTCGAAGTTAGATATCCAGAGTGACCAGAGTGGTATTTCAACAATGACTCCACGAACACTGGCGTGCCCGCTTCACAGTCTCCCACCTATCCTACACAAGCCACACCGAACACCAATACCAAGCTGTAGTAAAGGTCACGGGGTCTTTCCGTCCTTCTGCGCGTAACGAGCATCTTTACTCGTACTGCAATTTCGCCGAGTTCGCGGTTGAGACAGCTGGGAAGTCGTTACGCCATTCGTGCAGGTCGGAACTTACCCGACAAGGAATTTCGCTACCTTAGGATGGTTATAGTTACCACCGCCGTTTACTGGGGCTTAAATTCTCAGCTTCGCCTTGCGGCTAACCGGTCCTCTTAACCTTCCAGCACCGGGCAGGCGTCAGTCCGTATACATCGTCTTGCGACTTGGCACGGACCTGTGTTTTTAGTAAACAGTCGCTTCCCACTGGTCTCTGCGGCCGTCAACGCTCCAGGAGCAAGTCCCTTCACGAATCGGGCCCCCCTTCTCCCGAAGTTACGGGGGCATTTTGCCGAGTTCCTTAACCACGATTCTCTCGATCTCCTCGGTATTCTCTACCTGACCACCTGAGTCGGTTTGGGGTACGGGCGGCTGGAACCTCGCGTCGATGCTTTTCTCGGCAGCATAGGATCACCCACTTTTCATCCGCATCACGTCTCAGCCTTCATGAGCGACGGATTTGCCTATCGCTCGGCCTACACGCTTGCCCCGGGACAACCATCGCCCGGGCTGGGCTACCTTCCTGCGTCACACCTGTTATCACGCTCACTCCACCAGACGGGGTCGCACGCCGCCACCAGGATCCGTCCCGAAGGACATCACCAGGTCTTGGGATGCTTAGCACTCCTGGTCTCGTGTGGGCGGTTCTTCGCCGGTACGGGAATATCAACCCGTTGTCCATCGACTACGCCTGTCGGCCTCGCCTTAGGTCCCGACTTACCCAGGGCAGATTAGCTTGACCCTGGAACCCTTGGTCTTCCGGAGGACGGGTTTCTCACCCGTCTTTCGCTACTCATGCCTGCATTCTCACTCGTGTGCCGTCCACGGCTGGTTTCCACCGCCGCTTCACCCGGCACACGACGCTCTCCTACCCATCACCACGACTGGACCACGAAGGCCTATCGATATGCGGTAATGCCACGACTTCGGTGGCGTGCTTGAGCCCCGTTACATTGTCGGCGCGGAATCACTTGACCAGTGAGCTATTACGCACTCTTTCAAGGGTGGCTGCTTCTAAGCCAACCTCCTGGTTGTCTGTGCAACTCCACATCCTTTCCCACTTAGCACGCGCTTAGGGACCTTAGTCGGTGGTCTGGGTTGTTTCCCTCTCGACGATGAAGCTTATCCCCCACCGTCTCACTGCTGCGCTCTCACTTACCGGCATTCGGAGTTTGGCTGACGTCAGTAACCTGTTGGGGCCCATCGGCCATCCAGTAGCTCTACCTCCGGCAAGAAACACGCAACGCTGCACCTAAATGCATTTCGGAGAGAACCAGCTATCACGAAGTTTGATTGGCCTTTCACCCCTATCCACAGCTCATCCCCTCAGTTTTCAACCTAAGTGGGTTCGGTCCTCCACGACGTCTTACCGTCGCTTCAACCTGGCCATGGATAGATCACTTCGCTTCGGGTCTAGGACCTGCGACTCAATCGCCCTATTCAGACTCGCTTTCGCTACGGCTACCCCACACGGGTTAACCTCGCCACAGATCACTAACTCGCAGGCTCATTCTTCAAAAGGCACGCCGTCACACCAACACGGGTGCTCCGACGGTTTGTAAGCAAACGGTTTCAGGTACTATTTCACTCCCCTCCCGGGGTACTTTTCACCTTTCCCTCACGGTACTTGTCCGCTATCGGTCATCTGGGAGTATTTAGGCTTATCAGGTGGTCCTGACAGATTCACACGGGATTTCTCGGGCCCCGTGCTACTTGGGATCCCCCTCCGGCCGGCCAGGCATTTCGACTACGGGACTCACACCCACTCCGGTCCGGCTTTCAATCCGGTTCGTCTATACCTGACGCGTCACCGCGGCTGTCCGGCAGAACAGCCCGAGAGGTCCCACAACCCCGACCATGCAACCCCTGCCGGGTATCACACATGACCGGTTTAGCCTCATCCGCTTTCGCTCGCCACTACTCACGGAATCACGGTTGTTTTCTCTTCCTGTGGGTACTGAGATGTTTCACTTCCCCACGTTCCCTCTACCCGCCCTATACATTCAGGCGGGAGTCACCAGGTCACCACGAAGGGCCTGGCGGGGTTTCCCCATTCGGAAATCCTCGGATCACAGCTCGTTTATCAGCTCCCCGAGGCTTATCGCAGATTACGACGTCCTTCTTCGGCTCCAGATGCCAAGGCATCCACCGTTTGCTCTTAGAAACTTGAAATCACATGAGTTCGATCGAATTCGTGCACCCGAACCCGAAGGCCCGGATGCGAAATTGACCAGTGAATACGCCAAACAGCCACCCCGAAAGGAAGCCACCTGGCGACTCACCTTGTGACCCAACGTCACGAAGACGTTGAATCTAAGATGCTCGCGTCCACTATGTAGTTCTCAACAGACGACCAGAACCCCCACCCCCACCAGCAACCGCCGGCTTCGATGAAGGCCTGACAGGGAGACCCTCCCCGACCACAGGCACCCGAAAGCACCCAGGCCATGTCCGGTCCCTCAGGACCCAACAGCGTGCACGCACCACCCCCCACGAACCCAGACCGTTCCAACCACCGAAGCGGCGTACTGAACCCAGACCCTGACGAGCGATGCCTATGTCAATGTTCCACCCATGAGCTGCCGACCGAGGACGTTCGCCCCGACACCGACATGCCTGGACACCCCGAAGAGTGCCAGATGCTCCTTAGAAAGGAGGTGATCCAGCCGCACCTTCCGGTACGGCTACCTTGTTACGACTTAGTCCTAATCACCGATCCCACCTTCGACGGCTCCCTCCACAAGGGTTAGGCCACCGGCTTCGGGTGTTACCGACTTTCATGACTTGACGGGCGGTGTGTACAAGGCCCGGGAACGTATTCACCGCAGCGTTGCTGATCTGCGATTACTAGCGACTCCGACTTCATGAGGTCGAGTTGCAGACCTCAATCCGAACTGAGACCGGCTTTTTGGGATTCGCTCCGCCTTACGACATCGCAGCCCTTTGTACCGGCCATTGTAGCATGCGTGAAGCCCAAGACATAAGGGGCATGATGATTTGACGTCATCCCCACCTTCCTCCGAGTTGACCCCGGCAGTCTCACATGAGTCCCCACCATAACGTGCTGGCAACATGCGACGAGGGTTGCGCTCGTTGCGGGACTTAACCCAACATCTCACGACACGAGCTGACGACAACCATGCACCACCTGTAACCGAGTGTCCAAAGAGTTCCACATTTCTGCGGCGTTCTCGGTCATGTCAAGCCTTGGTAAGGTTCTTCGCGTTGCATCGAATTAATCCGCATGCTCCGCCGCTTGTGCGGGCCCCCGTCAATTCCTTTGAGTTTTAGCCTTGCGGCCGTACTCCCCAGGCGGGGCGCTTAATGCGTTAGCTACGACACGGAAACCGTGGAAAGGTCCCCACATCTAGCGCCCAACGTTTACGGCGTGGACTACCAGGGTATCTAATCCTGTTCGCTCCCCACGCTTTCGCTCCTCAGCGTCAGTAAGTGCCCAGAGACCTGCCTTCGCCATCGGTGTTCCTCCTGATATCTGCGCATTCCACCGCTACACCAGGAATTCCAGTCTCCCCTACACCACTCAAGTCTGCCCGTACCCACCGCAGACCTCAGGTTGAGCCTGAGGATTTCACGGCAGACGCGACAAACCGCCTACGAGCTCTTTACGCCCAATAATTCCGGACAACGCTCGGACCCTACGTATTACCGCGGCTGCTGGCACGTAGTTAGCCGGTCCTTTTTCTGCAAGTACCGTCAAAGAGCAAAGCTCCCCTTCTTCCTTACTAAAAGCGGTTTACAACCCGAAGGCCGTCATCCCGCACGCGGCGTTGCTGCATCAGGCTTGCGCCCATTGTGCAATATTCCCCACTGCTGCCTCCCGTAGGAGTCTGGGCCGTGTCTCAGTCCCAGTGTGGCCGGTCACCCTCTCAGGCCGGCTACCCGTCGACGCCTTGGTGAGCCATTACCTCACCAACAAGCTGATAGGCCGCGAGTCCATCCCAAACCGAAAAAACTTTCCACCAAACCCCATGCAGGGAAAGGTCCTATCCGGTATTAGCTCCGATTTCTCGGGGTTATCCCAGAGTCCAGGGCAGGTTACTCACGTGTTACTCACCCGTTCGCCACTAATCCACCCAGCAAGCTAGGCTTCATCGTTCGACTTGCATGTGTTAAGCACGCCGCCAGCGTTCGTCCTGAGCCAGGATCAAACTCTCCAAAAAAAATGGTTCAACCAACCCAAAAAAGAGAAGGTCAAGTTCAATCACTGACAGAGAAACAACTGACTCAAAAAATCAAATTGTCCATCAATCAAAGGAATCCCATCCACCGAAGTGAAACGGGGTTCAAAAATTGGCATTGAACATAGTGCACGCTGTTGAGTTCTCAAGGAACGGACGCACCCGA
>NZ_JBPSLA010000019.1:0-101038 GCF_051715505.1 Agromyces excoecariae | reverse complement strand
GGGGCCCCCCCCCCTCCGCCGTCCCGTGGCATCCGTCGGTCGCATCTGCGAGCATGGCGGCATGGCGGTCATCGAGAACTCCAAGCTCAGCGTCATCGGGGCCGGAAGCGTCGGCGCGAGCCTCGTGTACGCGTCGCTCATCCGGGAGTCGGCGAACCAGGTGGCGCTGTACGACATCGCCGCCGAGAAGGTCGAGGCCGAGGTGCTCGACCTCGCGCACGGAACGCAGTTCACGCGGTCGAACGTGATCGGCGGCGCCGATCTCGACGTCGTGACCGACTCGCACGTCGTGGTGATCACGGCCGGTGCGAAGCAGCAGCCCGGGCAGAGTCGCATGGAGCTCGCGGGCACCAACGTCGGGATCCTCGAGCGGCTCCTGCCGCAACTGCTGGAGCGCGCGCCCGATGCCATCTACGTGCTCGTCACGAATCCCGTCGACGTGCTCACCGTCGCGGCGCAGCGCATCAGCGGCCTGCCGCCCGAGCGGGTCATCGGGTCGGGCACGGTGCTCGACACCTCGCGCCTGCGCTGGCTGCTCGCGAAGCGCGCCGGCGTCATGACCTCGAGCGTGCACGCCGACATCGTGGGCGAGCACGGCGACACCGAGTTCCCGCTCTGGTCGAACGCGCGGATCGGACCGGTCCCGATCCTCGACTGGACCGGCGGCGAACGCTTCTCGATCGACGAGCTCGACGGCATCGCGTCGGAGGTGCGCAACGCGGCCTACACCGTCATCCGCGGAAAGGGCGCGACGAACTACGCGATCGGGCTCTCCGGCGCGCGCATCGTCGAGGCGCTGCTCGACGACGAGCATGCGGTGCTTCCGGTCTCGACGGTGCACTCCGGGGCGTTCGGGCTCGACGGCGTCGCGCTGTCGATGCCGTCGATCGTCGGCGGCACCGGTGCGTTCCCCATCGCCGAGACGCCGATGTCGGAGACCGAGTCGGGGTTGCTCGCGGCATCCGGCGACGCGATCCGCGCGACCATGCAGACGCTCGGGCTCTGACGTCGGAGATTCCCCCAGCGCGGTGTCGATCGGGCGTCTTCCCGTTCGACGTCATCAGTGAGAGGGTCGAACAGCGACCCCGACACGCGAGGAGCGAACCACCATGACGAAGTACATGATGATCATGCGCGGCAGCGACGAGGCCCTCGAGGCCTTCCAGGACATGCCGTTCGACGAGGTCATCGCGGCGATGGGCCGCTACAACGAGGAGATGATGAAGGCCGGCATCATGCTCGCCGGCGAAGGCCTCTCCGACGCGAGCGAGGGATTCGTCGTCGACTTCTCGGCCGAGACGCCGCTCGTCACCGACGGTCCCTACGGTGAGACGAAGGAACTCTTCAACGGGTTCTGGATCATCGACGTCGCCTCCAAGGAGGAGGCCGTGGAGTGGGCTCGTCGTTGCCCGCTCGGCCCGGGGACGAAGCTCGAGGTGCGCCGCGTGAACGACATCGAGGACTTCCCGCAGGACAACGAGTGGATCCGGAAGGAGGCGGGCTGGCGGGCCGAGCAGGCCGAGCGCCTCGCCGAGGACGCCCGACGCGGCGCCGCGCGGGCCTGACCGGGCACGGTTGCGCGTGACCGACGAGACGGATGCCGCGACGGCGCGCCCGACGGACCCCGAGTCCGCCCGGCGCGCCGTCGCCGCCGTGTGGCGCATCGAATCCGCGCGCATCGTCGCGACGCTCACGCGCATGGTCGGCGACTTCGCGCTCGCCGAGGACCTGGCCCAGGACGCGCTCGCCGAGGCGCTCGCGCAGTGGCCGGCCTCGGGGATCCCCTCGAACCCGGGCGCGTGGCTCACCGCGGTCGCCAAGCGCCGGGCGATCGACGGCTGGCGCCGCCGCGAACGCTACGACGAGCGGCTCGCCGCGATCGCGCACGACCTCGAGCGCGAGCAGGCCGAGGCGACGGATGCCGCGGGCGGACTGCCCTACGATCCGGACGCGATCGACGACGACGTGCTCCGGCTCGTGTTCGTGTCGTGCCATCCGTTGCTCTCGCGCGAAGCGCGCGTCGCGCTCACGCTGCGCGTGGTGGGCGGTCTCACGACCGAGGAGATCGCGCGTGCGTTCCTCACGCCCGTGTCGACCGTGCAGCAGCGCATCGTGCGGGCCAAGAAGACGCTCGGCGCGGCCGGGGTGCCGTTCGAGGTGCCGCCCCGGTCGGAGTTCCCGGAGCGCCTCGGCACCGTGCTCGGGGTGCTGTACCTGATCTTCAACGAGGGCCACTCCGCCTCGGCGGGGGAGGACCTGATGCGGCCCGAGCTCAGTCGCGAGGCGTTGCGGCTCGGCCGTGTGCTCGCCGCCCTCGTTCCCCGGGAGCCCGAGGTGCACGGGCTCGTCGCGCTCATGGAGTTCACGGCGGCGCGGTTCCCCGCGCGGCTCGACGCCGCCGGGGATCCGGTGCTGCTCGGCGACCAGGATCGACGACGGTGGGACCGCTCGGCGATCACCCGGGGGCGCGCGGCGCTCGCGCGCGCCGATGCGATCGGCCGGGGCCGAGGACCCTATGCGCTGCAGGCCGCGATCGCGGAGCAGCACGACGTCGCGGCATCCGTCGACGACACCGACTGGCCGGCCATCGTCGACCTCTACGGCGCCCTCGCGCAGGTCGCCCCCTCGCCGGTCGTCGAGCTGAACCGCGCGGTCGCGGTGGCGATGGCCGACGGCCCCGGGGCCGGACTCGCGCTCGTCGACGTACTCGCCGCCGACGGCCGGCTGGCGAAGTACCACCCGCTGCACGCCGTGCGCGGCGAACTGCTGGAGCGGGTCGGGCGGGCGGATGACGCTCGCGAGGCGTTCGCGGAATCCGCGCGTCTGACCGCGAACGAGCGCGAGCGCGCGGTGCTGCTCGCGCGGGCGTCGCGGCCGAGTTCCCGATCGGCGACCGTCTCCCGACGAACGTGACGGCGAAGGCGGGAGCCCGAGAGCTCCCGCCTCCGCACGCGGTCAGTTCGTGAACGTGGTCTCGTAGACCTCCCACGCCCCGGAGAACGCCGGTCCGATGTTGTCCAGGTCAGTGCCGGACTGGTCCACCACGAGGGCTCCGCCGACGAACACCTGGAGGTTCCAGGTTCCGGTCGTCGGGCAGTCGAAGTAGTTGTCGATCTCCACCGTGTACATGCCGCTGGGCGCAGACCCGACCGGCCAATACACGTTCTCGACGCCTCCCGGCTCCGGGTCGATGCCGCAGACCCCGACGTTGTCGTCGCGATCGAGTTCGCCGCCGCTCGGCACCGTCTTGTTCCCGTACCACAGTCGATCGCCGTTGGGGTCGACCACATGGAGGTCGAGGTCGTCATCCGTCGTCCAGGTCAGGGTGACGCGGATCTCACCGTCGCCGACGACCAGGTCGCTCCCGTCGCAGTTCTGGTCGATTCCGTCGTTCGGAATGTCCACGGCTCCGGGGTTGATCGTGGGATCGGTGTCGTCGCAGTCCTCGCCGGCCGGGTACCCGTCACCGTCCTCGTCCAGCGGCCCGCAGTCCGGCGGGGCCAGGTCGAAACGCTCACCGTAGCCGGGTCCGTCGCCGGAGTGGTTGTTTCCGGACTTCACCCAGATGGTGGTGAGCCCCGCGGTCGTGATCACCGTGGTGTACACCTTCGGATCGCTCCCGAAGAGCGTCCGCTCGGTCGTCTGACCGTCGGTGACGACGATGTTCGAGAGCGCCTTGGACGACGTCACGACCCAGCCGTCCTGGTCGCAGTCGTACTCGACGGTCACCGTCGCCGGCGCCGCGTTGGCCGTGGTCACCGGTCCGAGGATGCTGAGCGCGAAGGCCGCGATCGCCAGTACGGCGAGCGCGAGAAGTCGGCGCAGCTCCAATCTCTGTTCCATGAGGCAGCCCCCCTGCTGTCCTGTTGGTGCGGCCTCCCCCGGCCGCTGCGGTCACCGTTGCACAGCGCCCGCGTCGCCACCACCGGTGGTCGGCCCCCAGAACAGGGTGTTTTCGTGCACGCGAACGGGCCGCCCCCGAGGGGACGGCCCGTTCGCGAATGCGGTGCGCTGGAGCTAGTCTCGCGCGATCGCGAGGATGCGCAGGATCTCCAGGTACAGCCAGATGACGGTGACCATGATGCCGAAGGCGCCGGTCCAGCCGTACTTCTTCGGGGCGCGGTTGCGCACGCCCTGCTGGATGAAGTCGAAGTCGAGCACGAGCGAGTACGCAGCCATGATCACGACGAGCACGCCGATGATGAGGCCGAGCGGGATGCCGGCGATCTCGGCGCCGCGGAGGCCCCACGGGTCGTCGGTCACGTTGAAGAGCATGAGGCCCATGTTCACGAGCGAGAACACCAGGTAGCCGACCATCGCGACGAGGAAGATCTTCGTCGCGCGCTTCGACGCGCGGATCTTGCCCGAGGCGAAGAGCGCGAGCGTCACGCCGACGACCACGAGCGTCGCGATGACGGCTTGTGCGACGATGCCGCCGCCGTAGGCCATCTCGTACCACGCCGAGATGCCGCCGACGAAGATGCCCTGCACGCCCGCGTACGCGAGGATCAGCGCGGGCGACGGCTCCTTCTTGAAGATGTTGACGAGCGCGAGGACGAAGCCGACGAGGCCGGCGCCGATCCAGAGGAACGGCACCGACTGGACCGTGAGCCAGCCGATCGCCGCGCCGACGAGCAGCACGCCGAAGGCGGCGGCCGACTTCGCGATCGAGTCCTCGATCGTCATGACGTCGCGGTCGGGGAGCGTCGCGGGCTGGTTGTACATGTCCTGCAGCTGCTGGGCGGACATGTCCTGTGCGACAGCCACCGCCCCCTGGCCGGAGGTGAACGCCTCGTTGCGTGAGAAGGCGGGGTTGTTGAGAGCCATTGCTGTGGTTCCTCTGCTTTCGGCTTTCCGTCGTGTGGAGGGGAATCGCGCGACCCGGCGGTCGCGTCCGTCAAATCTACCTGTTCCGGCGGTGACAACGCCGTGAAATCCCCCGGCATTCCGGGGCGGTTGCCGCCTCGGCGCTCGATACGCTGGCCCCATGCTGCGCGATCTCGCCGAGCGTCCGTTCGTCATCGGGCACCGCGGCGCGTCCGGGTATCGGCCGGAGCACACCGAGGCCGCGTACCGGATGGCGTTCGCGTTCGGCGCCGACGCGATCGAGCCCGATCTCGTCGCGACGCGCGACGGCGTGCTCGTGCTGCGGCATGAGAACGAGATCTCGGGCACGACGGATGTCGCCTCCCGCACCGAATTCGCGTCGCGCCGCACCACGCGCGAGGTCGACGGCCGTCAGCTGACGGGCTGGTTCACGGAGGACTTCACCTGGGCCGAGCTGGCGACGCTCCGCGCGACCGAGCGGCTCGGAGGCATCCGCCCGCACAGTGCGAGCTTCGACGGCCGGTACCCCGTCCTGCGATTCCGCGACCTGCTGGGGCTCCTGGACGCCGCGACGGACGAGTCGCGCCGGATCATCCGCCTCGTCGCCGAGTTCAAGCACGCGACGCACTTCGCCGCGTTGGGCCTGCCGCTCGAGGAGCTGTTCGCCGCCGAGCTGTCGGCTGCCGGATGGGGACGCGGCGACGACCGGATCATCTCGGAGTCGTTCGAACCCGGCCTGCTCGATCGGCTGGTCTCGGAAGGGGTGCGCGGCACGCGCGTGCTGCTGGTCGAGGACCGCGGTGCGCCGTTCGACCTGGTCGCCGCCGAGGGGTCCGCGGCGAGGACGTACGACTCCTTCGTCAGCGAACGGGGGCTGCTCGCGCTCGGCGGCCTCGTGCATGGCGTCAGTGTCGGCAAGGGCCGTTTGGTCGGCGGCAGGCCGGAGCCCGTGGAGGGGGCGCCGCCGCGGCGGCGGGGCCCGGACGCCCCGCTGCGCGGGTCCGATCTCGTCGATGCCGCGCATGCCGCCGGGCTCGCGGTGTACACCTGGACCCTGCGACCCGAGAACCGGTTCCTCGCGCCCGAGTTCCGGCGCGGCTCCTCGCGTGGCGGGTGGGGCGACTGGCTCGGCGAGTTCACCCGGATCATGGACACGGGCGTGGACGGCGTGTTCGTCGACCACCCCGACCTCGGCTTCGAGGCGCGTCGCGCGTACTTCGACTCCGAGGTCCTTTCCTGACGCCCGCCCCGGCGCCGAGCCGCGTCGCTCACCTCGTCGCGCTCGGGCCGACTCCCGTGAATCGGCGCCATGTGTCGCCATTTCACTGGGGAGCGGTTCGGGCGGTTCTCCACAGTCCTCGCGTTCGTGGCGGATTCCCTGCGCCGACTCCCGCGAAATGGCGGCGGGCGCCGCGCATTCACGGGAGTCGTGGATGAGGTCGAGCGACCAGCAGCGCGCGAGGCGCTCGCGTTCCGACGACCGCGCCGGGCTGTCGGATGCCGCGCCTAGACTTGTCGGGACATGACGCTGATCCTCGACCCCGACGACCCCACCGGCTGGCGCGAGGCGCGCGGCGCGGCCGACCGCGAGCACGCCGACGAGGCCCGCGGCGCCGGCCACGCGGCATCCGATCGACTGACCGCCGGGCTCAACCCGCAGCAGCGCGAGGCGGTCGAGTACCGCGGTCAGGCGCTGCTCATCGTCGCGGGCGCAGGGTCGGGCAAGACGCGCGTGCTCACGCACCGCATCGCGAGCCTGATCGACGGGCGCGAGGCGTGGCCGAGCCAGATCCTCGCGATCACGTTCACGAACAAGGCGGCGGCCGAGATGCGCGAGCGCGTCGAGGCGCTGCTCGGCGAGGCTGCGGGCGGCATGTGGATCTCGACGTTCCACTCGGCCTGCGTGCGCATCCTCCGTCGGGAGGCCGAGGCCATCGGGCTGTCGAGCACCTTCACGATCTACGACTCGGCCGACCAGCGCACCATCCTCAAGCGCATCATCAAGGAGCTCGACGCCGACACGCTCGGGTTCACGCCCGCGAGCGCGCAGGCGAAGATCTCGAAGCTCAAGAACGAGCTGAGCGACGTCGAGACGTACGCGCGGAACGTCAACACGAACGATCCGAACGACGTCATGTTCCTCGAGATCTTCCGCCAGTACACGCGCCGCCTGCGCGACGCGAGCGCGCTCGACTTCGACGACCTGATCAGCGAGACGGTCTACCTGTTCCGCGCATTCCCGAAGGTCGCCGCGCTCTACCAGCGGCGGTTCCGGCACATCCTCGTCGACGAGTACCAGGACACGAACCACGCGCAGTACGCGCTGATCCGCGAGCTCACCCGGCCGGTCGAGCCCGACGTCGTCGCCGAGCTCGACCAGCACGGCGTGCTCGTGCGGGGCATGACGGATGCCACGGGCGCGATCCCCGGCGCGAGCCTCACGGTCGTCGGCGACTCCGACCAGTCGATCTACGCGTTCCGCGGCGCCGACATCCGCAACATCGTCGAGTTCGAGCGCGACTTCCCGGGCGCGAAGGTCGTGCTGCTCGAGCAGAACTACCGGTCGACGCAGAACATCCTGAGCGCTGCGAACGCGGTCATCTCGAACAACTTCGACCGGAAGGACAAGAAGCTCTGGACGGCCGACGGCGACGGCGACAAGATCACCGGGTACACCGGGTACTCGGCGCACGACGAGGCCCAGTTCGTCGCCGACGAGATCGAGTCCCTGCACCGCGCCGGCGTCGCGTACCGCGACATCGCCGTGTTCTACCGCACCAACGCGCAGACGCGTGCGCTGGAAGAGATCTTCGTCCGCTCGGCGCTGCCCTACCGCGTGGTCGGCGGCACCAAGTTCTACGAACGTGCAGAGATCAAGGACGCGATGGCGTACCTCATCGCCGTCGCGAACCCGCTCGACGAACTCGCCATCCGGCGCATCCTGAACACCCCCAAGCGCGGCATCGGGCCGGCGACCGAAACCGCCATCGCGAGCTTCGCCGAGCAGAACGACCTGTCGTTCCGTCAGGCGATGCGCGCGGCCGACGGCCTGGCGCTGGGGCCGAAGGTCACGAAGGCGATCCTCGACCTCGCCAAGCTGCTCGACGCCGCCGCCGCGATGCTCGTGCCGTCGCAGAAGGGCATCGACGAGGGCACCAACGAGGGGGCCTCGAAGGTCTCGGAGGTGCTCGCGTTCCTCATCGAGGGCTCGAAGCTCGTCGAGACGCTCCGCACGAGCCGCGATCCGCAGGACGAGACGCGCGCAGAGAACGTCGAGGAGCTCCTCGCGCAGACGAAGGACTTCGACCGCGAGAATCCGGGCGCGGGGCTCGTCGACTTCCTCACGCAGGTCTCCCTCGTCGCCGCTGCAGACGAACTCGACGACGCATCCGGCACGGTCTCGCTCATGACGCTGCACACGGCGAAGGGCCTCGAGTACCACGCGGTGTTCCTCACCGGACTCGAGGAGGGCCTGCTGCCGCACCAGATGTCGGCCTCCGAACCGGGCGGCCCGGCCGAGGAGCGGCGGCTCTTCTACGTCGGCATCACGCGGGCGCGCAAGCGCCTCTACCTCTCGCTCGCGATGAGCCGTGCCCAGTTCGGCGAGGTCTCCGTGGCGATGCCGAGCCGCTACCTTCAGGAGATCCCCGACGAGCTCGTCGACTGGAAGCAGTCGCCCGGCATGGCGAACAGCCGCGGCGGCAGCCAGCCCCGCGCGCTCAACGCCCGTCGGGGCTTCGGCGGCGGGGGAGGAGGCGGCGCCTGGGGCACGCGCGACCGCGACCTCGAGCGGTTCAGCGTCACGAAGTCGGCCGCACCGAAGACGGAGTGGGCGAACCGGGTCACGGGCACCGTGCGCGACAACGGCGACCTGACGCTCGAGGCGGGCGATCGCATCCGCCACACCGACTTCGGCGAGGGCACGGTGCGCCAAGTCACGGGTGAGGGCACGAAGCGCATCGCGCACGTCGCGTTCGACACCGCGGGGCAGAAGAAGCTCCTCATCAAGATCGCGCCGATCGAGAAGCTGTGACCTGGCCGATCCGCGCGCAGCGCACCGTCTACGAGAACCCGTGGATCCGCGTCGTCGAGGACGACGTGGTCCGGCCCGATGGGGCCGAGGGCATCTACGGCGTGGTCGAGATGCGCAACCCCGCGGTGTTCGTCGTCGCGATGACCGATGCTGACGAGGTCCTGCTCGTCACGGTCGACCGGCACACCGTCGGCCGCTCGATCGAGGTGCCGGCAGGAGGCTCCGACGGGGAGGAGGCGCTCATCGCCGCCCGGCGGGAGCTCCTCGAGGAGACCGGGTTCGAGGCCGATGCCTGGCGCGAGATCGGCGCGATGACCGCGCTCAACGGCATCTGCCGGGCGCCCGAGTCGGTCTGGCTGGCGACCGACCTCCGTGCCGGAGCGGGCGGGACGGGCGGGCATGCCCACGGCCAGGCCGAGGAGGGGATCCACGACGTCCGCGCGGAACCCTGGGGCGAGGTCATGCGGATGATCCGGGACGGCGAGATCACCGACGGCGAGAGCGTGGCGGCCCTCATGTACGCGGCGCTCGCACTCGGTCGCGTCGGGTGACCGGTTCCCAGCAACCGCATAGGCGTCGCACGGGGAGGCGATAGACCCGAGGCGCACCATCGGGACATGGCATTCCTCGTTCACGACGCTCGACACCTCGAGCGGCCCACGCGACCGCTGGGCGCCGACGAGCGCTCGCGCGCCGGGCGCCGGTTGTGGCGGGTCGACCTGCTGCAGGCGGCGGCCGTGGCATCCGTCGCGATCGCCGTCGCGTTGTTCCTCGCCGAGGGCGGGGCCGCGCGCTTCGGCGACCCGGGCGCCGCACTCACGTCACTCGGCATCATCGCCGGCCTCGCCGCGACCGACCTCGTGCTCGTCATGCTCCTGCTCGCGGCCCGGGTGCCGCTCATCGAGCGCGCCGTCGGGCACGATGCGGCGATGGCCTTCCACGGCCGGCTCGGGAAGCCGGTGCTCTACCTCCTCCTCGCCCACGGCGTGCTCCTGCTCGCCGGGTACGCGATCGCCGACGGCGTCGACCTCTGGGCCGAGGCTGTCGTGATCTGGAACCTGCCCGACCTGCCCCTCGCGCTCCTCGGGTTCGCGCTGTTCCTCGCGGTCGTCGTGAGCTCGCTCGTCGCGGTGCGCCGGAAGTTCCGGTACGAGGTGTGGCACGTCATCCACCTGCTCGTCTACGTCGCGGTCCTCGCCGCGTTGCCGCACCAGTTCAGCGTCGGCGGCCTGTTCGTGGTCGGCACCTGGCAGTGGGCGTACTGGCTCGTGATCACGTTCGGCACGTTCGCGGCGGTGATCGGATGGCGCGTCGTCGCGCCCCTCGTGGCGTCGCTGCGTCACGGGCTCGTGGTCGAGCGCATCGATCCGGTCGGCGACCCGCGCGACGGCGTGGTCTCGGTCACCATGCGGGGCCGACGGCTCGCCGCGCTCCGCGCGACGGGCGGGCAGTTCTTCATCTGGCGCTTCCTCTCGGCCGGCCAGTGGTGGCAGGCGCACCCGTACTCGCTCTCCGCGGCCCCGCGGGGCGACCGGCTCCGCATCACCGTGCGGGCGCTCGGTGACGGGTCGGCGAGCCTCGGCGGCATCCGCCCGGGTACGCGCGTCGCGCTCGAGGGGCCGTACGGCATCTTCAGCGAGGCATCCCGCAGTCGGCGCCGGCTGACGCTCGTAGCCGCCGGCATCGGGGTCACGCCGATCCGGTCGCTCCTCGAGTCGGCGAGGTTCCGGCCAGGCGAGGCGACCGTTGTGCTCCGGACCCAGGGACCCGCCGAGGGGTGGCTCCTCGACGAGGTGCGCGAGCTCTGCCACCAGCGGGGCGCCACGCTGATCACGGTGCCAGGCGGTCGCGGTCGCGGCTGGCTGACGCCGTCGGCCGAGCGCCAGGGGCTGCACCTGCTCGCCCTGGTCCCCGCCGTCGCCGACAGCGACCTGTACGTCTGCGGTCCGCGCGGCTGGGCCGAGGGCGTCATCTCCGAGGCCCGCGCGGCGGGCCTGGCACCCGAGCAGATCCATCACGAGAGGTTCGACTGGTGAGAACACGCGCACTCCTCCTGGCCTCCGCGGCCTCGGCCGCGGCCATCCTCGGCGGCTGGCAGCTCGGCGACGCCGCGACGACGTCGCTCACGGCCGGCAGCACGACCACGACGGACACGTCGGGCTCCTCCGGAGCGTCGAGCGCGTCCGGAGCGGGCGCCGGGTCGACGGGCGCCTCGGGATCCTCGTCGTCGAGTTCGTCCTCGAGTTCGACGCAGTCGACGGATGCCGCGGCATCCGCCGATTCGTCCGCCTCCGCCTCGGGGGCCGCCGACGGCACGTACGCCGGCACCAGCGTCTCGACCCGGTTCGGGAACGTGCAGGTGCAGGTGACGATCTCGGGCGGATCGATCACCGACGTGACCGCGCTGCACCTGACCGACAGTGACGGGCGATCGGTGCAGATCAGCAATCGCGCGGCGCCGATGCTCCGGTCGGAGGTGCTCCAGGCCCAGTCGGCGTCGGTGTCGATGATCGGCGGGGCGACCTACACCAGCGCGGCGTACCTCCAGTCGCTGCAGGCAGCGCTCGACCAGGCCGGGTTCTGATGCCGGACGCCGGATCGAGCGCCCGCGCGACGCCCGCAACCGTGCTGCCTCCCGTGGCCTTCGAGGCCATGGGGACGGTCGTCAGCATCCGCGTCGGACCGTCGGGCGCGCCCGCGCCCGCGCCCGCGGCCGCGCCCGCTGCTGCGCTGGCCGCCGCAGCTGCGGTGTTCGAGCGGTGGGAGGAGCGGTGCAGCCTGTTCGACCCGCGCTCCGAGCTCAGCCGCATCGGCCGCGGCGAGCTGGCCCTCGTCGCTGCGAGCGCCGAGGTGCGCGACGCGTACGCGCTCGCCCTGCAGTGGCGCGATGCGACGGACGGCGCGTTCACGCCGCACCGCGGCGACGGGCTCATCGACCTGAACGGCGTCGTCAAGGCGCTCGCCGTGGAGGAGGCGGGAGAGGCGCTCGACCGCGCCGGCGTCGTGGGCTGGGCGATCGACGCCGGCGGCGACGTGCTCGTCGCCGCGACCGCGGATGGGGCGGGCGGTGCCGCCGTCGCGGACGACGCGGTCCGACCGGCCGCGACCTGGCCGATCGGCATCGTGGACCCGGCCGACCGCACCGCGCTGCTCGGGCGCATCGACCTCGATCCGCCGCGCCGTCGCGCCGTCGCGACCTCGGGCAGTGCCGAGCGCGGCGACCACATCTGGACCGTGCCGGGTGCCGGCCCGTCGCCGTTCGTGCAGGTGAGCGTCGCCGCGGCCGACCTCGTCACGGCCGACGTGCTCGCCACGGCCATCGTGGCCGGGGGGCGCGCATCGCTCGACGACCTCGCCGACCGCCACGACATCGACGTGCTCGCGGTCGCACGAGACGGTGGGCTGCTCGCGACGCCAGGGTGGCCGAGGCGAGCCGACGACCACGGGTGATCGCGCGTCGGATCCGACGCCCCTCCCGCTGATCGCGCTACGCGACCGCCCCGCCGAGCAGGGCGCCGATCGCCCAGGTCACCGCGAGCGCGAGCGCGCCGCCGACCACCACCCGGGTGATCGCCCGCGTGCGCGGGGCCCCGCCGATCCACGCCGACAGCCAACCGGTGATGGCCAGTGCGATGACGACGGCCACGAAGGTGGTGATGATCCGCCATTCAGGCGGCGGGAGCAGGATCGCGAGCATCGGGAGGACGGCGCCCGTGAGGAATGCCGCGGCCGACGCCCATGCCGCGTGCCACGGGTTCACCACGTCGGTCTCGGAGATGTGGAGCTCGGCCTCGAGGTGCGCCGCGAGTGCATCGTGGTCGGTCAGCTCGCGCGCGACGCGGTCGGCCGTCTCCTCCGACAGCCCCTTCGCGCGGTAGATCGCCGTCAGCTCGGCGAGCTCCTGCTCGGGCATCGTGGCGAGCTCGCCCTTCTCCTTGGCGATGAGCGCATGCTCGGTGTCGCGCTGGCTCGAGACGGAGACGTACTCGCCGAGGCCCATCGAGATCGCGCCGGCGATCACGGAGGCGATGCCCGCGATGAGGATGGCTGCGACATCCGTCGTCGCCGCGGCGACGCCGACCACGAGCGCGGCGACCGACACGATCCCGTCGTTCGCGCCGAGCACGCCCGCACGCAGCCAGTTGAGCTTCTCATGCACCTTCCCGTCGTGCGGGTCGGTGCGGTGCACCGGTTCGGCCGTGGCATCCGTCATGGCGGCAGTCTCGCAAAGCGGAGCGCCGCTCGCCAGCATGGTGAGGCTCACCTGAGCGGCGCGGTCCCACGCGCGTCGCCGGGATCGCCGGTTCGGCGGCCCGTCGGCGACGGAGTACCATGGTCGCGGTTCGACTTATCTCGACATCGAGGTATCTTGACGTCGAGACTCTCACAGCCGGGCCCCTCACCCACCCATCCCTGCGCGCATTCCGCGCGAACGATAGGAAGCAGAGCGTGGATCTTTACGAGTACCAGGCCAGAGACCTCTTCGAGAAGTACGGAGTGCCGGTGCTCCCGGGCATCGTCGCCGACACCCCCGAAGACGTGCGCGCCGCAGCCGAGAAGCTCGGCGGCGTCGTCGTCGTCAAGGCCCAGGTGAAGACCGGCGGCCGCGGCAAGGCGGGCGGCGTCAAGGTCGCCAAGAACCCCGACGAGGCGGAGGAGGCCGCGAAGGCGATCCTCGGCCTCGACATCAAGGGCCACGTCGTCAAGCGCGTCATGGTCGCCGGGGGTGCGCGCATCGCGCAGGAGTTCTACTTCTCGGTGCTCCTCGACCGCGCCAACCGCTCCTACCTCTCGCTCACGAGCGTCGAGGGCGGCATGGAGATCGAGCAGCTCGCCGTCGAGAAGCCCGAGGCCCTCGCGCGCATCGAGGTCGACCCCGGCACCGGCATCAGCCCTGAGAAGGCCCGCGAGATCGCGGTCGCCGCGAACTTCCCGGCCGAGCTCGTCGACAAGGTCGCCGACGTGTTCGTGAAGCTCTACGACGTCTACACGGGTGAGGACGCGACGCTCGTCGAGGTCAACCCGCTCATCCTGTCGGAGGACGGCGACGTCATCGCCCTCGACGGCAAGGTCACGCTCGACGAGAACGCCGAGTTCCGTCACGCCGGCCACGCGCTGCTCGAGGACAAGGACGCGGCCGACCCGCTCGAGGCCAAGGCCAAGCAGCTCGACCTCAACTACGTCAAGCTCGACGGAGAGGTCGGCATCATCGGCAACGGCGCGGGCCTCGTCATGTCGACGCTCGACGTCGTCGCCTACGCCGGCGAGAACCACGGCGGCGTGAAGCCCGCCAACTTCCTCGACATCGGCGGCGGCGCCTCAGCCGAGGTCATGGCCAACGGCCTGTCGATCATCCTCGGCGACCCGCAGGTCAAGTCGGTGTTCGTGAACGTCTTCGGCGGCATCACCGCGTGCGACCAGGTCGCCAAGGGCATCGTCGGCGCGCTCGCCGAGCTCGGCCACGAGGCGAACAAGCCGCTCGTCGTGCGCCTCGACGGCAACAACGTGGCCGAGGGCCGTCGCATCCTCGAGGAGGCGGCGCACCCGCTCGTCACCCTCGCCGACAACATGGACCAGGGCGCCGACAAGGCCGCCGAGCTGGCGAACGCCGCGTAAGCGCAGAAGGACAGGATCACTGCAATGACGATCTTCCTGAACAAGGACAACAAGGTCATCGTCCAGGGCATCACCGGCGGTGAGGGCTCGAAGCACACCGCGCGGATGCTCGCGGCAGGCACCGAGGTCGTGGGCGGCGTGAACGCTCGCAAGGCCGGCACCACGGTGCTGCACAAGGACCAGGACGGCAACGACGTCGAGCTGCCCGTCTTCGCGTCGGTCAGCGAGGCCATCGAGGCGACCGGGGCGGATGTCTCGATCGCGTTCGTGCCGCCGGCCTTCACGAAGGACGCGGTCGTCGAGGCCATCGACGCCGAGATCCCGCTGCTCGTCATCATCACCGAGGGCGTGCCCGTGCAGGACTCGGCCGAGTTCTGGGCCTACGCCAAGGAGAAGGGCGAGAAGACCCGCATCATCGGCCCGAACTGCCCCGGCATCATCAGCCCCGGTGAGGCGCTCGTCGGCATCACGCCCGCGAACATCACCGGCAAGGGCCCGATCGGCCTGGTCTCGAAGTCGGGCACGCTGACGTACCAGATGATGTACGAGCTCCGCGACCTCGGCTTCTCGACCGCGATCGGCATCGGCGGCGACCCGATCATCGGCACGACGCACATCGACGCGCTCGCCGCGTTCGAGGCCGACCCCGAGACCAAGGCCATCGTCATGATCGGCGAGATCGGCGGCGACGCCGAGGAGCGCGCGGCCGACTTCATCAAGGCCAACGTGACCAAGCCGGTCGTCGGCTACGTCGCGGGCTTCACCGCGCCCGAGGGCAAGACGATGGGCCACGCCGGCGCGATCGTGTCCGGCTCGGCCGGCACCGCCCAGGCGAAGAAGGAGGCCCTCGAGGCCGCCGGCGTCAAGGTCGGCAAGACGCCGTCCGAGACCGCCCGCCTGCTGCGCGAGGTCTACGAGGCGCTCGGCGCGTAAGACAGCGGATGCCGCGGCCGGCGCCTCGCGCACCGGCCGCGTCACAGGGAAGGAGCCCCGTCGGCGATGCCGGCGGGGCTCCTCGTGTCAGGTGCGAGCTGCCTTCTCAGCTCACGGGTCGATGATGATCACGCAGGTGTAGGTGCCCGGCAGCAGGTTGCTCTTGGTGAGCGACCCGTCGCCGTCGGCACCGGTCGTCGCCTCGTACGGCGGGTCGGATGCGGCATCGCAGTCGATCGTCGACGCCGTGCCGCCGTCGATCTGGGAGTCGACCGTGATCGTGAAGTCCGTCAACGGCATGTTGGTGAACGTCAGCGGCGTGGCCGTGTCGCAGTCGGTGTCGGCGACGACCGTCGCGTTCTGCGGGTTGGCGGAGGTCACGGCGTAGCCGGTCGGAACCTGCTCGGTGACGGTGTAGCTGCCGGCGTCGATGCCCGCGATGCAGGCCACGCCGTTCGCGTCGGTCGTCGCCGTGGTGCCGGCAGGCAGTGTGCCGCCCGAGACGTTGAACACGACTCCCGCGTGCGGTTGCGTCGTCGGGGTGGCTGCCGCGTGCTTCCTCGTCTTCACGATCTTCAATGCGCCGCAGTTGTTGATCCCGGTCGGCACAGGTGCGATGTAGTCCTTCATCGCGGCGGTGAACGAGTCGGAGGACCGGCTCTTCAGGTACGCGCTGCCGAACGCCACGCAGCCGTCGCCGACGATCGCGGAGAAGTTCACCGTCGCCTCGCCGAAGGTCCGCGGCGAGATGTCCTCGGCTTGCAACCCGTCGTTCTCTGCGGCCGGGATGACACTGGTGTTGATCGATCCGGTGGCGTCGCCCGCGGCGGTCAGGCTCTCACGGACGCCCCAGCACGGGGTGCTGTTCGCTGCCTCGCAGAGCGACTTGTTGCCGGACGCGACCCACATCGAGAGGAAGAGCTCGGGGTTGGTGCCGCCGTTGGCGAGGTCGTACTGGATGAGCAGGTCGCCCGCGGTGCGCTGCGGCGTCACGCCGTTGCCGGAGTCGACGTCGGACTGGTTGAACTCGAAGTCCATGTTCGTGGTGCCGGTCGGGTCCTGCACCCGGTGCCAGAACAGGTGGAGGAAGTCGTCGCCCGGCGTCTCCTCGAGGTAGAGGCCGAAGTTCTTCAGGTCGGACTTGTTCGGCGGGATGCTGCCCGTGACGGGCGAGGGCACTGCGGTGTCCTCCTTGGAGCCCTGGCCGAACGAGTCGTCGCCGGTCCCGGATGGCGCATCCGGCTGCACGACGTAGCTCACCGAGGCCCAGTCGTCCCAACCGCCGTTGTCGACCTCGAGGTTCGCGTCGGAGTCGATCTCGAAGTTGCTGCCGTCGAGGCTGATGATGCCCGGCGGGTTGACGGCCTGTGCCGGACCTCCGATCATCACCGTGCCGACGAGCGCCAGGAAGCCGGCGCCGGCGGCGCCGCGGAGTAGCCGCCGCCGGAGCGCAGCGCGCTCTTCGGGCGTTCGGATTCGGGTAGTGGATGGCATGTTCGCCTCCGGTGTCGCAGGTTCGCCAGGTCCG
Source organism: Agromyces excoecariae (assembly GCF_051715505.1). Classification (NCBI taxonomy): domain Bacteria; kingdom Bacillati; phylum Actinomycetota; class Actinomycetes; order Micrococcales; family Microbacteriaceae; genus Agromyces; species Agromyces excoecariae. Next base: position 84,101 of record NZ_JBPSLA010000019.1, on the reverse strand, counting down.
GTCGGACCGGACGGCCTCTGCGGGCGGTGGGCGGACTCGGGCGGTCCGCAACGGCGCGTCCGACGAGGTGGGTAGGTGCTTCACCGGGCGTGCATCGCGCCGTAGGGGTCTCTCACGCCAGTTCGCACGTTACTCCCGTACGTCATCGCCCGGAACAAGAATGAGAAAACCTCATGTACCCAGATATGGGCACACACCAGGGGAGCCCCGTCGGCGATGCCGGCGGGGCTCCTCGTGTCAGGTGCGAGCTGCCTTCTCAGCTCACGGGTCGATGATGATCACGCAGGTGTAGGTGCCCGGCAGCAGGTTGCTCTTGGTGAGCGACCCGTCGCCGTTCGGGCCGGTCGTCGCCTCGTACGGCGGGTCGGATGCGGCGTCGCAGTCGATCGTCGACGCGGTGCCGCCGTCGACCTGGGAGTCGACCGTGATCGTGAAGTTCGTCAACGGCATGTTGGCGAAGGTCTTGACCGCACCGGCTGGCGTATCGCTGCAGTCGGCGGCGCTCTCCGAGACCGACGCGGTCTGCGGGTTCGTCGACAACGCGACGTAGCCCGACGGAACGCTCTCGGTCACGGTGTAGTTGCCGACCAGGCTGCTGACCACGAGGTTCGGAACGCAGGCGATGCCCTGGGCGTTCGTCTGCACGACGATGCCCTGACTGAGGTTGCCGCCCGTGACGGTGAAGGTCACGCCCGCGTGCGGGTGGTCGCCCGATCCGGACGCCGCATGCTTGCGGGTCTTCACGATCTTGATGGCGCCCTTCTCGCGCGCGTTCGTGAACGTACAGGTCACGGTCTCGCCGGCTTGCAGCGAGATCGACTGCGGATCAGACGTGTCGCTGCACGTCTCGCTGGTGAGGTTCCAACCGGTGGGGACCGTCTCCGACACGTCGTAGGTACCCGGCGTCAGGTTCGCGTACGTGTTCGAGTCCTTGCCCGCTGCGCCGGCGGCCGTCGTCGTCAGCGTGAAGGACGAATCAGGCAGCGTGCCCGACGTGAAGTCGAACGCACCGAATCCGTCGCTCGTGATCTTCTCCACGACGATGGTGCCCTTCGCCTGGTTGGTATACGTGCACTCGAGCACGTCGTCCGCGTCATCCAGGTCGAACGTGACCGTTCCCGTCGCGGTGTCGATGTTGCTCGGAGTGACGCCGACGCTGTCATCGCAGTCGATGTCGATCAGCGTCCATCCGGCCGGCGGCCCGGACTCGGTCACCGTCAGGCCCGTCCCGAAGAACACGTTGTCGTACTCCTGCGTCCCGCCGTCGCTCAGGCTGAAGCTCGGATTCGTCCCGTCGTCCTGCGTCTCGATCGCGGTGGTGTAACCGAAGGAGGTTGCGTCTCCGTCGGGATCGGTCTGCTTGTGGATGATCACCTTCGCGCAGTTGGTGATATCCGTCGGGGCCGGCGCGATGTAGTCCTTCATCGCCGCCGTGAACGAGTCGGAGGAGCGGCTCTTCAGGTAGGCGCTTCCGAACGACACGCACTCGTCGTCACCGACGATCGCCGAGAAGTCCACGCTGGCCTCGCCGAACGTGCGGGCGGACACGTTGCCGAGTCCGTCGGTCGCCCCGGCGAGGATCGCGGTCGTGTTGATGGATCCGGTGGCATCGCCCGCGGCGGTCAGGCTCACGCGCACGCCCCAGCAAGGGGTCGCGTTGGCTGCCTCGCATTGGGCCTTCGGCCCGGTCTCGACCCACTTGGAGAGGAAGAGTTCGGGGTTGGTGCCGCCGTTCGCGAGGTCGTACTGGATGAGCAGGTCACCCTCGGTGCGCTCAGGCGTGACTCCGTTGCCCGAATCGACGCTCGACTGGTTGAACTCGAAGTCCATGTTCGTCGTGCCGCTCGGGTCCTGCACGCGATGCCAGAACATATGCAGGAAGTCTCCGCCGGGCGTCTCCTCGAGGTACGTGCCGAACGTCTTCAGGTCGCTCTTGTTCGGCGGAATCGATCCGAACACCGGTGAGGGCACGAGCGTGTCCTCCTTGGAGCCCTGGCCGAACGAGTCGTCACCGGTGCCGGACAGCAGGTCCGATTGCCGGTTCTCGTCCACGCTGGCCCAATCGAGGTCACCGGCCTCATCGACCACGAGGTTCGCGTTCGTGTCGATCTCGAAGTCACTCCCCGTCAGGCTCGGCGGCGGCGCTTGCGCGGATGCCGGGGCGCCGATGAGCGCCGTGCCGAGTAGTGCGAGGAAGCCGACGCCGGCCGCGCCGCGTAGACATCGCCGCCTGAACGAGGCGCGTTCGTCGGGTGTTCGGGGTCGGGTAGTGGAAGGCATCATCGTCTCCGTGTTCGCAGCGTCGTCCGGTCCGGCTGGGCCGGACGTTCCCCCTCTGCGGGCGAACGGGCGAATCTCGGGTGGTTCGTCTCCGGCGCGTCCGGCGACGTGGGTAGGTCGTCGCGGGCGTGCGTCGCGCCGTAGTGGTCGTAATGCCACTCCGCACCTTACTCCGAGCTGAGGAATGCTCAGTACCCCAGATCGGGGGTGCGTGGCAGAGTTGACGGCATGAGTGCGGCCCATCCCGGTGCGGACGGATCAGAACGAGGAACGGCGGATCGGCCGACTCCGAAGACGACCCCTGCCCAGATCCTCGGCACCAGCTTCGTGACCGAGGAGTCGGTCTACGGCGTCATCCTCGTCTCGGGCATGATCGTCGTCGCCGGCGGGCACGGTGAGAGTTCCTGGCGCGTCTTCTGGACCGTCGTCATCACCGTCCTCGTGTTCTGGGCTGCGCACGTCTACGCCGGCACGGTCGCGCACCACGGCTTCGACGACCACCGGATGGTGAGCCTCGGCGAGGCCTTCCGCGGGGCGCTCCGCCGATCGTTCGGCATGCTCGTCGCCGCGCTCATCCCGTCGTCGATCCTGCTCCTGGGCGCGGCGCGCGTGGTGCCCGACCTCCTGGCCATCTGGACCGCGCTCTGGGTCGGCGTCATCGTGCTCGCCGTGCTGGGCTTCATCGCGTTCCGCCGGCGCGGCGCGAGTCCGGTGATGCAGGTCGTCGGCGCGCTCGGCACCGCCGCGTTCGGGATCGCCATGATCCTGCTCAAGGCGATCGTGCACTGACGACGGATGCCGCGGCGGCGTGTCGCGGGACCATCGGCCCGCTCGCGAGAGGCCACGTCGATATCGTCGGCAGCGAAGCCGATCCCGGGGGAGTGGACCGCAGATGAGCGACGCGACGAACACCGACGACGACCTGCGCGCCAGGGTCGCCCAGCTCGAGGCCGAGAACGCCCGGTTGCGCGCCGATGCCGCGGAGACGCGCGACCTGTCGGCGGACGTCGCGGCCGCGGCATCCGCTGCCCCCGCACGCCCGAAGCGCCGTCGCGGCCGGACCGTCGCGGCGGTCGTGCTCGTGGTGGTCGGCCTGCTCCTCGCACCGATCGCGGTGATCACCGCGTGGGCCCGTGCCGAGCTCGTCGACACCGACCGGTTCGTGGCCACGTTCGGCCCGCTCGCGGAGGATCCCGCCGTGCAGGCCTTCCTCGCCGACGAGGTGACGACCGCGATCGAGGAGCAGGTCGACATCCCCCAGCTCACGTCCGACCTCTTCGACGGCATCAAGGCGCTCGACCTGCCGCCGCGCGCCGAGGACGCGCTGTCGCTGCTCGAGGCGCCCGCCGCGCAGGGCCTGAGCTCGCTGCTGTCGTCGACGGTGGATCGGGTCATCCAGTCCGAGGCGTTCGCGAACGTGTGGGATGCCACGCTCCGCGCGAGTCACACGCAGATGGTCGCAGCGCTGCAGGGCGACCCGAACGCCATGCTCGAGATCGGCGGGGACGGCACGCTCTCGGTGCAGCTCGGCCCGATCATCGAGGCGGTAAAGGACCGCCTCAGCGAGCAGGGCGTCGGCTTCGCCTCGGCGATCCCGGTCGTCGAACGCAGCGTGCAGGTCGCGCAGGCCGATTCGCTCGTGCTCGTGCAGACCGTCTACGCGCTCGCGGTGGCGGTCGGCACGTGGGTGCCGCTCATCGCGCTGCTGCTCCTCATCGCGGGCGTCGTGGTCGCGAAGCGGCGGAGCGTCGCGCTCGCCTGGACCGCGGGCGGATTCGCGCTCGTCATGCTGCTCACCCTCGCCGGCTTCGGCACGGGCAAGCTCTTCTTCGTGGGCACCGTGAGCCCGTCGATCATGCCGAAGGATGCGGCCGAGGCGATCTTCGGCGGCCTGACCGAGCTGATGGTCTCGACGTTCACCGCGCTCACGGTGCTCGCCATCGCGCTTGCGATCATCGCGTGGCTCTCGGGGCCGTGGTCGACGTCGCGGCGCGTGCGCGGCTTCTCGGACGACGCGTTCGGCGCGGTCCGGAAGAGCGCAGCCGAGCACGGCATCACCACGGGCCGCTTCGGAATCGGCCTGCACCGCTGGCGGGTCGCGGCCTACGCCGTGATCGCGGTCGTCGCGTCGCTGTTCCTCTGGTTCTCGAGGCCCCTCCAGACGTCGACCGTCGTCTGGACCGTGGTTCTCGCACTGCTCGCCGTGCTCCTCGTCGAACTGCTGCGGCGACCGGATCCGGTGGTCGAGGTGGAGGTGAAGCCCGAGGCCGACGCCGAGGTCGTCGCCGTGGCGGTGGCCGTGGCCGAGCCCGAGACCGAGCCCGGATCGCCGGCGAGCCCGTGAAGCATCGCGCCCGCGCCGGCTGAGGCGCGACGCGGCATCCGCTCGGTCCTCTCGGGCACGTCGCGCACCCCACTCGGCCGCGCCCGGGTTAGGCTCGCGTGCGATGAGACGCACGACGATCGCCCTGCTGGCCGCGCTCGAGGCCACGGTCGCCGTCCTCGTCGGCCTCGGCCTCGCGCTCGTGCCGCTGATGCTGCTGTGGGCCGTGCACTTCGGCCTCGCCGCGCCCGTCGACGTGTTCTTCCGCGCGGCGGCCGACGTCTGGCTCCTCGGTCACGGCGTCGACCTCGTCGTACAGCTCGATCCGGCCACCGCGGCGACCGTCGGGGTCGCCGGCGCCGACGCGCCGTTCACCATCGGCATCGCGCTGCTCGGGTTCGCGGGCCTCACGTTCCTCTTCGGCCTTCGCATCGGCCGCCGAGCGACCGCGACCGGCACGCCCATCGTGGGCGCGGTCTCGGCCGTCCTCGTGACGGCGCTCCTCGGAACCGCGCTCGCGGTGCTCGTCGCCCATCCGGTCGCGCAACCGGTGCTCTGGCAGGCGGCGGTGCTTCCCGGCATGGTCATGGGCGGCGGGGTGCTCGCGGGCGTGGCGGTGGCCTTCGGCCGCTCGGGTTGGGCGACGGATGCCGCGACGAGTGCCGTGCGCGATCGGCTCGACACGCTTCCGTTCATCGCCTGGGCCGGGATCCGCTCGGCGATCCGGGTCGGGGTGGGTTCGGCGGTCGGGGTGATCGGCGTCGCGGCGGCGATACTCGGCGCGCGCATCGTGATCGACCACCCGACGATCATCGGGCTGTACCAGGCGCTCGGCGCGGGCGTCGACGGCGGCATCGCGATCACGCTCGTCGAGCTCGCGCTGCTGCCGAACCTCGTCGTCTGGGCGGCGTCGTGGATGCTCGGACCCGGCTTCGCGGTCGGTGCGGGCACGGTCGTGTCGCCGAGCGTGACCCTCATCGGCCCGATCCCCGGCCTGCCGATCCTCGGTGCGCTGCCCGCGGACGGGGCTCCACTCGGCGTGCTCTGGCTCGCGCTGCCCGTGCTCCTCGGCTTCGGCGGTGCGGTGCTCGTCGGCCGGGGCAAGCGCGAACGCGACCGCGAGCCGTGGTGGGCGACGCTCGCGGTCGGAGCGGGTGCCGGGGTGGTCGCGGGTCTCGTCCTTGGCGTGCTCGCGTGGGGATCGGGTGGGGCCGCCGGACCGGGGCACCTCGTCGAGGTCGGCCCGGATGCGCTGCTCGTCGCCGGCGTCACCGCCGCGAGCGTCGGCGTCGGAGCGATCGCCGGAGCGTTCGCCGCCCGCGCCCGTTCGCTCGATGCGGTCGGAGGGCCCGCGGAATCGGGGGGTCGTCCGTGGTGGCGCGACGGCGCTGGCGACGGGCCTGGCGAGGCGACGGTCGACCCGTCGCAGGACGCGGGATCGGGCGATCGCGACGCACCGGACGACGTCGAGACGGTCGAGCTCGAGGGCCTGACGCGGGGGAGCCGCCGACGCTGAGCGCGATTTCAGCGGCATCCGACGCCATGTTATCCTCACGGACAACAAGCCCTCGGATCCCCTGACGCGCTGCGGCGCCCCGGAGGCTGCGCACCATCGCACCCGCACCACGCTCGATGAGGAGTCCCATGACCGAGACCGCTGCCCGACCGCGGCCCGCCTCCGCCCCCGCCCCGGATCCGACCACGGCAGCCGGCGCGCCGGCTCGCCACGACGGCAAGGGCCTCGCGACCGGAACCCTCGGCCTCTGGGGCTCCACGGTCATCGGCCTCGCGTCGACGGCGCCCGTCTACTCGCTCGCCGCGACGCTCGGTTGGGTCGTGCTCGCGGTGGGCGCGCAGGCGCCGATCGCGTTCATCATCGCGTTCGCCCCGATGCTCCTCATCGCCTTCGCCTACCGCGAGCTCAACCGCGAGATGCCCGACTGCGGCACCACGTTCACGTGGGGCACCAAGGCGTTCGGGCCGTGGATCGGCTGGATGGGCGGCTGGGGCGTCGCCGTCGCCGGCGTCGTCGTGCTCGCCAACCTCGCCCAGATCGGCGGCATCTACTTCTGGCTGCTCATCGACGAGTCGCTCGCCGAGGACCCGGTCGTGGTCACCGTCACCGGCGTCGTGTTCATCGCCGCCATGACCTGGATCAGCTGGCGCGGCCTCGAGATCGGCGAGCGCCTGCAGAACATCCTGCTCGCGATCCAGTACGTCGCGCTCGGCGCCTTCGTCGTGCTCGTCGCCGTGCAGTTCGCCACCGGCACGGCGCCCGCCACGGCGACGGCGCCCACACTCGAGTGGTTCAACCCGTTCGGCTTCGAGGACTTCTCGGGCTTCGTCGAGGCGATCCTGCTCGCCCTCTTCATCTACTGGGGCTGGGACACCTGCCTCGCGCTCAACGAGGAGACGAAGGACCCCAAGCGCACCCCGGGCCGCGCCGCGGTGCTCACGACCGTCATCCTGCTCGTCACCTACGTCGGCGTGACCGTGGCCGCCATGGCGTACGCGGGCCTCGGCAGCGAGGGCTTCGGGCTCGGCAACGAGGCCAACGCCGACGACGTGTTCTTCGCGCTGAAGGACGCGGTGTTCGGCCCGTGGTCGTGGCTGCTGGTCGTCGCCGTCATGATCTCGGCCGTGTCGTCGACGCAGACGACGATCCTTCCCACCGCGCGCGGCACCCTCGCGATGGCGGTCTACCGCGCCCTTCCCGAGCAGTTCGCGAACGTGCACCCGCGCTTCAGGACGCCGGCGTTCTCGACCCTGCTCATGGGCGCGGTCGCCATCCTCTTCTTCGTCGGGATGTCGCTCATCAGCGACAACCTCATGCAGGACACGATCCTCTCGCTCGGCCTCGCCATCGCCTTCTACTACGCGATCACCGGGTTCGCGTGCGTGTGGTACTTCCGCCGGACGCTCCGCGACAGCGCGCGCAACCTGTGGTTCCGCGGCATCCTGCCGTTCATCGGGGCGCTGCTGCTCTCGGCGGCGTTCGTGTTCTCGGTCGTCGACATGCTCGACCCCGACTACGGGTACACGGTGCTGTTCGGCGTCGGCGGCGTGTTCGTGGTCGGCGTCGGCTCGCTCGCGCTCGGCGTCGTGCTCATGCTCGCGTGGGCCGCGTTCCCGGCGTCGCGGCCGTTCTTCCGCGGCGAGGCGCTGAACGAGGAGACCGAGGTCCTCGTGCCCGACGACGACGACCTCGTCATCGTCCGCGTGGAGGCGGAGCTCGCCGACCGGTAGCCCCGGTCCGACACGGCGAGCGGATGCCACGGCCGGAGCCCGTGGCATCCGCTCGCGTCGTCTCCCGGCACGGGTGCGGGTCCGCTGCGCACGTGCGCGGACCGACCGGTGTCATCCGCTCACCTGCGCGGCGGGTACCCTCGTAGGGTGCTGAAGCTCGTCGTGCTGATCTCGGGCACGGGATCGAACCTCCGCGCGCTCCTCGAGGCGTCGGAGGACGCCGAGTTCCCCGCGAGGGTCGTCGCCATCGGCGCCGACCGCGACTGCGAGGGGTTGGCGCTCGGCGAGGAGTTCGGGATCCCGGCGTTCACCGTCCCCTTCACCGCCTACGACTCCCGTGACGCGTGGGGCGAGGCGCTCATCGAGCAGGTCCGAGCCTGGGGCGCCGACCTGGTGATCCTGTCGGGGCTCATGCGGCTCGTGCCGCCCGCCGTCGTCGACGCCTTCAGCCCGAACCTCGTCAACACGCACCCCGCGTACCTCCCCGAGTTCCCCGGCGCGCACGGCGTGCGCGATGCGCTCGCCGCGGGCGTCACGGAGACCGGCGCGAGCCTCATCGTCGTCGACAACTCGGTCGACGGCGGCCCGATCATCGCTCAGGAGCGCGTGCCCGTGCTGCCCGACGACACCGAGTCGACCCTCCACGATCGCATCAAGCCCGTCGAGCGCCGCCTGCTCATCCAGGCCGTCGTCGACATCGCCAATTCGCACCTCGACCTGAAGGAGCTCGCCGCATCATGAGCGGAGCACGCATCGACCCGAGCCTCTACCGCGAACGGGACGTCGTTCCCGTCAAGCGCGCGCTCATCGCCGTGAGCGACAAGTCCGGGCTCGTCGAGCTCGCGTCTGCGCTCGTGGAGGCCGGCGTCGAGATCGTGTCGACCGGCGGCACCTCGAAGGCGATCGCCGACGCGGGGCTCCCCGTGACCCAGGTGGCCGACGTCACGGGCTATCCCGAGCACCTCGACGGGCGCGTGCGGACGCTGCACCCGGCCGTGCACTCCGGCCTCCTCGCCGACCTGCGCCTCGAGCACCACGAGCGCGAGCTCGCGCAGCTCGCGATCGCGCCGTACGAGCTCGTCGTCGTGAACCTCTACCCGTTCGTCGAGACCGTCGCCTCGGGTGCCGAGGCCGACGAGATCGTCGAGCAGATCGACATCGGCGGCCCCGCGATGGTCCGCGCCTCGGCGAAGAACCACGCGAACGTCGCCGTCGTCGTCTCGCCCGACCGCTACGACGAGGTCGTCTCGGCCGTGCGCGACGGCGGCACCACGCTCGCCCAGCGTCGCGACCTCGCGCGCGAGGCGTTCCGCCACACCGCGACCTACGACATCGCCGTGGCCTCGTGGATCGGCAGCGTCGTCGCGCCCGACCAGGCCGCCGACGAGTCGCCCTTCCCCGCGTGGGTCGGTGCCGCCTGGACCAAGGACGCCGACCTCCGGTACGGCGAGAACTCGCACCAGAAGGCGGCGCGCTACTCCGCCATCGGCGGCCGGCCCGGCATCGCGCAGGCCCGGCAGCTGCACGGCAAGGAGATGTCGTACAACAACTACGTCGACGCGGATGCCGCGGTGCGGGCCGCGTACGACTTCGACGCGCCGGCCGTGGCGATCATCAAGCACGCCAACCCGTGCGGCATCGCGGTCGCGGCACCGGGTGCGGCCGACGCGATCGCCGACGCGCACCGCCGCGCACACGAATGCGACCCCGTGTCCGCCTTCGGCGGCGTGATCGCCGCGAACCGCACCGTGACCCGCGAGATGGCCGAGACCGTCTCGGGCATCTTCACCGAGGTGCTCGTCGCTCCGGGCTTCGAGGCCGAGGCGGTCGAGATCCTCACGCAGAAGAAGAACATCCGCCTGCTCGAGCTGCCCGACGGCTTCACGCCGCCCGCGACGGAGATCCGGCAGGTCTCCGGCGGCCTCCTCCTGCAGCAGGCCGACCGTTCGTTCGCGGACGCCGCCGAATGGACCCTCGCCGCGGGCGAGCCCGCCGACGAGGCGACGCTCGCCGACCTCGAGTTCGCGTGGCGCGCGTGCCGCGCGGTGAAGTCGAACGCGATCCTGCTCGCCTCGGCGGGCGCCTCGGTCGGGGTCGGCATGGGGCAGGTCAACCGCGTCGACTCGTGCAAGCTCGCCGTCGAGCGCGCAGGCGATCGCGCGGCCGGATCGGTCGCGGCATCCGACGCGTTCTTCCCCTTCGCCGACGGGCTGCAGATCCTGCTCGACGCGGGCGTGAGGGCCGTCGTCCAGCCCGGCGGATCGGTGCGCGACGAGGAGGTCGTCGAGGCCGCGCGGGCCGCGGGCGTGACCATGTACTTCACGGGCGAGCGGCACTTCTTCCACTGACGCCGGGGCGGCGCCGCGAGGCGTCTCGGCGGCGGTACCCTTGACGTGAGGGCGCCCACGAAGCGCCCGCACAGCCACGCCCACAAGGCGATGAGTACAAGGAGCCGATCGATGTCGATCACCCACGCCCCCGCGCCGTCCCCCTCCCACGGGGTCCACGCCGCACTGCCCGTCGAAGCCCCCGACCACGAACGCGTGCTCATCACGCGGGGTCCCCGTTCCGGGCTCACGATCATCGTCGCGGTGCATTCCACCGCCCTCGGGCAGGCCCTCGGCGGCGCACGTGTCTGGCACTACGAGCACTGGACGGATGCGCTCGCCGACGCCCTGCGCCTCTCGCAGGCCATGACGCTGAAGAACGCCGCGGCCGGCCTGGCGCGTGGTGGCGGCAAGTCCGTCGTCTGCATCCCCGCGGGCGAGACGCTCGACGAGGCGCGCCGCCACGACGCGATGCTCGACCTCGGCGACGCGGTCGAGTCGCTCGGCGGCGCCTACATGACCGCCGAAGACGTCGGCACGAGCGCGGAGCTCATGTCGGTCGTCCACGAGCGCACCGAGCACGTCTGCGGCCTGCCCGCCCACGAGGGCGGCGTCGGCGAGCCCGCCGATGCCACCGCGGCCGGCGTGCACGCGGGCATCCTCGCGACGCTCGACCACGTCTTCGGGTCGCGCGACGTCGCCGGCCGTCACTTCGTCATCGCCGGACTCGGCCAGGTGGGCGGACGACTCGCCCGGGCGCTCGCCGCAGGCGGCGCGCGCCTCACCGTCGCCGACGTGCACGAGGGCAAGCGCGCGCTCGCGGAGGAGCTCGGGGCCGAGTGGGTCTCCCCGGCCGACGCGCACCGCGTCGAGGCCGACATGTTCGTCCCGTGCGGGCTCGGCGGCGTGCTGACCCCCGAGGTCGTCCAGGAGCTGCGCGTGCGGGCCGTCGTCGGCGCCGCCAACAACCAGCTCGCCGACCGCGACGTCGCGCGCATGCTCCGCGGGCGCGGCATCGCCTGGGCGCCGGACTTCGTCGTGAACGCCGGAGGGGTCGTGTACCTCGACCTCGCGTCGGCGCCCGGCATCGGCCAGGACGAGCTCGACCGTCGCATCGCCGGCATCGGCGACGTCGTCGCCGCCGTGCACCGCGACGCCGACGCCGCCGGGATCACCACGCTCGAGGCCGCCGAGCGGCTCGCGGCGGCCCGTCTCGACGCGGCACGCTGACCTGATCGGAGGTGCGGGGCGTCGGCGTGCCGACGCCCCGCACCGTCGTCCCCGAGCCGGCCATCACCATGCGCAGCGCGGCGGATCGGTGCGCGCGCGACGACTCCCGCCCGCCGATAGGCTCGTCCGCATGACGCCCCCCGCGACCCAGCCCCCGGCCGTGCCCGCCCTCGATCCCGCGCAGGCGACCGTCGCCCGCCGCTCGGTCGCGGCCATGGCCTCAGCGGGGGCGGTCGCGCTCGTCGCGTTCGGTGCGGGCGTCATCGCCAACCTGCTCTCGCGCGAGCAGAACCCCGCCGTGCTCGCCCAGTCCGTCCCCTACTTCGCGCTCGCCGCGGTCGTGCTGTGGGGCCTGCTCTGCATCGGCAACGCGCTCGGGGCGCTGCGAGCCTGGTTCCTCGCACTGCCCGTCGGGCTCACCTCCGCCGTCCTCGCGACGCTCCTCGCCGCGAGCGCCAACGTGGTGACGAGCGGGGTGCAGGTCTCGGCCCAGGTGTTCTCCCTCGTGCTGTCGAGCCTCCTCGGGCTGAACCTGCTCTTCATCGTCGCGGCCGTGCTCGCCGAGGTGTTCGTCGCCCCGCGCGTGGCCGCATGGGTGCTCGCGCATCGACCGCGACGCGCGGCGCGCCGCGTGGCGCTCGTGCGCATCCCCGCCTCGAACCTCGACGAGGGTGAGCTCACCCACCTCGAGCGCCGTCCCGTCGACCAGGCGCTCGCCGACGAGCAGTGGGACGACTACTGCGCGGCGCTCGTCGCCGAGGGGTGGGAGACCGTCGAGGTCGATGCCGCGCCCGACCTGCCCGATTCGGTCTTCATCGAGGACACCGTGGTGTTCTTCGACGGCCTCGCCGTGCTCGGGAGCCCCGGCGCCGAGTCGCGCCGCCCCGAGGTCGAGGCCGTCGAGCGCGCCGTCCGCGCCCTGCCGGGCGTCTCGATCGCGCGCATCACCGCGCCGGGCACGCTCGACGGCGGCGACGTGCTGAAGGTCGGGTCGACGGTGTACGTCGGAGCCTCCGCGCGCACAAACGCCGAGGGCATCCGCCAGCTCCGCGGCATCCTCTCGCAGCTCGGCTACACCGTGGTCGCCGTGCCGATGACGAAGGCGCTGCACCTGAAGAGCGCCGTGACCGCGCTGCCCGACGGCACGATCATCGGAGACCCGGCGCTCGTCGAGCACACCGCGCTCTTCCCGCGCTTCCTCGCCGTGCCCGAGCCCGAGGGCGTCGCGGTCGTCGTGCTGTCCGACGAGACGCTGCTCATGTCGGCGTCTGCGCCGAAGACCGCCGAGCTCCTCTCAGGTCTGGGCTACCGCGTCGTCACGGTCGACATCAGCGAGTTCGAGAAGCTCGAGGGCTGCGTCACCTGCCTGTCGGTGCGGGTGCGCTGACCTGATCCTGTCCGCAGACGGAGGAATCACCCGACCGAATTCCGGTCTTGCGTCACCCTCGGCCTTGGGCATAATCTGAAGGGCTGTCCGCTCGGGGAACCATCCGGCGGGCGAAGGGCTCGTGACCACGACGCAGGAGGACGACATGAAGTACACCGGCATTCCCGCCCGCACCGTCGCGGCGTTCGGTGCATTCGTCCCGGCGCTCGCCACCACCGCCACGGTCGCCCGGGGCTAGCTCCAGGCACCGTCCAGCCGGCGGGACGCCGGCCGTTCTTCCCGCGAGGCCGACGCCTCGCCCCTCTCGCCCGCGCGCGATCGCGTGCGCGGCATCCGCGTCTCCCTACGACGAGTCCGCATCCACGCGACCCGTCGCGCTCTCCCGGAAGGAACCGGCGTGACCGCCACCGACCCCACACTCCACCCTCCCCACGCCGAGCGCACCGGAACGGTGCGCGCACTCTTGCGACTGCGCGAGTTCGTGGGCGCCGCCATGCCCGCGATCTACGCCAGCATGGCCGCCTACCTGGTCGCCCAGCTCATCGCCCTCGCGATCCCGCAGGTGCTCGAGGCGATCGTCGACGGCCCGCTCGCCGACGGCGACCGCGCCGCGATCGTGCCGCTCGCGCTGCTCGTGCTCGCCCTCGGGGCGGGCGAGGCCGCGATGTTCGCGCTGCGACGCTGGCTCGTGATCGGCCCGACCACCAGGGTCGAGGCGCGCATGCGCGACGCGCTGTACGCCAGGCTGCAGGACCTCCCGGTGAGCTTCCACGACCGCTGGCCCAGCGGCCAGCTGCTCTCGCGCGCGGTGAGCGACCTCGGCCTCATCCGACGCTGGCTCGCCTTCGGCCTCGTGCTCCTCGTCATGAACCTCGTCGTCATCGTCGTCGGGGCCGTGGTGCTGATCTCGATGAGCTGGATGCTGGGGCTCGTGTTCCTCGCCTGCTCGATCCCGTTGTGGATCGTCGGCTACCGGTTCGAGGGGCGCTACTCCGAGGTGTCGCGCCGCAGCCAGGACCAGTCGGGCGACCTCGCCACGGCCGTCGAGGAGTCGGTGCACGGCATCCGCGTGCTCAAGGCGTTCGGCCGGGGCAAGCACGCCCTGAGCTCGTTCCGCGCGCAGGCCGAGCAGCTCCGGTCGACCGAGATCGAGAAGGCGCGACTCGACGCGAACATCTGGGTGTGGATCCTCATCGTGCCGGCCGTGGCGCTCGCGATCTGCCTGGTGCTCGGCGTGCAGCTCGCCGCGCAGGGCGAGCTCTCCGTCGGCCAGCTCGTGGCGTTCTTCGCGACCGCCGCGGTGCTCGCGTGGCCCATCGAGTCGATCGGCTTCCTGCTCGCGTTCTCGCTCGATGCGCGGACCGCGACGGACCGGTACTTCGACATCATGGACAGCGAGAACGCGGTCCGCGACCCGGAGCGCCCGTCCGCGCTCGCGTCGCCCCGCGGCGAACTCGCGTTCACCGACGTCCACTTCCGCTACCAGGACTCGCCCGACCGCTTCGGCGACCTGCTCGACGGCGTCGACCTCGTGCTCCGGCCCGGCGAGACCATGGCGCTCGTCGGCCTCACCGGGTGCGGCAAGACGACGATGACGGCGCTCACGACGCGCCTGTACGACGTGACCGGCGGCTCGGTGACGCTCGACGGCGTCGACGTGCGCGCGTTCCGGCGCGAGGAACTGCGTCGCCACATCGCGATGGCGTTCGAGGATGCCACGCTCTTCTCCGCGTCCGTGCGCGAGAACGTGCTGCTCGGACGGCCGGAGCTGACGGGCGACGCGGCGGCGGACCCGGCGGTCTCGGCCGAGGCGGAGCGCGTGCTCGACGAGGCGCTCCGCATCGCACAGGCCGGGTTCGCGTACGACCTGCCGGACGGCGTCGACACCAAGGTCGGCGAGGAGGGCATGAGCCTCTCCGGTGGACAGCGCCAGCGTCTCGCGCTCGCCCGTGCTGTGGCGGCCAAGCCCGCGGTGCTCGTGCTCGACGACCCGCTCTCGGCGCTCGACGTCGCGACCGAGGCACGCGTCGAGGCCGAGCTGCGCAGCGTGCTCGCCTCGACGACCGCGCTGATCGTGGCGCATCGCCCGTCGACGGTCATGCTCGCCGACCGGGTCGCCCTCCTCGAGGACGGGCGCATCACCGCGGTCGGCACCCACTCCGAGCTCCTGCGCGAGTCGGAGCACTACCGCTTCGTCATCTCGAGCCTCGAGGACGAGGAGCGCCGCGCGCAGGCGGAGGCATCCGACCTGATCGACGGCGAGGGGCTGGACACGCGGCCGGCCGCGTCGGGTGCCGCCCGACCACCGCAGGAGTCCGAACCGAAGGAGGCGATCCGATGAGCACCGTGACCGGGGTGCGCGGCGAGGAGCGCGACGAGTACACGAGGGCCGAGTCCCGCTGGATCCGGCGGCGGAGCCTGCGCCTGCTCGGTTCCCTGCTGCATCCGCTTCGCGCGCAGCTCTGGGTGACGATGGCCGTCATCGTCGTCTCGACGGCCGCCCAGGTGGCCGGCCCGGCGATCATCGCGTACGGGATCGACCAGGGCCTGCCCGCGCTCATGCGACAGGACTGGCTGCCGGTGGGGCTCGCGGGCCTCGCCTACCTCGTGACGGGTGCCGCCGGTGCGTTCCTCATCGCGTGGTACATCCGCATGGCCGCGCGCATCAGCCAGGCCGTGCTCATCGACCTGCGGACGCGCGTGTTCCTGCACACGCAGAAGCTGTCGCTCGAGTTCCACGAGTCGTACACGTCGGGCCGGATCATCTCGCGCCAGACGAGCGACCTCGACGCGATCCGCGAGCTCATGGACGAGGGCATCAACCAGCTCGTGCGGGGCCTGCTGTACATGCTCTTCACGGCGATCGCGCTGGTCTGGCTGGACTGGCTCTCGGGGCTCGTGCTGCTCGCGACCCTGCTGCCGCTGGTCGCGCTGACGCGCTGGTTCCAGGTGCGCTCGCAGAAGCTGTTCCGGCGTTCGCGCGTCGCGAGCGCGAAGCTCATCGTCCAGTTCGTCGAGACCATGACGGGCATCCGCGCGGTGCAGGCGTTCCGCTCGGAGCGGCGCAACGAGCGGGTCTTCGGCGACCTCGTCGAGGACTACCGCGACGTCAACGCCAAGGCGCTCGGGCTGTTCGCCGTGTACAACCCCGCGCTGAACTTCATGGGCTACGTCGCGGTGGCCGGCGTGCTGCTCATCGGCGGGTTCCGCGTGGCCGACGGGGTGCTCGAGGTCGGCGTGCTGCTCGCGGCGGTGCTGTACACCAAGCGCTTCTTCGATCCGATGGAGGAGCTCGCGATGTTCTACAACTCCTACCAGTCGGCCGCGTCGGCGCTCGAGAAGATCTCGGGCGTCCTCGAGGAGCAGCCGAGCGTGCCCGACCCGTCCGAGCCGGTGGACCTCTGGTCGGCCGAGGGCCACGTGCGGTTCGAGTCGGTCGAGTTCGCGTACACGCCCGACCGCGTCGTGCTGCCGAGGTTCGACCTCGACGTGCCGGCCGGGCAGACGGTCGCGCTCGTCGGCTCGACCGGCGCCGGGAAGTCGACGCTCGCGAAGCTCATCTCGCGCTTCTACGACCCGACCGACGGCGTCCTCGAGCTCGACGGCGTCGACCTGCGTCGCATGCACCCGAAGGACCTGCGCCGCGCGATCGTCATGGTCACCCAGGAGGCGTACCTGTTCTCCGGGTCGGTCGCCGACAACATCGCGCTCGGCAAGCCCGAGGCGAGCTTCGACGAGATCGTCGAGGCCGCGAGGGCGGTCGGCGCGCACGAGTTCATCGAGGGCCTGCCGAACGGCTACGACACCGACGTGAACAAGCGAGGCGGCCGCGTCTCGGCGGGACAGCGCCAGCTGATCTCGTTCGCGCGCGCGTTCCTCGCCGACCCCGCGGTGCTGATCCTCGACGAGGCGACGAGCTCGCTCGACATCCCGAGCGAGCGACTCGTGCAGGAGGGCCTGCAGACGCTGCTCGCCGACCGCACGGCGGTCATCATCGCGCACCGCCTGTCGACGGTCGCGATCGCCGACCGCGTGCTCGTCATGGAGCACGGCCGCATCGTCGAGGACGGCTCGCCCGCCGACCTCATCGGCGGCACGGGCCGGTTCGCGGCGCTGCACGCCGCATGGCGCGACTCGCTCGTGTAGCGGTGCGGCGGGGGGGGGGGGCGGCGCGGGGCGCACCGCGCCGCACCCCCGCTCAGGCCGCGGAGACCTCGACGACCGGCGTCCGCGCGATGCCGTTGAAGTCCGTGGCCGTCGCCCACGTGTAGGCGCCCATCATCGGCGAGACCAGCAGGTCGCCGTCGGCGAGCGGCGGCAGCGGCAGGTGGCGCGCGACGACGTCGACGCTGTCGCACGTCGGGCCCGCGAGCGTCACCGGCACCCGCGTCCGGGTGAGCACGCGTCGTGCCGCCCGCTCGGCCGCGTCGTCGCCGACGGGCTGCACGCCCAGCTCGGCCGCGGCGAACAGCAGGGCGTGCACGTCCTCGGCGGGGATGTTCGAGTAGGCGCCGTAGAGCCCCTCGTCGAGGTGGTGCCAGCGTCCGTCGGCGCGGTCGTTCGTGCCGATCACGCGCGTGACGAGCGTCATCGCCGGTGCGGCGACGAAGCGGCCCGGTTCGATCACGACGCGCACGTGCTCCGGAACGGCGGCGAGGGCCGGGCGGATGCCCCGGGCGAGTTCGGCGAGCGCCGGCACCGGTTCGTCGTACGCGACGGGGAACCCTCCGCCGAGGTCGAGCAGCTCGAAGCGGACGCCGTGCCGCGCCTCGAGCGCGCGCATGAGCCGCAGCGTCGTCGCGATCGCCCGCACCCACGGCGCGGCGGACGTGGTCTGGCTGCCGACGTGGAAGGTGAAACCGCGCACGGTGAGGCGGGAGCGCAGGCAGAGCTCGACGAGCGCAGCGGCGTCCTCGGGTGCGACGCCGAACTTCGAGGACAGGTCGGACTTCGCGTCGGGATTCGGGAACGACAGCCGCACGAGCACGCCGACGTCGTGCGTCGGGAGCCCCGCGAACTTCGCGACCTCCGACGGGCTGTCGACGACGAACGTGCGGATGCCGCGCAGGTACGCGCCCGTGATGTCGGCGACCGACTTCACGGGGTGCGTGTGCAGGCACCGCCCGATCGGGACGCCCTCGCGCTCGAGCAGGTCGATCTCGCCGCGCGAGGCGACCTCGAAGGACGCGCCGAAGCCGTGCACCGCACGGATCACGGCCGGGTGGGGGAGCGACTTCGTGGCGAAGTGGATCGCGGCGTCGGGCAGCTCCCGCCGGAGCGCGAGCAGCTGCGTCGCGACCCGGTCGACGTCGAGCAGGAACAGCGGCGACCCGTGCTCGCGCACGAGCGCACCGAGCCGGATGCGCTGCGCGTACGAGGCGAGTTCGCGCCGGACGAGTTCCCGGTGCGGCGGCAGCTCGGGCAGCGGCCCGGTCGCCGTGCCGAGGCGACGTCGAGTCGGTCGGGGACGGCGGGGGCGCAGGTCGGCCCTCTCCACGGGAGCGTCGGACGGGGTCGGCGCGAGCCGGTCCCGGGACGGAGACTGCGGCACGAGGGTCATCGGAGGGCTCCGTCCAGACGGGGCGCCGACGGCGCCGGTCGGTTCGCGCCGGCGGTGGGTGCGGCGTGGCGCCCGGCGCCCGGGACCGGTGCGCTCGGCGCATCCGCCCCGCCGTCGGGCAGGATCAGGCGACGGCCGAGCTCGAACGACACGATCGCGACGGCGTAGAACACGACGTCGGCGGCGAGCTTGCCGACGAGCCATCCGGTCGGGTTCGGCCCCAGCGCCGCGGTCGCCGCGATCAGGAGCGCCGGACGCACGAGGAACGTGTCGAGCGCCTCGGCCGGGCCGAACTCGGCGACGAGGCCGCGCAGCGCGAGGAGGACCGCGGCGGATGCCCGACGCGTGGCGCTCCGGTGGCGACGCACGCGTCGCGAGGCCAGGTGGCCCCGGATGCCGCGGACGAGGACCAGCGCGTAGTAGCCGACGCCCTCGGCGACCGTGCCGGCGACCGCGGCGGCGACGAGCGAGCCCGTGACCTCGTACGCGGCGGCGGCACCGGCGACGGCCGCCACGGTGCCGAGCACCTCGAGCGGCAGGTACCGGGCGATCCACCCCACGACGCGTCCGCGTTCCGATCCGAGCATGCCCCCAGCGTCGCGAGGGTGGGCGCGCGCCGGATCGGGGCGGTCACCCCGGACGGATCGGGGTCACCACTGAACGCGCCGACCCGGGACCGGATCAGCCGAGCGGCGCCCGCTCGACGCGGTCGTCCGTGCGCGGAAGCCGTCGGACGCCGTCCGGCATCCACCAGACGACGTTCGCCCACACCACGATGAACGCCGTCGCGGCGACCGAATCGGCGAGCAGCGGCGCGATGCCGTCCGTCACGAGCTTCGCGAGCGCGTAGGCGCCGAGGCCCGCGAGGACCGACGCGATCGTCACCGTGCACCAGTTGACGAGGTTGATCCAGTTGATCGCCCGACGCCCATCGGCCGTGCCGGGGCGGCTGTCGTCGTCGACGACGATCGGACGGTACCTGATCCGCAGCCAGTCCCACGTGAGGGCGACCGTGACGGCGCCCGCCCCGACGGCGAGGGCGACCCAGTTCAGTTCGCGGGGAACCTCGAGCGCCGCCGGCGTGTGGTCGCGCGTGACGTACTCGGTCACCAGCTGCGCGATCGGCAGGACGCCGCCGAGCAGCGCGAAGACCGAGATCATCCCGATCGTGCGCACTTCGCGTCCTGGGATCGGCGCGCGCGTGGCCGCGGTCGACGCGCGCAGGGCGATCGCCGTGAGCACGATCGTGACGCCGAGGCAGAGCATCATCAGCAGGAAGTTGCTGCCGATGATCGCGATCATGAACGGGAACACGCTCGCGATGGCCACGCCCGCCATGAACCAGGCGGGGCGCAGCGCGCGCCGGCGCGCCTGCCGCGCCGCCTCGCCGAGCCGGCCGCCGAGCGCCTCGGCGACCGCCGACCAGTGACGCAGGCGCGAACCGACGGAACCGGCGATCACCGCGATGGCGACGAGGCCCGAGACGACGGCGACCCCGAGCCACCAGATCGACTCGAACTCGACGTCGTCCCAGGTCAGCAGCCACGCGACCGCGGCGGCGAAGCCCGAGACCAGGGCGAGGCGCGGCGGGTCGAACAGCGTCGGGACGGGGACGAGCAACGGCCGCAGCAGGAAGAGGACGGCCCAGGTGAGCCAGCGGGTGCCCCGGCGAACGGGCTGGACGACGACGCGGTCGAACAGCCGGACGCTCCGCGACGCGATCGCGAACCGGTACGACGGGTCCAGGTTGAAGATCGTGTCGGTTCCCGCGCGCATCCGCGCCCGGCGGGCGGTGCCCGCCTCCTCGAGCGACGCGGACCCCGGTGCCCGGGTCGCCGCCGGCCCGTTCGCCGTCACCGGTTCGAGCGGTGACAGGGCCCGCGCGACGACCTCGGGCTCGTCCGCCTCGGCGAGGACCGCATCCTGCAGGATCCGGACCGCTCGGGTCGTCTGCACCGCATCGGGGGCCAGCGACGTGAAGAACCTCGCGATCCCCGCGGCACCGTCCAGTCGGCCCCACCACCAGTCGTTCACACGCCAGTCGCGGGCCAGGAAGCCGAGGAAGTTGCCGACGCCGTACCCGGCGAGCTTCGAGCCGCGGTCGAGGGAGACCTCCGCCGAGGCCGCCTCGACCGCCGCGGCCGCGTCGGCCGGCGTCAGCCCGGGGGTCCGCAGGGTGCGGCCCAGCATCGAGAACCACCGGTCCTGCGCCAGGGCCAGGTACTCCTGCGGGTCGGCCGGCGGCTCGTCGACGCCGATCGCCCAGTAGCGCACGCTCGAGAGGGCCGGGGGGATCCCGGCCGAGTGGTACAGCGGCGGCAGGTCCACGGCCGACAGCATCGGGCCGTCGGCGAGCGGACGCCAGGGCGACGCGGCCCACCGCGGGTCGAGCTCGCGGCTCCCCGCGGCGATCTCGCGTTCGACGTTCACCGTCGCGATCCGCAGTCGCGCGACCGCCGTGTCGAGGCCGGCCCACAGGTCGGGTTCGCGGAAGCGGCGGCTCTCGGTGAGCCAGAGGTCGATCCATCCGCGCAGGTCGTCTCCGGTCGGGTCGACTCCCCGCTCCGCGAACGCGGCCGTGGCCTCCAGCACGCGGACCGTGACCCGGTCGCGCCACGCGATCGCGGCCGTGAGGGCGGCGTACGCGGCCTCACGGACCTCGCCGAAGGCGAACCCGTGCCGGGCGCCCGGCTCCGAGGGCATGGCCTCCAGCGCCCGGGTCCAGCCGAGGACGCAGTTCGCGGCATCCGCCAGCGCCAGGGGCGAGCGTGCGAACGCGTCGCGGTGCGCGGGCGACAGCGCCGCGACCCGGTCCGTCGCGGCATCCGCCATCGCCGTCAGCTTGACGAGCGGGATCGGACGGTACCGGCGTCGGTGCTCGAGCGAGGAGTGCAGCTGCCACAGGCTCGGTGCCGCGATCGTCTCGGCCAGGTGGTCCGCGAGGTCGACCGCCAGCGCCCTGCGGTAGGCCGGTCGTCGGGTGACCACGCCGGCCGGGTCGGCGAGTGCGCTGGCGACGAGCGGGGCGGCACCCTCGAAGCGCGCCCTCGCGACCTGCTGGTCGGTGTTGAAGCGCTCGAGCTCCGCGACCTCGCGGGCGACGGACTCCCGGCGCAGCTGCTTGTCGAACATGGACCTGATCGCGCGGAAGAACCGGGAGGCGTTCGGGTCCCAGTCGACGCGGCCGCCGAGCGGCGGGTCGGGTTCGGGATCGAGGAAGATCATCGCGCGGTCGGCGCGACGGTCGGACACGCGCGAACGGGCCGCGCGCAGGGCGCGCTCGATCGGCACGTTGTCGAACACCGCGCCGTCGACGACGCGGTAGGGCGTCGACGCCTCGACGCGGTGACCCGCGAACGCGAACCGCATACCGGGCCCGCCGTCGATGCCCGCCTCGTCGCCCGATCCGGCGTCGCCCTGGAAGGAGTCGATCGCCGCCGGTTCGAAGCCCCCGGGAAGCGACGACGTCGATCGCGCCGCCAGCGCGAGCCGCGAGAGGTTCGTGAGGTCGTCCTCGCGCGCGGCGGGGTCGACCGGACGGCCGGTCGTCTCGAGCTCCCGATGACGGGCGGGGATGCGGTTGCCGAGCCGATGGGCGTCGTCGCCGACGAAGCGGAAGTGCCCGCGTCCCTCGTTCGCGTCCTCCTCGTACTCGTCGTTCGCGTCGATCACGGTCGCGGAGAGGTCGACGGCCGTGTACTCCGACACGAGGTCGGGATGCCGGTCGTCGGTGTCGTAGATCTCGACCAGGGCCTTGTCGGTCTCGGCGCGGAAGTAGTTCTCGCCCTGCATGAGCGCGAGGATCCGCCGCGCGCCGGGCGGGTGCAGCAGCCCCCAGAAGCCGCCGACCGAGCCCCAGGTGCGCAGGAGCCGGTCGAGTCCGGTGCCGGCGCGCTGCGCCACCGCGTACACGACGGCGTTCAGGCCGCCGGCGCTCGCCCCCGCGAGCAGGTCGAACTCGACGCGGTCGTAGCCTGCGGCATCCATCATCTCCGCGTAGGCCTGCAGCCGCAGGCGCACGGGCTCGGTCAGCGGCCGCCCCGGCGTCTCGGGCACGAACGCGAGCGTCTCGTCGCCGACGTCGTAGAGGCGGATGCGACGCAGCAGGTCGAGCTCGGCGACCGTCCCGCCGATCCACACCGCGAGGCTCACGCCGCCGCGCATCGCGAGCGCGACACGCAGCGTCCGGTTGAACGACGGGGTCGCGCCCGGTCGACGCGCGAGCACGTCGGCGACGCGCTCGCCGCTCCGGACGACGACGAGCCCGACGCGCCGCCCGGTGGTCGTGACGCCGGTCGGCGCGACCACGTCGGACGGGGTCGCCGACGTCGGCGCGCCGGTCGATCGCGGGGCGGGGGCGGATTCCGGCATCGGACCGGGTCGGACCATGACGCTCCTCGGGTGGGCGGCGCGGGGTTGCGCCTCGGGGGTCGGCGCGGTCGGCAGGGTGCGCGACCCGACCCAAGCGTGGCACGGCTGTCGCCTCGGATGCACGGGGCTGTCCCCACAACGGGGTCCCCCGGGTCCACCGCGCGGCGCGTATTCTCGGCAGAAGGCGGCGCATGGACGTCGGGGGCTTACGCACGCCTTCGAATGGAGGTGCCTGGATGGTTGAGCGCACGGAGGAACGGCCGCTGAGGGTCGCCATCGCCGACGACGCGCTGCTGCTCCGCGAGGGGATCGCGAAGGTGCTCGAGGGCGGCGGCATCGAGGTCGTCTCCTCGGTCGGCACCGCCGACGAGCTGCTCGCGACGATCGACGACCTCGACCTCGACGCCGCAGTGCTCGACATCCGCATGCCGCCGACCCACCGCGACGAGGGCATCGTCGCCCTGGAGCGCATCCGCGCCGACGGCAGCGAGATCGGCATCCTCCTGCTCTCGATGTACGCCACGCCCGAATACGCGCTCCGCGTGATGGGCGCGGGCAGCGGCACGGGCTACCTGCTGAAGGAGCGCGTCTCGGAGCCGCAGACGCTGGTGCGCGCGGTCCAGACCGTCGCGTCGGGCGGCTCCGTCGTCGACCCCGAGGTGGTCGAGCAACTCGTCCAGCGGACCCGCGCGGACGACCCGCTCGCGCGGCTGACCGAACGCGAGCGGTCGGTGCTCGAATTGATGGCGCAGGGGTACTCGAACGGCGGCATCGCGCAGACGCTGTTCCTCGGCCTCAAGACCGTCGAGACGCACGTCCGCAGCATCCTGCAGAAACTCGACCTCGAGGAGTCGCCCGAGCACCACCGCCGCGTGCTCGCGGTGCTCACGCTCCTCGGCCAGAGGTGATGCCCTTGTGATGGCCCCCGGCCGCCGCGGGCGAATCGCGCGTCGAACCGCCGTGATCGCGACGGTCGTGGCCATCAGCCTGTTCATGGAGGTCTCCGGCTACCTCGCCACGCCGGAGGCGCTGCGGCCGGAGCTGTCCTGGACGACGGTGCACGCGATCGTGCCGCTGGTCTTCGCGGCCTGCGCGGGCGTCGCCTGGGCGATCGGGCCGAACCCGGTCCCGGCGCGGCTGATGATCGCGTTCGTGCTGTTCTGGATCCCGCAGGCGTTCTATCCGGTCATCGAATCGCTCGGATGGCTCTGGCCGATCCTGCGCGGCATCGACCTCGGCTGGGCGGTGGTCGCCGGCATCCTCGTGCTGGTCTATCCACGCGGCGGGCTCGGAGACCGCTTCGACCGCGTGATCGCGACGACCGCCCTCGTCGCGACGGTCGTGAACTTCTTCACGGTGCTCGCGCTCGCCGGACCCGACTCGGTGCCCTGCGACTGCGTCCCGAACCCCTACCGCGTCGCCGAGGCGCCGACCGTGTTCGTCATCGTCGACATCGGGTACCGCTTCATCGGCGTCGCACTCGCGATCGCGATCGCGATCCGGCTGCTGCTGCGCTGGGTGCGAGGCAGCGTGCCCGCTCGCACCGTCGCGTTCCTCATGCCGGTCGCGCTGCTGTCGTGGGTGAGCACCCTCGCCGCCCAGATGGTCCGCTACGCGACGGGCGTCCCGGCGAACCTCGCGCTCGAGACGGTGTCGCTCATCGCGATGGCGTCGGTGCCGGTGTGCTTCGTCGCAGGCATCGCGCATGCCCGCAACATGCGCGCCCGCGTCGCCGACCTCATGCGCATCACGCGCGAGGGCGCCGATCGCGGGCTGTGGGCGGAGTCGCTCGCGCGCACGCTCCGCGACGACTCCGTGCGGGTGTTCTGGTGGGACGAGGAGCGTGGGCGGTACGTCGACGCCGCCGGGCGTCCGATCGACTCCGCCGAAGCGGGGCGCGGCCACAGCATCCTGCCCGTCGCGTCGCCGAGCGGCCTGCCGATCGCGCTGATCCGCCACGATCGCGTGCTCACCGACAACATGCGCCTGCTCGACGGCGTCTCGAGCGCACTGCGGCTCTCGGTCGACAACGGCCGGCTCAGGTCGGAGATCGAGCGCACGCTCGAGCAGGTCCGCCAGTCGCGACAGCGCATCGTCGAGGCGGGCGACGAGGCTCGCCGACGGATCGAGCGCGACCTCCACGACGGCGCGCAGCAGCATCTCGTCGCGGTGGGCATGCAGCTGCGCATCGCGGCGAACGCCGCGCGCGCCTCGGGCGACGATGCGGTCGCCGGCGAGCTCGAGCAGTCGATCGGCACCCTGAACCAGGGCCTGAAGGAGCTCCGCGAGCTCGCGCACGGCATCCACCCCAGCCTGCTGTCGCAGGGCGGTCTCGCGCTCGCGCTGCCCGAGCTCGCCGGACGATGCCCGGTCCCGGTCGACATCGCGGTCCAGCCCGAGGGGCGACTCGCCGAGCTCGTCGAGTCGACGGCGTACTTCGCGGTCGCCGAGTCGCTCGCGAACGTCGCCAAGCACTCGAAGGCCACGCGGGCGTGGGTGCGCGCCTACGTGGAGGGCGACGAGCTCGTGCTGTCGATCCGCGACAACGGCGTCGGCGGCGCCTCGCTCGACCGCGGCACCGGGATGCTGGGGATCGTCGACCGCATCGACGCGGTCGGCGGGTCGGTCGAGCTCGACAGCCCGCTCGGCGCGGGCACGTCGGTCACGATCCGGATGCCGGCGCACCTCGAGGCCTCGGAGGTCCTCCCGGGATCGGGCGCAGGCCTCCTCGTCGCCGCCCACCCAGGGGCCGAGCCGCCGGATGCCGCCGCGGCGCCGGATCCGGCGACGACCGTCTCACCCGGCGTCATCGGTTCTCCCGCCGACCTCTGACCCCGATCAGCCGCGCCAGCGGCAGGACGCGAGGTCGATCCGGTACCCGTCCTCGTCGTCGACCGAGCGGATCGGCACGCCTTCGGCGAGGTAGTGCTCGCGCGCGGCGTCGGCATGTCCCGCAGGCGGTCGGCCGCCGGCGCGGACGACCCGCCACCAGGGCACGTCGCCGCCGTAGCGCGCCATGACCTGGCCGACCGCCCGCGCGCCGCGCGAGCCGAGGGTCGCGGCGACGTCGCCGTACGTCATGACCGTGCCCGGCGGGATGTCGGACACCACGGCGAGCACGGCGTCGACGAAGCCCTCGCCGTGACGCGGCATCCGTCGCCCCCGACCAGGCCGTGGATGGCCGGGTCAGTCGCCGAGCTCGAGGGCGCCGATGACGTCGCCGTACTGGGTCTCGCCGACGTCGCGGAAGCCGATGCGGTGGAAGAACTCGCCCGGTCCGCCCTCGCCCGGCTCCCACAGCACGGTGATGCGGTCGAACCCGCGGCTCTTCGCCTCTTCGGCGAGGGCGTGCGCGAGGAAGCGGCCGACGCCCTTGCCCTGCGCCTCGGCGTCGACGTTGATGCGCCAGATGCAGGCCCGGAACTCCTCGTGCTCGTTCTCGGGGTCGAAGTTGCCGTGGATGAACCCGACGACCTTGTCGTCGCTGAGCGCGACGCGCTGCCACGCGGTGGCGGGGTTCACGACCGACGACTCGGCGGCGTAGGTGACCGGCGCGATGAACTGCTCCTGGCCCGGCTTCAGCGACAGGGTGTTCGCGGCGACGATGTTCGTCGCGTTCAGTTCTTCGAGTCGCAGATCAGCCATGCATCGCAGCCTAACCGGATGACGTGACGCGCGGGTAACCCCATGCATCCGGATGGGATGCCGGAGGACCGCGGCTCGGAGCCGTTCGATCTCTCGATGTCGAGATATTCCGACGACGCGGTAAGCTGGTCGACGGCGTGTCCGGACACCCCCGAGACTTCCTCGCTTCCCAAGCAATCCCACGAGATCCCAAGGAGACCGCCCCTTGTCGAAGATCAAGGTCGAAGGTACCGTCGTCGAACTCGACGGCGACGAGATGACCCGCATCATCTGGCAGGCCATCAAGGACCAGCTCATCCACCCGTACCTCGACGTCAACCTCGAGTACTACGACCTCTCCATCCAGAAGCGCGACGAGACCGACGACCAGATCACGGTCGACGCCGCCAACGCCATCAAGAAGCACGGCGTCGGCGTGAAGTGCGCGACGATCACGCCCGACGAGGCGCGCGTCGAGGAGTTCGGCCTGAAGAAGATGTGGCGCTCGCCCAACGGCACCATCCGCAACATCCTCGGCGGCGTCATCTTCCGCGAGCCGATCATCATCTCGAACATCCCGCGGCTCGTCCCCGGTTGGAACAAGCCGATCATCGTCGGCCGCCACGCGTTCGGCGACCAGTACCGTGCCACCGACTTCAAGTTCGAGGGCCCCGGCACGCTCACGATGACCTTCACCCCGCAGGACGGCTCCGAGCCGCAGCAGTTCGAGGTCTTCCAGGCGCCGGGCTCGGGCATCGCGATGGGCATGTACAACCTCGACGCGTCGATCCGCGACTTCGCGCGCGCCTCGCTGAACTACGGCCTCGACCGCAACTACCCGGTCTACCTCTCCACGAAGAACACGATCCTGAAGGCCTACGACGGCCGCTTCAAGGACATCTTCCAGGAGGTCTTCGACACCGAGTTCAAGGAGAAGTTCGACGCCGCCGGCATCACCTACGAGCACCGCCTCATCGACGACATGGTCGCGGCCTCGCTCAAGTGGGAGGGCGGCTACGTCTGGGCCTGCAAGAACTACGACGGCGACGTGCAGTCCGACACCGTCGCGCAGGGATTCGGCTCGCTCGGCCTCATGACCTCCGTGCTCACCACGCCCGACGGCAGCATCGTCGAGGCCGAGGCGGCGCACGGCACGGTCACGCGCCACTACCGCCAGCACCAGCAGGGCAAGCCCACCTCGACCAACCCGATCGCCTCGATCTTCGCCTGGACGCGCGGCCTCGCGCACCGCGGAAAGCTCGACGGCAACCAGGAGCTGATCGACTTCTCGCACACCCTCGAGGACGTCATCATCAAGACGGTCGAGTCCGGCGCCATGACGAAGGACCTCGCGCTCCTGGTCGGCCCCGAGCAGGAGTTCCAGACGACCGAGCAGTTCCTCGACACGATCGACGCGAACCTCAAGGCGCGCCTGGCCGCCTGAGCCTCGCGCTCGCACCTCGAAGGGCCGGATGCCTCGGGCATCCGGCCCTTCGCCGTGTCCGGGACCCCTCGTTCGCCCTCGCGCGCATCCGAGTGCCGTTCCTGCGGTGGAGTACGGGATCGACCGGCACTCCACCGCGCGAACGGACCTTCGTCGCGGTCGGGTCGAGGGAGTGGGCGAGGATGGGGGAATGGCCCGCGGCATCCGTCTCATCCGGCGTTATCCGGTCGTCTCGCTCACGCTCGCGATCGGACTCGTCGGCATCGTGCTGGCGCTCTCCGGGCAGGGCTGGCTCGTCGCGTGGATCTTCAGCGGGTACGCGCTCGCGATCGCCGCGTGGCAGGCGGTCGGCATGGTGCGCGACATCCTGCGCGGCCACTGGGGGCTCGACATCCTGGCGGTCACCGCCATCGTCGCGACGGTCGTCGTGGGGGAATACGTCGCCGCTCTCATCGTCGTCCTCATGCTCACCGGCGGGGAGGCGCTCGAGGACTACGCGAACCGTCGCGCCAAGCGCGAGCTCGACGCACTGCTGACGCGTGCGCCGCAGCGCGCGCACCGGGTCGTCGACGACCACTTCGTGGACGTGCCCGTCGACGAAGTACGGCCAGGAGACGTCCTGCTCGTGCGCCCGAGCGAGATCGTGCCCGTCGACGGCACGCTGCGCTCCGACGAGGCGTCGGTCGACGAGTCGTCGATCACGGGTGAGAGCATCCCCGTCGAGAAGCACGCCGGCGACGAACTGCTCTCCGGGTCGGTGAACGGCCCGGCCGCCATCGAGATCGTCGCGACCGCCCGCGCCGCCGACAGCCAGTACCAGCAGATCGTGGCGCTCGTCGCCGAGGCCGCGGCCAGCAAGGCGCCCGTCGTGCGATTGGCCGACCGGTACGCCGTGCCGTTCACGGCGTTCTCGCTGCTGCTCGCCGGCGCCGCGTGGTGGATCTCGGGCGACCCGGTGCGGTTCGCCGAGGTGCTCGTGCTGGCGACGCCCTGCCCGCTGCTCATCGCGGCGCCCGTCGCCTTCATCGGCGGCATGAGCCGGGCCGCGCGCAACGGCGTGATCGTGAAGGGCGGCGGCGTCCTCGAGCAGCTCTCCCGCGCCCGTACGGCGGTCTTCGACAAGACCGGGACGCTGACGCACGGCTCGCCCGAGCTGGTCGCCGTCAGGCCCGAGCCGCCGTACGGCGAGGACGAGCTGCTGGGGCTCGTGGCATCCGCCGAGCAGTACTCCTCGCACGTGCTCGCGGCATCGATGATCGACGCCGCGACCGGGCGCGGCATCCCGCTCGCGGAGGCGGCGGCCGCGCGCGAGGCGGCGACGAACGGCGTGGTCGCCCGCATCGACGGGCACGAGGTCGTCGTCGGCAAGTTCGCGTTCGTCGCCGAGCACGCCCCGTCTTCGCGGCGCACCGACATCGCCCCCGGCGAGCTGGCGATCTACGTGGCGGTCGATGGCAGGTACGCGGGGGCGCTGCTCGCCCGCGACCGCCTGCGGGGCAACGCGGCCGCCACGCTCGAACGACTGGACGAGCTCGGCGTGCACCACACCATGATGCTCACGGGCGACGCGCAGGCGACCGCCGACCACATCGCCGCCGAGCTCGGCATCGAGCGCGTGCGGGCCGAGTGCCTGCCCGCCGACAAGGTCCACGAGGTGGCCGGGATCGCCGAGCGGCCGGTGATCATGGTCGGCGACGGCGTCAACGACGCGCCCGTGCTCGCGGCCGCCGACGTCGGCATCGCGATGGGGGCGCGCGGCGCGACGGCGGCGAGCGAGTCCGCGGGCGCCGTGATCCTCGTCGACGACGTCTCCCGCACTGCGAAGGCCGTCGAGATCGGCCGCGACACCGTGCGCATCGCCCTGCAGTCCATCTGGCTCGGCATCATCGTGAGCGTCGCGCTCATGCTGGTGGCCGCGTTCGGGCTCATCCCGGCGACCGCCGGCGCGCTGCTGCAGGAGCTCGTGGACCTCGCGACGATCCTGGCCGCCCTGCGGGCCATCGGCGGCCGGCGCGACGCCCGGGCTGCGGTGGACACCGGCCGTGCCGACGTCGGGTCCGGGTCGGCGCGGCCGGACGCCGCGCGGCGCTGACGGCCGGCGAGGCGGCCGCCCGCCCGCGCGGCGGGACCTCGACGGCCCGGCGTCAGCCCGCGAGCCCCGACGTGTGCGCCACGACCACGGCCTGCACGCGGTCGCGCACCCCGAGCTTCAGGAGCACGCGCGCGACGTGCGTCTTCACCGTCGTCTCCGCGAGGAAGAGCTCGGCGCCGATCTCCGCGTTCGAGAGCCCGCGCGCCATGGCGCGGAGCACCTCGCGCTCGCGCGGTGTCATCTCGGCGGCTCCGGCCGGGGCCGCCTCCGCCGTCGGGCGCTCGACGTAGCTCTGCACGAGCCGGGCCACGACGCTCGGCCCGAAGGTCGACTCGCCGGCCGCGCAGGCCTTCACCGCGGCGATCAGTTCGCGCGGCGGCGTGGTCTTGATGAGGAACCCCGACGCGCCGGCCCGCAGGGCACCCGCGACGTAGTCGTCGAGGTCGAACATGGTGAGCACCATGACCCGGGCGGACGGGGCCGCGGCGAGGACGGGCCCGATCGCCGTGATGCCGTCGCCTCCGGGCATCTCGACGTCCATGAGCACGAGGTCGGGTTGCAGGCGGGCCGCCTCGCCCACGGCCGACGGCCCGTCGTCGCAGACGGCGACCACCTCGAGGTCGGGGTCGCTCTCCAGGATCGAGACGAGCCCGCTCCTGAGCAGCTCGTGGTCGTCGACGAGGATCAGGCGGGTCACCCGCGCGCTCCGTCCACGTGCACGAGCGGCAGCCGCGCCATCACCCGGAATCCCCGGTCGGCTCGCGGACCGGCGGCGAACTCGCCGCCGACGTCGGCCACGCGCTCGGCGAGCCCGGTGAGCCCGTACCCGCCGCGCGATCGCGGTGCGGCCCGCGCGCCGTCGTCGACCACCGAGACCTCCACCGCGTCGCCCACCACGGCCAGGCGGAGCGCGATGCGGGACCCCGGTGCGTGCCGCGCCGCGTTCGCGACGCCCTCCTGCGCGATCCGATAGGCGGTCTCGGCGAGGTCGCGGGGGAGGTCGGGCGGCGGGTCCTGGAGCATCGCGTCGACGTGCACGCCGGCGCGGCGCATCCGCTCGACCAGCGACGGCAGGTCGGCCGGGCCGCGGTCGGCCGAGCCGCCGAGCGTCGCGCCCGCCAGCCGCGGCATGAGGTCGTCGAGCTCATCGACGGCCTGGTCGGCGGCCGCGACGACCACGTCGATCGCCCGGATGGCCGCGTCTCGGTCGGAGGCCCACCGGAGCTCCGCCGCGCCGGCCTGCATGATGATGACCCCGATCGAGGCGGAGACCGCGTCGTGGAGCTCACGCGCGGTCGCGATCCGGTCGCGCTGCACGGCAGCGCCGGCCTCGCGATCGAGGATCGCCTCGTGCCGGGCGGCGCGGGCGGCGCTCCGCCGACGGCGGGCATCGAGCACCCGGCTCGCGGACCCCGTGAGCGCGGCCGCGGCGAGCATGACGACGAGGATGCCGACGTTCTCGGGCGACCACACCATCTGCGACCAGACGCCGACGGCGGCCAGGGCGACCGGACCGAGGACCGCGAGCGGCCCACGTCGCGGGCGCGCGACGGCCGCCCACATCGGGAGACCGAACGCGAGCACGGTCCACGTCCCGAACCGGACCGGCGTCCCGAGGGCGGCGCCGACCGCCACCGCGGCCGCCTGGACGGCGAGCGCGGCCCCGGGGTCCACCCGCCAGGCCAGGGTCGCTGCAGCGGCGGCGACGCCCAGGAGGACGGCGAGGACGGACGGGCCGCGGAGGTCGAGTGCCGGACCGGCCAGCGATTCGAGCAGGCACACCGCGACCGCGAGAGCGGCGAGGACGAGGTCGAGCGCTCCCGGGCGCGGGCGCGGCGGTGCGATGGGTTCCGCCTCCGCGGGCACGGGGCCGCCGTCGCCGCCGGGCGCCCGCAGCAGCTCGAGCAGGCGTCGGAGCTCGGCCGTCGCGGCGCGGCCGTCGTGCTGGATCGCGCGGAGGAGGTCGGGCACGTCGGCAGGGGAGGCGGGGGTCGTCGCGCCGGCGGTCGCGGGGTCGCCCGGGGCGGCCGCGGCGAGGTCGTGCCCGGAGTTCGCGCGGTCGTCGTCCTCCGAGTCCGCGGCCGCGGGGCGGAGGGTCGACGGAAGGGCGGCGGCGTGCGCCCGGATGCCGAGTACGGCGCGACGCACGACCGCTTCGATGTCCGCGGACATCCTGGCCCGTTCCTCGTCGACCGCGGCCCGGGCGGCCTCCTCCGGCGAGCGCCCGATGGTCGCCGACGCGAGCGAGGCGGCGCGGTGCGCGGACCGCCACGCGAGGACCGCCGCGCGCACCCCGAGGCCGAGGAAGGCGAAGAGGATCGACACGAACACGACGTCGAGCGGCGGCAGCGCGCCGCCGTTCAGGGCGGCGACGGCGGCGACCGCCGCGGTGATCGCGACGAACGCCACGACGGCGAACGACCGGATGCGCGGGCCCATGCGACGAACGCTAGTGCGCCGCCGAGGCCGTGCGCATCCTCCGTGGGGACGACCCCGATGACGTGCCCGCGGAGGAGGGCGATCGGTCCCGACCGAGGACGGCCGCGGTCCCCCTCGGCGGATGCGGCCGCGCACGTGCGACGGGAGCCTGCTCCCGGTGGTCGTCGACCACCGCATCCCGTCGAACCGGAGGTACCAGCCATGTCCCGCATCCGCCTCGCCGCACTCATCTGCGCGATCGCCACGTCCGCGATCGCCCTCTCCGACGCGCTCACGCGCATCCTCACCGGTTCCGACTCGGTCTTCGCCGACGGGAGCCCGCTGCCGTTCGTCTCCGCGGTGGGGGGCGCCGTCCACGTCGCCTGCTATGCGCTGATCGTGGTCGTGCTGTTCACGGTCGCGGCGCCGGTGTTCCGGGGACGCCCGTGGCGTTCGGTCGTGCGCTGGGCCCTCGCGGCCGTGTACGGCACCATGGCGATCGGGCTGACGGTGCACCTCTTCGGCATCGAGCCCGAGGGCGTGCTCGGCATCGCCGTCAACGTCGGGTTCTTCGGAATGCTGCTCCTGCCCGCGGTGCTCGGCATCACGCTGCTCGTGCAGAGCGACCGCTCGCCGTCGGCCTGGCTCCTGATGCTGACGCTGCCCGCCACGGCGCTCCTCTTCGTCCTGCCCGGGTCCGCGGCGCACCCGGGGTATGCGGAGACGCTCGCGAACCTGGGCCTCGTCCTGCTCGGCGTCGGCGTCGCGGCCACGCGTCCGGCAGCGGACCGGGTGCGTCCCGTCGGGTCGGTCGCGGCCTGAGGCAGCGGATCCGACCACGGAGCGCGACCCCGGTGCCGGAACGGCGCTCACCGCCCGTTCCGGCACCGGCCGGCGTCGCGGTCGTGCCGTGCGTGCATGGATCGACAGGTCACGGGTTTGTAAAGAACATGAACGAATTTGGCCCGAGGGGTTGCGCGGGGGTTTGTTCGTAAGGTGTACTAACAAACGTGACGGCAACGGAAGCAGCACCCGGGCAGGCGCCCGCAGGCATCACACTCGGCGGCGCGCGCACGGCAGGGCCGGCGACGGCGGCCGGCCAGCTCTTCGCGGGCCGCGCCCTCCGCACCTCCGGCAAGGTGCTCCCCGAGCACGCCCGCAGCCACAACCGCTCGCTGGTCCTGCAGACGCTCTACTCGTCGGGCGCGCAGAGCCGGGCGGATGTCTCGCGCGAGACCGGGCTCACGCGCGTCACCGTCTCCGACCTGGTCGCCGAGCTCATCGGCGAGGGCCTCGTCGTCGAGCTCGGCCACCGCGAGGACGCGCGTCCCGGCAAGCCGGCGACGCTCATCGACATCGACCGCGCCGGCCACCACGTGGTCGCCCTCGACCTCTCCGAGCACACCCGCTTCCGCGGAGCGGTGCTCGACCTCGACGGCACGATCGTCGCCAGGGCCGAGGTGGCGCTCGACGGTGCGACCGGCGAGCGTGCGGTCGAACTCGTGACCGAGCTCCTCGACGGGCTCCTCGCGCTCACGACGGCGCCGGTGCTCGGCATCGGCGTCGGATCGCCGGGTGTCGTCGAGCCCAACGGCGTCGTCCACTCCGCCCCCAACCTCGGCTGGACCGACCTCCCGCTCCAGGAGCGGCTCCGGGCCGCGTTCCACCTGCCCGTCCACGTCGCCAACGACGCCAACGTCGCCGTGCTCGCCGAGCACGCGGGCGCCCCGGGCGACCTCCTGCTGGTCAAGGTCGGCCACGGCGTCGGCGCCGGCCTCGTCGTCGGCGGGCGCCCCGTGCTCGGCGCCGGCAGCGCCGCGGGCGAGATCGGCCACGTCGTCGTCGGCACCGACGGCGGCCCGCGCTGCGCGTGCGGCAAGCACGGCTGCCTCGAGGCCTGGCTCGCCGTGCCCAGGCTCACCGCCGAGCTCGAACGGCTCGGCGACGCGGATGCCGCGGCATCCGCTCGCGAAGAGACCCTGCGGGAAGCGGGCCGACGCCTCGGCATCGTGCTCGCCCCCGTCGTCGGTGCGCTGAACCTCTCCGAGGTCGTGCTCAGCGGACCGACGGAACTGCTTGACGGCCCGCTGCTCGAGGCGGCCGCCGAGACGGTCCGGAACCGGACGATGACGGAGCACCACCGGGAACTGAGGCTCCGGATGACCGCGCACGGGCAGGACATCGTCCTGCGCGGGGCGGCCGTCATGGTCCTCTCCGGCCAACTCGGGGTCTCCTAGGCCCCAACCCCCTGCACCACGGGTGGCAGCAGCCCCGCTCCCACCTTCCCCCTACGAAAGGAAACCACGCAATGAGGAACCTCGGCATCGTGGCGCTCGGCGCCGCGGCTGCGCTGACCCTCGCCGGGTGCGCCACCACCGGAGGCGACGCGGCCTCCGAGGAGGGCGCGGAGATCCGCGTCTGGCTCGTCGGCACCGACACCCCCGACGCGGCGCGCGAGCTGCTCGTCGACACCTTCGAGGAGGAGCACCCCGGCTCCACGCTGGTCATCGAGGAGCAGTCGTGGGACGGCCTCGTCGACCGCCTGACCACGAGCCTGTCCGGCTCGGACAGCCCCGACATCGTCGAGGTCGGCAACACCCAGGCGTCGGCGTTCACCTCCGCGGGCGCGTTCATGGACCTCACCGACCACTACGACGAGCTCGGCGGCGACGACCTGCTGCCCGGCTTCGTCGAGGCGGGTTCCTACGACGAGAAGTTCTACGCGGCCCCGCTGTACTCGGGCGCTCGCCTCGTCTTCTACAAGAAGGACGCCCTCGCGGCCGCCGGCCTCGAAGCCCCGACCACGCTCGACCAGTACGTCGACCAGGGCATCCAGCTGGCGACCGACAACCCGGGGAAGTCGGGCATCTGGTGGCCCGGCCAGGACTGGTACAACGCCCTGCCCTACATCTGGGAGAACGGCGGCGAGATCGCGGTTCCGGACGGCGACCAGTGGGACGCGCAGCTCTCGAGCGACGAGTCGATCGCGGGCCTCGAGCAGGTGCAGAAGGTCATGACCGAAGCGTCGCTCGCGCCCAAGGACGGCAACGAGACCAACCCGCAGGTCGGATTCTGCGACGGCACCACGCTGCAGCTCTCGGCCCCGAGCTGGGTCAAGTGGTCGATCCTCGCCCCGGAGGACGCGGAGACCCCCGGCTGCCCCGACCAGGAGGAGAACCTCGGCGTCTACGCGCTCCCGGGCGCCGACGGCGACGCCGCACAGGTCTTCGCGGGCGGCTCGAACATCGGCATCTCGGCCAAGACCCAGCACCCCGAGCTCGCGCTCGACGCGCTGAAGATCATCCTCTCGGACGAGTTCCAGACGATCTACGGCGAGAACGGCCTGGTCCCGGCGAAGCTCTCGCTCGCCGACACGCTCGGCACCGACGAGGTCGCGCAGGCGATCGCCGCCGCGGCCGGCAACGCCAAGCTCACCCCGGCCTCGCCGAAGTGGGCCGACGTCGAGGCCGCGGGCATCCTGCAGGACCTCTTCGTCAACATCGCGCAGGGCGGCGACGTCGCCCAGCTCGCCGAGGAGGCGGACCAGCAGATCGAGGACATCCTCAACGGCTAGTCCTTGCCACGCGGTGCGGCCGCGCGCACACTCGACGTGCGGCCGCACCGACTCCACCGGGCCCCGGGCCGGCAGTGCCCCACACACGCTGCCGGCCCGGAACCATGAGCGGGCACCGCCCGCGGCATCCCACCTCGCCGTCTGACGCAGGAGCCCCACATGACCACCACCGACACCGGCCTCCCCCCGGCCGTGAGCGCGGTCGACGGCGAGCGCATCGTCACGCCGCAGCCCGTCGAGCCGCCGAAGCGACGTCGCTTCAGCCGCCGTGCCGGGGGCCTCACGCCCTACGCCCTCCTCGTCCCCGCCTCGCTCGTGCTCGCCGCGATCGTCGGCTGGCCCCTGATCCAGCTCCTGGTCACCTCGATGCAGGAGTTCGGCCGCGCGCAGGTGTTCGGCGCTCCGCCGACCTGGGTGTGGTTCGAGAACTACGTCTCCGTGCTCACCGACGTCACCTTCTACGAGGTGCTCGGTCGCAGCCTCGTGTTCGCCGCGGTGTGCGTGGTGACCACGATGATCCTCGGCACGCTCATGGCCCTCCTGCTCCAACGCCTGCCGAAGGGCTTCCGCCTGCTGCTCTCGCTCGGCATGCTGCTCGCGTGGGCGATGCCGCCCCTCTCCGCGACCATCGTCTGGGGCTGGATGTTCGACACCGACTACGGCGTCGTCAACTCGGTCCTCGTGAACGGGTTCGGCCTCGAGCAGTTCCGGCAGCACTCGTGGCTCATCGATCCGCTGAGCTTCTTCCTCGTCGCGGGCATCATCATCGTCTGGGGCGCCGTGCCGTTCGTCGCGTTCACGATCTACGCCGGCCTCACCCAGGTGCCCGACGAGGTGCTCGAGGCGGCACAGCTCGACGGCGCCGGGGCGTTCGATCGCTTCCGGCTGATCACCTTCCCGTACCTCAAGCCGATCTTCCTCATCACGACGATCCTGCAGATCATCTGGGACCTCAAGGTGTTCACGCAGATCTTCGCGCTGCAGGACATCGGCGGCATCCGCGCCCTCACCAACACGCTCGGCGTGTACATCTACCAGGTCTCGATCGCGGGCGGCGACTTCGGCACGGGCGGTGCGATCGCGGTGATCACCGCGATCATCCTCATGGTCGTCTCGCTCTACTACGTCCGCCAGACCATCAAGGAGGAGGAGCTGTGAGCGCCACCACCGCCATCGTGACGGGCTCGAGCACGCGCCCGGCTCCCGGCCGCGGGCGCGGCCGAAACCGCCTCTCGACCGCGCTCTGGAGCGCGCTGTCGGTCGTGCTCTTCGCCCTGTTCGCCTTCCCCGTCTACTGGATGGTGAACACCTCGTTCCAGCCGAACAACGAGATCCGCGGCTCCGAGATCCACTTCTGGCCCGACAACTTCACGCTGCGCAACTACGCCACCGTGCTCTTCGACCCGGGTCGCACGCC
This sequence comes from Agromyces excoecariae, assembly GCF_051715505.1. Taxonomy (NCBI): domain Bacteria; kingdom Bacillati; phylum Actinomycetota; class Actinomycetes; order Micrococcales; family Microbacteriaceae; genus Agromyces; species Agromyces excoecariae. The sequence continues at coordinate 46,808 of NZ_JBPSLA010000019.1, read as the reverse complement.
GTTCGCGCCGGCGGCGGTGAACTCGCTCGTCGTGACGCTCACGACGGTGCTCGTGGCGCTCGTCTTCGCGTTCCTCGCGGCGGTCGCGGTCACGCGGTTCCGGTTCCGGAGCCGTCGCGGGTTCATCGTGATGATCCTCGTGATCCAGATGATCCCCGGCGAGGCGATGATCGTCTCGATCTTCCGCGTGATCGACGGATGGCACCTGCTGAACACCCTCATCGGCCTCACGATCGTCTACGTCGCCACGGTGCTGCCGTTCACGATCTGGACCCTCCGCGGGTTCGTCAACGGGGTCCCGGCCGACCTCGAGGAGGCGGCGATGATCGACGGATGCTCCCGGGCCGGCGCCTTCTGGCGGGTCACCTTCCCGCTGCTCGCCCCCGGGCTCGTCGCCACCGGCGTCTTCGGCTTCATCCAGGCGTGGAACGAGTTCGTGATCGCGCTCGTGCTGAACGCCCGGCCCGAGATGATGACGCTGCCCGTGTGGCTGCGCACGTTCCTCGTGGCCAACGGCACGACCAACTGGGCCGCCATCATGGCAGGCTCGACCCTGATGGCGATCCCGGTCATCGTCTTCTTCCTGATCGTCCAGGGCCGGATGACGAGCGGACTCGTGAGCGGAGCGGTCAAGGGATGAGCGAGACGATCCGGAGCGGCGCGGGCCAGGACCTGCGCCGCGACATCCTCACGACCCTGCTGCCCGGCTTCGCCGGCCCCGAGGCGCCCGAGTGGTTGCTCGACCTCCTCGGCGAGGGCCTCGGCGGCGTGTGCGTCTTCGCTTCGAACGTGGTCTCGCCCGTCCAGCTGGCGAGCCTGACCGCCGAGCTCCGCGACGCGAACCCCCTCGCGGTCGTCGCCATCGACGAGGAGGGCGGCGACGTCACGCGCCTGTTCTCCGACCGCGGCGCGCCGTACCCCGGCAACGCCGTGCTCGGCCGCATCGACGACCTCGCGCTCACGCGCGCCGTCGGGCGCGCGGTGGGCGAGGCCCTGGTCGCGGTCGGCTGCACCATGACGTTCGCGCCCGACGCCGACATCAACTCGAACGCCGCGAACCCGGTCATCGGCGTGCGCAGCTTCGGTGCCGAGCCCGGCCTCGTGGCCCGGCACACTGCGGCGTGGGTCGAGGGCGTGCAGTCCGCGGGAATCGACGCGAGCGCGAAGCACTTCCCCGGCCACGGCGACACCGCGACGGACTCGCACCTCGCCCTGCCGGTCGTCGACCTGCCCCTCGAGGCGCTGGACGAGCGCGAGCTCGCGCCGTTCCGCGCCGCGATCGCGGCCGGGACCCGGTCGATCATGACCTCCCACATCCTGCTCCCGCAGCTCGACCCGGAGCACCCCGCCACCCTGTCTTCCCGCATCCTGCACGGCCTGCTCCGCGGGGAGCTGGGGTTCGAGGGCGTCATCGTCTCCGATGCGCTCGACATGGCCGGGGCGAGCGCCGGGCGCGGCATCCCCGAGGCTGCCGTGCTCGCGCTCGCCGCCGGCTGCGACCTGCTCTGCATCGGCACCGACAACACGGGCGAGCAGATGGAGGAGATCGCCCTGGCGATCGCCGACGCCGTCGCGTCGGGCCGGCTCGCCGCCGAGCGCGTCGCGGACGCCGCGGCCCGGGTGCGGGCCCTCGCCGCCGTGCACCGCCAGGCCCCCGAGCCCGACGCACCCGCCGTCCCGGCGGGGATGCTGCCGCTCGACCTGCCCGCCGGCCTCGCCGACCGCGTCGCCGCGTCGTTCCACGTCGCGCCCGGTGCGCTCGACCGGCTGTGCGCGACCGGTTCGGTCGGCACGATCGTGCGGGTCGAGACGGTCGCGAACATCGCCGTCGGCGGCGTGCCGTGGGGGCCGTTCGCGCTCGCCGCGGTGCCCGACGCCGATCATCCGGCTCCGGCCTGGCTGACGGATGCCGCGGAGGTCGTGCTCGACGCCGCGAACCCGCTGCCGGAGCCGGCCGCGCTCGCGGGTCCGGTCGTCGTCATCGGAAAGGACCTGCACCGGCACGCGTTCGCGGTCGACGCGATCGATCGTCTGCGCGCGTCGCGCGCCGACGTGGTGACGGTCGACATGGGCTGGCCGAGCGAGGACCTCGCGACCGCCGACCTCGCGACCTTCGGCGCCTCGCGCGGCGTCGCCGCGACGTTCGCGGAGCTCGTGCAGGACGCGCTGACCGCCGCGGCGGAGGTGTCGTGAGGCTCGGGATCGACATCGGCGGCACCAAGACCGCGGCCGTCGCGATCGGCGAGGACGGCGAGCTCAGCGACCAGGTCCGCATGCCGACGGGCTTCGGCGCCGAGGAGGTCGTCGCGACGGCGCTGCGCACCGTGGAGCGGATGTCCGAGCTCGCCGGCGTCGACGCGCGCGCGTTCCACTCGATCGGCATCGGCATCCCCGGTTCGGTCGACTCCGGGACCGGACGCGTGACGCATGCGGTCAACCTCGGCCTCGAGGGCCTCGACCTCGGCCCGCGCCTCGCAGATCGGCTCGGCATCGACGTGCGGGTCGAGAACGACGTGAAGGCGGCCGCGCTCGGCGCGCACCACCTGCTCGGCGTGGCCGACGGCATCCGTGCGCATTCGATGGCCTACCTGAACCTCGGCACCGGACTCGCCGCCGGCATCGTGCTCGACGGGCACCTGCTGCGCGGCGGTCGCGGCGTCGCGGGCGAGATCGGCCACATCCCGGTGGACCCGGCGGGCGACCGCTGCGCCTGCGGACAGCGCGGGTGCCTCGAGACGCTCGCGTCGGGATCGGCGCTCGCGACGCTGTGGCCGAGCGCCCATCGGTATCCGGCGATCGACCTGTTCGACCGGGCGGATGCCGGTGAGCACGACGCCGTCGCGGTGCGCGAGCGCTTCCTCGTCGGCGTGGCCTCGGCGGTGCGCCTCCTCGCGCTCACGACCGACGTCGACGACATCGTCATCGGCGGCGGGCTCGCCGCGCTCGGCGACCGACTGCTCGCGGGCACGCGCCGCGTGCTCGGCGGCTGGGCCGAGGATTCCGCATTCCTCGCCTCGCTCGACCTGCCCCGCAGGGTCCAGGTGATCCCGCGCGGCTTCCCGGCGGCGGCCGTCGGTGCCGCCCTGATCGGAGAGGAACTGGAGGCGCCGGCATGGCAGAGGTCGTGATCGTCCGCGACGAGGAGGCGGCCGGCGAGCTCGCGGCATCCGCCGTCGTCGACCTCCTGCGTGCGCGCGCCGACGCCGTGCTCGGCCTCGCGACGGGGTCCACCCCGCTCAGCACCTACCGTGCGCTCGCGCGTCGCATCGCGGCCGAGGGCATCGCGACGGCCGGCGTGCGTGGCTTCGCGCTCGACGAGTACGTCGGACTGCCGCCGGGGCATCCCGAGGGGTACCGCCAGGTCATCGCGCGGGAGGTGGTCGATCCGCTCGGCCTGACGCCCGAGCTCATCCGCGTGCCGAACGGCGATCCGGCGAGCATCCGGACCGCCGCCGAGGACTACGAAGCGGCGATCGACGCCGCGGGCGGGGTCGACCTGCAGATCCTCGGCATCGGGCGCACCGGGCACATCGGATTCAACGAGCCGGGGTCGTCCCTCGCATCGCGCACGCGCGTGAAGACGCTGACCGAGCAGACGCGCATCGACAACGCGCGCTTCTTCGATTCGATCGACGACGTGCCGATGCACTGCATCACCCAGGGCATCGGCACGATCCTCCGTGCCCGGCACCTCGTGCTCCTCGCCTTCGGCGAGGCGAAGGCCGACGCCGTCGCGGCAGCGGTCGAGGGGCCCGTGTCCGCGAGCCAGCCGGGCTCGGCGATCCAGTTGCACCCGCATGCGACGGTCATCGTGGACGAGGCGGCCGCGTCGCGGCTCGCATACGCCGCCTACTACCGTCACGCCTGGGCGAACAAGCCCGACTGGCAGGGCATCTGAGCCGACCGGAGTCGCCGCGCCGGCGACCGGCGCGGTGGATCAGTGCATGGCGGATCAGTGCACGGCGGATCAGTGCACGGCGGCTCAGTGCACGAGCGCCTCGCCGAGCGCGGCGAGGTAGGCCTCCTCGTCGAAGTCGTCGAGCAGGGCCCGCTGGAGGATGAACCCGGGAGCGGCCGACAGGATCACCGGCGTGACGCGCTCGGCCCAAGCGCCCGGATCGCCCTCGACGCGGTCGGGGTTCGCCCGCGCCCACTCGGCGAGCTGGGCGCCGATCGCGCCGCGCAGGCGCAGGAACACGACCTGCACGAGGTCGCGGATCTCGCGGTCGACGATCGCCTCGGACCACAGCTGGGGGAGGACCTCGCTGAACGGCTCGCTGCGGATGCCGCCGACGAGCGTCGCGATGATCTCGCCGGGGGCGAGCGGACCGCCGTCGCGTCGGCGTTCGGCGAGCTCGACGCGGCGAGACTCGAGCAGCCGTGCCGCCGCGGCGGCGAAGAGCTCCTGCTTGCCGTCGGGGAAGTTGCCGTAGATCGCGCCCGCCGAGAGGCCGGACGCCTCGACGAGGTCGGCGATCGACGTCTTCGCGTAGCCGCGCTCGGCGAAGCAGCGGAGGGCGACGGCGAGGATCTCCTCGCGTCGCGCGGCCCGGTACTCATCGCTCACCTTCGGCATCGGCTTCCTCCCGTCGCTTGACGATCCTACGTCTCGGGTCCATTATAAAGAACGAGCATTCGTTTTTTATGAAGGAGCCGCTCATGTCCTCCCACTCCACGCATCGGACGCCGATCGGCCGGGCCGTCGGCATCGGCGCCGTCCTGTCCCTCGTCGTCGGCGTCATCCTGCTCGCCTTCGCCTGGCCGTCGGTCACGGCCGAACCGAAGGACCTTCCCGTCGGCATCGTCGGGCCCGACGCGTCCGTCACACAGGTCGAGGAGCGCGTCGCCGACGAGGCCGAGGGCGCCGTGGCGCTCGAGCGGTACGACGACCGAGACGCGGCCGTCGCCGCGATCGAGCAGCGCGAGGTCTACGGCGCGATCGTCCTCGGCGACCAGCCGACCGACGCGCCCGAGGTGCTCACCGCGACCGCCGCGAGCCCCGTGGTCGCGCAACTCCTGAACGGTCTCGCGACCCAGCTGCAGGCCGGCATCGACGCCCAGGTGCAGGCGGCGCTGCCCGCGCAGCTCCAGCAGGTCGTCCAGGCCGCCGTTCAAGCGGCGATGCAGGCGGCCGCGACCGGCCAGCCGGTCGACGGATCGGCCGCAACGTCGCTTCCGGAGCTCCCGCAGGTCACGGTGACGGTCACTGACATCGTGCCGCTCGCCGACTCCGACCCGCGCGGCACCGGTCTCGCCGCAGCGATGTTCCCGCTCGTGATCGGCGGCATGCTCGGCGGCATCGCGATCTCGCTCACCGTGATCGGCGCGATGCGGCGCGTCGTCGCGGTCGTCGCGTACTCGGTCGCCGGCGGGCTCGTGCTCACCGGCATCCTGCAGGGCTGGTTCGGCGCCCTCCAGGGCGAATACTGGCTGAACGCCTCGGCCATCGCGCTCGCCATGGCGGCGATCGCGGCCCCGATCACCGGGCTCGTGGCACTCATCGGCCGTGCGGGCATCGCCGTCGGCGCAGTGCTCTTCGTGCTCGTCGGCAACCCGCTCTCGGCCGCCGCCGTCCCGGTCGAGTTTCTGCTCGCACCGTGGGGCGCGATCGGTCAGTGGATGCCGCCGGGGGCCGCCGGCACGCTGCTGCGCGACCTCAGCTACTTCCCCGACGCGCCGACGGCCTTCCCGTGGCTCGTGCTCGCGACGTGGGCCGCGGTGGGCATCCTCCTCTCGCTCATCGGCCACTTCCGCACCGCCGGCGGCGCCGAGCCCGACGACGAGGCGGCGCACGCCGACGAGGAGCTCGCCGAGGACCGGGCACGCACTGCGGCGACGGACGACGCCTCGAGCGAGACCGAGACCGGCGTGCCCGCCGGCCGCGACGCGACACCCGTGGGCTGAGGCTCGAGGCGCCTCAGGTCGGCCTGACGCCGTGGCATCCCCCTTCGTGGATGCCGCGGCGTCGGCGCTCGGCGGGCGCGGTTAGGCTTGAACCTCGTGAACGATGCCACCCCCGAGCCGACCCCGAAGGTCGGCGCCAACGACCTGCTGCGCTTCCTGCTCGAGATCTTCGCGATCGTGACGCTCGGCATCTTCGGGTTCGCCGCGTTCCCGCTGCCCTGGCCCGGCGTGCTCCTCGGCATCGGACTGCCGCTTCTCGCGATCCTGCTCTGGGGGCTCTTCCGCTCGCCGAAGGCGGTCTTCCAGGTCGACCCGTTCGTCAAGGCGCTCGTCGAGATCGCCGTGTTCTCGACGGCCGCGATCGCGTGGTGGATCATGGGCCAGCCCGTCGTGGCCGTCGTGTTCGCCGTCGTCGCCGCGGTCAGCGGCGTCATCAACGGCCGCCGCGAGCTCCGCGACTGACGCCTCGGCGGCCGGGCGGCGCGAGGCGGCGGCGCGTCTCGAGGACCCCGCCCGGCCCGCGCTCAGCGGAAGATGACCGTGCGCTGCCCGTCGAGCAGCACCCGGCGCTCGGCGAACCACTTCACCGCCTGCGAGAGCGTGCGGCTCTCCTCGTCCTGGCCGATCGCCACGAGCTCCGCGACCGAGCGCGAGTGCTCCACGCGCACGACGTTCTGCTCGATGATCGGGCCCTCGTCGAGGTCGCTCGTCACGAAGTGCGCCGTGGCGCCGATGAGCTTCACGCCGCGGGCGTGCGCCTGACGGTACGGGTTCGCGCCCTTGAAGCCCGGCAGGAACGAGTGGTGGATGTTGATGCATCGCCCGGCGAGCGCGTCGCAGAGCTCGGGGGAGAGGATCTGCATGTAGCGCGCGAGCACGACGAGCTCGATGTCGTGCTCGTCGACCGCCTCGAGTATGCGGCGCTCGAACTCCGCCTTGGCCTCGGGCGAGGTCACGGGCGCGGACTCGAACGGCACGCCGTAGAAGTCGACGAGATCCCGGAGCGTGCCGTGGTTGGAGAGGACGAGCGGGATCTCGACCGGCAGCTGCCCGCCGCGCTGCCGGAAGAGCAGGTCGTTGACGCAGTGGCCCGCGGTCGAGGCGAGCACGAGCGTGCGGAGCGGGCGACCGACCTCGTCGAGGTGCAGGTCCATGTTCCAGCGTTCGATCACGGGTGCGAGCGCGGCCTCGAACTCGGTGCGGTCGGCGGGCGACTCGACCTGCACGCGCATGAAGAAGCGCCCGGTGTCGTGGCTCGCGAACTGCTGGCTCTCGGTGATGTTGCCGCGCGCCGCGACGATCGCACCGCTCACCGCATGCACGATCCCGGGCCCGTCGGTGCAGCTCAGCGTGACGACCCAATGGGACAGGTGCGGGCTGTGCGGCTCGGCCTCCGTGCTCATCGGGACAGCGTACCGCCCGGCGAATACGCAGGTGCGCCCCGCTACACTGGGTGGCGGTCGTGCGGACACCGTCGGCCCCGGGCGCGCACGTGAGCGCGTAGTCGACCCGCAGCAGGCTATGCCGCTCTCGCGGGGAACGCCGTCGGATGACTTCCTCATGCCGATCACCTCTTCGTCGCGCGCCGTCGCGACCGCCATGCCCTGGCGCGCGCTCGTCGCACTCGCCGCGGCCGTCTTCCTGTCCATCACCATCGAGATGCTGCCCACCGGGTTGCTCCCCGAGATGAGCGCCGAGCTGGGCGTCGGTGCGCCCCTCGTGGGCCTGCTCGTCTCGGTCTTCGCCTTCACGGTCGTCGTGACCTCGACTCCGCTCACCGCACTGCTGAAGCGGGTACCCCGGCGCACGCTCATCACGATCGTGCTCGTCGTGCTCGGCCTCTCGACCGCGGCCTCCGCGCTCGTACCCGACTACGGCCAGCTGGTCGCCGTCCGCGTCGTCGGCGGCGTCGCGCACGGCCTGTTCTGGGCGCTCGTCGGCGCCTACCCCGCTCGACTCGTCGCGGAGCAGCATCTCGGGCGAGCCGTCTCCGTCGTGCTCGGCGGCGGCACCCTCGCGCTCATCGCGGGCGTGCCGCTCGCGACCGCGCTCGGCCAGGCGGTGGGTTGGCGCTGGGCGTTCGGCGTGGTCGCCGTGCTCACGCTCGCGGGCGCCGTCGTCGTGCGCGCGGTGCTGCCGGGGGATGCCCCGACCCGGCGATCGGCGACGGGCGAGGCAGGTTCCGCCGACGCGGCGGCGAGCCGGACCGTCACGGGCGCGATCGAGGCCGTGAGCTCAACCAACGGTCGGCGCGGCATGCGGGGCGTCGTCGCCGTCGGCGTCGTCACCGCGATCGTCATGATCGGCCAGTACGCCGCCCTCACCTACGTCGCCCCGCTGCTCACCGACGTCGTCGGCGCCTCGTCGGCGGCCGTCGCGCCGCTGCTGTTCGCGTCGGGTCTCGCCGGCGCGGTCGGCCTCCTCGTCGCCGGCAGTCCGATCGCGCGCGACAGCGTCCGCGCGCTCGTCGGGGCCATGCTGCTGCTGGCCGTGGCACTGCTCGTGATCGCCGCCGAGCCCGGGCTGTGGCCCGCGATCGTCGCCTACACCGTGTGGGGCTTCGCCTTCGGCGCGATCCCTCCGCTGCTGCAGACCCGGCTGCTGCAGGCCGCGCCGGCCGATCGGCGGGACGCCGCGAGCGCGCTCTACACGACCGCGTTCAACGTCGGCATCGGCGGTGGCGCGCTCGTCGGCGCGGTGCTGTTCGATGCGGTGGGCATCGGCGCGGTGCCGGTGGCCTACGCGGTGCTGCTCGTCGTCGCCATGCTCGTCGTGGTGCGCTCCACGCGTGCGGAGCGCGCTCGCGCGCGCGTCGTCGAGGCGTAGCTCCACCCGAACGGTCACCGCGCCTCGACCGGCGTCGGGCGGGGCGGGGCTCAGGCGTACTGCGCGCTCGCGGTCCACTTGTGGTTGGCCGGCGCGAGGAGCTCCAGGACCGCGCCTCCGGCGTCGTCGAGCACGACGGTCGCGAACGGCAGTCCGTCCGCGAGCAGCTCGACCTCGGCCCCCGGCTCGCCCGTGAGCGCCAGCGTCAGGCTCGAGCCGTGCGCGGCGACGACGAGGTCGAGTCCTGCGCGGGCCTGCGGTTCGGGCTCGGGCTCGGGCTCGACGACCGGCTGGGGTTCGACGACGGCGGAGGGTGCCGGTGCGGCCGCGGGCGCGGCCGGGGGCGCGGCCTCGACGGGCGGCTCGGCGGGCTCGATCGCCGCCGGTTCGTCGGCCGGAGGCGCCGGCGGGGGCTCCGGCACCGCGACGGCGGGCCCGGGATCGGCCGGCGCCTCGGCGGCGACCGCCGTCGATCCGCGGTCGGTGGAGGCGTCCGTCGGCGCGGCCTGCGGCAGCACGAGCAGGGTGACCGCCGTGGCGGCGACGAGCATCGCGCCGCCGACCCCGGCGCCGACGGAGACCGCCGCACCCGTCCCAGAGGCCCCGGCGGCTCCGGCCGCGCCGGTGCCGGACCCCGCCGTCGCGGTGCCGGTGGTGCCGACCGCACCCGCCGCGGTGCCGGCGGCGCCCGCCGCCGAGGTCGCGACCGGTGCGGCCGTACCGAGCCATGCCGAGTACGCCGTGGCCGCGGCCGACCCGGCGGCGAGGGGAAGCAGCACGAACGCGAGCCGCATGCCGACCTCGCGGGCCTCGGCGGCCACGACCGGGCAGGTCGCGCAGCCGTCGAGATGCGCCTCGACCTTCACCGTGTCGCGTCGACGCAGTCGCCCGCGCATGTACGCACCGAGCCGGTCGACCGTCCAGCCGCACTCGGGTTCGAGGTGGGCGTCGGCGAGGTGCGCGCGGATCCACTGCTGCCGGAGGCCCTCGCGCGCGCGATACGCGAGCGCGGCGGTCGCGTTCGCGCTCATCCCGAGCAGGGGCGCGATCTGCTGCGGCGACATCCGCTCGACCTCGGAGTACCAGAGCACCTCCTGCCAGCGCTCCGGCAGCGCGCGGAACGCCTTCGCGGTCGTGGATCGATCGAGCGCCTCGATCGCGGCGACATCGCCGGTCGTCGGATCCTCCACCGACTCGAGGTCGTCGAGGGCCGCCTCGCGGTTGGCTCGGCCCCAACTCGCGGCGGTGTTCCGGATCGTGGCGAACAGGTACGGACGGAAGGCCCCGTGCGGGCCCTTGCCCGACCGGATCGCGTCGAAGGTCCGGGTGAACGCCTCGGCAACGAGGTCGTCGGCGTCGAGCGACGTGTGCGACCGCGCGAGGGTGCGAGCGGATGCCTCGTGGCGCCGCCAGAGCTCGGCATACGCGTCGCGATCTCCCCGGCGGGTCGCCGCGATCAGGTCGGCGTCGGCGGGCGCGGAGCGGGGTGGGGTCACCTACCTCGTCCTCCTCGTTCGGGCGCGCTCGCGCGGGGCGCACGCGATGCCCTCGGGTGCCGGCGATCCGCGCCGGACGGGTTGCTCTGCGCTTCCGCTCATTCAAGCGGATGGGCGCCGGATCGACGAAACGCGGGATCCGAGGCTCGGCTTCTGCGCGCGGATCGTGCGAAGTCGCGTCATGATCCGGCGGAGCCGACGTCTCTCAAGGTGAGTGGCCGCGCACCGGGGAAGGGCCGGGTGGCCGCTCGGGTCCGAGTGGACCGTGCGGGGGCGCGCGGAACGGCGAGGCGGGACGGAGCGAGGGGCGAAGGGGAACAGGCCCCCCGCTCCGCCCGGGCGAAGCCGCCGGGGCCGGGCGGCCGCAGGTCGCGTCGTGCGTCAGGCGAGGCGGGCGCCCGCGCCCCAGACCGCTGCGACCGCGAGGTCGTCTGTGAGCAGCACCGCGTCGGCGGCGAAGCCGACGTCGAGCCGGCCGAGGTCGCCCGCCCGCCCGATCGCGGAGGCCGGCGTGACGGTGAGCGCCCCGACCGCCTCGTGCAGCGGAATGCCCGAATCGACCACGGCCCGGCGGAGTGCCTCGTCCGGGGTGAGGGTCGATCCGGCGATCGCGCCGGTGTCGACGAGCCGGGCCACGCCGTCGCGCACGTCGACCGAGAGCGATCCGAGCACGTACCCGCCGTCGGCCGCCCCGGTCGCGGCCATCGCGTCGGTCACGAGGGCGACCCGCCCCGGCGCCCCCGCGAAGGCCAGGCGCACGACGTCGGGGTGCACGTGCACCCCGTCGCCGATCACCTCGAGCGTCACGTGGTCGGCGTGCATGGCCGCGACCACGGGGCCGGGCGCGCGATGGTGGATGCCGCGCATGCCGTTGAACGCGTGCGTCAGGATCGATGCGCCGGCGTCGAAGGCGCGGAGCGCGGTCTCGAAGTCGGCGCCCGTGTGGCCGACGGCGACGGCGACGTCCGCCTCGACGAGGCGCGCGATCGCCGCCGCCGCGCCCGCGTGCTCGGGCGCGATCGTGATCTGCCGGAGCGTGCCGTCGGCCGCCTCGAGCAGCCGGTCGAGTGCGTCGTCATCGGCCGTGCGGAGCATCGACGGGTCGTGCGCGCCGCGGAACTCGTGGTCGAGGAAGGGGCCCTCGAGGTGGGCGCCGAGCACGAGGGGATCGGATGCCGCGACTGCGGCGATCGCGCGGAGCCGATCGGCGAGCACGTCGACGGGGGCCGTCACGAGCGAGCAGACGCTCCGGGTCGTGCCGTGCGCGCGGTGCACGGCGAGCCCGGCACGGATGGCGTCGACGCCGTCGTCGAAGGCCGCGCCGCCCGCGCCGTGGCAGTGGATGTCGACGAATCCGGGCGTGAGCCAGCGGCCCGCGGCATCCGTCACCTCGGCCTCGCCGGCCCGCACCGCCGGCGCATCGCGCCAGGTCTCGCCGATGCCGCGGCCCGCGATCCGGTCGCCCTCGAAGCGCACCCACGCGTCCGGGACGGTGTCGCCGCCCGACACGATGCGGGCGGAGTGGACGACGGTCGTCGGCGCGGTGGTCACCGGGCCACGATATCGCCGCGGACGGCCCGGCCGACCGGTCGCGCGACCGGCCGCGTCATCCGCGGCGTGGGCTCGCGGCTTCCGTTGCTATGCTTGGCGGCGTCGCGACTGGCGTTGAGATGGGTGACCATCGGGGAGCGACTGGCACGGACCGACCGCACGCCTGGGCCGGTACGCGAGGCCTCGGGGCGCGAGTCGCGCACGAGGCGATTTCCGCAGGTCCGCATGTCATCCCGAAGGAGCCATCCATTGGCTGAGTCACTCACCACCGACGCCCCCGCCGCTGCAGTCGCGGGCGCCGAGTCCGTCTTCAACCAGCCCCTCGCGCAGGTCGACCCCGAGATCGCGGAGGTGCTCGAACTCGAGCTGAACCGCCAGCGCACCACGCTCGAGATGATCGCGAGCGAGAACTTCGTGCCCGTCTCGGTGCTGCAGTCGCAGGGCTCGGTGCTCACCAACAAGTACGCCGAGGGCTACCCGGGCCGCCGCTACTACGGCGGCTGCGAGTTCGTCGACGTCGCCGAGAACCTCGCGATCGCGCGCGCGAAGAGCCTCTTCGGCGCCGAGTACGCCAACGTGCAGCCCCACTCGGGCGCGACCGCGAACGCCGCCGTCCTGTCCGCCATCGCGACGCCCGGCGACACGATCCTCGGCCTCGAGCTCGCGCACGGCGGCCACCTCACCCACGGCATGAAGCTGAACTTCTCGGGCAAGCTCTACAACGCCGTCGCGTACGGCGTCGACCCCGAGAGCTTCCAGGTCGACATGGACGTGGTGCGCGACAAGGCGCTCGAGCACAAGCCCCAGGTCATCATCGCCGGCTGGTCGGCCTACCCGCGCCAGCTCGACTTCGCCGCGTTCCGCGAGATCGCCGACGAGGTCGGCGCGAAGCTCTGGGTCGACATGGCGCACTTCGCCGGGCTCGTGGCCGCGGGCCTGCACCCGAACCCCGTGCCGCACGCGGATGTCGTCTCCTCGACCGTGCACAAGACGATCGGCGGCCCGCGCTCTGGCTTCATCCTGTCGCGCGACATGGAACTGGCGAAGAAGCTCAACTCCAACGTCTTCCCCGGCCAGCAGGGCGGCCCGCTCATGCACGTGATCGCCGCGAAGGCGACCGCGTTCAAGATCGCGGCGTCCGAGGAGTTCCGCGACCGGCAGGAGCGCACGCTGAGCGGTGCGCGCATCCTGGCCTCGCGCCTCGTGGCGGACGACTCGCGCGCCGCGGGCGTCGACGTGCTCACCGGCGGCACCGACGTGCACCTCGTGCTCGCCGACCTCCGCACCTCCGAGCTCGACGGCCAGCAGGCCGAGGACCGCCTGCACGAGGTCGGCATCACCGTGAACCGCAACGCGGTGCCGTTCGACCCGCGCCCGCCGATGGTCACCTCGGGCCTGCGCATCGGCACGCCGGCGCTCGCGACCCGCGGCTTCGGTGACGCCGAGTTCACGGAGGTCGCCGACGTCATCGCGCTCGCCCTGCAGGCGAACCCGGATGTCGCGGCGCTCCGTTCGCGCGTCGAGGCGCTGACCGCGGCGTTCCCGCTCTACCCGGGTCTGCAGCAGTAGCCCTCGGCCGACGCCCCGGGGCGGGCGGCCGCTCGCCCCGGGGCCCGGCCCGATCCACCGCATCCCGCCGGCGACCGTCGATCGGTTCGCCTGCACAGCGGAGGAACTCCGGTGCAACACGCCGCACACCGGCATCCGCCCACCGGCGTGTCGCACCGAAGTTCCTCCCGTACCAGCTCGGAAAGGCTCCCGAAATGACCGCCATCACCCTCGACGGCGTCGCGACCGCGTCGGCCGTGAAGTCGGAGCTCGCCTCGCGCATCACCGACCTGCGCTCGAACGGCATCGTGCCGGGCCTCGGCACCCTGCTCGTCGGCGACGACCCCGCCTCGCGGTCGTACGTCGCCGGCAAGCACCGCGACTGCGCCGAGGTCGGCATCGAGTCGATCCGCGTCGACCTGCCGGCGTCGGCGACCTCCGCCGACGTGCGCGCCGCGATCCGCGACCTCAACTCGGCGCGCGAGGTCACCGGGTACATCGTGCAGCTGCCCCTGCCGACGGGCCACGACGAGAACGCCATGCTCGAGCTCATCGACCCCGACAAGGACGCCGACGGGCTGCACCCCACGAACCTCGGCCGCCTCGTGCTCGGCATCGAGGGCGACCTGCACTCGCCGCTGCCGTGCACGCCGGCGGGCATCGTCGAGCTGCTCCAGCGCTACCAGGTCCCGATCCGCGGTCGGCACGTGACCGTCATCGGCCGCGGGCTCACCGTCGGTCGCCCGCTCGGCCTGCTCTTCACGCGCAAGGGCCTCGATGCCACGGTCACCCTCACGCACTCCCGCACCCAGGACCTCGCCGGTGAGGTCGCCCGCGCCGACATCGTGGTCGCGGCCGTCGGCGTGCCGCACATGGTCAAGCCCGAGTGGGTGCAGCCGGGCGCCGCGGTGCTCGACGTCGGCATCACGCGCGTCGCCGACGAGGAGACGGGCAAGGGCAGGCTGACCGGCGACGTCGACCCGGCGGTCGCCGAGGTCGCCGGCCACCTCTCGCCGAACCCCGGGGGCGTCGGCCCGATGACCCGGGCGATGCTGCTCGCGAACGTCGTGAAGGCCGCGGAGATCAAGCTGCACGGCCGCTGAGGCGGGCAGCGCCTGCCGCAGCATCTGTCAGCCTGAACGTCGTCGGTCGTTCACCGCGCGTGCACCCCGCGTACGCGTCGCCCGCTTAGCTTCGCGGCATGAGCCGCAGCGACTCCATCGAGGCCACCGCCGCCGGCGCGGCCGATTCGGGATCCGCCCGGGACGGCGAGGGCGCGTCGGGGGACCGCGCCGCCCGCACCGGGCAGGGCCCTGCCGCGACCGGCGGCGGTTCGCCGGCCGCCGCCGTGCGCGCCGTCGCGATCATCCCGGCCAGGGGCGGGTCGCAGGGCCTGCCCGGCAAGAACGTGGCACGCGTCGGGGGAGTGCCGCTCGTGGCCAGGGCCGTGCACGCCGCCCTCGCCGCGGAGCGCATCGGGCGCGTCGTCGTGACCACCGACGACGAGGAGATCGCGGATGCCGCGCGCGGCGCCGGCGCCGAGGTCGTCGCCCGCCCGGCCGAACTCGCGAACGCCACGGCGTCGAGCGAGTCGGCGCTGCTGCACGCGATCGATGCGCTCGTGCGCGAGCCGGGCTCGGCCGACGAGCCCCCGGAGCACGAGGTCACCGTGTTCATCCAGGCCACCTCCCCGTTCATCGACCCCGCCGACCTCGACGCGGCCGTCGCGCGGGTCGCGTCGGGCGAACGCGACGTGGTCTTCGCCGCCACCCCGACCCACGGATTCCTGTGGCGAGAGCGGGCCGACGATGCCGACGGTGCGAGCGCGGTCGGTGTGAACCACGACCCGACGAACCGGCCGCGACGGCAGGACCGGGAGCAGGAGTTCCTCGAGACCGGTGCGTTCTACGTGTTCCGAACCGACGGCTTCCTCCTCGCCGGGCACCGCTTCTTCGGACGGATCGGCATCCAGCGCGTCCACCCCGACACCGCGATCGAGATCGACGACGCCGCCGACCTCGCCCGCGCCCGCGTGCTCGCACCGCGCATCGACCGTCGGCTCGCGGGCGGCATCGCCGCCTCGCTCGCCCGCCGCGAGGGTGCGGCGTGGGTCGCCGACCCGCGCCATCCGTTCATCGACGTCGACGCCGTCGTGACCGACTTCGACGGCGTGCACACCGACGACACCGCCGCGGTCGACGAGCTCGGGCGCGAGTCGGTGCGCGTCAGTCGGGCCGACGGGCACGGTGTGGCCCGCCTGCGCGACGCCGGCATCCCCGTGCTGATCCTGTCCGCCGAGGCGAACCCGGTCGTCACCCGGCGCGCGGAGAAGCTCGGGGTCGACGTCATCCAGGGGCTGACCGACAAGGGCACCGCGCTCCGCGAGTGGGCGGCGGCCCGCGGCATCCGCCTCGACCGCATCGCCTACCTCGGCAACGACCGGGGCGACATCCCCGCGCTCGACCTCGCGGGCTGGCCGCTCGCCGTCCCGGACGCGGCACCGGACGCGCTCGAGCGCTCCCGTCACGTGCTCGAGCAGCACGGCGGCCACGGCGCGGTGCGCGAACTCGCCGAGCTCGTGCTCGCCGCGCGCGAGGCCAAGCTCGGCTCCGGCGCCTCCGACCTCGTGCGCGAGTCGCACGAGCTCGAGCCCGCGCACCCCAGTCGCGAACAGCGCGAGGCCATCGCCACGGCGTCCTCCGCGTCCTGACCACCCACGAAAGCGAGCCACCATGTCCGTGCGCATCGGCCACGCCGCCATCGGCGAGTACGACCCCGTCTACGTCATCGCCGAGATCGGCCTCAACCACAACGGCGACGTCGAGATCGCCAAGCGGCTCATCGAGGTCGCCGCGCACGCCGGTGCGCAGGCCGTGAAGTTCCAGAAGCGCACGCCCGACCTCTCGACGCCCGAGCACATGAAGCCGATGCCGCGCGAGACGCCGTGGGGCACCATGACCTACCTCGAGTACCGTCACCGCGTCGAGTTCGGGCGCGACGAGTACGCCGAGGTCGCCCGCCACGCCGCCCTGCACGGCCTCGACTGGTTCGCGTCGCCGTGGGACGCGCCGGCCGTCGCCGACCTCGAGTCCTACGGCGTCGTCGCCCACAAGATCGCGTCGGCCTCGGTCACCGACCTCGAGCTCCTCGAGGCGGTCCGCGACACGGGCAAGCCCGTGATCCTCTCGACCGGCATGTCGACGCTCGACGAGATCGATCGCGCGGTCGCGGTGCTCGGCACCGAGCGCCTCGTGATGATGCACGCCACGTCGAGCTACCCGATGCCGTCTGAGGAGGCGAACCTCCTGATGATCCCGTCGCTGAAGCGTCGTTACCCCGGCGTCCCGGTCGGCTACTCGGGCCACGAGCGCGGCCTGCAGATCTCGATCGCCGCGGTCGCGCTCGGCGCGGTCGCCGTCGAGCGCCACATCACGCTCGACCGCACCATGTGGGGCTCCGATCATTCGGCCTCGCTCGAGCCGCAGGGGCTGGAGCACCTCGTGCGCGACATCCGCATCATCGGCGAGGCGCTCGGCGACGGCGTGAAGCGCGTCTACCCGGGCGAGGAGGCCCCGAAGGCCAAGCTCCGCCGGGTGCTCGCGTGACGGAGGGCCGCCCCGCCGGCGTCGCGAGCGCCCCGGCGACGGATGCCGCGGGGCGGCGCCTGCTCGTCGTCGGCGACGCCGACTCCTACGTGAAGTGGGGCGCGGCGCTCGCCTCGACGCTGCCCGGGGAGTGGACGTCGCGACTCGTCGTCGTCGCCTCGCCCGTGCAGCCGAGCCCACGCCAGCTCGAGCACGCCCTCGACGGGACGCGCTTCGCACCGGCCGACGTGCGCATCGTGCCGCTCGACGGGCGCGACGGTTCGCCAGGCCTCGACGACGAACTCGACGACTTCGACCCGCACGCGGTGCTGCTCGCGCTGCGCGGGCCGTTCGTGCGCGTCGTCGCCCCGCGGATCCTCCGGCGCCGGAACCGCCCGGCGCTCGTGAGCGGCTTCCCCGGCCTCACCATCCCGGCCGTGCCGAAGGCCGTCGTCTACCGCGAGCAGACCGACCTGATCGTGCTGCACAGCCGGCGCGAGGTGCGCGAGTTCCGCGAGAACGCCGCCGAACTCGGCGTCGACCGCATGTTCGGGCTCGCGACGCTGCCCTTCCTCTCGGCGGCCGGGGCGGATGCCGTCGGACCGGGCGGCACGGACGTGATCTTCGCCGCGCAGGCCAAGGTGCCGTCCGAGCGGGCGGACCGCGTGCACGTGCTCGTCGCGCTCGCCGAACTCGCCCGGCGGCAGCCCGATCGGCGCGTCGTCGTGAAGGTCCGCGCTCGAGCGGGCGAGGCGCAGACCCACGCCGAGGCGCACGACTACGCCGACCTCCTGCGCGAGCTCCCCGACACCGGGTCGCGCGTCGGCGACGCGGACGCCGTCCCGCCGAACCTCGTCGTCGAGGACGGTCCCATGGCCGCCCACCTCGAGCGAGCCGGCTCGCTCGTGACGGTCAGCTCCACGGCCGCGCTCGAGTCGGTCGCGCTCGGCATCCCGACGCTGCTCATCGACGACTTCGGCGTCTCGCCCGCGATGATCAACACCGTGTTCGAAGGCGCCGGGCTGTTCGGCTCGACGACGGACCTCGCGGCCGGGCGCTTCCGCCGCGCCGACGGGGCGTGGCTCGCGGACAACTACTTCCACGGGCGCGACGCCGACGACTGGGCGTCACGACTGGCCGCGCTCGTCGAAGCGCGCGAGATCGTGCCGCTCGCGCCGCTCGTGCGCACGCGCAACCTCTCGGGCGGGGCGCTGCGGTCGGCGTTCGAACGGCGACGCATGCTGGGCGGGCACGACCGCAGCCTGTCGGGCGCGCTCGCCTGGGGCGTCGGCGTCCCGGCGCGGGGCGTCGTCCGCCGGGTGCGGCGCGCGCGGCGCCGGATCGCGCGGCTGTGGTCTGGCGCGGGCCGGCCCGCCTCGGGTGCCGGCGCGGCGATCAGCGAATCGGGCGCCGCGGAGGCCGCCGCCCGCTCAGTCGACGGGAGCGGTGTGCAGCGCGACGTGCGCCAGGTAGGCCTCGGCGTTGCGCCGGATGCCCGCCTGCTCGTCGGCGGTGAGCTCGCGGCGGACCTTGCCGGGCACGCCCGCGACGAGCGAGCCGGGCGGCACGACGGTGCCCTCGAGCACCACGGCGCCGGCCGCGACGAGTGACCCGCGGCC
The DNA here is from genome assembly GCF_051715505.1 of Agromyces excoecariae. Taxonomy (NCBI): domain Bacteria; kingdom Bacillati; phylum Actinomycetota; class Actinomycetes; order Micrococcales; family Microbacteriaceae; genus Agromyces; species Agromyces excoecariae. The sequence continues at coordinate 28,280 of NZ_JBPSLA010000019.1, read as the reverse complement.
GATCACGGCGCCGTTGAGGATCGTCGCACCCATGCCGATGAGGCAGTCGTCCTCGACCGTGCAGCCGTGCAGCACCGCACGGTGGCCGACCGAGACCCCCTCGCCGATCACGACGGGGTAGCCGGAGTCGACGTGGCAGACCACGCCGTCCTGCAGGTTGGAGCGCTCGCCGAGGCTGATCGGCTCGGCCTCCGCACGCAGCACCGCGTTGTACCAGACGCTCGATCGCGCGGCGAGTCGCACCTGCCCGACGATGACGGCGCCGAGGGCCACGAAGGCGCTCGGCTCGAGCTCGGGGGCCGGGACGTCGGCGATGGTCAGGATGCGGGCTGAGGGATCGGCGCTCATGCCGCCAGCCTATTCCCGGGCCGCGATCGAGCGGATGCCGTCCGCACCGTCGCGGGGCAGGAGCGGTGCAGTCGGCATCCTCTCGATACCGGGCTAGTCCTCAGGAGGGCCGGAGCGCCGCCCGACGGCGAGACGGATGCCGCGCACCGCGCCGCCGACGGCGAAGACGGCGACGCCCGCCGCGATCGACGCCGCCGGGAGCGTGACGACGAGCGCGACGCATCCGATCGCGCCGAACCACGAGAGCCACCGCGGCACGAGCCGCTCGCCGGCCGGCTGGGTGATCGCGGACGCGTTGGCGACGAGGTAGTAGACCAGCACGCCGAACGACGAGAACCCGATCGCTCCGCGGAGATCGGCCACGAGCAGCAGCACGATCACGGCGACGCCCGTCGCGATCTCGGCGACGTGCGGCACGCCGAACCGCGGATGCACCGATGCGAGCGGGCGGGGGAGCTCGCCGTCGCGCGCCATCGCGAGGCTCGTGCGCCCGACTCCCGCGACGAGCGCGAGCAGCGAACCGAGCGCGGCCACCCCGGCCGCGGCGCGCACCACGGGCTCGGCCCAGATCCATCCGGCGACCGCCACGACGTCGACGAGCGGGGCCGCGGATGCCGCGAGCGCGTCGGGCCCGAGCGCCCCGACCGCGGCCGTGCCGACGAGCGCGTACACGACGACGACGACCGCGAAGGCGATGCCGATCGCGCGGGGGATCGTCCGTCGGGGTTCGCGCACCTCCTCGCCGAGCGTCGCGATGCGCGCGTACCCGGCGAACGCGAAGAAGACCAGGGCTGCGGCCTGCAGCACCCCGTAGACGCCGAGCGCGCCGGGCGCGGCATCCGTCGACGGCAGGGCGGCCACCGATGCGGTCGCGCCGACGCCCCAGCCGACGCCCGCGACCGCAGCGAAGCCCGCGGCGACGACCACGACGAGTACCGCGAGCACGGCCGAGACGATCACCGAGGCGACCCGCGCGGTGCGCGTGACGCCGAGCACGTTGACGCCGACGAGCACCACGACCGCGACGATCGCGACGGGCTTCTGCCACGCGGGCGGCACGAGGTACGCCGCGGCGGTGAGCGCCATCGCGGCGCAGCTCGCGGTCTTGCCGATGACGAACCCCCACCCGGCGAGGAAGCCCGGCCAGGCGCCGAGCCGCTCCCGGCCGTACCGGTACGCGCCGCCCGACTCCGGGTGGCGGACCGCGAGCTGCGCCGTCGAGCCGGCGTTCGCGAACGCGACGGACGCCGCGATGGCGAGCCCGGCGAGCAGCAGGCCGCCCGCGGCCTGCGCCGCCGGCCCCCACACCGCGAAGACGCCCGCGCCGATCATCGCCGCGAGCCCGATGGCGACCGCGCCACGGAGCCCGAGACGTCGCGCGAGCCGATCGGGGGGCGGGCCGGAGCTGGTCACGCTCGAACCCTACGGCAGCGCGGCGAGCGCACGGGGCACCCGCCGGTCGTCGCTCGGGCGGGCGGCATCCGAGGCACCTGCTCCCGACGACGGATGCCGCGGCATCCGCTCGTAGGATCGAGGGCATGACCGCCGAGCCGACCGCCCCCTCGCACGCCGCCGTCGACCGCGTCGCCGCCGCGCTCGCCGCAGACGGGATCGAGCCGCGCATCGTGTGGTTCGACGACGCCGTGACCACCGCGAAGCTCGCCGCCGAGGCGCTCGGCATCGAGGTGGGCCAGATCGCGAACTCGCTGGTCTTCACACTCGACGACGAGCCGATCCTCGTGCTCACCTCGGGCGCGCACCGCGTGGACACCGAGTGGCTCGGCGCCGAGCTCGGCGGCACGATCGGGCGCGCGTCGAAGGAGGTCGTGAAGGCCGCGACCGGCCAGGTCATCGGCGGGGTCGCACCGGTGGGCCACCCTGAGCCGGTGCGCACCTTCGTCGACGTCGACCTCGCCGCCTACGACGAGGTCTGGGCCGCCGCGGGGCATGCGAAGACGGTGTTCCCGACGACCTTCGACGAGCTCGTGCGCATCACCGGCGGCACGCCGACGGCGGTCGAGCCGAACTGAGGTCGCGCGCCGCAGTCCCGGCCCGGACGCGGCGCGGTCGGCCACGACGGAGGCGGCTCAGGCGTCGCGCCGCGCGCCCTGTGCAGCGTGCACGGTGAACACGCCGGGCTCGCGGTAGCCGTGCTCGGCGAACGCCTCGACGACCTTGCGGGCGATGACGGGCACGAGGTCGTCGATCACGAGCGCGATCGCCGCGCCGCCGAACCCGCCGCCGGTCATGCGCGCGCCGATGGCCCCGTTCGCCTGGGCGGTCTCGACCGCGAGGTCGAGCTCGGGAACCGAGATCTCGAAGTCGTCGCGCATCGACGCGTGCGACGCGTCGAGCAGCGGGCCGATCGCGCCCGGCCCGTGCTCGCGAAGGGTGCGGACGGTGTCGAGGACGCGTTGGTCCTCGGTCACGACGTGCCGCACCCGACGGAAGGTCTCGTCGTCGAGCAGGTCGCGCGCACGGTCGAGGTCGTCGACGCCCACCTCGCGCAGCGACTCGGCCCCGAGGGCCGCAGCGCCCGCCTCGCACGAGGCGCGCCGAGCGGCGTAGCCGCCGGTCGCGTGGGCGTGGCTCACGCGAGTGTCGATGACGAGGAGGGACAGCCCGGCCTCGGCGAAGCCGAGCGGGATCACGTCGGCGTCGAGGCTTCGGCAGTCGAGGAACACGCCGGAATCGGCTTCGCCGAGGAGCGACGCGGACTGGTCCATGATGCCGGTCGGGGCGCCGACCACGCGGTTCTCGGCGAGGCGGCCGACCTTCGCGAGCGTCGGGCGGTCGAGGCCGAGGCCCCAGTGCTCGTCGAGGGCGAGCGCGACGGCGCATTCGATCGCGGCCGACGACGAGAGGCCCGCCCCGACCGGCACGTCGGAGTCGATGTGGAGGTCGACGCCGCGGACGTGCGCCAGGTCGGCCCCGGATTCGCCGAGCGCCCACACGACGCCGAGCGGGTACGCGGCCCAGCCGCTCACGGCGTCGGGCGTGAGCTGGTCGAGGTGCACCTCGACGGTCTCGGGCGAGAAGGTCGACGAGACCCGGACGACGCGGTCGTCGCGGTCGCCGAGCGCCACGGTCGTTCGACGGTCGATCGCGAACGGGAACACGAAGCCGTCGTTGTAGTCGGTGTGCTCGCCGATGAGGTTCACGCGGCCGGGAGCCGACCACACGCCCGCTGGGCGGCGGCCGTACTGCTCGGCGAAGCGATGCTGGGCGGAGGCCACGGCGTCGGTCACAGGTCAACTCCTTCGATGGCGGTGCGAAGTGCGGCGGCCTGCGTCTCGGGCGGCACGTCGCCGATCCAGGCGCCCATGGCGGCCTCGGAGCCGGCGAGGTACTTGAGCCGGTCGGCGGCTCGACGCGGGCTCGTCAGCTGCATCGTGAGGCGCACGTCGTCGCGGTGCTCGTGCACGGGCGCCTGGTGCCACGCGGCGATGTACGGCGTGGGCGTGTCGTAGAGCCGATCGACTCCGCGGAGGAGGCGCAGGTACACGCGTGCGAGCTCGTCGCGCTCCTCGGCCGTGGTCTCGGCGAGGTCGGGCACGTGACGGTTGGGGACGAGGTGGACCTCGATCGGCCAGCGCGCGGCGAAGGGCACGTACGCGGTCCAGTGCTCGCCGGCGAGGAGCACGCGCTCACCGGAGCGCTCCCGCTCGAGCACGTCGGCCTGCAGCGACGGCCCGTAGGCGTCGATCGCGCCGAGCAGGCGCTCGGTGCGCGGCGTCACGTACGGGTAGGCGTAGATCTGGCCGTGCGGGTGGGGGAGCGTGACGCCGATCTCGCGCCCGCGGTTCTCGAACGGGAACACCTGCTGCACGCCGGGGAGTGCCGAGAGCGCGGCGGTCCGGTGCGCCCAGGCCTCGATGACGGTCCGGGCGCGCGAGACGGACTGGGTCCCGAACGAGCCCTCGTGCTCGGGGCTGAAGCAGACGACCTCGCAACGGCCGTGCGAGGGCAGGCGGCGCCCGATGCCAACGGCGCGCACGTCGGCGAGGGCGGATGCCGCGGCATCCGCCCCGCCTGTGGACACGGGCCAGTCGGCGAGGTCGGGTCCGAACGACGGCGAGCGGTTCTCGAACACGGCGACGTCGTACGTGCTGGGGATCTCCGACGGATTGGTCGCGGTCTGCGGCGCCAGCGGATCGGCGTCGGCCGGGGGCAGGAACACGCGGTTCTGCCGTGCGGCCGCGATCGAGATCCATTCGCCCGTGAGCGGGTCCTGCCGCATCTCGGCGACCGCGGGCCTCGGGTCGAGCGCACGGGCGTCGATTGCGCGCTCAGGCGGGAGCGTCGTGTCGGCGTCGTCGAAGTAGATGAGCTCGCGGCCGTCGGCGAGGCTCGAGCGGCGCACGGCGATGCGCGGGTCGAGGAGGCCGGGTTCGGTCTGGTGCACGGCGCCACGGTACGCGACTTTCGTTTGAGAAACAAGTGGGTTTCGTATTGCAAAGTACGGATGCCTCGGCGCACACTGGTCGTCATGCAGCCAGATGCCGCGCACCGCCGCAGGCTCACCGCCGACCTCGTGAGCGAGCGCGGGTTCGTCCGCGTCGTCGAGCTCAGCGAGTCGTTCGGCGTGACCCCGGTGACGGCCCGCGCCGACCTCGACGCGCTCGAGCGGGCCGGTCTGGTGCGACGCGTGCACGGCGGTGCCGTGCCGTCCGGGGCCGGTGCCGCCGAGCCGCGGCCCGAACGCGAGCCGAGCTTCGAGGAGGCGCTCGCGACGTCCGTCGTGCCCAAGCAGGTGATCGGCGAGCGCACGGCCGCGCTCGTGCGGAGCGGGCAGAGCCTCATCCTCGACGTCGGCACCACGACGCTCCAGGTGGCCCGCGCACTCCGCGCGCGCGCCGACCTCGACGACGTCACGATCTTCACCAACGGCCTCTCGATCGCGCTCGAGCTCGAACCCGAGATCCCGAGGTTCACGGTCGTCGTGACGGGCGGCACCCTCCGCCCCCGCCAGCACTCGCTCGTGCACCCGCTCGCCGGTTCCGTCCTCGACGAGGTCCACGTCGACCTCGCGGTCATCGGGTGCAACGGCGTCGACCCGAATCTGGGCGTCACGAACGCCAACCTGCCCGAGGCCTCGGTCAAGGCCCTCATGCTCCGGCGCGCGGCGCGCGCCGTGGTCGTCGCCGACGCCTCGAAGCTCGGCGAGGTCCACCTCGGCCGCATCGCGCCGGTGGACGCCTTCGACGCGCTGGTGACGGATGCCGCGGCACCGGGCATCCTCCTCGGCGAACTCGGCGACGCCGGACTCGACGTGCTCGTCGCCCACGCCGCCGACCGGCCATAGGGTGGTGTGCATGAATCTCCCCACGGGCGATCAGTTCGAGCTCGAGACGACCACCTCCACCGGCGACGTCCGTGCGACGATCACCGCCGTCGCCGCGGGCCTGCGCACGCTGACCATCAACGGGATCGACCTCGTGCCGCCCTACGGCGAGGACCAGACGCCGCCGTCCGGTTCCGGCATCGTGCTCGTGCCGTGGCCGAACCGCATCCGCGACGGCATCTGGCACCACGGTGAGACGTCGTACCAGCTCGCGATCACCGAGCCCGCGAGGCAGAACGCGATCCACGGCCTGCTGCGGTACGCCGAGTACGTCCCCGTCGAGCAGGATCGCGACTCGGTGACGCTCGCGGCGACGATCTTCCCGCAGCTCGGCTACCCGTTCCTCGTCCGCACGGCGGTGCGGTACGAGCTCGTCTCCGACGGGCTCAAGGTCACGCACTTCCTCGAGAACGTCGGCGGCGAGCCCGCCCCCGTCGCGGTCGGCACCCACCCCTTCCTCAAGATCGGCGGCGTGCCGACGGAGGACCTGGTGCTGCGGCTCGACGCCGCGAGCCACCTCGAGGTCGACGAGCGGCTGCTCCCGACCGGCGAAGTGCCCGTCGACGGCACCGAATGGGACTTCCGCGAGGGGCGCCGCGTCGGCGACGTCGACCTCGACGACGCGTTCGGCGAGGTCGCCTCGGTCGACGGCACGGTCGAGCACACGCTCGTCGCACCCGACGGCCGATCGGTGTCGGTGTGGGCCGACGACGAGTTCGCCTACGTGCAGGTGTACACGACCGAGAACTACCCCGGCGAGAGCCGCGCCATCGCGATCGAACCCATGACCGCGCCCGCCGAGGCGTTCAACTCCGGCAAGGGCCTGCGCTGGCTCGACCCCGGCGAGCAGTGGGAGCTCAGCTGGGGCATCCGCTTCGCCGGCTTCACCGCCGAGTGAGGTCGGGGCCGGCCGCCCGGCGCCGGCACGCCGCCGACCGTCGCGACCGCCGTGGCGTCAGAACGCGCAGCTGCCCGAGTCGACGCGCTCGCTGAGCGACGGCGCCTCATCGGCGAGCGGCTCGAGCGTGCCCACCGGGACGGCGAAGCCGACGTTGTCGACCGTCTGCGACTTCGCGAACACCACGCCGCCGACCTCGCCGTCGCCGGTGAGGACCGGGCCGCCCGAGTTGCCGTGGTCGACCTCGGCCGCGAGGGTCACGACGTCGCGCGACGTGGTGTCGCCGTCGATCGAGATCGTGATCGGACCGTTCGCCATGATCCGGGCGGGCCGGAGTTCGAGCGGGCCGCCGAACGGGTAGCCGGCGACGGCCACGTCGGTCTCGGGGCCCGGCGCGTCCGCGATCTCGAGCGGGGCGACGTCGAGTCCGTCGACCGCGATCACCGCGAGGTCCGCATCGGGATCGAACGCGACGACGCGACCCTGCACCGGGCTGCGACCCGGCGCCTCGACGATCGGCTCCGTCACGCCCGCGACGACGTGGGCGTTCGTCACGATGCGATTCGGCGCGACCACGAAGCCAGAGCCGGTGAGGTTGCCCCCGCACTCGAAGGCGAGCCCCGTGACCCTGACGACGGATGCCGCGGCCGCGTCCAGTTCGGGATCGTCGAGACCGCCCGACGGGAGCTCCGGTGCGACCGTCGGGCCGTCGAGCACGCCCGTGAGCCACGGGATCGCCTCGCCGAACGCCGCGGTGCGCATCTCGGCCATGAGCGTGCGGGCCGGTTGCGGGGTGACCTGGTCGATGCCGCGCACGACCCACGAGCCCGCGACCGCGGGCGAGACGACCGGCACGCCCATCGAGCCGACGCCGGATGCGACGAGCGCGATGACGAACGCGGTCACCATCGTGTTGACGATCGCGCCGAGCACGCGGTCGATCGGGCCCAGCTTGACCGCGTCGGCGCCACGGCCGAGCGCGCGGCCGATCGCACCCCCGAGCGTCGCGCCCGTCACGAGGAGCACCACCGCGACCGCGATCGCGATCGGGGCCCGCCACTCCGGCGCCGCGACGAACGACACGATCCACGGCATCGCGATGTACGCCGCGATGCCGCCGGCGATGAGGCCGAGCAGGCCGCCGACCGTGCGGAGCAGGCCGGCGCGCCATCCGTGCACGAGCGCGCCGAGGAGGACGAGCACGAGCAGGATGTCGAGGACGAGGCTCCAGGTCATGCGGGATTCGCTCCGATCTGCCGACGACCAGCCTCTCGCATCCGCCTCGGAGCGCGCTGAGGGTGCGCGAACGCCCGGCTCCGGCGCCGTCCCACTGTTCGCCCAGCCGATTCGCCTAGCGTCGTGGTCATGACGACGACATCCCTGCATGCCGCCGCCGACCCCGGGCTCACCGGGCTCGCCGCATGGGCGGTCCAGCTGATGGAGACCCTCGGCGCCCCGGGCGCCGGCCTGGCCATCGCGCTCGAGAACCTCTTCCCGCCGCTGCCGAGCGAGGTGATCCTGCCGCTCGCCGGGTTCACCGCGAGCCGCGGCTCGTTCACGCTCGTCGAGGTGCTCGCGTGGACCACGGCCGGGTCGATCGTCGGCGCCCTCGCGCTCTACCTCGTCGGCGCGGTGCTCGGCCGCGCGCGCACTCGCGCGCTCGTGAAGGCGGTGCCGCTGGTGGATGTCGCCGACGTCGACCGCACCGAGGCGTGGTTCGACCGCCACGGTCGTACGGCCGTCTTCTTCGGCCGGATGATCCCGCTCTTCCGCAGCCTCGTCTCCATCCCAGCGGGCGTGACCCGCATGCCCATCGCCTGGTTCCTCGCGCTGACGACGCTCGGCAGCATCATCTGGAACACCGTGTTCGTCATCGCCGGCTACCTCCTCGGCGAGAACTGGCATGTCGTGGAGCCGTGGGCGGACGGCTTCCAGGTGGTCGTCATCGCGGTCGGGGTGCTCGCCGTCGCGGCGTTCGTCGTCAAGCGCGTCGCGCGGATCCGCGAGCACCGTCGACGCGTCGGACGCGGTGAGGAGAGCGCCGGGGGCATTTAGCCGACGGAAGGTCCTGTCCGGAGCCGCGTGCGAGGACTAGCGTGGTGGCGTGACAGGGCGAGCCGTGCGTGGCCCGGACCGCATCGACCTGATCGGATGGCGGTGCGCCGGAGCACGGCCATGATTCCGGACACCGTCTTCGCACGGAGCGGAGACGCCGATATCGCCTACAAGGCCATCGGCGACGGGGCTCGCGACCTCGTGCTCGCCTTCCCGCTCGTGTCGAACGTCGACGCGTTCTTCGAGCTTTCGGAGAACCGCGAGTTCGTCGAACGGCTCACGTCGCTCGGCCGGGTGATCCTGTTCGACAAGCGCGGTGCCGGCATGTCCGATCGCGGCACCGGTCCGGTGAGCGTCGAGCAGCACTCGGACGACCTGCTCGCGGTGCTCGACGCCGCGGGGAGCGCCCGCGCCGTCCTGCTGGGCTGGTTCGACGGCGGCGCCACGTGCCTCGTGACGGCCGCCCGGCACCCCGGCCGGGTCGAGTCCGTGGTCGCGGCGGAGGTCCTCGCCAGCGGTCGACGCGTGCCCGGCTTCCCGTGGGGCTTCGCGCCGCCGTTCGGCGAGAAAGCCATGCGGAAGCTCGTGATGATGGGCTGGGGCCAAGCGGCGATGGCTCGCATGATGGCTCCCGATTGGGCGGGCGACGCCAGGTTGATCGACTGGCTGATCCGCTACGAGCGGGTCTCCGCACCGCCGAGCGGCGCGGCGCGCGTGCTCGAGGACGCGCTCGCGCTCGACATCCGGGGCTACCTCGCGGAGGTCGAGGTCCCGGTTCTCGTGATCCACGACCGCGCCTACCCCGGCGTGCCGATCGCACCCTTCCGCTGGCTGGCCGACACGCTGCCCGACGGACGGCTCCGGGAGATCCGGCATGCCGACGGCGCCCCGTTCATCCTCCCGTCGGACGACCTGGTCGACGAGATCGAGGAGTTCCTCGTGGGGACCCGCAGCGGCGCCCGGCGCGAGCTCGCGAGCATCGTGTTCACCGATATCGTCGGCTCGACCGAGGAACTGGCCGGATCCGGCGACCTGCGCTGGGGCAACCGGCTCTCCGGGCATCGCGAATCGGTCCGGCAGTCGCTCTCGAGGTTCGGCGGGCGCGAGGTGAACACCACGGGCGACGGGTTCGTCGCCGCGTTCGCGCTTCCGTCGTCGGCGATCCGGTTCGCGCAGGACGCGATCGCCGCCGCCGACGCCATGGGTCTCGGCCTCCGCGCCGGGGTGCACTGCGGCGAAGTGCTCGTCCGGGACGAGGACATGGTGGGCATCGCCGTCCACGTCGCCGCGCGCGTCTCCGCGCTCGCCGGGTCGGGCGAGGTGCTCGTCACCGACACCGTCCGCGTGCTCGTCGAGGGCTCGGGGCTCGCCTTCGAGACGGCCGGGGCGCACTCGCTGAAGGGCGTGCCCGGCGTCTGGGAGTTGTTCCGACTGGCGGGCTACCCTGATCGCGTGGACAGCCCCCGAGGTGGTCGTGGAGCCGGATCGTGATCCCGGCCACCCGATACGCCGTCCGCGACGGCGTCGACCTCGCCTACAAGGTCTTCGGGGAGGGCGAGCGCGACATCGTGCTCGCGTTCGCGTTCATCTCGAACGTCGACGTGTTCTGCGAGCTCCCCGAGCACCTCGAGTTCATCGAGCGGCTGCAGGCGCTCGGTGCCCGCGTGATCCTGTTCGACAAGCGCGGCACGGGACTCTCCGATCGAGGCGGGCTCGACGCGACCGTCGAGGATCGCGCCGACGACCTCGTCGCGATCCTCGATGCCGCCGGCAGCACGCGAGCGGCGATCATCGGCTGGTTCGACGGCGGGGCGACGGCGCTCGTCGCCGCTGCGCGACATCCGGAACGCATCGACGCCGTCATCGTGTACGAGGCCTTCGCCGTCGGCCACGCCGACGCCGACTTCCCGTGGACGCTGAATGCGGCATGGATCGCGAGCCTCATGGCGGGACTCGAGCCGGCCGAGTGGGGGCGGGGGCTCGTCGTGCGGCAGTTCTGGCAGGCGGAGGGTGCGGAGCGACTCGTCGCCTGGTGGGAGCGGTACGAGAGCATGTCGGCGACGCCGACCGCCGCGCGGCGGCTCGCCGAGGCCATCGTCGCCATCGACATCCGACCGTACCTCGCCGACGTGCGCGCCCCGGTGCTCGTGCTCCACGACACCGCGCTCGAGGCGATCGACGAGGCCCCCATGCGTTGGCTGGCCGACGCTCTGCCCGAGGGGCGGCTGCAACTCGTCCGCCGGTCCTCGGCACTGCCGGCGATCCTCCCGGACGGCGCCCTCGTCGACGAGATGGAGGAGTTCCTGACCGGCACCCGCAGCGGAGGCCGCCGCGACGTGCTGACGACCGTCTTCACCGACATCGTCGGGTCGACGGCCGCCCTCGCGAGGACCGGCGACGAACGCTGGCGCAGCATCCTCGCCTCGCACGACGAGGCGCTGCGACGATCCATCGCCCGGTTCTCGGGCACCGAGGCCAACACCACCGGGGACGGGATCGTCGCGACCTTCCCCCTGCCGTCGTCCGCGCTGCACTTCGCCACGCAGGCGCTCGAGTCGGCCGCAGCGCTCGGCCTCGAACTGCGTATCGGGGTGCACTCGGGCGAGCTCATCATCCGCGGCGACGACCTCGTCGGACTCGCAGTGCACGCCGCGGCGCGCATCTGCGCGGCCGCCGATCCCGGTCGCATCATGGTCAGCGACACCGTCCGCTCGCTCCTGCTCGGATTCCCGTTCGCCTTCGAGCCAGCGGGGGAGCGCGACCTGAAGGGCGTGCCCGACCGCTGGCGGCTCTGGTACTGCATCGACGGACCCGACGGGGCCGAGGCGCGTCGGAGCTGAGGGCGGCGGGCGCATGCGGCGCGGCGTCGAGGCAATCCACGCGGGGCTGCGCGACGAATCACCGTCGACCCTCCCCGCACACCGCAGGAGCACCGCATGACCCTCGCCCAGGCCCCGATCGCGGTCGTGGCGACGCGACGCATGGCGCCGGTCGTGGTGCGGCGCCGGCCGGCCCCGTCTGCCATGCTGGGACGCGTGACGGACGCCGAGCACGGGCCAGCGGCATCCGACCCGACCCTCGACGACCTGCTCGTCGCGAGCGGCACGGGCGACCGGGCGGCGTTCGGCGCGCTCTACGACCGCACCGCGGCGCGCATCCTCGGGCTGGTGCGTCGCATCGTGATCGACCCGGCCCAGGCCGAGGAGGTCGCCCAGGACGTGTTCCTCGAGGTGTGGCAGACGGCGCCGCGATTCGATGCCGCGCGGGGCTCGGCGATCTCGTGGATGTTCACGCTCGCCCACCGTCGCGCCGTCGATCGCGTGCGCTCGTCGCAGTCCGCCCGCGACCGCGACGCCCGCATCGGAGCGCGCGACCTCGACGTGCCCGTGGACAGCGTCGCCGAGGTGGTCGAGGTGCGCCTCGACCACGAGCGAGCGCACGTCGCGCTCGCCGAACTCAGCGACCCGCAGCGCGAGTGCGTGGAACTGGCGTACTACGGGGGGCTGACGCAGGCCGAGATCGCCGAACGGCTCGACGTGCCGCTCGGCACCGTGAAGACACGGATGCGCGACGGCATGATCCGGCTGCGCCGCGTGATGGGGGTGAGCACATGACCGACGCCGATTTCCCGCAGGGCGGGGGCGCGGACGAGCCCGAGGAGCTGCTCGCCGCCTACGCGCTCGACGCGGTGACAGACGATGAGCGTGCGCGAGTCGAGGCGCGACTCGCCGAATCGCCGGAGCTCCGCGCCGAGCTCGCGGCCCTTCGCGAAGCGGCCGCTGCGCTCGCCGACGCCGCCCCACCCGTCGAACCGCCGCCGGCCATGAAGGCCTCGATCCTCGACCGGCTCGACGCGGTGCCGCAGGTCCCGGCCAGGTCGGCCGACCCGGTCGCACCGGTGCCCGCACGCGCCGTCCGACCTGAACCCGCGGCCGCACCCGAACCCGCGGCCGCGTCGCTCACGCCGGCAGAGGACCGGGGCGACCTGGGGCCATCCGTCGCCGGACCCGTGGAACGCGCCGCACGACGACGCTGGTTCCAGCGCCCGGCCGCGATCGTCGCCGCCGCGGCGGCGGCCGTGCTGGTGATCGCCGGCGCCGTGGTGGGATTGAACTGGCCCGGACCCGCGGGTTGGGGTGCGCAGCGCGCCGTCGATGCGATCGCCGCCGCACCCGACGCCGAATCCGTCACCGTCGCGTCGGCCGGGGGTGGCGAGGTGACGATCGTGTGGTCCGCCGAACTCGGCCGTTCGGCCCTGAGCGCGTCCGACCTGCCCGATGTCGGCGCCGAGTCGACGTACGAGCTCTGGTACATCGACGAGGCCGGCGCGCGCGCCGCCGGGACGTTCGATCCCGACGGCGGCGCCGCCTACGTCGTGCTCGACGGGGAGTTCTCTTCGGGCGTCGTGGTCGGCATGACCGTCGAACCCGCCGGCGGGTCGGAGGCGCCGACCACCGACCCGATCGTCGTCGTCGAGACCTGACCGCGTCGACTAGGGTCTGAGGGGGCTGCGCGCCCGATATCACCACCACCCCCGACGACGAGGAGTGACGCATGCGCATCGGCATGTTCCTGAGCTACGCGGGCGGCTTCCGCGAGGCCGCCGCCGAGGTCGCCGAACTCGAACGAGCTGGCGTCGACCTCGTGGTGGTCCCCGAGGTCTACTCGTTCGATGCGGTGAGCCAGCTCGGCTTCCTCGCCGCCCGCACCTCGCGCATGACGCTCATGAGCGGCATCCTGCAGCTCTACACCCGCACGCCGTCGCTCACCGCCATGACCGCCGCCGGACTCGACTACGTCTCGGAGGGCCGGTTCGAGCTCGGCATCGGCGCCTCGGGGCCGCAGGTCATCGAGGGCTTCCACGGCGTGCCCTACGACGCGCCCCTCGGCCGCATGCGCGAGATCGTCGAGATCTGCCGCACGGTGTGGCGGCGCGAACGCGTCGTGCACGAGGGGCGGAACTACCGCATCCCGCTCCCGGCCGGCCAGGGCACAGGCCTCGGCAAGCCGCTGAAGCTCATCAACGAGCCGGTGCGCGAGCGCATCCCGATCACGATCGCCTCGCTCGGACCGAAGTCGGTCGAGCAGACCGCCGAGATCGCCGAGGGCTGGCTGCCGATGTTCTTCCACCCGGAGCGGGCCGGCGACGTCTGGGGTGCGGCGCTCGAGGCCGGGCGCGCGCGACGCGCTCCCGAGCTCGGGGCCCTCGACGTGTTCGCGAGCCCCGCACTCGCCATCACCGATCGACCCGAGCTCGTCGAGGCCGCGATCGCGGCGGTCAAGCCGAACCTCGGCCTCTACATCGGCGGCATGGGCGCTCGCGGCAAGAACTTCTACAACGACCTCATCGCGAGCTACGGCTTCGCGGCCGAGGCCGAGCGGATCCAGGACCTCTACCTCGACGGCCATCGCGAGGAGGCGATCGCCGCCGTGCCCGACGAGCTCGTGCGTGCGATCTCGCTCATCGGCACGCCGGCCGAGGTCGCCGAACGCGTCGAGGCGTTCGTGCGCGCAGGGGTCACGACCATGAACGTGACACCGCTCGGGCGCAGCGCGGAGGAGCGACTCGCGCTCATGGCTGGGCTTCGCCGCATCGTCGGCTGACCCGGGCCGCGGTCGCTGCTCGCCGCGATTCGCGCGGTCGCATGTCCAGTCCCCACTTCGAGGGTGTTCCCAGCGTCGGTCCGTCGACGTACGCTCGGTCCACCGCACGTGGCCGTGCGGAAGGGGACACCTGGGGAGGAGCCGCCGCGTCGGGGCATCGGAGCCCAGCACGTCTCCGATCCCCCACGGCGGTGCCCCGGTCCGCCGCTCGCGGCGATGCGCCGGACGCGTGGCATCATGGTGCCGACCGCGGAGCACGCGCCCCCGCGGACGGGGAGGTCGGATGACCCGGAGCGGAGCCGTCGACGCGGTCGTGGTGGGGTCGGGCCCGAACGGGCTCGCCGCCGCGGTGACGCTCGCACGAGCCGGCCTGTCCGTGCAGGTGTTCGAGGCCGCGGCCCATCCCGGCGGCGGTGCCCGGACGGCGGAGCTGACCCTCCCGGGCTTCCGTCACGACGTGTGCTCGGCCGTGCACCCGATGGCGCTGGCGTCGCCGTTCTTCCGGGCCTTCGGGCTCGACCGGCGCATCGAGCTCCGCGTGCCCGAACTCTCCTTCGGCCACCCGCTCGACGGCGCGCGCGCGGGCCTCGCCTGGCACGACCTCGAGCGCACGGTCGACGGCCTCGGTCGCGACGGCCGCGCCTACCGACGTCTCATCGCACCGCTCGTCGCGCGCGAGGAGGCCGTGACCGAATTCACGGGGTCGTCGCTCGTGCGCGTGCCGCGGCATCCGCTCGTCGCCGCCCGCTTCGGACTGCGGGCGATCGAGCAGGGCACGCCCGCATGGAGCCTCCGGTTCGGCGACGACCTCGCGCCGGCGATGCTCACGGGGGTCGCGGCGCACGCGATCCGCCCGCTTCCGAGCCTCGGAACGGCGGGCACGGCGCTCGTGCTGACGATGCACGCGCACGCGCGCGGATGGCCGATCCCGGTCGGCGGGAGCGGGGCGATCGTGGGCGCGCTCGTCGACGACCTCGTCGCGCACGGCGGCGAGCTGGTGACGGATGCCGCGATCGACGACCTCGCGGCGCTGCCGCCCGCCCGCGCCGTCCTGCTCGATGTGACCCCCCGCGCGCTCGAGCGGCTCGCCGGAGACCGGCTTCCGTGGCGGTACCGCCGCGCGCTGCGCGGATTCCGGTACGGCAACGCGGCCGCGAAGGTCGACTTCGCGCTCGCGGGGCCGGTGCCCTGGGCGAACCCCGACCTGGCGCGGGCCGGGACGCTGCACCTCGGGGGCACGCGGGCGGAGATCGCCGCCGGCGAGCGCGAGGTGGCGCGAGGGCGGCATCCGTCGTCACCGTACGTGCTGGTGTCGCAGCCGTCGACGCTCGACGACTCGCGCGCCCCCGCCGGTCGGCACGTGCTCTGGACGTACACGCACGTGCCCGCCGGGTCGACGCTCGACCCGACCGAGGCCGTCATCCGGCAGATCGAGCGCTTCGCGCCCGGCTTCCGCGACCTCGTGCTCGCGTCGTCGTCGCGATCGGCCGCGCAGATGCAGGCCGAGAACGCCAACTACATCGGCGGCGACATCGCCTCGGGTGCACCGTCGCTGACTCAGCTCGTGCGTCGCCCCGTGCTCTCGCCCGACCCGTGGCGCACGCCGCTCTCCGGCGTCTACCTCGCCTCGGCCTCCACGCCGCCCGGGCCGGGCGTGCACGGCCTCGCCGGCTGGCACGCTGCTGCGAGCGCGCTCCGACGCGAGTTCGGGCTGGGAATGCCGCGGCTCGCGCCATGATGCGTCGTGGTGCCCCCACAGGGACTCGAACCCTGGACCCACGGATTAACCTGCTGCACTGGGTTTCCCCAGCCACCGCGAACGGCTTGCAGTCTGGACTATATCTTCACCTTCGGCCGAGCCGGTCAGGTGCGCCGCGTGTAGTCTCTGAGGTTCCCTTTCGGTTACCTGCTGATCGCCCAATCCCTCGGATTGTCACTGCCCAGTCGGGCGAGTACCTCGGGCTCTCAGGGGGTTCCAGCATATAGCGGCGTACATCCACCGCATTTCTGCGATGACGCTCCTGTGTTCTGTTGAAGTCCGTTGCTCTAACCAACTGAGCTATAGGGGCAGACCCACCCTAACAGGCGCAGAACCCGCTCTCCGGGGCCACCCGTCGGTCGGGCGAGCGGTGGACCGCGCGGTGACGGAGGTGCACCGTAGCGTTGGCTCACCGCATGGAAGGACATCATGAAGTCGTGCTCGACGTGCCACCGATCGCTCCCGCTCACCGACTTCAATGTGCGAACGCGTTCCCCTGATGGTCTGCAGTCGGTCTGCCGAACGTGCAATGCCGAGCGCGCACGACGCTACTACTCCGAGAACCTCGAGAAGCACCGGCAGGCAGTGGCGGCGCAGGTGGCGAAGACCCGGGCTGCGCACCTTCGGCGCATCGGCGCGTACCTCCTCCAACATCCCTGCGTCGACTGTGGTGAGCGAGACATCCGCGTGCTCGACTTCGACCACCGAATCGGCACGGAGAAGGCAGGGGAGGTGATGAAGCTCGCCAAGGCGGCGTACTCATGGGAGCGGGTCTTCGATGAGATCGCGAAGTGCGATGTACGGTGTCGGAACTGCCACGCGATCGTCACCTACGAGCGGATGGGGTCCGACTGGCGATCAACGCTCCTCCGAGGAGCGATGCAGTCGGCCGCAAGCTGATGATAAACCGCGGCTCGGCGCGATTCCGCTCCCCGCGGAACACCCGCGCGACCCCGGGCGGTTCCCTGGCCGCCGGGGTATCGTGTCCGCGATGACCGCAGACTTCCACCGCCCCACGCGCTTCCCGCCGCGCATGTTCGAGGGGTACCTCGGCGCCGATGATCCGGCGTACGTGAGCCGGGTCGCCCACGACACCGCGGCGGCGGTCCTGTCCCGAGTGCGGGACGACCCCGATCCCGAGGTCGTCGCGCGGCTGGTGTCGTACACCGACGAGCACGGCATCGACGCGATCGCCGAGCTGTGGTCGCAGGCGTCGCCGAAGAGCCTTCCGGGGGCGCTCTGGCGCATCTACCTGCTGCGCACCATGATCCGACAGGATGCGCAGGGCGTGAGCCTCGCCTTCCAGCGCGGCACCGAGGTCTCGCACACGATCGACCAGGTCGTCGCGGGCGCGCCGACGCCCGCCGGACCCGCCGAGGTGCGTGAACTCGCCGACACGATCCTGCGCGGCGTGTTCGCGGGCGACTTCGCCGCGGCACTCGAGCGCGCGACGGCGTTCTGCCGGGTCGCGTCCGCCGGCTTCGCGAGCCTCGCCGACGATGCGGATGCCTCGGATGCCGCGCACCCCGACCGGCCGGGGATCCTCACCCAGCGCGCCCTCCGCCTCTCGTCGCTGGCCGAGGAACTCGCCGCCTGCGCCCGGCTCTGGCGGCACGACAGCCTCGACTGACGCGCGCGACCGCTGCGACCGGCCCCGGGAATAGACCCGCGACCGACCTCGTTTAGACTGTTCGTGGCCGGTCGCAGTAACCCCGGGCTCCAATATTCGCCGCTTCGAGCGGCCTCGCGCCGAGAGGCGTTCTGCGGCCGGCCATCTCCGTGTCCGAGCGCCGCCGACCGGCGATGGCGGGTCCCGACGCGCGGCTGTCCGACTCCGCTCGCCCCTCCGGCGTAGCATCGGAGCATGGCCGACACCGTCTCGTTCCTGGTCGACCCGTTGCCCGTCGATGCGTCGCCCGAGTTCCTCGAGGCGTCGTTCCGCGAGATCGAGCCGGGTTCCGGCGCACTCGCGGTCAACGACCTCGCGCCGCATCGCGGCGACGGGATCTTCGAGACCCTCGCCGTGATCGACGGCCACGTGCAGGAGATCGGGCCGCACCTCGCGCGCCTGGCGAATTCGGCGCGCCTGACCGAGCTGCCCGAGCCGAACCTCGAGCAGTGGCGCCTCGTCATCCGCCGCGCCGCCGAGCGCGTGCCCGCCGAGGGCGAGTACGCGTTGAAGATCGCGCTCAGCCGCGGCGTCGACCCCGGCACCACGCCCACGGGGTGGGTGCACGTCACCCCGGGCGCCGACTTCGCCGCGGCGCGGGAACGCGGCATCCGGGTCGTCAGCCTCGACCGGGGCGTCGCGCGCGGCGCGGGGGAGCGGGCGCCGTGGCTGCTGCTCGGCGCGAAGACCCTGAGCTACGCGGCGAACATGGCCGCGATCCGCGAGGCCAAGCGGCGCGGGGCCGACGATGCGCTGTTCGTCTCATCGGACGGATTCGTGCTCGAAGGCCCCACCTCGAGCGTGATCGCGCGGATCGGGGACGAGTTCGTCACGCCGCCGCCGGCCGCCGGCATCCTGCACGGCACGACCCAGCGCAGCATCTTCGCGCATCTCGAAGGGCAGGGGCGCAGGGTCGCGTACCGAGACCTCGAGCTCGACGAGCTGCGGCGAGCGGATGCCGCGTGGCTGGTGTCGAGCGTGCGGATGGCGGCGCCGATCGCCGAGCTCGACGGCGCCGCGCTCCCCGTCGACGTCGACGAGACCGCCGCGCTGAACGCGTACCTCCTCAGCCCCCGCGACTGAGCAGCACGCCGGCCGTACGACGATGGCCCGGGCCCCGAGCGGGGACCGGGCCATGAGGCGCCGGGCGTGGATCGAGCGAGGATCAACCGAAGCGGCCGGAGACGTAGTCCTCCGTGGCCTTCTCCGACGGGTTCGAGAAGATCGTCGTCGTCTCGTCGTACTCGATGAGCTTGCCGGGCTTGCCCGTGCCCGCGATGTTGAAGAAGGCGGTCTTGTCGGAGACCCGCGAGGCCTGCTGCATGTTGTGGGTCACGATCACGATCGTGTACTCCTGCTTGAGCTCCTCGATGAGGTCCTCGATCGCGAGCGTCGAGATCGGGTCGAGGGCCGAGCACGGCTCGTCCATCAGGATGACCTCGGGCGAGACCGCGATCGCGCGGGCGATGCAGAGGCGCTGCTGCTGGCCGCCCGACAGGCCGGAGCCCGGGCGGTCGAGGCGGTCCTTGACCTCCTCCCACAGGTTCGCGCCGCGCAGCGACTGCTCCACGAGGTCGTCGGCGTCGGACTTCGAGATCCGCTTGTTGTTCAGCTTCACGCCGGCGAGCACGTTCTCCTTGATCGACATCGTCGGGAACGGGTTCGGACGCTGGAACACCATGCCGACCTGGCGTCGCACGAGCACCGGGTCGACCTCGGGGTCGTAGAGGTTGTTGCCGTCGATCAGCACCTCGCCCTCGACGCGTGCGCCGGGGATGACCTCGTGCATGCGGTTGAGGGTGCGGAGGAAGGTCGACTTGCCGCAGCCCGACGGGCCGATGAACGCCGTGACGCTCCGGGGCTCGATCTCGAGCGAGACGCCTTCGACGGCGAGGAACTTGCTGTAGTAGACGTTCAGGTCTCGGACTTCGATGCGCTTGGACACTGTGGTTCCTATCTGGGGGTCAGCGACCGTACTTGGGGGCGAAGAACCGCGCGACGAGTCGGGCGACGAGGTTCAGCACCATGACGATGAGGATGAGCGTGAGGGCGGCCGCCCACGCGCGATCGATGTACGCCTCGGGCGGGTTCCCCTGGTTGGCGTACTGGGTGTAGACGAAGACCGGCAGGGACTGCATGCGACCCTCGAACATGTCGTAGTTCATGCTGTTCGTGAATCCGGCGGCGATGAGCAGCGGCGCGGTCTCGCCGATCACGCGGGCGATCGCGAGCATGATGCCCGTCGTGATGCCGGCGATCGAGGTGGGCAGCACGACCTTCACGATCGTCAGCCACTTCGGCACGCCGAGGGCGTAGGCGGCCTCGCGGAGCTCGACGGGGACGAGGCGCAGCATCTCCTCGCTGGATCGCACCACCACGGGGATCATCAGGACCGCGAGGGCGACGGCACCGGCGATGCCGGTCCGCGTGCCGGGGCCCCAGAAGATCGCGAAGAGCGCGTAGGCGAAGAGTCCGGCGACGATCGACGGGATGCCGGTCATGACGTCGACGAGGAACGTGATCCCGCGGGCGAGACGGCCGCGGCCGTACTCGACGAGGTAGATCGAGGTCATCAGGCCGATCGGGATCGAGATCAGCGCCGCCGTTCCGGTCATGAGCACCGTGCCGACGATCGCGTGCAGGGCACCGCCGCCCTCGCCCGTGACATTGCGCATCGAGTACGAGAAGAACTCGGCGTCGAAGCGGTTCAGACCGAAGGTCACGACCGTGATCGAGAGGGAGATCAGCGGGATCATCGCGAGCAGGAACGCCCCGGTGACCAGTGCGGTCACGAATCGGTCGGTGGCGCGCCGTGATCCCTCGACGATCCGCGAGAGCAGGGTGATCGTCGCCACGTAGACGAGTGCGGCGACGACGAACGTGCCGACCCAGTTGAACTCGGCTCCGCCGAACGCGATGACGCCGAAGAGTCCGGCCGATACGAGCAGGCTCGCGCCGAGCACCATCCACGGCGCACCGTTCGGCAGCTTGCCGGCGGTCAGCGAGTTGCTGACCGGCGCGGCGGCCGGCCCGCGGGTCTCGGGAGGGGTGATCGTCGTGGTCATCAGTTCGCTCCCGAGAACTCGGCACGGCGCGCGACGATCCAGCGGGCGATCGCGTTCACCGCGAAGGTGACGATGAAGAGGATGAGGCCCGTCGCGATGAGGACGTTGACGTTGATGCCGTACGCCTCGGGGAAGCTCAGGGCGATGTTCGCCGCGATCGTCGACGGGTTGACCGACGTCAGCAGCTGGAAGGTGACGGCCCCGGTGGCCGAGAGCACCATGGCGACCGCCATCGTCTCGCCGAGTGCCCGGCCGAGGCCCAGCACCGCGGCCGAGATGATTCCGGGACGGCCGAAGGGGAGCACCGCGGTGCGGATCATCTCCCACCTGGTGGCGCCGAGCGCGAGCGCGGCCTCCTCGTGGAGGACCGGCGTCTGGAGGAAGACCTCGCGCGAGATCGCGGTGATGATCGGGATGATCATGACGGCGAGCACGAGTCCCGCGGTGAGGATGGTGCGGCCGGTGCCGGAGACCGGGCCCGCGAAGAGGGGGAACCAGCCGAGGTTGTCCACCAGCCAGGAGTAGAGCGGCTGGACGGCCGGTGCGAGCACGCCGATGCCCCACAGGCCGAACACGACGGACGGGACGGCGGCGAGGAGATCGACGATGTAGCCGAGCACCGAGGCGAGCCGGCGCGGTGCGTAGTGGGAGATGAACAGCGCGATGCCGATCGAGATCGGCAGCGCGATGATCAGCGCGAGGGCGGCGGCCCAGATCGTCCCGAAGACGAGGGGGCCGACGTAGGCCCAGAAGTTCGTGTCGAGGATCGACGCGTCCTCGCTGTCGGCGAAGAGTGCGGGGATGCTCTGGACGATGAGGAACGTCGCGACCGCGGCGAGCGTGACGAGGATCATCGAGCCGGCGAAGACCGCCGACTTGGAGAAGACGCGGTCGCCTGGGCGCTGCTTCGCCCGGATCGGCGCGGCTGCGGTGGTCATCAGGGAGATCCTCCGGTCAATGGTGCGAGGGACATGGCCGTGCCCGGCCCCGGTTGCTGCTGAAGCTACCGGAGCCGGGCACGAACCACTTACTGGATCGAGTCGATCGCAGCGACGACCGAGTCGCGGAGCGAGTCGGAGATCGGGGCCGAGCCGGCGGCCTCGGCCGCGACGTCCTGGCCCTCGGGGCTGGCGATGTAGGACAGGTACGCCTTCACGAGCTCGACGTTCTCGGGCTCGGCGTACTCCTGGCAGGCGATGAGGTAGCTGACGAGGACGATCGGGTAGACGCCGGCCTCCTCCGAGGTGCGGTCGAGCTCGATCGCGAGGTCGTGGTCGTCACGGCCCTCGACGAACGGCGAGGCGTCGACGATGGCCGCAGCCGCCTCGGGAGAGTACTCGACGAACTCGCCGCCCACGCCGACCGCGACGGTGCCGAGGTCGCCGGCGCGCGACGCGTCGGCGTAGCCGATGGTGCCCGTGCCGTTGGTGACCGCGTCGACGACGCCCGAGGTGCCCTGGGCGCCCTCGCCGCCCTCGAACGGCCACACGCCGTCGGCCTCGTACGTCCACACGTCGGGCGCGGCGGCACCGAGGTAGTCGGTGAAGTTCTCGGTGGTGCCCGAGTCGTCGGAGCGGTGGACCGGGGTGATGGCCTGGTCGGGGAGCTCGACGCCCTCGTTGGTGGCGGCGATGGCGGGGTCGTTCCAGTTCGTGATCTGACCCGCGAAGATGCCCGCGATGGTGGCGGGGTCGAGGTTGAGGCTGTCGACGCCCTCGAGGTTGAAGATCACGGCGATCGGCGAGATGTAGAGCGGGAGCTCGACGATGGTCGTGTCGGGCGCGCACTTCTCGAAGCCGCCCGCGGCGATCTCCTCGTCGTTGAACGCGCGGTCGGAGCCCGCGTAGTCGCTGGCGCCCGAGAGGAACGTGTCGCGACCGGCGCCGGAGCCCGAGGGATCGTAGTCGATGGTCACGTCGGGGTTCGCGGTCTGGAAGCCGGCGATCCACGCCTGCTGAGCCGAGTCCTGCGACGACGCGCCCGCGCCGACGAGGTTGCCGGAGAGCGTCGACTCCGAGGCGGCGGGGTCGCCCGAGCCGTCCTCGTTCGCGGCGCAGGAGCTGAGCGCGAGGGCCGCCGTCATGGCGATGACGGCGGGCGCGGCGAAACGCTTGAGGTTCACGTGATTCCCTTCCGGGGGTTTGGATTGCAGGATGCGGGGCCGGGTGCCGACCCGCCTGCGACGCTAACCAGCGTGCGTGACGAGCGTCCCCCACGGTGGTGAACGGAAGGTGAACGGGGCCTTTCGGTGCGGGTGCCGTGGCTGGGAGTCCCCACGGAACCGCTGGGAGTTCGCGGAGCCCGCTAGACGGTCGGCGCGTGCGTCTCGATCGCGATGATGCCCGACGACGGGTTCGAGGACGAGAGGTGCACGACGCTGAACGCGCCGACTTCGAGGCTCGCGGCATCGGTCACGTAGGACCCGAGCGGGGTACCGGTGGCGAGGGCGATCTCGCGCATCATCTCGGGCATCACGGGGCCGTGCCCGCAGATCACGGCGGTCTTGCCGACCCGCACCCGCTTGCCGATCACGCGGCGCACCTCGTCGTTGCCGGCCTCCCACGCGTCCTGGCTGATGCCGTCGTCGCGCTTGACCGTGATCCCCGTCTTCGCCGCGAGCGGGGCGACGGTCGTCACGCACCGCACCGCAGGACTCGAGACGATCTTCTTCGGCTTCCACGCCATGACCGTGTCGACGAGCGCCGCGGCCTGCTGCACGCCGCGCTCGACGAGCGGGCGCGCCGTGTCCTCGCCCTTCCACGCCGATCTCGTCTGGGCCTTGCCGTGCCGGAGCACGATCAGCGCGAACGTCTCGGTGACGCCCTGGTCGACGAGTGCGGAGAAGTTGTCGAGGATCTCGCGATCGGGTCCGTAGGTGAGGTACCCGCGGGCGCGCTTGATCGTGACCCATTCGAGCGCGGCGATCTCGGAGTTCGGCCGGAACGTCGACTCCTGCACCGCCTTCTCGGTGACCTCGGCCGCCCAGTAGTGCACGATCTTCTCGCGACCGCTCGGGAGCGGGTACCGCGAGACGCCGACGGGCACTCCGAGGGCGACGGCGAGCCCGGTCTCCTCGGCGATCTCCCTGACGGCCGTCTGCGGCAGCGTCTCGCCGGGGTCGACCTTGCCCTTCGGGATCGTGACGTCGCCGTGGACCGTGCGGTGCACGACGAGCACGTGGATGCGCCCGTCGATGACGCGCCAGCAGACGGCGCCGGCCGCGTAGACGGCGGTGGCGACCTGGCTCATCGGCGCGCCGCCCGCGTCGCGCGCTGGGCCGCGCGCTTGGAGCGCTGCGCGACGCGCTGGATGCGGAGGTGCTGGAGGTCGTCGAGCGGGCGGCCGGCGTCGTCGGTCGAGTGCCTGGTCCAGGTGCCGTCGCCGTCGAGCCACCACGATGCCGTGTGCTCGTCCATCGCCTCGTCGAAGAGCTCGGCGATCGCACCCATATGGTCGGGGTCGGTCAGCCGGACGAGCGCCTCGACCCGTCGGTCGAGGTTGCGGTGCATCATGTCGGCCGAGCCGATGTAGACCACGGGATCGCCGTCGTTGCGGAACGAGAAGATGCGCGAGTGCTCGAGGTAGCGACCGAGGATGGACCGGACCCGTATGTTCTCGCTCAGGCCGGGGATGCCGGGCCGCAGGCTGCAGATGCCGCGCACCCAGACCTCCACCGGCACGCCCTCGTTCGACGCGCGGTAGAGCGCGTCGATGATGGCCTCGTCGACCATCGAGTTGACCTTGATCCGGATGCCGGCGGGCCGGCCCTCCTGCGCGTTGCGCGTCTCCTGCGCGATGAGCTTGAGGAGCCCCTTGCGCAGGTGCAGCGGCGCGACGAGGAGGCGCTTGAACTTCTTCTCGATCGCATAGCCGGAGAGCTCGTTGAAGAGCCTGGTGAGGTCCTTCCCGACCTGGTCGTCGGCGGTGAGCAGTCCGAGGTCCTCGTAGATGCGGCTCGTCTTCGGGTTGTAGTTGCCCGTGCCGATGTGGCTGTAGTGCTTCAGCCCGTCCTTCTCCTGGCGGATGACGAGTGCGAGCTTGCAGTGGGTCTTGAGCCCCACGAGGCCGTAGACGACGTGCACGCCGGCCTTCTCGAGCTTGCGCGCCCACGTGATGTTGGCGGCCTCGTCGAAGCGCGCCTTGATCTCGACGAGCGCGAGGACCTGCTTGCCGGCCTCGGCGGCGTCGATCAGCGCCTCCACGATCGGGCTGTCGCCCGACGTGCGGTAGAGGGTCTGCTTGATCGCGAGCACGTCGGGGTCGGCGGCGGCCTGCTCGAGGAACGCCTGCACGCTCGTCGCGAACGACTCGTAGGGGTGGTGCAGCAGCACGTCCTTCTCGGCGACCGCGGCGAAGATGTCGGCCTGCCGGTTCGGCTCCGACGGCTGCAGCTGCACGTTGGTGGTCGGCACGTGCGTCGGATAGTGCAGCTCCGGCCGGTCGATGCGCGCGAGGTCGAAGAGCCCGCCGAGGTCGAGCGGCGAGGGGAGGGTGTAGACCTCCTGCTCCGTGACATCCAGTTCGCGGACGAGGAGGCCGAGGGTGACGTCGTCCATGTCGTCGGAGATCTCGAGCCGGATGGGCGGGCCGAACCGTCGACGCAGCAGCTCCTTCTCGAGCGCCTTGATCAGGTTCTCGGTCTCGTCCTCCTCGATCTCCACGTCCTCGTTGCGGGTGACGCGGAACACGTGGTGGTCGAGCACCTCCATGCCGGGGAAGAGGTCGCCGAGGTGGTTCGAGATGAGCTCCTCGAGGGCGATGTAGCGCGCGTCCTCCACCGACTCGGTCGGGTCGACGCGCACGAATCGCGGCAGCATCTGCGGCACCTTGACGCGCGCGAACTCCTGCCGCCCGGTGCGGCTGTTGCGCACGCGCACGGAGAGGTTCAGCGAGAGGCCGGAGATGTACGGGAACGGGTGGGCGGGATCGACCGCCAGCGGCATGAGCACCGGGAAGATCTGCGAGCTGAAGTAGCCGTGCAGGTGCTCCCGGTGCGACTCGTCGAGTTCGCCCCACGAGACGACGCGGATGCCGGCCTCCGCGAGCGCCGGCTTCACGAGCTCCTGGTAGGCGGCGGCGTGGCGCGACTGCAGCACGTGCGCCTTCTGCGAGATGTCGGCGAGCACCTCGTGGGGAGTGCGTCCGACGTTGGTCGGGACGGCGAGACCGGTGTTGATGCGGCGCTTCAGGCCCGCGACGCGGACCATGAAGAACTCGTCGAGGTTCGAGGCGAAGATGGCGAGGAAGTTCGCGCGTTCGAGCACCGGCAGCCGGGGGTCCTCGGCGAGTTCGAGCACGCGCTGGTTGAATGCCAGCCAGCTGAGTTCGCGGTCGAGGTAGCGCTCGGCGAGGAGTTCGGGCGCGCCGTCGGTGTCGAGCGGCTCGAAGTCGTCGTCGAAGTCGCTCGCGGTGCGGTCTTCGTCGAGGGTGCTCTCCGCAGTCATCCACACATCATGCCACCGGGCCGCGACGCGGTGGTGAAGCGCAGGTCACCGGGTGGTGACGTTCGCGTCCTGCTCGTCCTCCTCGTGGACGTTGAAGCGGTAGCCGACGTTGCGCACCGTGCCGATGAGGCTGTCGAGGTCGCCGAGCTTCGCGCGGAGGCGACGGACGTGCACGTCGACCGTGCGCGTGCCGCCGAAGTAGTCGTAGCCCCAGACCTCGCTGAGCAGCTGCTCGCGCGTGAACACGCGCGACGGGTGCGCCGCGAGGAAGCGGAGCAGCTCGAACTCCTTGTACGTCAGGTCGAGCGCGCGGCCGTGGACCTTGGCCGAGTAGCTGGCCTCGTCGATCACGACGCCGGAGGTCTGGATGCGCTCGGCCGGCTGGGCCGCCTGCGCCCGCCCGAGTGCGAGCCTGATGCGCGCATCGATCTCGGCAGGACCCGCGTGCTCGAGGATCACGTCGTCGACGCCCCAGTCGGAGGTCACCGCGGTGAGCCCGCCCTCCGTCACGACGAGGATCAGGGGCACCGAGAGCCCGGTCGTGCGCAGGATCTGCGCGAGCGCCTTCGCGCCCGCGAGGTTCGTCCGGGCGTCGAGGAAGACGAGGTCGGCCTCGGGAGCGCGCACCAGTTGATCGGGTGACGCCGGAATCACGCGCACCCGATGGCTCAGGAGAGACAGGGCCGGGAGAACGTCTTCGTTTGCTGCCGGCGTCAGGATCAGCAGCTGCGCCACGCACACCCTCCAGTAGTAAGGTGCGGTCAATACTACGGGACGCCGTACGGCGGGTGGCGAGATGGGGATCGACGTGACGCAGGACGACGCAGGAGCGCCGGCGACGGGCCTTGCACGCTGGGCCGTGCCGATCGTCTGGCTCATCTCCGCGGCGGGCACGGCCGTGGTCGTCGGCCTCGCCTGGTCGGGCACCCGCGTCTGGTTCCACGACGCCGGCCCGTACGCCGCGCTCGGGGTGCTCGGGATGGTGTTCGCGGCATCCGTCATCGCGGCGCTGCTGCTGCAGCTCGCCTCGCGGAAGCCGCACGGCTACGTCGGTCGCGCCAGTGCGTCGATCGCCGGCGCGGTCGTCCCGGTGGCCGTCGGAGCGCTCGCGCTGCTGCCGGTCGTCGGCTGAGCAACGGGTAGACTCGCACCATGTCCTCGCTGCTCGCGCTCGAACTGTTCTTCATCGGCCTGCTCGGTCTCGCGAGCCTCACGATCGCCTGGATCAGCGGCGTCGTCGTCTACAAGCTCTTCAAGGGGCAGCGCTAGACCGTGATCGAACTGCCGGTCGACCTCCCCGCGGAGCTCGTTCCGCTCTCCTGGCTCATCGGGGTCTGGGAGGGATCCGGCGTGATCGACTACGCCGTCGGCGACGGCTCGGTCACTCACGAGTTCGGGCAGCGCGTCAGCTTCAGCCACGACGGGCTCCCCTACCTGAACTACAACTCCTACACCTGGCTGTTCCCGACGACGGATGACGCAGAGCCCACGCCGCTGGCCGCGGAGTCCGGCTACTGGCGGCTCGCCCGCCCGCTCGGCGAGGGCGACCAGGGGCCGGCGATGCTGCCCGCGGTCGGCGCGACGCGCTTCCCCGACGCCGAGGCCGTCGAAACCCTGCGCAACGACGCCGGCGGATTCGACCTCGAGGTCTCGATCGTGCACCCCGGGGGCGTCAGCGAGCTGTACCTCGGCCAGGTGAAGGGGCCTCGCATCGACCTCGCGACCGATGCGGTCATGCGCACCGCCGGCGCGAAGGAGTATGCGGCGGCGACGCGGCTCTACGGGCTCGTCGAGAACCACCTCCTCTGGGCGTGGGACATCGCGGCGCTCGGCCAGGACCTGCGCACGCACGCGTCGGCCCGGCTCGCGAAGGTCGACTGATGACCGGCTCGCCGTTCCTCGCCCTGCCCGGCGCGGTGGTCGCCGACCCACCCGACGCGGGGGTCGCCGCGCATTACGGCAATCCGATGGTCGAACAGCGTCGGCTCGAGGAGGGGCGGGCGATCGTCGACCTCTCGAACCGGGGCGTCATCACCGTCGCGGGCCCCGACCGGCGATCCTGGCTCAACTCGATGGCGAGCCGGGCCCTCGACC
>NZ_JBPSLA010000018.1:0-136604 GCF_051715505.1 Agromyces excoecariae | reverse complement strand
AACTGACTCAAAAAATCAAATTGTCCATCAATCAAAGGAATCCCATCCACCGAAGTGAAACGGGGTTCAAAAATTGGCATTGAACATAGTGCACGCTGTTGAGTTCTCAAGGAACGGACGCACCCGAGTTCCGGCCTCACGACCTGCCCTCAGGGCAACTTCCCTACTGTACCACGCGCTCCTGTGGATCCGATCCATCCGGCCGAGCCGGAGTCACGGACCCGATCGACGGACAGCGCTCGGGCTGTCGCGTTCGAAGAGGTGTGGAATCGTCATCTTAGGCTTGAAGCAACCGAGTCGCAATGGAGCGCCTTCGAGGCTGTTTGGCTAAGACCTGTCCGCTTCGCCGGCGGCTTTCGCTCCCGGCCGCCGCGGCGACGGGTTCAACCATAGGCAGCGCCGGCCCGCGATCACAAATCGGCCACGGATCCCGCGCGTGTCGCGGCATCCGCTCGTCCACCTCGGGGGTCCGGCCTCCCGGCCGAACCCCCGATCAGCGGAAGGATCGCTCAGCCGAAGTGCTGCGGATCGGGGCCGAGGCGACCGGCGCGCTCGACCGCCGTGATCCGCTCCATCTCGCCGCCGGAGAGCTCGAAGTCGAAGACATCGAAGTTCTCGGACATTCGCTCGCGGCGGTTGGACTTCGGGAACACGATGAAGCCGCTCTGCAGGTGCCATCGGATCACCACCTGCGCGGCCGACTTCCCGTGCGCCTCCGCGGCCTCGACGACCTCGGGCAGTTCGAGGAGCGGGTACTTGCCCTGTCCGAGCGGCCCCCACGACTCGATCGCGATGCCGTGCTCGGCGGCGAACTCGGTCGTCTCCGGCTGCTGGTGCGCCGGGTGGAGTTCGATCTGGTCGACGGCCGGCACCACGTCGGTCTCGTCGAGCAGGCGCTGGAGGTGCGGAACCATGAAGTTCGAGACGCCGATCGATCGGGCGCGACCCGACTCGCGGATCCGCTCGAGTGCGCGCCACGACTCGACGTATCGGTCCTGCGCCGGCACCGGCCAATGGATCAGGTAGAGGTCGACGTAGTCGAGCCCGAGCCGCTCGAGGCTGCCCTCGAACGCGTCGAACGCCGACTGCGTGCCCTGGTCGTCGTTCCAGAGCTTGGTCGTCACGTACAACTCCTCGCGCGGCAGGCCGGCTGCGGCGACGGCGCGACCGACGCCCTCCTCGTTGCCGTAGATGCGAGCGGTGTCGAGGTGCCGGTACCCCACCTCGAGCGCGTCGGCCACGACGCGCTCGGTCTCGGCGGGGTCGACCTTGAACACGCCGAATCCCAGCTGCGGGATCGAGTGTCCGTCGTTGAGTCGCACGCGGGGAACCGGATTGGTCGGGATCTGGGTCATACCGACATGCAACACGGATCGCGTCCGACTTCCATCCCCTGTTCGCCGGGCGCGAACCCGGCGCGCCGTCCCGCGCGGGGATCGTCGGACTCCCGCGGAAGGACGACCTGGGCGCCGCTAGGATGGAGGGCTATGCCCGCGCCCGTCCCCGCCACGATCACGTACCCGGCCGACCTGCCGGTCAGTGGTCGACGCGACGACATCGCACGCGCCATCCGGGATCACCAGGTCGTCATCGTCGCGGGTGCGACCGGCTCGGGCAAGACCACCCAGCTTCCGAAGATCTGCCTCGAACTGGGGCGCGAGTCGATCGCGCACACGCAGCCGCGTCGCATCGCGGCACGGACGATCGCCGAGCGGGTCTCAGAGGAGCTCGGCGTCGAACTCGGCGACCTCGTCGGCTACCAGGTGCGCTTCACCGATCGCGTGAGCGAGGCCACGCGCATCAAGGTGATGACCGACGGCATCCTCCTGAACGAGATCCACCGCGACCGCGACCTGCGCCGCTACGACACGATCATCATCGACGAGGCGCACGAGCGCAGCCTAAACATCGACTTCCTGCTCGGCTACCTCAAGCGCCTCCTCCCCCGGCGGCCCGACCTGCGCGTGATCATCACGAGCGCGACGATCGACCCCGAGAGCTTCGCCGCGCACTTCGCGGATGCCGCGGGCGAGCCGGCCCCGATCATCGAGGTGTCGGGGCGCACCTACCCGGTCGAGGTCCGGTATCGCCCCCTCGTCGCGGAGTCCGCCGGATCGGGCTCGAACGATGGCGACGACGACGAGGGCGCGGCCGCCGAGGATCGCGACATCCAGCGCGGCATCCTCGACGCCCTGGACGAGCTCGGGCGCGAGGCATCCGGCGACGTCCTTGTGTTCCTCTCGGGCGAGAGCGAGATCCGCGACGCCGAGGCCGCGGTGCGGGCGCACGCAGCGCGTCGCGGTGCGGCCGACGTCACCGAGGTGCTCCCGCTCTACGGGCGCCTGTCCTCGGCCGACCAGCACCGGGTGTTCGAAACGTCGAAGGTCGCGGGGCTGCGCCGGCGCGTCGTGCTCGCGACCAACGTCGCCGAGACCAGCCTCACCGTCCCCGGCATCCGCTACGTCGTCGACGCGGGAACCGCCCGCATCAGCCGGTACTCGGTCCGATCGAAGGTGCAGCGGCTCCCGATCGAGCCGATCTCGCAGGCGTCGGCGAACCAGCGATCGGGCCGTTCCGGCCGCACGAGCGACGGCATCGCCATCCGCCTGTACTCCGAGGACGACTTCGACAAGCGTCCCGAGTTCACCGATCCGGAGATCCTGCGCACGAACCTCGCCGCGGTGATCCTGCAGATGGCATCCCTCGGCCTCGGCGCGATCGAGGACTTCCCGTTCCTGACGCCGCCCGACGCCCGCGGCATCCGCGACGGCGTCGACCTGTTGCGCGAACTCGGTGCCATCGACGAGGCGGATGCCGCGGCCGGCCCGCAGCTGACTCGCATCGGCCGTCAGCTCGCACGCCTTCCGATCGAGCCGAGGTTCGCGCGCATGGTGCTCGAGTCGAAGGCGCAGGGCGTGAGCCGAGAGGTGCTCGCGATCGTCGCGGGCCTCACGATCCAGGACCCGCGCGAACGGCCACTCGAGCGCCGCGAGCAGGCCGACGACATGCATCGCCGCTTCGTCGACCCCACCAGCGACTTCCTCACGCTGCTGAACCTCTGGAACCACCTGGAGGAGCAGCAGCGCGAACTCTCCGGCAGCGCATTCCGCCGGATGTGCCGGAGCGAGTACCTCAACTACCTGCGCGTGCGCGAGTGGCAGGACCTCTACCGCCAACTCGTGCGCCTGGCGAAGCCGCTCGGCCTGCACGTCGCGAAGGAGCCCGGTGCGCCGAACCCCGACGGCATCCACCGCTCGCTCCTGGCCGGGCTGCTCTCGCAGATCGGCATCCGCGACGACAGCAGGACGTCGACCGGGCGCGGCGGCGCCGCGACCCAGCGCGAGGCCGAGCGACGCGGGCGCCGCCAGCAGGCCGAGTTCGCGGGAGCCCGCAACACCCGGTTCGTCGTCTTCCCGGGCTCCGCCCTGGCGAAGAAGCCACCGGCGGCGATCATGGCGGCCGAACTCGTCGAGACGAGTCGGCTGTTCGCGCGCACGGCGGCGGCGATCGATCCGGCCTGGGCCGAGCAGCTCGCCGGACCGCTCGCGAAGCGCTCGTACTCGTCGCCGCGCTGGGAACGTCGGCAGGGTTCGGCGGTCGCCGATGAGAAGGTGCTGCTGTTCGGCGTCCCGATCATCCCGAAGCGGCGCATCCAGCTCGCCCGGGTCGATGCCGCCCTCGCGCGCGAGCTGTTCGTCCGGCACGCGCTGGTCGATGAGGACTGGGACTGGAACCGGCTCGACAAGCGGGTCTTCGGCTTCGTCCGTCGCAATCGCGAGCTGCGTCGCCAACTCGGCGAGCTCGAGGAGCGGACCCGGCGCCGCGACGTGCTCGCGGGCGACGAGGCGGTCGTCGCCTTCTACGAGCAGCGACTTCCGGCCGATGCCACGGACGCGCGCGCGTTCGAGCGCTGGTGGCGCGGCGAGCATCGTACGCACCCCGACCTGCTCACCATGACCAGGTCCGACCTCCTCGGCGACGACCAGGTGGCGACCGACGGCGGACTCCCCGACCGCTGGCGCCAGGGGGACCAGACCCTGACGCTCCGCTACCGGTTCGAGCCGGGCGCCGACGACGACGGCGTGACGGTGCAGGTACCGCTCGTCCTGCTCCCGCGGCTCGAGCCGACCGGGTTCGACTGGCAGGTGCCCGGCTTCCGCGACGAGCTCATCACCGCGATGCTCCGCACGCTCCCGAAGGTGCTGCGCCGCCAGGTGGTGCCTGCCGCCGAGTGGGCCGCGAAGATCGCCGCGGAGCTGCCGGAGGGACCGGAATCCGGCCAAGCCCGCGACTCGTTCGCGGCGACGGTCGCGGGCGTGATCAAGGGGCTCACGTACGCGCCGGTGACGGCGGAGGACTTCGACCTCGATCGAGTGCCGCCGCACCTGCGCGTGACCTTCCGCGCGGTCGACGAACGCGGACGCGGCGCGGGCGACGACAAGGACCTCGGCGCGCTGCAGGCGCGCCTGGCCGAGCGCGCCAGCCGGGCGGTCGCCTCGACGTTCGCGGGCGGTCCGGGCGGCGTGGGTGGCGGACGTGCAGCGGATCTCGCCGGCCCGACGTCCGGCGCAGGGGCGCCCGGCGGGGGGCGGGGCCGCGGTCAGGCGAGCGGCGCGACGCGACCGGGCGGCCGAAGCGGTGGGCCCGCGTCACCCGGCCCGTCCTTCGCCGAGCGCTCCGGGCTGACCGCGTGGGACTGGGACGACCTCCCCGCCCACGTCGACACGCGACAGGCCGGCAACGTCGTGCGCGCCTACCCGGCACTCGTCGACGAGGGCGGATCCGTGGCGCTGCGCCTGGTCCCGACCGAGGAGGAGCGCGATCGCGCGACCCGCCGCGGCATCCGTCGCCTGCTGATCCTCGCGACGCCGACCCCCGTGGCCTACGTGCAGGAGCACCTGTCGAACCAGGAGAAGCTCGCACTCGCCTCGAGCTCGTACGCCGGGCCGCGCGCCCTGCTCGACGACTGCCTCGGTGCCGTCGTCGACGCGGAGCTCCGCGCCCGGCACTCCGACGGACTCGTCCGTACGCGCGCCGAGTTCGAGGCCGTGCGCGACGCGGTCTCGGCGAGCGTGATGGACCGCATGTTCGAGATCGTCGGGCTCGTCTCGAGGATCCTCGTCGCGGCGCGCGAGGCCGACCGCGCGATCTCGAAGGCGTCGAGCCTGCAGCTCATGTCGGCGCTCGCCGACGCCCGCTCGCAGCTCGAGGCGCTCGTGCCGTCGGGATTCGTCTCGGCGACCGGACTCGATCGCCTCCGGCACCTGCCGCGGTACCTCGAGGCGGTCACGGTGCGCGTTCGTCGCATGCAGGAGAACCCCGGACGCGATCGCCAGCTGCAGACCGAGTTCGACCAGGCGCGCATTGCCTACGAGAAGGCGGGCGGGGCGTTCCCGATCGACCCCGATGCCGACGGTCGGCTCGTCCGCGTGCGGTGGATGCTCGAGGAGCTCCGCGTCGGGCTCTTCGCGCAGGAGCTGCGCACCGCCGAGACGGTCTCGGTCAAGCGCATCGTCAAGGCGCTCAGCGAGTGAGCGAGGCGAGCCGCTCGGCGTAGGCCGGCTCGAGCTCGTCGTGGCGCGCTGCCCATCGGGCGCGGTCCTTCGGCGCATCCGGGTCGGCGAGGTGCCACGCGAGGCTCTCGAGGTAGGCGTGCCAGCCGGGGCCGTAGTCGGGTCGGGTGACGTGCTCGTGCCTGAGGCTCAGCCGCGTGCGGTCGCCCTCGGGCTCGAGTCGCACCGTGAGTCGCGTCGGCGCCTCGCCGACCACGGTCCACGTGGTCGTGAAGCCGTGCGGGCGGTCGCACGAGACGACCTCGCCGTCGCAGTAGACGTCGCCGTCGCGCGTGAACACCTGCCACCGCCCGCCGAGCCGGAGGTCCCCGCGGTAGTCCGCCATCCACCGCACGAGGCGCTCCCGCGTCGTGATCGCCTCCCACAGGTCGTCGGGATCGGTGTCGTACACCTCGTCGAACTCGAGCCGGAAGCCGGGCTCGTCGGGGAAGATCTCGCCGGTCACGGCCATCATTCGTCCTTCCGTCGAGCACGCGCACCGCGTGCGATCTCGGTGTGCAGCGCGTCGAGTCGCTGCGGCCAGAGGCGCCGATAGCGTTCGAGGTCAGCGGATGCCTCGTCGAGACCCGTCGGCTCGAGCGCGTAGATGCGTCGCGCGCCCTCGGCGCGGACCGTCGCGAACCCCTGCTCCCGGAGGATCCGGAGGTGCCTCGACACGGCCGGCTGCGTGATGCCGAACTCGCCCGCGACGACGTCGACCACGGAACCCGCCGGCCGCTCGCCGTCGGCCAGCAGGTCGAGGATGCGGCGGCGCACCGGGTCGCCCAGGACGTCGAACGCGTGCACGACGCCATCCTATCACTGCGCCTTTATATATGGACAGGTTGATGCGATCGGGGTTCGCGGGCGGGCGGCATCCGCGTCGATAGGATCGAGCCACCGTGGCCGGCTACACAGATCTCCTCAAGACCAAGGGCGTCGCACGCATCATCGCCGCCCAGCTGACCGCACGATTCCCGTCCGGCATGCTCTCGCTCGCGTTCCTGCTGCACGTCGAGCAGCAGACGGGTTCGTACGGCGCTGCCGGACTCGTCCTCGCCGCCACCTCGATCGGGCAGGCGATCGCCGGTCCCCTGACGAGCCGGCTCATGGGCCGGTTCGGCATGCGACCGGTGCTCATCACGACGCTCGTCGTGTGCGTGGCATCCGTCGTCGCCATCGGCGTGCTGCCGCTCACGGTGCCGCTGTACATGGCGATCGGCCTCGTCTGCGGGCTCTCGACGCCGCCCGTCCAGCCGGCCGTCCGCACGATCTACCCGAAGATGGTCAACTCCCGACAGCTCACGCCGTTGTTCTCGCTCGACGCGTCGGCGCAGGAGATCATCTGGGTCGTCGGCCCGGTCGTCACGACCGTCGTCTCGACGCAGATCGGCACCGTATGGGGCATCCTCCTCGCCGCGGCGCTCATGGTCGTCGGCGGCATCTGGTTCATCTCCTCGCCCGAGCTGGGTCGCGTGCGCATCCCCCGTTCGAAGCGGGCGTTCGGCAAGGTGCTCACGCGCCCGCCCGTCATGCTCGCCACGATCGTCGGCTTCCTCCTCATCGGCGCGTGCGCCGCGATCGAGGCCGGCGTGGTCGCGGCGTTCGGCCACGACGGCGCCGAGGCCGGCATCGTGCTCGCGATCTTCTCGATCGGCAGCCTCGCGGGCGGCCTCGGGCTCGGGCACGTCCCGATCGGCCCGTGGTCGACGGCCCGTCGCATGTTCATCGTGTTCGCCGGCACCGCGCTCGCGGCCTTCTCGATGGACTTCTGGTGGCTCGCCGCGACGCTCTTCATCGCGGGCATCGGCATCGCGCCGGCCCTCGCGGTGCTCTTCGCGATCGTGTCGGCGAGCGTGAAGTTCTCCGACACGGCCGAGGCGTACGGATGGGTCGGCACGGGCCAGCTCATCGGCGCCGCGCTCGGCTCGGCGCTCGCGGGCTTCCTCATCGACGGGTACGACGCCGTCGGCGCCTTCTGGGCCGCGACCGTGCTCGCCTTCCTCGGCTTCCTCGTGCCGGCGCTCGCCCGACGATGGCACCCCGACCTGCGAGGTCGCGACGCGAGCCCCATCCCCGACACCGAACCGGTCGCGATCACGCCGAGCTGACGAGGCTCGACGCCGACGCGATCCAGAGACGAAAGGCGAACGGATGCCGCATCCGCCCCTCGCACCCATGATCCCCCTCGCCGACGGCCGGGCCGTCCCCCAGGTCGGCTACGGAATGTACAAGGTGCCGGCGTCGGAGGCCACCCGGCTCGCGCTCAGCGCGATCGAGCTCGGCTATCGGCACCTCGACACCGCGGCCCTCTACGGCAACGAGGCCGAGGCCGGCGCGGCCGTCCGCGAGTCCGGGGTGCCACGCGAGGAGCTCTTCGTCACCAGCAAGGTCTGGAACGACGACCACGGCTACGACGAGACGCTCCGCGCGTTCGATGCGGCCATGGACCGCTTCGGGCTCGACCGGCTCGACCTCTTCCTCATCCACTGGCCGGTGCCGTCGCGCGTCCGGTACGTCGACACTTGGCGGGCGCTGGTGCGCCTCCGCGACGAGGGCCGCACGACCTCGATCGGCGTCTCGAACTTCCACGCGCACCACGTCGAGCGGATCATCGACGAGACCGGCGTCGCGCCGGTCGTGAACCAGGTCGAACTGCACCCGTGGCTGCCCCAGCGCGAGCTGCGGGCGTTCCACGATCGGGTCGGCATCCGCACCGAGGCCTGGTCGCCGCTCGCGCGCGGGCGACTCCTCGGCGACCCCGTGCTCGAGCCGATCGCCCGCAAGCACGGTCGCTCGGTCGCACAGGTCGTCCTCGCCTGGCACGTCGCGCAGGGCACGATCGTGATCCCGAAGGCGTCCAGTCCGGAACGCATCGCCGAGAACCTCGACGTGTTCTCGTTCGAGCTGGACGAGGCGGATGTCGCCGCCATCGCGACCCTCGAGAACGGGGAGCGCACGGGCCGCGACCCCGACGACGACTGATCCATCGAACGATGGACGGCGCCGCGCATGCACGGCGATTATCGTGACCGGATGCGGGCGATCGTCATCGGGAGCGGGTTCGGGGGCCTCGCTGCGGCGATCCGCCTGGCGGCGGACGGCCATGAGGTGACCGTCGTCGAGAAGCGGGATCGCATCGGCGGGCGGGCGTACCTGTACGAGCTCGACGGGTTCCGCTTCGATGCCGGACCGACGGTGATCACGGCGCCGTTCATGTTCGAGGAGCTGTTCGCCCTGGCGGGCGAACGGCTCGAGGACCACGTGCGCCTGGTGCCGCTCGACCCGTTCTACCGCGCCTTCGACCAGGACGGGCGACCGTTCGACTTCCACGCCGACCCGGCCGAACTGGCGTCGGAGGTGGCCGGTCGCAGCCCGTCCGACGCCCGCGGGTACGCGCGCCTCACGCAGCGCATCAGCCGCATCTTCGACGCCTTCTACCCGTACACCGAGCGTCCCATGATGCAGCTGCACGTGATGCTGCGGATGCTCCCGTTCCTCCTGCGTCATCGCGCCGCCCTCGGCGTCCAGCACCTCGTCGACGGGTGCATCCGGGACCCGTTCCTCCGTCGCGCGCTCGCCTTCCACCCGCTGCTGATCGGCGGGCACCCGGCGCGCACGCCGGCCCTGTACTCCCTCATCGTCGAGTTCGAGCGGCGGTGGGGCGTGCACTACGCGGTCGGCGGGACCGCCGCGATCGTCGACGCCCTCGGATCGCTCCTGGAACGCCTCGGGGGCCGGATCGAGTGCGGCGTCGCCGTCGACCGGGTCCTCGTGCGCTCCGGTCGGGTCGATGGGGTGCGGCTCGAGGACGGCACGATTCGGCATGCCGACGTCGTCGTCTCCAACGCGGATCCGGCCTACACGCACGACCGGCTGCTCGGTGGATCCCGTCGTCTCGGCGGAGCGGGGCTCCGGACGGCGAGACCGAGCATGTCGCTGCACGTGCTGTACTTCGGCGCAGACCGGACGTGGCCGTCGACGCCGCTCGCGCATCACAACCTGCTGCTCGCGGGCGACTCCCGTCGCGTGCTCGACCCCGTGTTCGCGCCCTCTCGGAAGGCGCGGGCGAACGCGCGGCGACCGCTGAGCGCCGACGACCTCTTCCTCTACGTGCACGTCCCCACGCGCACGGATGCCTCCGTCGCTCCGGAGGGCTGCGAGGCACTGTACGTCCTCGTGGCCGCACCGCCGCTCGACGACGGCGAGAGGGTGCCCGAGGAGACGGTCCGACGCATCCGCGACCTCGTCGTCGACGTGCTCGACCGGAGGTACCTGCCCGGCCTCGCCTCCCACCTCACCGTGGAGCACGCGATCGGTCCGGATCACTTCCGCGATGTGCTGAACACCCCGCACGGCGCAGCGTTCTCGCTGCAGCCGACGCTCTTCCAGTCGGGCTGGTTCCGCCCGCACAATCGATCCCCACTGGTCGACGGTCTCTACCTCGTCGGCGCGGGCACGCACCCAGGGGCCGGCATCCCGGCCGTGCTCGCCTCGGGCAAGATCGCCGCGGACCTGATCCTTCGGCGCGGCGCCGGCCGCCGCCCCCGCCGGACGACGGCGGACGACGCCACGGCGAGCGCGGGCATCCGATGACGGCGAACCATGCGATCCACGGCTTCGGCGCGAGCCCCGAGGTCGCGATCGACGACCTCCCGGTCCGTGGCCGACTCCCCGACTGGCTCACCGGTTCGCTGCTGCGCAACGGCCCGGGCACGTTCCAGGTCGGGGCGCAGCGGTACCGCCACTGGTTCGACGGCCTCGCGATGCTGCACCGATTCACCATCGACCGTGGTCGCGTCTCGTACGCCAACCGGTTCCTCG
Source organism: Agromyces excoecariae (assembly GCF_051715505.1). Classification (NCBI taxonomy): domain Bacteria; kingdom Bacillati; phylum Actinomycetota; class Actinomycetes; order Micrococcales; family Microbacteriaceae; genus Agromyces; species Agromyces excoecariae. Next base: position 126,228 of record NZ_JBPSLA010000018.1, on the reverse strand, counting down.
AGACCGGGGCCTACCGCGCAGCGCGCGATGAGGGCCGGATCGCCTACCCCGAATTCGCGACCGACCCGTGCCGATCGCTCTTCGCGCGGGCCATGGCGGTCTTCGATCCCCAGGTCACCGACAGTGCGAAGGTCAACATCGCCCGGATCGCCGAGCACTACCTCGCCCTCGCGGAGACGCCGATCCAGGTGGAGTTCGACCCCGATACGCTCCGCACCGTCGGCGTGGCCGGATGGGACCGCTCGGACTTCGGACGGATGACCACCGTCCATCCGCACCTCGACGAGGCGCGGCACGAGGCGATCAACCTCGTCACCCGGTACGGTGCCGTGAGCAGCTACGTCTTCCGCCGCGTCGACACGCGCGATGCAGCGCTGCTGAATGGCGCGACGATCGCCTCGCGCCCGGTGGGCGAGCCGTCCTACATCCACTCGTTCGGCATGTCGTCGCGCCACCTCGTGCTCGTCGAGTTCCCACTCGTCGTCAATCCGCTCTCCCTGCTGCTGTGGTTGCGCCCGTACATCGAGAACTTCCGGTGGAAGCCGGTGCGCGGCACCCGCATCCACGTGTTCGACCGCGCCACCGGCCGGCTCGTGCGATCGGCCACCGCCGACCCGTTCTTCGCGTTCCACCACGTCAACGCCCACGACGACGAGGACGGCAGCGTCGTCATCGACCTCGTCGCCTACGACGACGCGTCCGTCATCGAGTCGTTCTACCTGCACCGGCTCTCCGAACCCGACGTCGAGATCCCGCCCGGAACCCTCCGTCGCCTTCGCGTGCCGCTCACCGGACCGAAGCGCCGCCTCCGCGCCGAGGTGATCTCCCCGACGAGCCTCGAGCTGCCGAACATCGACTACGCGAGGCGCAACACCAGCGCCGACCTGCGGTACGTCTACGGCGTCGGGGTGCGGAGCGGACGAGGGTTCTACGACCGCCTCGTGAAGATCGACCTCGCCGACGGGACCTCCGCGGACTGGCACGAGGCGGACTGCTTCCCCGGGGAGGGCGTCTTCGTCGGTCGACCGGGTCGGTCCGCCGAGGACGACGGGGTGGTGATGTCCGTGGTGCTGGACGCCGCTCGCGGCACGTCGTTCCTGCTCGTGCTCGACGCGGCCTCGTTCGCCGAGGTCGCCCGAGCCGAGCTCCCGCACCCGGTGCTGCTCGGCTACCACGGCCAGTTCTACGGCGAGGCCTCGGAGCATCCGGAGGCACCGGAGGCCATCCCGGGGCGCGGCTGACGCGGTGTCGTTTCGGCCCGGGCCGCGGCCTCCCCTGCATGGCCTCCGCGCTCACAGCGTGCCGCAACCGGATCGTGACCCGACTTGCAGCCCGCATCCAGACATCGGATCCGGGCACCGGGCTACGGTGACCGCATGACCAGCCGAGGAATCCGATTCGCAGGGCTCGTCGCCCTCTCCGCGCTCCTCCTCACGGGCTGCAGCATGGGCTCGGGGGGCTCCGACAGCGGGACGTCGGAGCCCGACGTCGGAATGGAGGCGCCTGCCGAGGGCGGGGTCGCGCCGCGCGACGAGCAGCCCTTCACGGAAGACGAGCAGGCCGGCACCATCGACGAGGATCGGAGCGTCATCACGACGGGCTGGCTGGCGATCACCGTCGACGACCCGATCGACTCCGCGGCCGAGGTCGCCGCGCTGGTCGGCGGCGCGGGTGGACGCGTCGACACCCGCAACGAGACGCCCGGCACCGACACGCAGCAGGCCCGCGCCACGCTCGTCGTGCGGATTCCCGCCGATCGCTTCGATGAGGTCCTCGCCGACCTGCGCGAGCTCGGTCGCGTGGACTCGCTCCAGCTCGACGGCTCCGACGTGACCCAGCAGCGGAAGGACCTCGACTCGAGGATCTCGTCGCTGCAGACCTCCGTCGACCGGCTCCGCTCGCTCATCACGCAGGCCGACGACGTCGGCGACCTCATCGCGATCGAATCGGAGCTCACCACCCGCCAGACGGAGCTCGACGCGCTCACGACCCAGCGCGACTGGCTCGCCGACCAGGTCGACTACTCGACGCTGACGGTGGAGCTGCTCACCGAGGGCCTCGCGCCGCAGGCCGGCCCGAACGACTTCTGGAGCGGCGTGGCCGCCGGATGGAACGCGCTCGTCGGGTTCGTCTCCGGGCTCCTCGTCGTGATCGGCGTCATGCTCCCGTGGCTCGCGCTGCTCGCGGTGATCGCCGCGATCGTGGTCGGGATCATCGTGTTCGCGACTCGCGGCGGGCGCGGGCCGTGCGGAGGCGACGGAGGGACCGATGCCCCCGGTGCCCGGGCCGCAGCGGGCCCGCCGGGCGCGGCCGACGCCCCGCAGGGCGCCGGGACCGGGGCCGACCACCCGGCGTAGGCTGGCGCCGTGACCGCCGACACGACCCCGGAATCCCTGCTCGACGACGACCTGCTCAGCCGGCTCCGCGAACGGGCGGCCGGCTACGACCGCGAGAACGCGTTCTTCGCCGAGGACCTCGCCGAACTCGCGGACCGGGGCTACCTCGGGGCGCTCGTGCCCGCCGAGCTCGGCGGCCTCGGTTGGAGCCTCGCCGACGTCGTGCGGGCGCAGTCGAGGCTGGCGACCGCGGCCCCGGCGACGGCCCTCGGCGTGAACATGCACCTGGTCTGGACCGGCGTCGCGCGAATCCTGCACGACCGCGGCGACGACGCGCTCGACTTCGTCCTGTCCGAGGCGGCCGCCGGCGAGGTCTTCGCCTTCGGCATCAGCGAGATCGGCAACGACCTCATGCTCTTCGGCTCGGGCACCGTCGCCGATCCGCAGGCCGACGGGAGCGTTCGCTACACCGGCCGCAAGATCTTCACCTCGCTCTCGCCCGCATGGACCCGGCTCGGGGTGCACGGTCTCGACACGGCGTCCGCCGACGGCCCGAAGCTCGTGTACGGCTTCATCGACCGCGAGGACCCCGACGTCCGAACCCTCGACGACTGGGACACGATCGGCATGCGCGCCACGCAGAGCCGCACCACCGTGCTCGACGGCGCCGTCGCGGCACCTGACCGCATCGTGCGCCGTCTCGACCCGGGCCCCAACCCCGATCCGTTCGTGTTCGCGATCTTCGCGTGCTTCGAGCTGTTCCTCAGCGCCGTCTACGCCGGACTCGCCGAGCGTGCGCTCGCCCTCGCGGTCGAGGCCGCGCGCTCGCGGACCTCCGCCCGGACCGGCCTGCCCCGCTCCGAGGACCCCGGCGTCCGCCGGCGGATCGCCGAGGCCGCGCTCGCACTCGACGCCGTGGCGCCCCAGCTCGTCGGGCTCGCGAACGACGTCACCGGCGGCACCGACCACGGCGCCTTCTGGTTCGCGAAGCTCTCCGGCGTGAAGGTGCGCACCGTCCAGACCGCGCGCGACGTGGTCGACGCCGCCGTCCGTGTCGCCGGCGGCGCGACCTACTTCGCCGGGAACGAGCTCGGACGACTCCAACGCGACGTGCTGGCCGGCGTCTTCCACCCCTCGAGCGACGATGCCGCGCTGAACACGATCGCGAACGCCTGGCTCGGACCGGTGCAGGACTGAGGACCCCGCGCGGGGCTCCGCCCGTCGCTAGACTGGCGCCGCGGCGGTCCGCCGCGTCCGAAGGAGGTCCCTCGTGAGCGTGTTCCCGTTCCTCATCGCCATGGCGCTGTTCGTGTTCGGAATGTGGGTGCTGAGCATCGCCGACGTCGTGGTCGGCTTCGAGGCGCTCGTGTTCTTCGGCGGCATCCTCTGCGTGTCCCTCGCCGTCGCCATCCCGGTGAACATCCTCGGCCGGCGCGAGTCCGGCGTCTGATGGGGCTGCCCGACGCCGACACCATCGTCACCTATCCGGCGGGCGACCTGCGCGCCGACGCCCGGGTCCTGGCCGTCGTGCCGCACGGCGACCGCCTGGCCGTGATCGCGGACCGCACGAGCATCCACCCCGTCGACGCCGCGTGGCCCGATCAGCCCGCCGACGCGGGCGTGCTCCGCGTCGGCACCCGGGAGTACGCGATCCGCGACGCGGTCGTCGCCGCGACCGACGGCGCCGAACTGCACATCGGCGCCCTGCCCGTGCGACCCGGCACCGAGGGCTGGTCGTTCCTCGTCGCGCACCTCCTCGACCCCGATGCCGAGGTCGGCGAGGGCGACGAGGTCGAGCTCGAGGCGGATGCCGCGACCCGCCGAGCACTCTCGATCGGCCACACCGCGTGCCACGCCGCCTCCCTCGCGTTGAACCGCGCGCTCGCCGGCCGCTGGTCGAAGGCCGCGCGCGAGGATGCGCTCGGCTCGCCCGACTTCGACGGCATCGCGATCTCGTCCTCCCGCATCGAGCCGTCGGGCTCGGTGGATCGCTATCGACTGAACAAGTCGCTGCGCCGTGCCGGCTTCGATGCGACCGGCCTCGCGGACTCGCTCGGCGAGCTCGCGGCATCCGTCGATGCGACGCTCGCCGAATGGGTCGGCGACGACGCCAAGGTCCGCGTCGAGCGCGTGGGCGACGACCTCAGCGACCGCCGCACGTGGGTGTGCGAACTCCCGCACGCCTCCGCTCGGATCCCCTGCGGCGGAACGCACGTCGGCTCGCTCGGCGAGCTCGGCGAGGTTCGCGTGTCGTTCGCCGTCGAGGACGACGGCGGTACGCCGGTGCTCGAGATGACGACGCGCGCCGCCGCATCCGCCTGACCGGCCGCCGCCCTGCGGCGACTCCGGGGTTCCAGCGAGGGGGGCGCGCGTGTCAGGATCCTGAGCGTTCCTCGGACCGGACGTCCTCGGACGGGGCTAGCATGGCGGACGTGGGAATTCGCATCGAGAAGATCGACCTGCCCGGGATCGGCTTCCGCCACGACCTCGTGACCGAGAGCGGTCGGCGGATCAGCGTGGTGTCGCACCGGGACGGCGAGCGCGATCTCGGAGTGTTCGACGAGGACGACCCCGATGAGTGCCGCGACACCATTCCGTTGAGCGACGACGAGGCCGCCGCCCTCGCCGACGTGCTCGGCGCCTCCGTGATGCTCGCCCGCCTGACCAGCCTCTCCGACCTGACGACCGGGCTGTTCACCGAGCAGATCGCGTTGCCGACCGACTCGCCCTACCTGAACCACCCCCTCGGCGACACCAAGGCGCGCACCCGGACGCACTCGTCGATCGTGGCGATCATGCGCGACGGACAGGTGATCCCGTCGCCGACCCCAGCCGACGTGCTGCGCGCCGGCGACGTGATCGTCGCGGTCGGAACGCGCGACGGCTTGGACGGACTGGCCCGACTGCTCGCCAACGGCCCCGACTGACCGCGGGGGCCCGATGCACGAGACCACGCTGCTCCTCATCGAAGTCGGCGCGCTGCTCCTCGCCATGAGCCTCCTGGGGCGCCTCGCCATCCGCATCGGCCTCTCCCCGATCCCGTTCTACCTGCTGCTCGGCCTCGCCTTCGGCAACGGCGGCCTGCTCCCGTTCGACGCCAGCGAGGACTTCTTCGCCACCGGCGCCGAGATCGGCGTGATCCTGCTGCTCGCACTCCTCGGACTCGAGTACACGGCGGAGGAACTCGTCATCGGCCTGCGATCCTCGCGACGCGCCGGCATCCTCGACGCCCTGCTCAACGCCCTTCCCGGCGCGGCGTTCGCATTCCTCCTCGGGTGGGGCCCCATCGCCGCCGTCGCCCTCGCGGGCGTCACGTGGGTCTCGTCGTCGGGCGTCATCGCCAAGCTGCTGCGCGACCTCGGGCGACTCTCCAATCGCGAGACGCCCCCGGTCCTGGCCGTCCTCGTCATGGAGGACCTCGCCATGGCCTTCTACCTGCCGGTGCTGTCGGCCCTGGTCGTCGGCGCGAGCCTCGTCCAGGGCGCCGTCGGAGTCGCGATCGCCGTCACGATCGTCGTCGTCATCCTCTTCCTCGCGCTCCGCCACGGACACGTGATCTCGCGCTTCTTCCCCGCCGAACACGCCGAACCCCTGCTGCTCGGGGTGCTCGGACTCGTCATGCTCGTCGCCGGGCTCGCCGCGGAGGTGAGCGTCTCGGCAGCGGTCGGCGCCTTCCTCGTCGGCATCGCGCTCTCTGGCCGCGTGGCGGCGAACGCGAGTGCGGTGCTCACGCCGCTGCGCGACCTGTTCGCGGCGATCTTCTTCGTCTTCTTCGGTCTCGCGACCGACTCCGCGGCGATCCTCTCGATGCTGCTGCCGGCCGCCGCGCTGGCCGCCCTCACGATCCTCACCAAGCTCGTCTCGGGCGCGTACGCCGCCCGGCGGGCCGGCGTGGGCACGCTCGGCCAGTGGCGAGCCGGGCTCGTGCTCGCGCCGCGCGGCGAATTCTCGATCGTCATCGCCGGCCTCGCCGTCGGCTCGGGCATCGAGCCCGCGCTCGCTCCCCTCGCCACCGGATACGTGCTGATCACGATCCTCGCCGGTTCGTTCCTCGCACGCCTTCCGGACGCCGAGTGGTTCCGGGCTGCGGTGCGGCGACGGTCGAAGTCGGGGTCGGCGCGGCTGCGCACGGCCAAGCCGTAGCGCGATCACCCGCTCAGGCGCCGTCGCCCCCGTCGGAGGCCTCGGCGGGGCGCTCGTCGGCGGCGTCGCCGTCGCCGTCGGCGAGGAGTTCGCGCACCCGCGGGACGACCTCGGTCGCGTAGAGCTCGATCGTGCGGAGCATCGCCTCGTGCGGCAACGTGCCGTTGGAGTACTTGAGGTCGAAGCGCTGCGCGCCGAGCGTACGCATCGTCACGGCGATCTTCTGCGCGACGGTCTCGGGCGACCCCGCGTAGAGCGCCCCGTTCGGGCTCGCCTCGCCCTCGAAGTGCTCGCGGGTGACGGCGCCCCAGCCGCGCTCGCGCCCGATGCGGTTCATGATCGTCTCGTAGTGGGGCCACAGCGTCGCGAGCGCCTCCTCGTCGGTGTCGGCGACGATGCCCGGGGAATGGACGGCGATCGGCTGGGCGTCGTGGCCGAACTGCGCGAGGGCCTTGCGGTAGAGGTCGGCGAGCGGGGCGAATCGCGCCGGGCTGCCGCCGATGATGGCGAGCACGAGGGGCAGGCCGTAGTGCGCGGCACGCACGACGGATTCCGGGCTGCCGCCCACCCCGACCCAGGTGCGAAGGCTGCCGTGCTCGACCTTCGGGAAGACCTCCTGGTCGGTGAGCGACGAGCGGAGCTTGCCGGACCACGTGACGGGCTCCTGCGGCAGCAGTGCCGAGAACAGGTTCAGCTTCTCCTCGAACAGGTCCTGGTACTGGCTGAGGTCGTAGCCGAACAGCGGGAACGACTCGATGAAGGACCCGCGGCCGAGGATGACCTCTGCACGTCCACCCGACACCGCGTCGAGCGTCGCGAACCGCTGGTAGACCCGCACCGGGTCGTCCGAGCTCAGGACCGTGACCGCCGAGCCGAGGTGGATGCGTTCGGTGCGTCCGGCGATGGCCGCGAGCACGACCTCGGGCGCCGAGATCGCGAACTCGTGCCGATGGTGCTCCCCCACGCCGAAGAAGTCGAGGCCGAGTCGATCGGCGAGCTCGGCCTCCTCGATGACGTTGCGGAGGACCTGGGCCTGCGGCAGCGGCTCGCCGTCAGCCGCCAGGGTCACGTCGCCGAAGGTGTCGAGTCCGAATTCGTGGTTGCGCGCCATCCGCTGCTCCCTGTCCTGTGATCGATGCATGTGCATGCACCTGATCGGAACCCCGTCAGTTGAGAGACTATTCCGTGGGGCCCGGGGAATGCCCGCCATGGCAGGCGCGTTCACGATGGAGACGGCGCCCGACGACCGACGTGGGTGGCGCCGCGCCCCGGGAACCGGGGCGGAATGGAGGAGCGAGTGGCGCAACGACCGACGATCGGCATCTTCGGCGCCGGCAAGGTGGGCACCGCCCTCGCACGCCTGCTCGTCGGTGCCGGCTACGACGTCGCGCTCGCCGGCTCGCCCCGCCAGACCGCGCTCGAGCTCCTGGTCTCCGTCGTCGCTCCCGGCGCCCGCGTGGCCGCTGCGGACCGCCTCGCCGCCGAATCCGACGTGATCGTCGTCGCCGTGCCCTTCGGCAAGGCGCCGAGCGTGCCGTGGGACGCGTTCGACGGCAAGATCGTCGTCGATGCCACGAACTACTGGCCACCGGTCGACGGGCACATCCCCGAGGTCGACGCCGACGAGCGCACCACGAGCGAGATCCACGCCGCGCTGAACCCCGCGGCGCGCGTCGTGAAGTCCCTCAACCACCTCGGCTACCACGACATGGAGGACGACCCGATGCCGTCGGGATCGCCGCTGCGTCGCGCCATCGCGGTCGTGGGCGACGACGCCGACGCGCGCGAGGCCGTCGCCCGCATGATCGACGACCTCGGCTTCGACCCCGTCGACGGCGGAGCACTCGGCAACGGGCGAGCACTCGAGCCGGGGCACCCGGCGTTCGGGCGGGAACTCTCCGCGCGCGAGCTCGCGCGCCTGCTCGAGGCCGAGCGCGCGGTGGCCGCCTGACGGCACGCACCGTCGGCCCGATCCGACCGCCCGGCCCCGTGAGCCGCGCTCAGGCCGAAACGGGCCCGTCCGACTCCGGGTCGATCATCGGCCGGGCCTGCGCGTCCCGATCCGCCGCCTCGCGCTCGCGCTCGCGCCGCACGCCGCCGAGGCGCTGACGCAGGTCGACGAGCCCCACGACGAGCGCGACGACGAGCAGCGCGCCCACGGCCGCGATGCCGACGGCGTACGCCTGGTGGAACACGTCGATGCGAGCCTCGGCACCCTGCTCGCGGTACACCGTCGAGTAGAAGAGCGAGAGTGCGACGGCGGCGCCGATCGCCGTGCCGATGCGCTGGCCGAGTTGCCCGACGGAACCGGCGAGCCCACCCCGCTCGATCGGGATGTCGGCGAGCGCCAGCACCTGGTTCGGCGCGATGACGAACCCACCGCCCGCTCCGCCGATGAGCATCACGGCGGCCATGAGCCACGGCGTGAGCTCGGGCGGGGTGGCCACCGCGACGAGCACGAGCAGGCCGAAGCCGATGAGCAGCAGGACGAGGCCCCCGACCACGAGCGGGCGCCCGACCCGGTTCACGAGCCGACCGCCGAGCCACGACGTGAAGGCGCTCGTGAGCGCGAAGCCGATCGTCACCATGCCCGCGAAGACGGGTTCGAGACCGAGGCCCTGCTGCAGGTACAGCGTCGTCAACAGGAACGACGCCGGCATCGCCGCGAAGTACACGGTCGCGAGCAGCGTGCCGTTGCGGTAGGACCGCAACCAGAACAGGTCGAGCGGCACGAGCGGGGCACGACCGGATGCCGCGTATCGCCGCTCCCACCACAGGAATGCGCCGAGCGCGACCGCGAACACCGCGAGCGTCCACCACCGCGCCGGGTCGTCGTCGGGCGAGCCCGTGGTGAGCAGGAACGGCCACATGAGCGACGTGACGACGATCCCGAAGATCACGACCCCGACGGGGTCGAGCGAGATGCGTCGGGTCTCGCCGCTCGGGCGGCCCGGCAGGAGGCGCGCCGCGAAGGCGATGGCGATGAGCGCGAGCGGAACGTTCATCCAGAAGATGCCGCGCCATCCGTCGTCGGGCCCGCCGATCGCGATCGCGAGGCCGCCGAGCGTGGGGCCGAACGCCGTCGCGATGCCGATCGTCGCTCCGAACAGTCCGAACGCCGCCCCTCGCTCCGCGCCCTGGAAGAGCTGCTGGACCATGCCGAGCACCTGCGGCATCTGGATTCCCGCGGCGACGCCCTGGAACAGCCGGCCGACGAGCAGCACGGGCGCACTCGGCGCGATCGCGCAGACGAGGCTCGTGAGCGCGAACAGGCTGAGACCGACGATGAACATCGTCTTGCGCGACCCCTGGTCGCCGAATCGACCCGCGGGCACGAGCGTCAGCCCGAACGCGAGCACGAAGCCCGAGACGAGCAGGCCGAGCTCGGTCGGGCCCGCGCCGAGCGCATCCTCGATCGACGGCAGCGCGACGTTGACCTTGGTCAGGTCCATGATCGTGAGTGCGGCGACGCCGACGCAGACCCAGTAGGCGCGCCAGCGGTGATCCTTCGCCTCGCGGGCGGGAGGCTCCTGGGACTGCGACATCCGCTTCAGCCTACGCCCGCGCATCGGATGTCCCGGACGACCGGACGAGCGGCCGATCGCGGCGGCCCGTGAGCGGCCTACGGCTGCAGGCGACCGATCCGCCACGGCGACCCGGGACCGCCCTCGCGCTCGCGCTCGAACACGATCCGGTCGTGCAGTCGAGAGGTTCGCCCCTGCCAGAACTCGATCCGCCACGGGCGCAACCGGTAGCCGCCCCACCGCTCCGGCCGGCGGATGTCGTCGACTCCCGCGTACTCCTCCTCGAGCTCACGCACGCGCTGCTCGAGCTCGGCGCGCGAGCCGATCGGCTGGGACTGGCGGCTGGCGGTCGCGGCGATGCGCGAGCCGTACGGTCGCGTCGCCCAGTACGCGTCCGACTCCTCGTCGGCGACCGGTGCGACGGAGCCGGTCACGAGGACCTGCCGGTGGATGAGGTACCACGGGAAGAGCAGGGTCGCGGCCGGGGATGCCGCGAGCGCGCGGCCCTTGCGCGACGAGCGATCGGTGTAGAACACGAACCCTCGATCGTCGACGCCCCTGAGCAGCACGGTCCGGCTCGACGGCGTGCCGTCCGCGTCCACCGTGCCGAGCACCATCGCATTCGGCTCGTACACGCCGCGCGCGTCCGCTTCGGCGAGCCAGCGATCGAACTGCACGAGCGGGTCGGCCGCGAGCGCCGCCTCGTCGAGCCGCTCCTCCCCGTAGTCCTTGCGTCGGGTCAACGCGTGCTCGACGGCCCGATCGATCCGGTCGGCGGCCATCCGGGCGGGGTCGATCGCGTCGCTCATGCCTCCAGCGTACGAGCCGACGACGAAGCCCCCGGGATCCGAGCGGATTCCGGGGGCTTCATCTGGTTGGTGGACCCAGGGGGATTCGAACCCCCGACCTTCTCATTGCGAACGAGACGCGCTACCAACTGCGCCATGGGCCCGAGCCGTCAACGACTCTACCATCCCCCGAGAGGTGGTTCGGACCACCGGATCAGACGGCCGTGCGGCGGCGGCGCAGCACCTGGTCGAGGTCGCCCATGCCCGGTCCGGCGCCCTCGACGATGCCCATCCGCGCGTAGGGGTTCGCCGGTTCCGACGCCGACGCGACCGGTCGCCCCGTCGCCGGTTCGCCCGTCGGCGTCGTCGGTTCGCCCCCGACAGATGCCGCGGCGGGCCGGAGCACCGGCACCTGGGGCTCCATCCGCTCGGCGCGTTCGGCGAGCTCGGCGTCGTGCGCGGACCGCTTCAGCTGCTCGGCCTCGGCGATCGAGGCCATGACGCTCGCGGCGATGGTCCCGCGAGAGAGGTGCAGCGGCTTCGGCAGGGGCTGCGGCGTCCAGCCGGCCTCCTCGGACGGGGCGGCCTCCTCGACGTCGATGGGCTCGAAGGGCTCGGCGACCGGCACCGCGACGGGTGCCACGGCCACCGTGATCGGCCGGCGACGGGCGAGCACGACGAGGCCCGTCATCGCCACGACGATGCCGGCGCCTCCGCCGAGCGCGACGAGACCCGGGCCTCCGCTCGCGAGCACGACGAGGCCGATGGCGAGGGCGACGAGCGAGGCGAGGAGCAGCAGGGAGCACATTGCCCGACGACGTCGACGGGCGCGACGTGCGGCGACCGGATCCGCAGCGGCGGCGGTGCTCGCCGCGCGGCGGGACACGGCCTCCGCCTCGGCCGCGAGCGAGGCCGCTCGCAGCGTCGCCGCACGCTCGGCGGCCGCGGACCGCTCGGCCTGCGCCGCGACCTCGCGTTCCGCGGCGGCTGCCGCCTCCTCCGCGGCGATGCGCTCGGCGATGGCGAGGTTCTCGGCGGCCTGGGCTTCGAGGCGCGACGCGAGTTCGTGTTCGTGGAGGATCCGCTCCTGGGCGGCGACCTCGCGCGCGGTCACGCCGGTGCGGACCTCCTCGGGCGCCTCGGCCGTCTCGGCGAGGATCCGGAGGGTCTGCTGCAGGCGCACCGCGTTGCGCTCGGTGGCGAGGTACTGGCGTCGGCGGAGCCAGCTGGGGAGCAGATAGGCGATCCAGAGCGTCGCGGCGACCGCCACGAGCACGCCACCGCCGATCGGATCCATGGCACCACGCTAGGTCACCGGGCGCCGCGCTTCCCGCTCGCCGTGGGGCGTGTCAGCGATCCCCCACCCGAAGGGGGGTGCGCGCCGCCTCGCGGTCGGCGTCCGGGATCGCGGCGGCGGCCGTCGGCGCCCGCCCCTCGCGCCACCGCCGCAGCACTCCGCCGGGCACCTCCTCCGCGACCAGCGCGAACGCGAAGTGGTCGCGCCAGTCGCCGTCGATGTGGATGAACCTGCGGCGCAGCCCCTCGTACCGGAAGCCGAGCTTCTCGACCACCCTGAGCGAGGGCCCGTTCTCCGGGCGGATGCAGATCTCCATGCGGTGCAGGCGCAGCGTGCGGAAGCAGTGATCGGTCGCGAGGGCGACCGCCGTCGGGGTGATGCCGCGACCGGCGACGTCCTTCGCGACCCAGTATCCGATCGACGCCGACGCGAGCGATCCGTGCGTGATCGACGAGACGTTGAGCTGACCGACCAGTTCGCCCTCCCACTCGATCACGAACGGCAGCGCGGTCCCGGCGCGGGCGTGGGCGTTGAGGTTGCGGATGCTTCCGCGCGCGTCGATCACGCTTCCGCCGCCGGGGTAGGTCGCCTCCCAACGTCGCAGCCAGGCGCGGTTGTCGAGCAGCACCCGTTCGAGCTGGCGTGCGTCGCGCACCCGGATCGGACGGAGCGTCAGCGACCCGTCGGCGAGGGTCGGGACGGATGCCACGGGCACGTCAGCCTCGTTCGAGTCCGGCGGCGAATTCGACGAGCCATGCCCGCAGGTCGGCGCCGAGGTCGTCGCGATCGGACGCCAGCTGGATGACGGCCTTGATGTAGTCGAGCTTGTCGCCGGTGTCGTAGCGGCGGCCGCGGAACACGACGCCGTAGACGCCGCCCGTGCCCTCGACGTCGGCCGCCATCTCCATGAGCGCGTCGGTGAGCTGGATCTCGCCGCCCTTGCCGGGCTCGGTGCGATGAAGCACTTCGAACACCTCGGGCTTGATGACGTAGCGGCCGATGACCGCGTAGTTCGAGGGGGCGACCTCCTTGGCCGGCTTCTCGACCAGGCCGGTGATCCGCACGACGTCGGGGTCGTCGGTCTCCTCGACCTCGGCGGCGCCGTACAGGTGGATGCTGTCGGGATCGACCTCGAGGAGGGCGACGATGGTCGCGTCGCGGGCGACCTGCTCGTCGAGCATGCGCGTGAGCAGCACGTCGCGCGCGTCGATGATGTCGTCGCCGAGCAGCACCGCGAACGGCTCGTCACCGACGTGCATCTCGGCGCGCAGCACCGCGTGGCCGAGGCCCTTCGGGTCGCCCTGGCGGACGTAGTGCATCTGCGCGAGCTCGGTCGACTCGTTGACCTTCTGCAGCTTGGCCGTGTCGCCCTTCTGCTCCAGCGTGTACTCGAGCTCGGCGACGCGGTCGAAGTGGTTCTCGAGCGCGTTCTTGTTGCGGCCGGTGATCATGAGCACGTCGGTGAGACCGGCATCGACGGCCTCCTCGACCACGTACTGGATGGCGGGCTTGTCGACGACCGGCAGCATCTCCTTCGGCATCGCCTTGGTCGCGGGCAGGAAGCGGGTTCCCAGGCCGGCAGCGGGGATGACGGCCTTCGTGATCCGTTCAGTCATGGGGTTCAGCGTAGCCGTACGGCATCGGCGTCTGGCGGATGCATCGTCCTAGGATGGCTGCCATGCCCGACGATCCGACCGTGGTCAAGCGGATCCTCCGCGCCGAGCTCCGGGAACGCCGGCGCAACATGCCCGCGCACGAACGAGAACTGGCGACCGAGGGCTTCACCTCGCGCCTGCAGGAGCTCATCGGCTCGACCGAGGCGGCGTCGATCTCCTGCTACCTGTCGATGCCGACCGAGCCCGACACGCGTCCGTTCGTGAACTGGGCGGAGGCGAACGGCATCCGCGTCCTGTTCCCGATCACGCGCGAGGACGGCCTGCTCGACTGGACGGTCGGTGAAGAGGAGGACGAGGTCACCGGACTGCACGGCATGCCCGAGGCGGTCGGCGAGCTGCTCGGTCCGATGGCGATCAACGACGTCGACCTGATCCTCGTCCCGGCGGCTGCCGTGGATGCCACGGGCATGCGCCTGGGCTGGGGGCGAGGCTATTTCGACAAGACCCTCGGTTCGATGGGAAAATGTCCTCCGGTGTACGCCATCGTCTTCGACGGCGAGTTCGTCGAGGAGGTGCCGCGGGAGGTCCACGACCAGCCGGTGAACGGCGTCGTGACCCCCACGCGGATCGTCGCGTTCTGACCTCGCGTCGCGTACCCGACCCCCGACGACGGACTCGAGAGATCACCATGCCCACCTATTCCTACCGCTGCACCGAGTGCGGCGAGGCCTTCGACATCCAGCAGGCCTTCACCGACGACTCACTGACCGAGTGCCCGGCCTGCACCGGCCGGCTGCGCAAGCTCTACGGCACGGTCGGCGTCACCTTCAACGGGTCGGGCTTCTACCGCACCGACTCGCGCGAGTCGGGCGCGAAGGGCGCGAAGGGCGGCGGCTCCGGTGCGGAGTCCGGGGCCGGCGGGTCGTCCGCATCCGAGTCGCCCTCGTCGGGGTCGACCTCGACGGGGTCGTCCGCGTCGGGATCATCCTCGAGCTCGACGACGAGCTCCTCGTCGACCGCCGCCTAGGCCGACATCCGCTCCACGCACACCGCAACGGAAACGAAGGGGGCCCACCGCGTGCTCAAGGGATTCAAGGAGTTCATCCTCAGGGGGAACGTCATCGACCTCGCGGTCGCGGTCGTCATCGGCGCCGCGTTCACGGCGGTCGTCAACTCGATCGTGGACAACCTGTTCAACCCGCTCATCGGAGCGCTCTTCCGTGCCGACAGCCTCGACTCCGCGTTCGTCTGGTCGATCCCCACGATGGACGGCAGCGTCGCCGAGGTGAGGTTCGGTGCGGTGCTCGGCGCGATCCTCACGTTCCTCATCGTGGCCTCCGTCGTCTACTTCGTCTTCGTCATGCCGATGAACGTGCTGAAGGAGCGCGCGGAGACGCGCCGTCAGGCCGGCGAGTCGAAGGCGGAGGACCCCGAGACCGAGCTCACGGTGCTCGCCGAGATCCGGGACCTCCTCGCCGCGGAACGGCAGGGCCAGTCGGGAACGCACCGCGCCGACTAGCGCGCATGCACCGCGTCGAGGCGCCCGTCGACCGATCCGGCGGGCGCCGTCGTCGTCTCACCAGTGCGGCGGACGCTCGCGGGTGATCCGCTCGTCCTCCGGGCGCACCTTCCGCGGCGCTCCCTCCTCGTCCTCGTCGTGCGCCCCGGGCACGGCCGACTCGGGTGCCGGATCCGTGCCCGGGGCCGGAGTCAGTCGGGCGCGCCGCGCGCCGCGAGCGCGCTCCACGCGCTGACGCGGAGCCGTGGCATCCGGCCCGTCGTCGTCGCGACCGGTCGGATCGCTCACGCCGTCTCGGCCTCCTCGACCGCCGGCGCTCCCCTCCCGAGCACCGACGCGACGCGCTCGGCGACGGCCTCGGGATCGCCGAAGAGCTCGAAGCTGTGCACGCGCAGGTAGTGCCATCCGAGCCGGCGCAGCACGTCGGGCCGGAGCCGGAGCGATTCGCGCAGGCTCTGGCCGACGAGCGCCTGGTCCGTCTCGACGACGACCGCCCTGCCGGCGTGGGCCGCGGCGAGCGAGAGCGTGTCGCGGTGACCGACGCTCACGCGGATGCCCCGGCGCTCGAGCCGTGCGGCGAGGTCGACCAGCATGGGGTCGCCGGGTCCGTGAACGCGCGTCGCGTCCTGCTGCTCCTCGGTCTGCGAGAGCACGCTCGCGAGCGCGACGACGCCGTGACGCTGGCGGTCCTCGTCGATGTCGTCGGGCCGGAAGGCCGTGACGATGTCCATCGAGCGGCGTGCGCGCGTCATGGCGACCGCGAGCAGCCGTTCGCCGCCCGGCTCGCCGAGCGCGCCGAAATTCGACAGCAGCCGACCGTGGGGCGTGCGGCCGTAGCCGATCGAGAACACGACACGATCACGGCTCTGCGCCACCGCCTGCTCGAGCGTGAGCACGGTGAACGGCTCGGCGCGGTCGCGCAGGATGAAGTCGGACAGGTCGCTGCGCTTGGCGAACGCGGCGAGCACGGCCTGGTGGACGCGTGCGGCGTGCCGCGCACTCGCCGTGATGACCATGAGCGACTCGCGAGGCCGCTTCACCGCGTGCTCCATCACGAGCTCGACGACCTTCGCGACCTCGACGTCGAGGCTCTCCACGGTCCCCGTCACGGCGTCCGGCAGCCCGTTGCCGCGGACGTAGTGCAGCCCGAGGCTGCCGTGGCCGAGGAAGCTCCCGGCCCACGGCATCGAGACGATCCGACCGCCGTAGAACCGGCGGTTGACGAGTTCGGCGAGGTCCTCGCCGCCGGCGCGGTAGCTGCGGGTGAGCGTCATGGTCGGCAGCAGGTCTGCGAGGCGGGCGAGTGCCGAGTCGGCGTGAAGGGCATCGACGCCGTGCTCGGCACGCGGTCGCTCGTCGGCCTCGGCCGGGATCGCGACCTCGAATCGCGTCGGCGTCTGCGTCACCGGGTCGCCGAAGGCGACGACCTGGCTCGCCCGCCGGATCGCGCCGAGGTTCTCGGCGATGGTCGTCGCGCCGGCGTCCACGAGGAGCACCGTGTCGAAGCGGATCGCGTCGTCGATCTCGGGCACCTCGTAGGGCGATGCCAGCCAGACGGGGGCGAGCAGCCGGAACAGGTGGGGGGCCTCGCGGTGCAGCCGATCCGGACGCACTCGGTCGCCGCGGAGCATCCGCCGCAGACGTTCCGCCTCGTCGGCCTGGTCGACGAGGGCCACCCGCCACGCCTCGGCGAGTCGCCACGCGAGCAGGGGTCCGGCCGCCGAGGCGTGCGCGTCGTCGACGAGGCGGAAGTCCGACTCGAGGCGGTCGAGCACGCTCGTGTTCGCGCCGAGGAGCGCCGGGTCGCCGACCAGCATGGTCTCGAACACCGACTGCCACCACACGAGCTCGAGCTCGGAGACGACCTGCTGCTCGGGGACGTGGCGCTTGGCGAGGTCGATGAGCAGCGGGTCGAGGCCGAGCCCGCGGAGCTTCTGCAGCAGGGCCGTCCGTTCCTGCAGGTTGAGCAGCACCTCGGACTCCGCGGCCAGGCCGACGAGCGTGGCCTCGAGGTCGCGCAGCGGGCGGGCGCCGAGTCGCTTCGGCGTGCCGGCGAGGCCGAGCGGGCCGTCGAGCTCCTGCAGGTCGGCGGCGACCGTGTGGAATGCCACGTGCACGTCGTCGAGCCCGACGGGCACGCTCGGCACGGCGCCCGCCTCCGAATACCTGTGCCAGAGCGTGCGCTGCTGCTGGATGCCGCGGAGCGCGGCGTTCAGGTCGCCCACGTGCACCCCTGGGCGCACGTACTCGAGCGCGAGTCGCTTGAGCCGGCGGCGGTTCGCGCCCGACATGCCGGTCTCTCGCCGCGGCGCCGTGGCCGCGATGAGTTCGCCGAGCGGGCGGTCGTAGACCGACGGGAGGAACTTGTCGAGCGTGTCGCGGACGTCGTGCAGCAGCCGGAGGAAGACACCGAGCTCGGCGACCGACTCGAACTGGCGCAGGCGGGTCTGCGCGATGAGCGCACGCGCCCGCTCGAGAAGGCGCGGCACGTCGGTGGTGCTCAGCCGCTTGGCGAGTTCGTGGGCGGCCGTCGCCTCCTCGGAGGTGGCGAAGTCGGCGCCGTACCAGGGCGAGTCGCCCGGGCCGTAGCGGAACTCGCCGAGCGCGGCGGCTCGGACCAGGTCGGCCGCGACCGCGTCGCGGCCGTGCGCGAGCGCGACGAGCGAGCTGCGGTCCAGCCGTGCGGTGGTGTCGGGCGGCTCGGGCATCGACGCGAGACCGGCGAGCGCGGTGAGCGCGTCGAGGACCGAAACCCCGAGTTCCCCGTCACGGCGGGTGAGTGCGTGCCGGTAGTCGAGCAGGACCCGACGCAGTCGCACGAGCGCGTCGTCGATGTCGGCGATACGGGGCTGCTCGGCCTTCTCGTTCCGCGTGATCGACTGGATGAGGTCGCGGCGGAGGCGATCGGTGCTCACGGCGAGCCCGCCGAGGCCGACCTGGCCGAGCCGGTGGGCGATCCCGTCGAGGCTCGCGCGACGCGCACCGACGACGAGGACCCGTCGCTCGTTGGCGACGAGCGCCCCGATCGCGTTCACGATGGTCTGCGTGCCGCCGGTCCCGGGGAGGGTCTTCACGACGATCGAGTCGCCCCGCTCGATCCGGGCGATCACCTGCTCCTGCTCGGGGTCGGCGTCGAGCAGGAGTCGATCGGTCGAGGGCGGTCGCTCGTCCTGCGGGACGATCATCGGCGCCTCGACCTCGCGGGTCACGGCGGCGCGCGCGTTCGGATTGCCCGCGATCGCATCGATGACCGGGTGCTCGAGCCGGGAGGCATCCGCCCCCATCGAGGGCCCGACCTCGGCGAACGACGAGACCACGAGGCGCGGGGCCACATGGAAGTACGGCAGGTGCGAGGTCAGCCCGCGCAGCCGATCGATCACGGGCTGCGGCTTGAAGGCGCCGTTCGAGATGGCGAGGGCGACGAAGGCGTCGGCGTCGAGGGTGATCTGGAAGCGCTCGTGCAGCTCGCGCGCGAGCGCGGGGTTGAGGAACGGCTGGCCCTTCAGCTTCAGTTCGAAGTCGCGGCCGTACCGGCGGATGGCGAGCGGCCGGAGCAGCACGGGCGCGAGGAAGTCCTCGCCCGCGGACTGCCACGATGCGAGCCCGATCGCGAGGTGCACCGACTCGATGCCGCGGACGGAGCGGAGCTCGACGCCCTTCTGCGTGATCTCAGCGGCCGCGAGCCGAGCGTTGCGGAGGGCCAGCTCGTCGCGGATGAGGCTCGAGAGCAGTGTCGACTTGCCGGTGATGAACTGCGGCAGTCCGCCCGGATGGGTCGTGGAGAGCTCGATGCGCGTTCGCGGCGCGTCGTCGAAGTGCACGAGCGGGGAGCGCCCGCCGAGGTCGCGGAGCTCTGCGTGCCACCGCCGCCAGCTCGGTTCGGCGATGTTGCCGGCGACGACCGACGGGTCCCCGATGGTCACCGCGTGCGGCGACGCGGGGTCGCGGTCGGGAACCGTCGACCCGGCACGCTCGGCGGCAGGGGTCTCGGTGCCGTCGTCAGGGAACTCGTCCCCGTCGTTCCGATCGAGCCGTTGCACATCGACACCATACGGCCGGGCGGCGCGATCCTCCGGAGCATCGCCGTACTCCGCGGGTTTTCGATACCCGGCGGGTATTGATACCATGGGGGTATGCTTTGCCCGGCACACCAGCGCACGAGGAGCAGCAGATGAAGTCGATCTCCCCATTCGAGGCCCACGCCGTCGCCGACGCGTGGATCCTGGACGTCCGCGAGGGGCACGAACTCGAACAGGCCCGCCTCGAGGACGCCCACCACATTCCGCTCGGAACGCTCGTCGAACGCCTCGACGAGGTGCCCCGCGACCGCACCGTGTACGTGATGTGCCACGCCGGGGGTCGCAGCGCACAGGCCACCCAGTACCTCACGACGCAGGGCGTGGACGCCGTGAACATCTCCGGCGGCATCACGGAGTGGTACCGCGCCGGACTCCCCCTCACCATCGGAGGTGCCGAATGACCGCGAACATGACGACCGAGACGACCGCCGACGCCCAGCGCCGCATCGCCAACCGGCTGAAGCGCGCCCGCGGACAGCTGAATGCCGTGATCGACGCCGTCGAATCGGGCGCCGACTGCCGTACGGTCGTGAATCAGCTCGCGGCGGTGTCGAGCGCGCTCGACCGTGCGGGCTTCGCGGTCATCTCGACCGCGATGCGCGACTGCGCAGCCGACCCCGAGGGCAAGGTCGACGGCTCCGGCGGGCGACTCGACTTCGACGAGCTCGAGAAGCTGTTCCTCTCGCTCTCGTGACACACCGGCCTGCAGGACGCGCCGACTCCCCCTGAGACGCCCACGAACGCCACGACGGCCGCCGCCCGATGACTCGGGTCGGCGGCCGTCGTGTGCTCACGGAGCGCCTGGTGGGGCACCCCGGCGTCAGACGAGGGAGGACAGCTCCAGCCCGTGGGCCTTCGCGACCCCCTCGTTGGTCAGCTTGCCGGCCGTGGCGTTCAGGCCCTTGGCCAGGGCGACGTCCGCGGCGAGCGCGGCCTCCCAGCCGAGGTCGGCGATCTTCAGCGCGTACGGCAGCGTGGCGTTGGTGAGCGCCGGCGTCGAGGTCGCGGGGACCGCGCCGGGCATGTTCGCGACGCAGTAGTAGATCGCGTCGTGCACCTGGTACGTCGGCTCGGCGTGCGTGGTCGCGCGCGAGCCCTCGAAGCAGCCGCCCTGGTCGATCGCGATGTCGACGAGCACGGCGCCGCGCTTCATGGTGGCGACCATCTCGTCGGTCACGACCTTGGGCGCGGCCGCACCCGGCACGAGGACCGCGCCGATCACGAGGTCGGCATCGCGCACCTGGCGCGCGGTCTCGTAGGGCGATGACGCGAGGGTCTTGATGCGGTGCTCGTAGCGGGCGTCGAGCTCGCGCAGCTTCGGGAGCGAGATGTCCATCACGGTGACGTCGGCACCCATGCCCATGGCCGTCGCCGCGGCCTGCTCGCCGGCGACGCCGCCGCCGATGACGAGGACCTTCGCCGGGGCCGTGCCGGGCACGCCGCCGAGGAGGACGCCGCGGCCGCCCTTGGAGGCGTGCAGCGACGCGGCGCCGACCTGCGGCGCGAGACGGCCGGCGACCTCGCTCATCGGGGTGAGCAGCGGCAGCGAGCGGTCGGCGAGCTGGACGGTCTCGTAGGCGATGGCCGTCACGCCCGAGTCGAGGATGGCGCGGGTGAGCGGCAGGTCGGCCGCGAGGTGGAGGTAGGTGAAGAGGGTCAGGTCCGCGCGCAGGAAGCCGTACTCCTGCTCGATGGGCTCCTTGACCTTGAGGACGAGCTCGGCGGCCCACGCCTCCGCGGCGGTCGCGACGATGTTCGCACCGGCGGCGCGGTACTCGTCGTCGTGGTAGCCGGCACCCTCGCCGGCACCGGCCTGGATGTCGACGCGGTGGCCGCGCAGGGAGAGCGCATTCGCTCCCGCGGGCGTCATCGCGACGCGGAATTCGTTGTTCTTGATCTCTGCAGGCACGCCGACGTGCATGGGTACGCTCCGAATGCTGTGTGGATGTGTGCTTCCATGGTCGCCTCATGTTCGCTGTTTGTGAAGTGCTTCCGCATGATGTTCGGTAGACTCACGGCATCCGTCTCGAAAGTTCGTGGAGGAGTGCTGCCATGTCCGATCTGCCGAAGTTCAGCGAACCGACCCGGGTCGTGCTCGACGACATCGATCGGCAGATCATCGCGCTGCTGCACGAGAACGCCCGCATCCCGAACGTCGACCTCGCCCGCGAGGTCGGCGTCTCCCCGTCGACCTGCCTCGCCCGCGTGCGCTCGCTGCGCGAGCGCGGCGTCATCACCCGCTACACGGCGGAGATCAACCCGACCGCGCTCGGCTTCACGCTCCAGGCACTCGTCTCGGTCCGCATCCGCCCGGGCGCCCGCCACCTGATGGAGCAGATCTCCGCCGAACTGCGGCGGGAGCCCGAGGTGGCGCAGCTCTTCTTCCTCGGCGGCAGCGAGGACTTCCTCATCCACGTCCGCGTGCGCGACAGCGAGCACGTGCGCCAGTTCGTCCTGAAGAACCTGTCGGCGAACCCCGCCGTCGCCCTCACCGAGACCAACCTCGTCTTCGAGCACCACACCGCCGAATCGGCCGGGCTGCGCGCCGTGCTGTGATGCGGATCGCGGGTGCCGGCCGCCTCGCCTCAGTGCGACATCGGCAGGATCTCGCCCAGGTCCAGCCCGGTCGGTGTCTCGAGCTGCTCGTACGTGCAGCTCTCAGGGGCGCGATCCGCGCGCCAGCGCCGGAACTGCGCCGTGTGCCGGAACCGATCGCCCTCCATGTGGTCGTAGGCGACCTCGACGACGAGTTCGGGGCGCAGCGGGACGAACGAGAGGTCCTTGCCCGCGCTCCAGCGGCTGACCGCGCCGGGCATGCGGCCGGTGCGGTGCGCCTCCTGATCGGCCCACTCCCCCCACGGATGTCGCGAGAAGTCCTCTTCGACGTAGGGCGCGAGCGTCTCCACGAGTTCTCGACGCTTCGCCATCGGGAATGACGCGGCGACGCCCACGTGGTGGAGGCGCCCGTCGTCGCCGTGGAGCCCGAGCAGCAGCGACCCGACGATTCCGCCGGTCTTGTGCCAGCGGTAGCCGGCGACCACGCAGTCGGCCGTCCGCTCGTGCTTGACCTTGAACATCACCCGCTTGTCGGGTTGGTAGGTGCCGTCCAGCGGCTTCGCCACCACGCCGTCGAGCCCGGCTCCCTCGAAGCGCGCGAACCAGTCGTCGGCCTCGGCGGGGTCGGCGGTCGCCGGCGTCACGAAGACCGGGTCGGATGCCGCGGCGAGCGCCTCGACCAGCAGCGCGCGCCGTTCGGCGAACGGCCGGCTCGTCAGGTCGTCGTCGCCGAGCGCCAGCAGGTCGAATGCGACGAACGAGACGGGAGTCTGCTCGGCGAGGAGCTTCACGCGACTCGCGGCGGGGTGGATCCGCTGCTGCAGTGCATCGAAGTCGAGCCGGCCGTCGCGGACGAGCACGATCTCGCCGTCGACGACGCATCGTCCGGGGAGATGCCGCTTCAACGCCTCGACGAGCTCGGGGAAGTACCTCGTCATGGGTCGCTCGTTGCGGCTGCCGAGCTCGACCTCCTCGCCGTCGCGGAACACGATCGTGCGGAAGCCGTCCCACTTGGGCTCGACGTGACCGACGTCGGGGATGGCCTTCACCGATCTCGCGAGCATCGGCTTGACGGGCGGCATCACCGGCAGGTCCATCCGCCCATCATGCTCCCCTCCTCCGACACGCGCACCCGGCATCCCCCCGAACGGAGCACGGGAGCGGGGGACGCCGCGCGGGTAGCACCACCTCCACGAGCGATCAAGGGCCTGCCCTCGCGCGCGCCCGCGGCGTACCCTCCATCACGGGGAACGCGTTCGGGGCGCAACCGACCCCGGAGGGGTGAGGGTGACCATGTCCGAAACGGATGGAGACGGACCGAGGACCGCACGCTCGGAGGAGGACCGCGTCATGGACGCCGCGGTCGACGAGGTCGAGCGGCGCGCACGCGCACGGGAGGACGCGGACGCCGAGGAGCGCGTCGCCGTGCGGGACGACGACGGGCGGATCACCGAGGAGCGCGCGCAATGAGCTCCGTGATCGACCGACCCGACCACGGCACCGGCCGTGAGACCGCCATGCTTCCGTCGATCGGGGTCTGGTGGCCGATGCTGGAGGCGCCGCTGCAGCGCGAGATCCTCGAACACCCCACGGCACCGCTCCGCACGGCGGTCGTGCGGCGGATCCTCGAGCTCTGCGAGCTCGACGATCGGCCCGTCCCCCGATCCGGGATCCGGCTGGGCGCGAACGAGCGCGCGTACTTGGCGGGATGGACGCACGCCACCGACTGGACGTGACCGCGCAGACGGGATGAGACCACGTTCGGCGCGAGAGTGCAAGCGGTTGAGTCGACCGCGACGGACCGGTAGACCTGAGGGCATGGACCGGATCCACTACGCGGGCGGCGAGCTGCTCACCGGAAGCGCGATCGCCGATGCGATCGTCGATTACGCGGCCGCGCTCGCGTCGCGTCGGTCCGCGGCATCCATCGACATCCCGATCCGTGGCGAGGACGGCTCCACCGCACGCGCGCACCTGCTGGTCGGACCCGCGAGCCAGCTCCTCACC
The DNA here is from genome assembly GCF_051715505.1 of Agromyces excoecariae. Classification (NCBI taxonomy): domain Bacteria; kingdom Bacillati; phylum Actinomycetota; class Actinomycetes; order Micrococcales; family Microbacteriaceae; genus Agromyces; species Agromyces excoecariae. The sequence continues at coordinate 102,363 of NZ_JBPSLA010000018.1, read as the reverse complement.
GAACCGGTCGAGACCGACGAGGAGGAACTCGTCGACGAGGAGCTGGTCTCACGGCTCAGGGCCGCGACGACGGCGCTCTCCGCCATCCGTCCCATGGTCGAGGCGCCGGAACCCGGGTACGGAGCCGGCGACGACACCGATGAACTGGAGTGGCCGCCGATCCGCTGAGGTCGCACGCGACCGACGGTCAGTCGCCCAGGTCGACCTTGTCGATGCCGTCCGCTCCCGGCTCCACGGCAGCCGGCTCGGCCGGTTCGTCGTGGGCCTCGGCCTCGCCCGGGATCGGATCATCCGAGGGGATCGGCACGATGCTGACGGGAATTCCGGGCCCGACGAGCAGCTCGGCGGGCTGCGGGCGGCCCTCGCCGAAGTTCACGGTGATCCAGTCGGCGAGCCCGCGCTCGTGCGCTTGCTCGATCGCCGCCTTGATGGCCTCCACGTCGGCTTGGCCGACCGAGTACTGGGCGCCGCCGTACATGATGTTCACGCGCTTCACGACTCGGGCCCCCCGTTCGCGTCCACTCCGCTCCTCGTCTCCGGTTCGGGGACGAGGACGAGCCCGCCGGGCGAGTTCGCCGTCGACATGAGCGCGTCGACCCATGCGCGGTTGATCGACGGCTGACGCCCACCCGCGTACTTGAAGACGAGCGGGATCCGCGGGTGCATCCAGAGCGTGCTGCGACCGTCGCCGATCGCGGGGTCGTCGCGCCAGCTGAAGTAGAACGATTCGCCCCGGCGGAGCTTCGCACCGATCACGAGCTGCAAGTGCGCGAGTACGCGATCGTCGAAGTCCACGCCGAGCGTCGAGTCGTACGTCAACTTCCCCACGTCCACCTCCGGCACTGCACAACCTGACCGACAGCGTAGCCCGCGGACGGGGCGGGGAACAGGGGTTGCCAGGAGCGATCCCGCCACCCGCTGACGTGGGCCTCAGCTGCGGCGGTGCGACCGGTAGTACTCGAGCAGCGCACGCGTCGAGGCGTCCTGGCCCGCCAGGGCCGACTCGTCGCCCTCGATCGCCGGGGCGATCTGCAGGGCGAGCTGCTTGCCGAGCTCGACACCCCACTGGTCGAACGAGTTGATGCCCCACACGACGCCCTGCGTGAACGTGATGTGCTCGTAGAGCGCGATGAGCTGGCCGAGCACCGACGGCGTGAGCGCGGGCGCGAAGATCGACGTCGTGGGGCGGTTGCCCTCGAACGTGCGCGCCGCGACGAGCGGCCCCGTGGTGCCCTCCGCCTCGACCTCCTCGGCGGTCTTGCCGAAGGCGAGCGCCTTCGTCTGCGCGAGGAAGTTCGCCAGGAACAGCCCGTGCACGTCGCGGCCGTCGTCGGTCGCCGGGTACGCGGGGTTCGCGAAGGCGATGAAGTCCGCGGGAATGAGCCGCGTGCCCTGGTGGATCAGCTGGTAGAACGCGTGCTGGCCGTTCGTGCCCGGCTCCCCCCAGAACACCTCGCCGGTGGTGGTCGTCACCGGCGAGCCGTCCCAGCGCACGGACTTGCCATTGGACTCCATCGTGAGCTGCTGCAGGTACGCGGGGAACCGGTGCAGCTGCTGCGCGTACGGCAGGACGGCGTGGGACTGCGAACCCAGGAAGTTCGTGTACCAGACGTTGAGGAGCCCCATGAGGACCGGGACGTTGCGCTCGAGCGGAGTCGCACGCACGTGCTCGTCGACGGCGTGGAAGCCGGCGAGCAGCTCGCGGAAGACCTCGGGCCCGAGCTCGATCGCGAGCGACAGGCCGATCGCCGAGTCCACCGAGTAACGGCCGCCGACCCAGTCCCAGAAGCCGAACGCGTTCTGCGGATCGATGCCGAAGGCCGCGACCCTGTCGAGCGCCGTCGAGACCGCGACGAAGTGGTGTGCGACCGCGTCGGTGCGGGATGCCTCGTCGCCGTCGATCGCGCCGGCCGACTCGAGCCCGGCCCACAGCCAGTCGCGCGCGAGCCGCGCGTTGGTGAGCGTCTCGAGCGTGGTGAAGGTCTTCGACGCGACGATCACGAGCGTGGTCTCCGGGTCGAGCCCGGCCGTGTTCTGCGCCACGTCGGTCGGGTCGATGTTGGACACGAAGTGCGCTCGGATGCCGGCATCCGCGTAGGGCTTCAGCGCCTCGGAGACCATCACCGGGCCGAGGTCGGAGCCGCCGATGCCGATGTTCACGACATCCGTGACGCGCTTCCCGCTCACGCCGCGCCACTCGCCCGAGCGGACCCGATCGGCGAAGGCGCCCAGCCGGTCGAGCACCTCGTGGACGTCGTGGTCGACGTCCTGTCCGTCGACGACGAGCGCCGGCGCGGCGCCCTTCGGGCGCCGGAGCGCGGTGTGCAGCACCGCGCGGTCCTCGGTCGTGTTGATGTGCTCGCCGGCCAGCATCGCGGCGTACCGCTCGGCGACGTGCGTCTCCTCCGCGAGCCGGACCAGGGCCGCGAGGATCTCGTCGGTGACGAGGTTCTTCGACAGGTCGACGTGCAGGTCTGCGAGCGGCAGGCTCAGTCGCTCGACGCGGCCCGCATCGGCGGCGAACCAGTCGCGGAGGTCTGGCTCGAACGCGGCGCGGTGGGCCTCGAGCTCGGACCAGGCGGATGTTGCGGTGGGATCGATCGGCGTGCTCACCCGCCTCACGCTACCCGTACCGATCGGGCGCGTGAACCCGTGCGGCGCGGGGCTACGGGAACTGACGCGACCCGGGTGAGGTCGACGTGAGTCGCTCCGAGCCTGGTGACACATGCTCCGATCTCGTGACTTCGCGTTCGTGGTGTTCGTCGCGCGCCTGCAAACGGCATCGGCACAGGCACGCGACGGTTCCCGATCCTCGGTGTCGGCGACGCTTGGAAACTGAACAGTAGCGGCGGTCGAAGAGTGAACACTCAACGATTGGAGAGTGATCACTGTGGAGGACTGGGCGTTGATCCGGCGGCTGGTGGCCGATGGGGTGCCGAAGGCCAGGATCGCGGAGCGGTTAGGGATCTCGCGGACGACGGTGGTGAAGGTGGCGGGCTCGGATGCGCCGCCGCGGTACGAGCGAAGGCCGGCGCCGACCTCGTTCACCCCGTTCGAAGCGCGGGTTCGGCAGTTGTTGAAGGACACCCCGGACATGCCGGCGACGGTGATCGCCGAACGTGTCGGCTGGGACGGGTCGATCACCTGGTTCCGTGAGCATGTGCGGCGGCTTCGTCCCGAGGTCCGCCCACCGGATCCGGCGGACCGGTTGGTGTGGGAGCCCGGCGATGCGGCGCAGTGCGATTTGTGGTTCCCGCCGCGGAAGATCCCGCTCGAGGACGGCACGCGGGTGCTGCTGCCGGTGCTGGTGATCACCGCGGCGCATTCGCGGTTCATGCTCGGCCGGATGATCCCGACCCGGAAGACGCCCGACCTGCTGCTGGGCTCGTGGGAGCTGATCCGGCAGTTGGGTCGGGTGCCGCGGCGGCTGATCTGGGACAACGAGCCCGGCATCGGCCGCGGCCACCGGCCCGCTGAGGGGGTGACCGCGTTCACGGGGACGTTGGCGACCAAGCTCGTGCTGCTGCCGCCGCGGGATCCGGAGTCCAAGGGCATCGTGGAGCGACGCAACGGCTACTTCGAGTCCTCGTTCATGCCGGGCCGGCAGTTCGCGTCACCGGCGGACTTCAACGCCCAGTTCACCGACTGGCTGGCGATCGCAAACCGGCGGGTGGTGCGCACGACCAAGGCCCGCCCGGTCGAACGGCTCGAACGGGATCTGGCGGCGATGCTGCCGCTGCCGCCGGTGCTACTGCATCTGGGCTGGCGCAACCGGGTCCGGCTCGGTCGGGACTACTACGTCCGTGTCGACAGCAACGACTACTCCGTGAACCCGGCCGCGATCGGCCGGATCGTGGACGTGACCGCGGACCTGGAACGGGTGCGGATGAACGGCCGGATCGTCGCCGAGCACGATCGGGTGTGGGCGCGCGGGATGACCCTGACCGACCCGGGCCATGTCGAAGAAGCCGCCCGGTTGCGTCGACTGTTCCAACAGCCCCGCCGCCAGGCCGCGGCCGGGCACGAACTCGGTAGGGACCTGGCCGACTACGACCGTGCGTTCGGGCTGACCGGCCACGACGAGGACGACCGCTGATGAGCGCGAAGACACCGACCGAGACGGTCAAGCAGATCCACTACCTCGCCGCCGCGTTGAAAGCACCGAGGATCACCGAAGCCGCCGCCCGGTTGGCCGATCACGCCCGCGACGCCGGATGGACCCATGAGGACTACCTGGCCGCGGTCCTCGAACGCGAAGTCGCCGCCCGCCACGCGTCCGGCGCGGAACTGCGCATCCGCGCCGCCGGGTTCAGTGCCAGAAAGACGCTGGAGGACTTCGACTGGGACGCCCAACCCGCCGCAAGGCAGCCGATCGCCGCCCTGGCATCCGGCGCGTTCCTGACCGAGGCACGGAACGTCGTCCTGCTCGGCCCACCCGGCACCGGCAAGACCCACCTGGCCACCGGGCTGGGCATCGCCGCCGCCCGCGCCGGGCACCGGGTGCTGTTCGCGACCGCGACCGACTGGGTCACCCGACTCAGCGACGCCCACCGCATCGGCCGGCTCCCGAACGAGCTGACCCGACTACGCCGCTACAGCCTGATCATCGTCGACGAGGTCGGCTACCTGCCATTCGAGCAAGACGCCGCGAACCTGTTCTTCCAACTCGTCTCATCCCGCTACGAACACGCCTCACTGATCCTGACCAGCAACCTGCCCTTCAGCGGCTGGGGCGGCGTATTCGGCGACCAGACCGTCGCCGCAGCGATGATCGACCGCATCGTCCACCACGCCGAGGTCCTCGCACTCAAAGGCGCCAGCTACCGGCTACGCGACCGCGGCATCGACACCCTGCCCAGCATCAGAGCCGAACAAGACCACGGCTAGACTGCCCGCGACCGTTCACTTTCCGGCCGCCGCAAATGACCAGAATTCAACCGTCGTCGACACTCGGATTCAGTCGTCGAGGGTTGAGAGCCAGACGGTTGTCGCTCCAGGCAGTGAGTCGTCCGTGATCGGGGTGCTGGCGGCGATGATGCGTCCTGCGGGCAGGGCTGCGGGCTCGTCGGCGAAGTTGGTCACCGAACGCCATCCTCCTCCGCGGTCGAAGTGCAGCACCTCTGTGCTCTCGTGGTCGAGCCAAGCGAAGTGCTCTCCGGCGATCGCCGATCGCCGGACACGAATCGCGTCTCGGTACATCTGCAGCGTGGAGCCCGGTGTCTGCTCCTGCGTCATGACCGAGGCATCGGCGAAGAACGTCGGCTGTGGGAGGTGAGGAGCACCGGACCCGAACCCGAGCGATGGGCCCGACGGAGCCCAGGGCAGCGGGACCCGGCATCCGTCCCGGCCCTTCTTCGTGTGTCGGCTGCGTTCCCAGATCGGATCCTCGAGGAGTGAGGGGTCGAGGTCTGCGACCTCGTGGAGACCGAGTTCCTCCCCCTGGTACAGGTACGTCGAGCCGGGGAGAGCCAGCAGGAGCAGCGTCGCTGCTCGCGCTCGCTTCAGGCCGATCGCTGCGTCGAGGGGGGGATACGATCCGCCGGTCATGAGCCATTCGTCATAGTCGCAGTCCGGGGGGAGGCCGTAGCGTGTCGCGTGCCTGACGTTGTCGTGGTTGCTCAGGACCCAGGTAGGCGACGTGTCGGTGCGGGCCGAGATCTCAAGGGTCTCGGTGATGACATCGCGGTACTGCGCAGCGTCGAATCTGCTGTTGAGCAGATCGAAGTTGAACACCTGGTGGAGTTCGTCGGGACGACAGTACAGGGGCCGGCGAGACGCGTTGACGAACGCCTCGGCGACGGCCACGCGTGGTGGATCGTATTCGTCGAAGACCCTGCGCCAGTCGCGGTAGATCTCGTGCACCTCGTTCCTGTCGAACAGCACGTCGTCGCCGGTCTCCGGGTTGTCGAACGGGATGATCTCAGGCTTCGAGCGAAGGGGCTCCGAGAGGTCCTTCGCCAGTGCGTGCGCGACATCGATCCGAAAGCCGTCCACACCGAGGTCTGCCCAGAATCGCAGCGTCGCACGGTATTCGGCCCAGACCTCGGGGTTCTGCCAGTTGTAGTCGGGTTGCTGCTTCGCGAACAAGTGGAGATACCACTGGCCCGGGGAGCCGTCCGGATCCAGGGTTCGTGTCCACGCGCTGTCCCCGAAGTGGCTCGGCCAGTCGCTCGGGGGGAGTTCCCCGCTCGGGCCGCGGCCGTCCCGGAAGATGTACCGATCGCGCGCTGCGGATCCTGGTGGCGAGACGAGCGCCTCCTGAAACCAGCGGTGGCGATCCGAGGAGTGATTGGGGACGATATCGACGAACACGCGGATGTCTCGATCGTGGAGCGCGTCGATGAGGTTGCGGACGTCCTGAAGCGTTCCCAAGCGCGGGTCGACGGCGCAGTGATCATCGACGTCGTAGCCGCCATCTGCGAGCGCCGAGGGGTAGAAGGGGCTCAGCCACACCGCATCCACCTGCAGCGACGAGAGGTAGTCGAGTCGTGACAGTATTCCGCGGATGTCGCCGATTCCGTCGCCGTTCGCATCGGCGAACGATCGTGGATAGATCTGGTAGATGACGGCCTGCCGCCACCAGTCCCGGTCCTTGTGAAGCTGCTCCACGGGCTACTCCCGCCTCATGTCGGCTGTGGGACGGACAGGCCCGGTCGTCTCTCGCACGACCAGATCGCCGGTCCACAGGTGTTCGGGTGGTTCGATGTCGAGCCCGGCCAGCCGCGCGATCAGGAGTCGGGCAGTGGCGCGCCCGATCGCCTCCGCGGGCGGGCTGATCGTCGTCAGAGCGGGCGTGGACGCAGCGACCAGACTCGTGGGGGTGGCGATGGAGATGACGGACAACTCCGATGGAACGCTCGCGGCGTGTTCGCGCGCGCCGGCGAGTACTCCGATCGTCGCCTCGGGGTTCATCGCCACGACGCCGGTGACGTCGCTGCCGGCTTCGAGATGTTCCGCGTAGTAGTCACGCCCGGCATCGATCGTCGGCTCGAGGTGCGCGATCCGTGTGCGCAGACCTCGTCGCGCGCACGCCGCTTGGAAGCCGGAGTCCGCGAGCTGGACGGCGGTCGTGCTGCGGTCGAAGTCGCGCGGCCCGCTGAGGAAGAGGAGCTCCCTGTGCCCGAGGCCGAAGAGGTGGTCGACGGCGAGTTCGGTCACGGCGTCGAAGTCGCGATCGGCGAACAGGTCCTCGTCCGGGTCGGCGACGCGTCCGATGAGAGCGACTTCGACGTCGCTGTCACGGAGGTACGCCAGGCGCTCATCATCGAGCTGGACTTCCATGAGGATCACGCCGTCGATCATGCCGGTGCGGGCCAGGTCGCGGGCGCTCTCCATGTCTCCGCTCTCGGTCGGCCAGAGGAGCAGGTGGTATCCGAGTTCGCGCGCCGCGTTCGCCGCGCCCAGAACGTACTCGAAGTCTGCGCTCGATATGCCGCGGTCCTGCGTCGGCAGCAGGAGCGCGATGTTCATGCTTCGGCCCCCGGCCAGCCCCTTCGCGAGGGCGTTGGGTCGGTAGTTGAGCTCGGTCATCGCAGCGAAGATCCGCTCGCGCGTTGCCGCTGCGATCGGTGCCTTGCCGCTGATCGCGTATGACACGGCAGCCTGGGACACTCCCGCCAGCCGTGCGACATCCGCTCGCGTCGCCATCGTGCCTCCCGTCCTGAGTCGCGGTGTCGCGGGCGCATGAACCGGAAAGGCCGCAACGGCGCCGTTATCGAACCGTGAAAGATGCGCCTTGACGCGCGTCAATAATCCCACCATACTTGAGTTCTGATTGACGCGCGTCAACTCCACGAGCGAACTCGATCGGCGAGAACCAGCGAAGTTGGCACCCGCACGTCGACCCGCACCGGGCAATAGTCAAGGGAGACACAGTGAACAACGCAGTTGATGGGGCACGCGGCACGACGAGTCGCGTCCGACTCGCAGGAGTGGCGGCAGGAGCGGCGGTGATTGCGCTCGTGCTTGCCGGATGCTCTGGATCCGACGGTGACTCGACCACTGACGGCGGCTCGGGCACGCTCACCATCTGGGCGCAGGAGGGTCAGGAGGGTGAGGTTCAGGCCGCGAAGGACACGGTCGCCGCCTTCAACGAGTCGCAGGACGAGGTCACCGCCGAACTGACGCTCATCCCTCAGGCCACCTACGGGCAGACTCTGCAGACCACCAATGCGGATGCCTTGCCGGACGTGTACGAGTTCGACGGTGAGACGCTCGCCTCCCTCGTGTACGCGGGCAAGCTCATGCAGCTGGACGGGCTTGTCGACCAGGCCATCATCGATGGGCAGCTGCCCTCGGTGATCGCAGAAGGCACCTACTCCGATGGGAACGTGTACGGTGTCGCGCAGTACGACTCCGGACTCGGCTTGTTCGGGAACGCGAGCATGCTCGAAGCCGCCGGGATCACCGACATCCCCACCACAGTGGAAGAGGCGTGGACGGTCGACGAGTTCGAGGCGGCGGTCGTCGCGCTCGCCGAGCAGAGCCCGGAAGGCAAGGGGCTGGACATCAAGGAGCAGTACGCCGGCACCTGGCCCGGGTACGCATTCACCCCCGTGGTCGCCTCGGCCGGCCAGCCGCTCGTCAAGGACGGGTCCGCCGACGGAGCACTCAACGCTCCGGAGGTCGCCGACGCGCTGCAGCGCTTCTCTGCCTGGCGCGACTATGTGGACCCCAACGCCGACGACAAGGCGTTCACCGACGGACGCGTCGGACTGAGCTGGGTCGGCCACTGGAACTACCCCGCCTATGACGAGGCCATCGGCGACGACCTGGTCGTGATGCCGCTGCCCGACTTCGGCAACGGGACCAAGAGCGGACAGGGATCGCACGCGTGGGGCATCGGCTCGCAGAGCGGCAACTCCGAGGCTGCCGCGGCATTCCTCGAGTTCATGATGCAGGACGAGTGGGTCCTGAACATCACCGCAGCCAACGGTGCCGTCCCCGGCACCGAGTCGGCGATCGGCCAGAGCGAGCTGTATGGCGAGGGTGGTGCACTCCGGCTCTACGCCGACCAGCTGGCCCTGACCTGCGGCTCCGATGACCCGACGCCGGACTGCGTCACCGTGCCGCGGACGATCAGCCCCGCGTGGCCCGTCATCAACAGCGCGTTCAGCGATGCGTTCTGGGCGATCTACAACGGCGCCGACGCGCAGACCGAGCTCGACAAGGCAGCCAAGACGATCGATCTCGACTACTCCGACAACGCCGGGTACGAGGACTAGCTCAACCCCAACACCTCGGGCGATGGGTCGCGGACCCCGACGGACGGCGATCCGTCGCCCGAGGCAACGCTCGATGAAGAGCAGGAAGGCAAGACGATGGCTCTCTCAGTCCCCGTGGAAACCCATCCGGAGAAGCTGCTCCCCGGCCCGAGGCGCAAGAGACGCCGCTCCCGATTCGGGATCGACCAGGGTGCGGGAATCCTGATGAGCCTTCCCGCGCTCATCCTCCTCATCGCGATGGTCGTCGTCCCGTTCATCATGGCCTTCGTGCTGTCGCTGCAGAATGTTCGCCTCGACGGAGCGCGCCCGAACGTCTGGGTGGGCTTCGAACAGTACCGACGCATTCTGTTCGACCCGGATCTCAGTGGCGTCTTCTGGCGCAGTCTCCTCAACAACTTCACCTTCGCGCTGATCGTGGTCCCGATCCAGACCGCACTCGCCGTGGCGCTGGCGATCCTGCTGAATCAGAAACTCCGAGGAATGGCGGGCTTCCGCACGTTCTTCTTCCTGCCCGTCGTCTTCCCGATGGCGCTCGTCGCGGTGATCTGGACGCTCATCTTCGCTCGTGACAGCCTCGGGCTGCTCAACAGCTTCCTGGGAGCGATCAGCTTCGGGCTGATAGGTCCGCAGGACTGGCTCGGCAATCCGAGCCTCGCGCTCGCCTCGATCGCGTTCATGTCGATCTGGGCCGGCGTCGGGTTCCAGATGATCATCGTGCTCGCCGGCCTGCAGGACATCCCGGGCGAACTCTACGAAGCGGCGTCGCTCGACAAGGCGTCGAAGTGGCAGCAGTTCATCCACGTCACGATTCCGGGGCTGAGAAACACGCTGATCTTCATCATCATGATCACCACGATCTTCTCGCTCCGACTGTTCGACCAGGTCTACATCATGACGAACGGCGGACCGGATGACGCGACCACCACCGTGATGTTCCAGGCCGTCACGACCGCATTCCTCGAGAACAACGTGGGTCGCGGATCGGCCATGACCGTCGTATTCGTGGTCATCATCATGCTGATCACGCTCATCCAGCGCGCGCTGCTGCGCCAGGACAAGGAGATCTCATGACCACTGCGGCAGGCCACCGGGGCCCGACCTTCGCGCAGCGCGAACGGCGACGCAAGTTCTTGGCATACACGGTGCTCGTTCTCGTCACCGCGTTCTTCTTCGCACCGATCGCGTACATGATCATCGGGTCGTTCAAGCCGGCGAACGAGGTGCTCAACGGCATGGAGGGATTCCTCCCGACGAACATGTCGTTCGACAACTACGTCGGGGTGATCAACCGGTTCAACAGTCCCGCCTCGGGGTACTTCTGGAACTTCTACCTCACCTCCGCGATCGTCAGCTTCGTGATCGTCCTCGGCGGGCTGGTCGTCAATTCGATGATCGCCTACGCGCTCGCGCGACTGCGGTGGCGTGGACGCAACTCGGTTCTGTCGCTGGTGGTCCTGCTCGTGATCCTCCCGTTCGAAGCGATCGCCGTGCCCCTGTTCTACCTGCTGAACGACGCACGAAACACGTACTACGTGCAGTTCCTGCCCTTCGTGGCCAGCGCGTTCTCGATCTTCCTCTTCTACACGTTCTTCATCGGTCTGCCTGCGTCGATCCAGGAGTCCGCCCGGCTCGACGGCGCAGGTCCGTGGCGCGTGTACTGGTCGATCATCGTGCCGATGTCCAAGCCGGTGTTCGCGTCCGTGACGATCCTGAGCTTCCTTGCGGCATGGTCCTCGTTCCTCTTCCCCGTGATGATGGTCGACCAGCCCCAGTTCCGACCACTGCCGCTCGCGATCGCGGTCTTCAAGGCACAACCACCAACGGATTGGGGACAGATCTTCGCGTTCGGTGTGCTCCTCGTCATCCCCGTCGTCGTCGTGTTCCTGATGTTCCAGCGGTTCTTCATCCAGAGCGTGGCGTCGTCGGCCGTGAAGGGCTGAGTGACCGGCCATGCCGGGGCCGGAAAAGGAGCCGACGCGGGTCGCCTCGATCTCCGACGTCGCACAGCTTGCGGCAGTGTCCAACGCGACGGTCAGTCGCGCCTTGTCGGGTGGGGGTGCGGTGTCGCAACAGACGCGTGCGGCCGTCCTCCGCGCGGCCGACGCACTCGGCTACCGTCCGTCGTTCGCGGCCTACGCGCTGGCAACCGGGCGCACGGGGAGCGTGGCCGTCGTCGTCCCGACGCTCGATCGACGTTTCCTCCTCCGCATGGCGCGCGCGGCCGGGGTGGAACTGTCAACGTTCGGATTGGCCCCGACCATCATCGAGACCGCGCCGGACGGCCCGGGGAGGCCGAGGCTGAGCGAGCTGCTCCGGGCGCGCGGACGATTCGAAGGAGTCCTGCTCTTGGGGATGGCGGGGACGGAGACAGGAATGGCGGGCGATCTGCCCACCGGTCCACCGATCGTGAGGGTAGGACAGGAGGAGTCGACGTCTGACGAAGACGCCGACTCCCTAGCCGCAATGCGCGCAGTCTCCCACTTGCACTCCTTGGGTCACACGCGCATCGCATTCGTCGGCGTAGACGACTCGGTGGCGGCGAGCACGGGATTCGACCGGCGCCGCCGCGCGGCGTTCGCCGGTGCGATCGACAGGCTTCACCTCCACGGCACGATCGTCGAGGGAGGAAGTGACGAGACCAGCGGCTTCGGGGCGGCGGTCGAGTTGCTCGACTCCCCGTCTCCTCGCCCGACCGCGATCGTCGCATCAACGTCGGAGATCGCTGCAGGCGTTGCCACGGGGGCCCACCGTCTCGGCTTCGCGGTGCCCGAGACGGTGAGCATCATCAGCTTGGAGGACGACCCGAGCTGCCGAAACCTCGATCTGACCTCGGTCGACACGCACCCCGAGATTCGAGGTCAGGGCGCAGCTCGCCAGCTCATGAAGCCCGGCGGTGAAGGCCTCAGTGACGGCGGTTCCGAGCGGAAGCCCGCCCTGGTGCTCCGCCACTCCACCGCATTCACCTCAGGTCGGGAGAGCGGCTGATGCACCACTCGCTCCCGGATTGCTGGACGTGGGACATGTGGTTCGCCGACGACGGCGTCGACTATCACGCCTTCTACCTCAAAGCGTCCCGCGCGCTGGGCAACCCGGAGCGCCGGCACTTCCACGCCACGATCGGACACGCCGTGTCCTCGGACCTGCACGACTGGCGCGAAGTCGAAGACGCGTTGATCGCTTCCGAAGGCCCCGCTTTCGACGATCTCACAACATGGACAGGTTCGATCATCCAGGACGACCAAGGACTCTGGCACCTCTTCTACACGGGCGCCAGCCGCGCCGATCACGGCCGAATCCAGCGGATCGGAGCAGCAACCTCTCCCGACCTCCATACGTGGACGCGTCGAGACGCGCCGGTCCTCGAGGCGGATCCGCGATGGTACGAGAAGTACGACGGCGACGTGTGGTTCGACGAAGCATGGCGGGATCCCTGGGTCTTCCGAGACCCCGACGGGGAAGGGTGGCGCATGCTGATCACCGCGCGGTCCAACGCCGGAGAGCCCTCGAACCGTGGAGTGATCGGGCTCGCGGTTTCGGAGGATCTGGAGAAGTGGGTGGTCCGCCCCCCGGCTTCCGCGGCGGGCGCTGGGTTCGGGCAGTTGGAGGTCCCCCAGCTCGCGAACGTGCAGGGCGGCGTCTTCCTCATCTTCAGCTGTCTCAGCCCGGAACTCGCGGGCGCTCGAAGCGCCCCAGGCGGCGGAGGGGTGTGGGCTGTCGACGTCGCCAGTGCGAGCGGGCCATTCGACACATCCCGCGCCTACCGGTTGACGGATGAGCACCTCTACGCGGGCCGCATCGTCCGGACCCGAACCGGGAGCAGCTATCTGCTCGCATTCGAGAACACCGACGACAGCGGCAACTTCATCGGCAGGATGGCGGAACCCCGGCCCGTCGAGCTCTCCGCCGACGGACGGCTCACCGTCCACGACCCCACGCGCCCGGGGTGAGAACACCGGGATGTGTGAGTGAATCCACCGTACGGCCGCGCACGACGCTGAGGAGGCTGAGCCATGAACGCAGAGCAACACAACGAACCCCAACCCGATGCGGGTTCTCGCCGCTGGGAGTGCTCCATCTGCGGCGCCCAGTACGCTTCGGTCTGGCTCGCGCGTGAGTGTCACGACCCGATGCTCGAACGCGATGAGTTCCATTGACGCGCTCGGGACCCGATCCGCACGGGTCGTCGGTGCGTCTGTCGGGCACTCGCATCCCGTTGAGTGCGGTGGACACGGCAGCCCCCATGCATGGGCTCGCTCGCGACGACGCGGATTCGCCGCCAGCAGCGCCGCACATGATGGTCCGCGCGACAGCGCCGGAAGAGAATCCCGAGCGGCAGGAGCGATGACGGACGCCACGCACGACATCGGCATGCGACGAGCCAGCGTCTTCGCAGTGCTGGACTTCGCCTGGGCAGCAGGTGTCTTCACCGTGAGCGAAGCGATGACGGCGACATCGCTCACACGGTCGACGACGATCGACGCGCTCGACGCGCTCGTGCGGGCGCGAGTGCTGCGGGAGCTTCCCAACGCTCGCGCAGCAGGAGAGTACCGGGTGGGCCGACCGGCTCGCCGGTTCGAACTTCCCGGCGATCTCGGGATGGTCGCCGGACTGCACGTCAGGGACACGCAGTTCACCCTGCGTATCGCCGACCTCGGCGGCCGCACTCTGTCCCACCGCCACGTGTCGATCGATCCCGACCAGACCGTCGGACAGCTCCAGAGGACGCTCATGGAGAACCTCGACTCCGCATGCGCGGACAGCGGCATCGCGCCCGATGCGCTGATGTCGATCTGCGTCGGTCACCGTGTGAGCCGCGCCGCCGCGGGCGAATCGCGGAGCCGCACGGAAGGACGCATGGAGCGCACGAACCACTCTCTCGCCGACCTGCTGTCAAGTTCCGCCGGTGTTGTGGAGATCAAGAACGACGCCCAGCTCGCCGCCATCGCAGAGGCAGCCCTCGGCGAGGCCGTCGGCAGTCGCGACTACATCGCGCTTCTCGGCGATGAGCGTCTCTGCGCGGGCGTGGTCGTCGACGGGCACCTATTGCACGGAGCGCACGGCAGTGTCGGCGAGAGGTTGGTGCTCGACGTGGTGAGCGGGTTCGACTCGACGCTCGGCCTGGGCCCCGCCATCGAGAAGCGCGCTCGCCAACTGCTCGCAGATGGTGAACTTGACCCCGCTGGATGCCTCGCCGCGACCTCACTCGAAGAGCTCGACGCTCGCCGGATCCTCGTGCTCGCAGCGGATGGCAAAGAGGATGCACTGCGCATCGCCGCGGGAATCGGCGAGAGCCTCGCACGGCTGACCGGAATACTCAGCAGCATGTTCGATCCCGAGCGCATCGTAGTCTGCGGCGCGATCGCGGAAAGCATCGAACCGGTCCTCGAGGCAGCACGACGCAGCGCCGATTCGAATCCGCACTCGCGAGCGCCGGTGCTGATCCGCTCACGCCTCGGCGCAGAGGTCGTCGTCCTGGGAGCGGTGACGCGCGCGATCGAGAATGCGCGCGACACGATACGGCTCCGACTGCTGAGCCCGACGGTCGACGCGCGCCGAGAACCGCGGGTCCGGGCTGGGCGATCATCGTGACGGAGTCTCGTTGCCCTGCCATCCCAGCGTTTCGAAGGGAACGCGCGCTGGTGCCCCTGGAGGGACTCGAACCCCCAACCCTCTCCTTAGGACGGAGCTGCTCTTCCATTGAGCTACAGAGGCTGACCGGAAGAGTCTAGCGGGCGCGCGAGGCCGGCTCGGCCCGAATGGCGCAGCGGACCGGGCGTCAGTTGTAGCCGAGCACCACGATCGCGGACGTCGACGGGGCGAGCTCGTCGACGAACCCGTTCTCGTCGAACCGGTTGTCGTCTGAGGGCTGCGTCATCGCGGTCACCATGCTTCGCTTCTCTGGGGAGGGAAGCCTCAGGCTATCGGCGGGGCGACACCGCGGTCATTGTCCGGAACGTCCAAGATCTCGCGACCGTTTCGCCATGGTGTCACCCAACGCGATGAGGCCGACGCTCGCTCAGGCGGGCGGGTAGAGGTAGAGCGCCTCGCCGACCGGGATCGTACGCACATGGTACGAGTGATCGGAGTTCCAGTTGTACTCCTCGATCGTGACCGTGCCGTCGCCGTTCACCGCCTGCACGTACGCGACGTGGTTGTACGGGAACCAGGCGACCGCGCCGACGACGGGCTCACTGCTCGACGGCCAGCCCTTCGCAGCCCAGGCGTCGGCCCACATCCACGCGCTCCCCGAGGCGAGGTTGCCCCAGTCCCACTTCCACGGCGCGCCCGTCACGCCCGCGTCCCGGTTCAGGCGCCAGGCCACGAAGTCGACGCACTCGCGGTAGTAGTAGCGCAGTGGCGACAGCCCGCCACCGTAGTCGTCAGGCGTCTCGTACCACCACGGGTAATCGTCGCCCTCGGCCTGCTGCGCCACGATCGCGTACTCGCCCGTGCCGCGAGAGGCGAGCTCGGCCTCCCACGCCGCACGCTCGGCCTCGGCCTCCGCGGCGTCGATCTCCTCGCGCGTCGTCACCGCGAACGTGTCGCTGGAAACCGGGGCCCCGGCGGCGAGGTCCGAGACCTCGAGCGCCTGCGCCTCGGCGACCGAGAGGCTGAACTTGGTCGGCGCGCCTCCCGGCAGGTGTCCACCGGGCAGGAACGCGTAGGCGGGGAGCGCCACAGTGCCGACCAGCGCCGGCACGAGGAGCACGGTGGCCGCCACGCGCATCGGGCCGTTCCGCCGCGAGACCGGCCCGGACGCGCGTGCGCCCGGAGGCGGGGTCGCAGCGCGCCGTGCGGGGGCCCGTGAGGAGCCGCGCCGGCGGCCGGGCCGTGCGTCGACCGACGGGGACGCGCTGCCGCCGACGGCGGCGACCGCGATGGCCAGGGACGGCGACCCCGCGGCAGGAGCGTCGGCCGTCGTCGTCGGGATGCCGGCGGGATCGGCCTGCGTCGCGGCCGGGACGGCCACCGCCGAGGGCCGCTCGGGCATCGACGAGGTCCCCGAGGAGGGCCTGCGGACCGGAGCGACAGCGCCACCAGGCATCGCGCGGCGGTCCGGCGCCGCATCGGGCCGTGGTGCGGGCGAGGGGAGGTCGGGTCGACCGGCGTGCGGCCCCCCGGTTGCGGGCCGAGCTCGCTCACGGCGCCACTCGTCGACATCGCGAGGAGCCGACGGCAGTCCCATCGCCGTTGCGGCATCGCGGAGCGCCGAACGGTCGCGCAGCGCCGACGCGTCCCGTGCGACCGCGCCGTCGGCCGGACGCGCGCGGTCGGCCCGGCGACCCGTCACGGGCGGGCCGGACGCGGCATCCGGGCGCGGGGCGGCATCGCGGTACTCGGGCGACCAGCTCGCGGACCCGTCTGCGGGCAGCGCGGAGTGGCGTCGGGGCCGCAGGCCCGGGGGTCGGCCGTGCGCGTCGTCACCGTACAAGGATCGTGTACCTCCGGTCCCGCGCCGGCTCGGGGGGAGGCGGAAGCGGGGGCGTTTCGGGTTCTCCGGAGCCGGGGGTGCTCCGGACTCGTACCACCCTAGGGCACGGCCGGAGCGCTTGTCACCGCGCGGCGCCTCGGCGCGCCGAGGCGCGTGTCAGGCGGCGCGCTCGAGGTAGTCGCTCCACTGCGGGAGCGGCCGCTCGAACCCGCGCACCACCCACCCGCGTCCGTGCGGCATGCGGGGAGTGATCCGGAGCGTCCAGCCCATCTCGGCCGGGGTGTGGTCGCCCTTGGAGTTGTTGCACCGCAGGCAGCACGCGACGAGGTTCTCCCACGTGTCGCGCCCGCCGCGCGACCGCGGCAGGACGTGGTCGATCGTTCCGGCCGACTTGCCGCAGTAGGCGCAGCGGTGCTCGTCGCGGCGGAGCACGCCCCGGCGGCTGACGGGCACCTGGTGCACGCGCGGCGTACGGACGTACCTGGTGAGCAGGATGACGCTCGGCCGGACCCAGTCGCCGGTCGTGCCGTGCACCGGATTCCCCTCGTCGTGCAGGATCACCGTGGCCTTCTCGTTCATCACGAGGAGGAGGGCACGCTTGAACGAGACGACCGCGAGGGGCTCATATCCGGCGTTCAGCACGAGGGTGCGCATGGGGTGCCTTTCGATCGGTGCTGGATGGCTTCCAGCCGCGTGAAGGGAAGGACGACCCGGATGCCGAGGGGCGCGCGGAACCGGTCCGGAGACGCGAAACGGGCACCGTCGTGAAGACAGTGCCCGTCGGCATCCCGGCGCGGTCGCGACTCGGCTGACTACTGCGCCGCTGGTCGTAGAGCACGCGCGCACCCGCGGAATGGGTGCTGCTACGTGGACCGACCATCGGACTTCCCCTACCCGGTATTCGGAATCGTCAGGGTCAAGGCTACGACACGAATGGCGTGCCGGGTCCTCCCGGCACGCCATTCGTGACACGCTTCACATGCTGTTCACACGTCAGATCCGCACGATCCAGTAGTCGCTCGTCCAGATGGGCTGGGTCCGCACGACCGTTCCCTCGTACGGCGCGTGGAGGATCATGCCGTTGCCGGCGTAGAAGCCGATGTGGCCGCTCATGACGACGAGGTCGCCCGGAACCGCCTCGGAGAGGGAGATCTGCGTGCCGGCGGCACCCTGCGCGGAGGACGAGTGCGGAAGGCTGATGCCGAACTGCGCGTAGACGTACTGCACGAGGCCCGAGCAGTCGAACCCGGCGGGCGTCGCGCCGCCGTAGACGTACGGGACGCCGAGGTACTGCTGGGCGACCGCGAACACGCTCGCCGGATCCGCCGAACCGTAGACGGCGGCGGGGGTGTACTCGCTCGCGGCCGCGGCGTAGGAGGCCATCTCCTGGGCGGCGGCCTGCCGAGCGGCCTCGGCGGCGGCTGCGGCCTCCTCGGCGGCACGGATCTCCTCGCCGGTGACGGCGTCGTAGCCGTCCTCCGAGATGGGCGCGGCGATGACGTCCTCCGCGACCTCGACGTCCTGTGGCGCGGCCTTGGTCAGCTGCGTCTCTGCCGTCGCGCCGAACTGGATGCCGTCGCTGCCGGGAGCGAAGGCGTAGGCGGGGATGGCGAGCGTGCCGACCAGACCGGCGGCGACGGACATCACCATCACGTTCTTGGCTCCGCCGCGGCGGAGCCGGCGGCCGAGCGAGTCCTTCTGGAGCTTCGCCTCCGCTGCGACATCCGTCGCAGCCGCAGGCGCCGCCGGCGTCGGACGACGCACGAGTGCGGTTCCGGTCCTGGGCTTGGGGGCGGTGGTCGCGCCGGAGCGGCGCCGGGGGAATCGAGCCAAAACGTGTCCTCCGCCCCACGATGCCGAAGCTCCGTCTCACCTGTGCGCTTGGGGGCGCGTCACGGGTATCGGGGCCGAGCGGTGAGCGCGGGAGGCGTCTCGACCCTGTTCCTCCGGCTGGCTTGTCGCCGGCGGACTCGAACGAGAATACGCGAGACCCGGTCGATTGTCACATTTCGATCACGGAGCGCCGGATTCCGCATGCTCCGACGCTCGCCGATGCGGGAACCGAACGCGATGCGACGCCGGCACGGCGCTCGAGCGGGCGACCGGAATTCAGTCGCCGATGAAGAGGTGGCCGGCGAGCTGGGTCGGCAGCTCGAGCACGTCGTCACGGCCGTCGACCGACACCGCCACGAACGGACCGTCGCGGTGCAACGAGACCCGGGCTCCCGGCAGGACACCGGCCGCCTTGAGCCGAGCGAGCAGCTCCGGCTCGAACTGCGCCGGCTCGGCGAGCCTGCGGATCACGCCCTCGGCCGAACCGCCGCCCTCGTCGAGCGCCGTGAGCACGTTGCGCACGCCCTGCATGAACGGCGCAGCAGGCGGGGCGCCCAGCTCCTCCAGCCCGGGGATCGGATTGCCGTAGGGCGAGTGCGTCGGCTGGCCGAGGATCTCGACGAGTCGACGCTCGACGTGCTCGCTCATGACGTGCTCCCAGCGGCACGCCTCTTCGTGGACGTACTCCCAGTCGAGGCCGATCACGTCGGCGAGGAGGCGCTCCGCGAGCCGGTGCTTGCGCATGACGTGCACGGCCTTCTGGCGACCGTCGGCCGTCAGCTCGAGGTGGCGGTCGCCGGACACGACGACGAGGCCGTCGCGCTCCATCCGCGCGACCGTCTGCGACACGGTGGGCCCGGAGTGCCCGATGCGCTCGGAGATGCGAGCGCGGAGCGGCACGATGCCCTCCTCCTCGAGGTCGAGGATGGTGCGCAGGTACATCTCGGTCGTGTCGATGAGGTCGGTCAATTCGCTCCCCCTCGGCCGTCGGGCGCCTCGTGCATCAGAACAGACTACTTGTCGGAGCCGACATGCCGCCGACCCGCGGAGGGTGGACACGGCGAACGGCGGGCACCGCGTCATCCGCCGCCATGGCGAACGTGCCGCGCCTAAGATCGGACCATGCCTGAGCTCGTGATCCCCTCGTCGCTCCTGCCCGCCGACGGCCGTTTCGGCTGCGGACCGTCGAAGGTGCGGCCCGCGCAGCTCGCGCACCTCGCGGAGGTCGGGCCGAGCCTGCTCGGCACCTCGCACCGGCAGGCGCCGGTCAAGCAGCTCGTCGGCCGCGTGCGTCAGGGCGTCGCCGACCTCTACTCGCTGCCCGACGGTTACGAGGTCGTGCTGGGCAACGGCGGTTCGACGGCCTTCTGGGATGCCGCGGCGTTCGGCCTCATCGAGCGGCGCGCCCAGCTCTGCTCGTTCGGCGAGTTCGGCGCGAAGTTCGCCAAGGCCGCCGCTGCGCCCTGGCTCGAGACACCCGACGTCCGCACGGCCGTCCCCGGCTCGCGGGTCGACGCCGCACCGCTCGAGGGCGTCGACGTCTACGGCTGGCCGCAGAACGAGACCTCGACCGGCGTCCAGGCCCCGGTCCGCCGAGTGCACGGCGACGACGGGGCGCTCACCGTGATCGACGCGACGAGCGCGGCAGGCGGTGCCGCGGCCGACCCGACCGAGTTCGACGTCCTCTACTTCGCGCCCCAGAAGAACTTCGCCTCCGACGGCGGCCTCTGGTTCGCGATCATGTCGCCGGCCGCCATCGAGCGGATCGAGCGGATCGCGGCATCCGATCGCTACATCCCCGACTTCCTGTCGCTGAAGAACGCGGTCGACAACTCGCGCCTCGACCAGACGCTCAACACGCCGGCCCTGGCGACGCTCCTGCTCCTCGAGGAGCAGCTCGAGTGGATGAACGCGTCGGGCGGCCTCGCCTGGGCGGACGCTCGCACGCGCGAGTCCTCCGGCATCCTCTACGACTGGGCCGCGCGGACCCCGGCCGCGACGCCGTTCGTCGCCGACCCCGGGCACCGCTCGCAGGTGGTCGTGACGATCGACTTCGACGAGGCGACGGATGCCGCTGCGCTCGCGAAGACGCTCCGGGCGAACGGCATCGTCGACACCGAGCCCTACCGCAAGCTCGGCCGCAACCAGCTGCGCGTCGCGACGTTCACCGCGATCGATCCCGACGACGTGCGGGCGCTCACCGCGTCGCTGGACTGGGTGCTCGCGCAGAACGGATAGGGTGACGGCCATGCGGCTGTGGCTCTCCGAGTCCGAGCGGCGTCCGGATCCGGAGCCGGTCCGGGCGGACGCGCGCAAGGCGCTGCTGGCCGGGACCATCGGATGGGCCATCGCGCTGGGCGTCGCGCTGGCGTTCTCCGGCGCGCTCGCCGATGCCGGGTTCGGCTGGTTCGTCGCCGCCGCCACCATCGGCGTCGGCCTCGGGCTCGTCGGACTCGTCGTGGTGCAACTGCGCCGACGGCGGGATCGCTCCCGTCCCGACGGACCCACGCCCCGCTGAGCGCGGACCCGACGGCTCAGTCCTGCTCGTCGGCCCCGTCATCGGCGCCGTCGTCGTCAGCGCCCTCGTCGTCAGCACCGTCGTCGCCGGGCTCGTCATCGCCGGGCTCGTCATCGGACCCGTCGTCGCCGGATCCGTCGTCGTCGGACCCGCCCGATGCATCGAGCGCATCGATGTCGATGCCGTCGAAGACGTCGTCGTCCGAGTCCTCGTCGCCGAAGTCGTCGTCGGCGTCGGCATCGGCATCGCCGAAGTCGTCGTCGACGTCATCGACGTCGTCGCCCGAGTCCTCGCCGTCGTCGAGCTCGTGGTCGCCGGAGTCCTCGTCGTCGAGGTCGTCGACCGCGTCGGCCTCGTCGTCGGCCGCCTCGGCCTCTGCGGCGGCAGCGGCCTGCGACGCCCGGTACTCGGCGAGCCGCTCGGACCACGGGATCCACTCGGGCGCGAGGAGCGCCTGCTCGCCGGGCAGCAACTCGGTCTCGACCACGGTCGGCTCCGCCTCCTCCACTCGGGCGAGCGTGACCGACCAGTGCCACCCGGGGTAGCCGGGCAGGTCGGCGGCGAAGTGCAGCGAGAGCACGTGGTCGTCGTGCGCGACGTGGCCGATGACCGAGCCGACCGTCTGCGGCGCGGTGACCTCGAGCAGTGCTCCGCGCGCGAGGTCGACCGCGGCGAGCAGCACGTCGTCGGGGACGATCGGGGAGCGTCGGTCGTCGTCGACCGACCGGTCGGATGCCTCGGCCTCGCCGCCGGGGATCTCCTCGCCGACGACCTCCTCGCCGGCGGTCTCCTGATCAGGCATCCAGCTCGTCCGCAACCTTGCGCAGTAGGGCGGCGATCTTCCGGCTGTGGGCGTTGTCGGGGTACCGGCCGCGCTTCAGGTTCGCGCCGATCCCGTCGAGGAGCTTCACCAGGTCCTCGACGATGACCGCCATGTCGTCGGCCGGCTTGCGGTGCATGCGCGCGAGGCTGGGCGGAGCATCGAGGACGCGGACCGACAGCGCCTGCGCCCCGCGCTTGCCCTGCGCGATGCCGAACTCCAGCCGGGTACCCGAGCGCACGGTCGCGCCGGCGGGAAGCGCGGAGGCGTGGAGGAAGACCTCCTGGCCGTCATCGCCGCTGATGAAGCCGAACCCCTTCTCCTCGTCGTAGAACTTGACCTTGCCGGTGGGCATCGATGGAACTCCCGCTGTCTCGGTGGGCGCGCCGGAAACCGCGGCGACCTCGGCCCCCAGTCTACGGTCCGGCACCCACCCGGACGGTCGTGGGGCCTATTCTGGGACCGTGAGCAATCAGGGCCCGATCACCGACCATCGTCTTGAGCGCATCCTCGCCTACATGGTGGCCGCGACCGTCGGGCTCTCGATCATCGCGTTCTTCGCGGTCATGATCGGCACGCTCGCAGGCGTCGGCGCCGACGACGGGTTCAGCGAGGGGATCTGGCCGTTCGTCCTGGTGCTCCCCCTGATCGGGCTGCCAATCGGCTTCGTCCTGCTGGTCGCGCTCCTCGTCGTCAACGGCGTGCGCCGATCGCGGGAATCCCGGCAGGGCACGGACTGACGGCCATGCTGGTGCTCGCCGCGAGCCTCCGCGCGATTCCGCGCGAGCGCCTCGCGGCCGCGCTGGCCGCACGCGAACTCGATCACTCGAGCGTCCGCGATCTCTTCGACCTCGCGGAGGCGCTCACCGCGACCGACTCCATCGATCACGCGATCGACCGCCTGGAACGGCCGTCCCTCGCCGTCCTCGCCGCCGCGGCGGAGACGTCCGACGACGCGGGGTGGACCGACCTCGATCGACTCGCCGACGAGCTCCGCGGGCTCGGGGCCGACGATCTCGCCGGGGCGCTGGTCCGCGACCCCGGCTCGGTGCTCGAACGCCTCGTGGCGCGACTCCTGCTGCTGCGCGACGGCGACCGCATCCACGTCCCGACGGAGATCACCGCTCGCCTCGGAGCTCGGCTCGATGACGACCTGCCGGGCCTCGAGTCCCTCGCCGCGCACGCCCCGCCGGTCGCCGTCCCCGGTGAGCGCCCCGACACGGGCCTGCTCGACCGGCGGGCGGCCGAGACGGCGCACGGCACCGTGGCGGCGACCGCCGAGCTGCTCGCCGGCCTCGCGGTGCAGCCCGCCCGCGAACTCGCAAAGGGCGGCTTCGCGCTTCCCGATGCGAAGCGTCTCGCAGAGGCTGCGGGCGTCGAGCTCGACGACTTCCCGCGCCTCGTGCGGCGGGCCACCGAGGCCGGGCTCATCGTGCGCGACGGCCCGGTGTGGCTCGAGTCCGACGCGGGCGCGGAGTGGATCATGCTCGGCACCGGTTCCCGGTGGACCCGGCTCGCCGAGGCCTGGCGAGCCCGCATCCCCGCGCCGCTGCGCGACCTCGTCGTCCGGCGCAGCGAGGCACTGAGTTCCTCGTCCATCAGGGACGACGTCGCGTGGTACTACCCCGGCGGAGGCGCCTGGCTCCGGGACGGCATGGACCGGCTCCTGGAGGACGCGGAGGCGCTCGGCCTCGCCGTCTCCGGCGAACCGCTCGAGACGGCATCCCTCGTGCTCTCCGGCGACCTCTCCGGCGCCGCGGAGCGCCTCTCCCGGCACTTCCCGCAGCAGGTCGACAAGGTCTACGTGCAGCACGACCTGACCATCGTCTCCCCCGGCCCGCTCGAGCCCTCGCTCGACGCCCGGCTGCGTGCGTTCGCCGAGGTCGAGGGCCGCGACCTCGCGTCGAGCTACCGGGTGACCGCGGCATCCGTCAACCGCGCCCTCGCAGCGGGCGACAGCGAAGAGGGCATCCGCGCCTTCCTCGAGGAGATCTCGCTGACCGGCATCCCGCAGCCGCTCGGATACCTGCTGAGCGAATCGGCGGCGCGGTTCGGCGCCGTCCGGGTCGGCGCCGCCGACCCGTCGGAGGCGCCCGCTCGATCGTCGGTCCGATCCGACGATCCCCAGCTGATCGGCACGCTCCTCGTCGACCAGTCGCTCTCGTCGCTCGGACTCCGACAGGACGGCGCGCACCGCCTGCTCTCCCGCTTCGCTCCCGACGTGGTCTTCTGGGGCCTGAGCGACGCGCGCTATCCGGTCGCCGCAGAGGACGCCGAGGGCCGCATCGTGCGCCTGCGGCGTCACCACGTGGGGCACGCGCCGTCGCCGGCGCCGCGCGTCGACCCGCTCGAGGCCCTGCTCGACCGGCTCGCCGAAGCGGATGCCGAGGGCGGGACCGAGCAGGCCTGGCTCGCGCGCCAGCTCGAGGCGGCGGCGCGCGCGAAGGAGACGCTCACGGTGACCGTGCGGATGCCGGGGGGTGACACGGCCGATTACCTCCTCGCGCCGGCGAGCGTCGCGAACGGACGCTTGCGCGCGCGGGACCGCAAGTCCGACATCGAGCGGACGCTGCCGATCTCCGCCATCGCGTCGGTGGCGCCCGCCCCCGCCGGGAGCTGAGGCCGGGTACGACACGCGAGCGCCGTGGCGCGCGGGCCGGTGGGCCGAGTGTCGAGGGCGAACCGACGCGAACGCCGGGGATCCGGAACCCGGAACCGTGAACCCGCGGGCGACGCGCCGCGGCATCCGTGGCCCTCAGCGCCGCCCTCGGAAATCCCGGATAGACTGGTCCGCTATGTCAGACGGCCCCCTGATCGTCCAGAGCGATCGCACCGTGCTCCTCGAGGTGGCGAACCCGCTCGCCGAGGATGCGCGGCACGACCTCGCCATCTTCGCCGAACTCGAGCGCGCACCCGAGCACATCCACACGTACCGCATCACGCGGCTCGGCCTGTGGAACGCACGCGCGGCGGGGCACACGGCCGACGACATGCTCGGCACGCTCGAGCGCTACGCGAAGTTCCCGGTGCCGCAGACCGTCGCCGTCGACATGCGCGAGACGGTCGACCGCTACGGCCGGCTCGTGGTCGACCGCACCGACGACGGCGCACTCCGGCTGCGCAGCGACGATCTCGCCGTGCTCACCGAGGTCGCGGGCGCCAAGCGCGTCGCCCCGCTGCTCACCGAGCGGATCGACGACACGAGCTTCCTCGTCGAGGCCTGGGCGCGGGGCGCATTGAAGCAGGAGCTCGTGCGGCTCGGCTGGCCGGCCGAGGACCTCGCCGGCTACACGCCGGGGACGCCGCACGAGATCGACCTCGAACAGGACGGCTGGCACCTGCGCGACTACCAGCAGAAGGCGGTCGACAACTTCTTCGAGGGCGGTTCGGGCGTCGTCGTACTCCCCTGCGGCGCGGGCAAGACGCTCGTCGGCGCCGGCGCGATGGCGACCGCCAAGACCACGACGCTCATCCTCGTGACGAACACCGTCTCGGCGCGCCAGTGGCGCGACGAACTCCTGCGCCGAACGAGCCTGACGCCCGACGAGATCGGCGAGTACTCCGGCCAGGTCAAGGAGGTCAAGCCGGTCACGATCGCGACCTACCAGATCCTCACCGCGAAGCGGAAGGGCGAGTACGCGCACCTGGCGCTGCTCGACGCTCTCGACTGGGGCCTCGTGGTGTACGACGAGGTGCACCTGCTGCCCGCGCCCGTCTTCAAGCTCACCGCCGAACTGCAGGCGCGGCGACGCCTCGGCCTCACCGCGACGCTCGTGCGCGAGGACGGCCGCGAGGGCGACGTCTTCTCGCTCATCGGCCCCAAGCGCTTCGACGCCCCGTGGAAGGAGATCGAGGCCCAGGGCTTCATCTCCCCCGCCGCCTGCTACGAGGTGCGCATCGACCTGCCGCAGTCCGAGCGGCTCGCGTACGCGGCATCCGCCGACGACGAACGCTACCGCCTCGCCGCGACCGCACCCGCGAAGCTCGGCGTGGTCAAGGAGCTCGTGGCCCGGCACGCCGGCGAGCGCATCCTCGTGATCGGCCAGTACCTCGACCAGATCGACGAGCTGGCCGAGACCCTCGGCGCTCCGCAGCTGACGGGCGCCACCCCCGTCGACGAACGGGAGCGGCTCTTCCAGGAGTTCCGCGACGGCACGACACCGGTGCTGGTGGTGTCGAAGGTCGCGAACTTCTCGGTCGACCTCCCCGAGGCGACCGTCGCGATCCAGGTCTCCGGATCGTTCGGCTCCCGCCAGGAGGAGGCGCAGCGCCTCGGGCGCCTGCTCCGCCCGAAGGAGTCGGGACTCTCGGCGAACTTCTACACGCTCGTCGCGCGCGACACGGTCGACCAGGACTTCGCGCTGAACCGCCAGCGGTTCCTCGCCGAGCAGGGCTACAGCTACACGATCCTCGACGCGCACGCGCTCGAGGCCGCCTGAGCCGCGTTCAGGCGGACGCTCCGCCGCCGGACCGGGCGCGCCGGAACCGCGTGCCGGCCCACCAGGCGAACCGGTCGAGCGCCATCACGACGACCCCGAGCACCGCGATGTACGCGACGACCCTGAGCATCTCGAGCAGCGACCCCAGCGCGCCGAGCGCGTCGGTGTCGAGGAACGGGTACGGGAACCGATCGGGCACCTCGGGCAGCGCCAGCGCGCGCCAGAGGAACAGGAGCCCGTACACGGCCGGGTAGAGCAGCCACCACGCGGCATCCCTCCACCGCACGACCCGGTGCGGTCCGAACGCGACCCAGTCGACGAGGACCATGACCGGCACGACGTAGTGCATCGCGAAGATCGCCCGATTGGCGAGCTGGTCGGTCGGGTCCGCGACGAGGAGGCCCGGGATCGGGTTCTCGAAGTGGTTGAGCAGCACGTGCGAGACGACCATCGTCGTGAGGATCCAGGTGGTCACGCCACCCCGCAGGATCGGCGCCGGAGGCGCCGCGGTGCGGCGCCGCAGCATCCAGTACAGCGCTCCGGCGAAGTACGCGAAGACGATGACGTTGCTCTGCGTCGTGAAGTACGCCAGGCGGCGCTCCCCCGCGACGAGGCCCCAGAGCACCACGAGGACGATCGCGGCGCGCCACCAGAACGCGGGCGTCGCCCAGACGTTCACGCGCGGCGCGGCCTCGGGGCATGGCTTGGGCCGGATCCGGTCGGCGGCGTCGACGCTCACCCCATCACCTCTCCTCGTCCTCGGCGGGCGCGTCGCGCACCGCACGCAGAGGCTAGGCGGCGCCGTCGGACGGTGTCAATGGGCCGCGCGGGCGGACCGCTCACCCCCGCGCGTAGCGTAGGAACAGCATGCGCTCGCCCTGGATCGCGTGCACGAGCCGCATCCCGCGCGGACGCTCCGAGGCCGACTCCGAGATGCGCGTGGCGCTGCCGCCGACGAGCACCGGGCTGAGCGTCACGCACAGCTCGTCGACGAGGTCGGCCTCGGCGAGCGCCCCGAGCAGGCCCGGCCCGCCCTCCGAGAGGATCGAGCGGAGGCCGCGTCGCCCGAGCCCGGTGAACGCCGCGGCGAGGTCGACGCGCCGGCCGCCCGCGACGATCACGTCGGCGACGCGTGCGAGCGCCTCCCGGCGGTCGGGCGGAGCGGCCTCGCTCGTGACGACGATCGGGCGCGCGACGGCGTCGGCGAAGAACGGATGCCGCGGCTCGAGCTCGAGCCGGGACGAGACCACGGCGAATCGCGGCTGCGGGTCGCGCCCGCGCGCGGCGCGCCACGCGGCATCCGCCTCGACGACCGCGGCACCGCCGTAGCCCTCCGCGCGGACCGTGCCAGACCCGACGAGGACGACGTCGGCGTGCGACCGGAGCACCGACATGAGCCGCTGGTCCTCGTCGTCGCCGAGGCCGCCGCTGCGGCCGGCGAGCGTCGCCGCCCCGTCGAGGCTCTCGACCATGTTGACCCGGCAGAAGACCGCGTCCGCGCCACCGCCGGAGTCGACGACGTCGACGGCGTAGGCGGCGTGCATCCGGTCCGCATCGAATGGCCGCCGGTCGGATGCGGTGATCCCCGTGCTCACGACGAACCGCCCGGCCGCAGGTTGTGCTCGAGGAACGCCGGCTCGCGCCATCCCTCGATCGCCTCGACCATCCGGACGGCGTCGACCGTCTCGCGCACGTTGTGCACGCGGAGGATGCGCGCCCCGCGGTCGATGCAGTACACCGCCGCCGCGAGCGAGCCGGCCAGCCGGTCCCGCCGGTCGGGCCGGCCGACGCTCTCGCCGACGAAGTCCTTGTTCGAGAGGGCGACGAGCAGCGGCGGCCCGATCCCGGCGATCTCGCCGAGCCGCCGCGTGAGCTCGAGCGAGTGCAGCGTGTTCTTGTTCAGGTCGTGCCCGGGGTCGATCACGATGCGCTCGTCGGGCACTCCGCGCGCACGGGCGAGGTCGATGCGTTCGCGGAGGAACGCGCCGACCTCGGTGACGACGTCGCCGTACTCCGGCATCGGGTGCGGCCTGCGCGGTGCAGCGAGGCTGTGCGTGATCACGATCGTCGCGTCGCTGTCGGCGACGACGTCGGCCATGGCCGGGTCGTGGATTCCCGTGGTGTCGTTGATCACGTGCGCGCCCGCCGCGATCGCCCGGCGCGCCACCTCGGGGTGGAACGTGTCGACCGAGACGACGGCTCCCGACCCGGCGAGCGCGGCGACGACGGGCACCACGCGATCGGCCTCCTCGTCGACCGGGATCGGCGGGCCCGGCGCGAACTTCGCGCCGCCGATGTCGACCCAGTCGGCGCCGTCGGCCACCGCCGAGTGGGCGGCCTCGACCGCACGGTCGAGCGCGAAGGTCGAACCCCGGTCGTAGAAGGAGTCGGGCGTGCGGTTCACGATCGCCATGACCGCGACCTGCCGGGCGAAGTCGAACTCCCGCGGGCCGATGCGCCGGATCGTGTCGCTCACGCGGCGCCGATCCCGGCGAGGGGCACCGCGGGGTCGGCGAGCGCCGCGGGGTCGACCGCGATGCGGTCGCGGATGAGCCGCTGCACCTCGTCGTTCACGTCCCAGACGTTGACGTTCATGCCGGCGACGACACGGCCGTCGAGGACCCAGAACGCGATGCACTCACGCGCCGCGAGGTCGCCGCGGACCACGAGGTCCGCGCGGTCGGCGAGTTCGCCGTATCCCGAGTACTCCATGCCGAGGTCGTACTGGTCGGTGTAGAAGTACGGGATCTCGTCGTACTCGAGCTCCTCCCCCGCGAGCACCCGTCCGACGGCGCGCCCGCTCGCGTCGGCATTCGCCCAGTGCTCGACGCGCAGTCGGTGACCGAGCGTCGGGTTGAACACGCTCGCCACGTCGCCGGCGGCGTAGACGCCGTCGGCGCTCGTACGGAACGAGGCATCCGTCGCGATGCCGTCGTCGACCGTGAGGCGAGCGGATGCCGCGAGACCGACGTTCGGCGTCGCCCCGATGCCGACGACGACGAGGTCGGCCGGCACCTCCTCGCCCGTCGAGAGCACGACCCCGCGCACGCGGCCCCGCTCCCCGACGAGAGCCGAGGCCGCCACCTCGGTGCGCACCTGGACGCCGTGCTCGCGGTGGAGGTCGGCGAACATGCCGCCGAGCTCGCGGCCGACCGCGCCGTCGAGCGGCGCCTCGCTCCGGCCCAGCACGGTGACGGCGTCGCCGTACCCGCGTGCCGCGGCCGCGACCTCGAGCCCGATCCAGCTCGAGCCGATGACGACGACGCGCCGGCCTCCGGCGCGGAGAGCGGTGCGCAGGCGCGTGGCATCCGGCAGCGAGCGCAGCACGTGGATGCCGCGCAGGGCCGCGCCGGGACCCTCGAAGCGTCGCGGCGAGGCGCCGGTCGCGATGAGCAGCCGGTCCCAGGCGAGCTCGCCGGCATCGGTCTCGAGGGTCCGCGCGTCGGCGTCGAGCGCGAGGGCACGCACGCCGACCCGGAGGTCGACGTCGTGGTCCCGGTACCACGCGGCATCCAGCGGGTAGATCGCGCTCGACGGCGCCTCGCCGGCGAGGTAGCCCTTCGACAGCGGCGGCCGTTCGTGGGGACGACGCCGTTCCTCCGTCACGACCACGATCTCGTCGGCCGACCCGTGCTCCCGCATGGCCTCGGCTGCTCGCGCCGCCGTGAGGCCGCCACCGACGATCACCACCCGTTCGCGTGCCATGCCGCGAGTCTTGCACGGTCGCCGACGCGCGTCGAAGGCTCATGGCATCCGCTCGCATCGCATTCGAGCAATTCCCAGCCAAGATTCAGCCCACGCGCAGCAGAATCGTTGCATGAGTGACGGACCTCGCATCCTCATCGTCGACGACGAGCCCAACATCCGCGACCTGCTGACGACGAGCCTCCGGTTCGCCGGCTTCGCGGTGCGCGCGGTGGCCAACGGCGCGCAGACCATCTCGGCCGTGCTCGAGGAGGAGCCCGACCTGATCATCCTCGACGTCATGCTGCCCGACATGAACGGCTTCGGCGTCACCAAGCGCCTGCGGTCGGCCGGGTACACGGCGCCGATCCTCTTCCTCACCGCGAAGGACGACACCGAGGACAAGATCACCGGCCTCACGGTCGGCGGCGACGACTACGTCACCAAGCCGTTCAGCCTCGACGAGATCGTCGCGCGCATCCGCGCCATCCTGCGCCGCACGATGCATGCCGAGGAGGACGCGGTCATCCGCACCGGCGAGCTCACGATGGACCAGGACACCCACGAGGTGCTCGTCGGCGACGTGCCCGTCGAGCTCTCCCCCACCGAGTTCAAGCTGCTGCGCTACCTGATGCTGAACCCGAACCGCGTGCTGTCGAAGGCGCAGATCCTCGACCACGTGTGGGAGTACGACTTCAACGGCGACGCGGGCATCGTCGAGAGCTACATCTCGTACCTGCGCCGCAAGCTCGACCAGCACTCCTCCGAACCGCTCATCCAGACCAAGCGCGGCTTCGGGTACATGCTGAAGTCGAAGTCCTAGTACAGGCCCGGTACAGGGAGGATCCGTAGACTCGGCCCGCCATGCACCAGACCCTCGCCGACCGTTGGAGCCGGATCTCGCTCCGGACCAAGATCACGGGCGTCACCGTCCTCATGCTGACGCTCGGCCTGCTGGTCTCCGGCATCGGCACCGCGGCGATGCTGCGCTCCTACGTCGAGTCGCAGCTCGAGGCGAAGCTCGAGTCGATCGCGTCGAGCCGGATCTCCGAGTACCTCACCCGCGGCGACGGGAGCTCCTCGGGATCGGACGACGCATTCGACTTCAACGCCTCCGACGACGTCTTCGTGGCCGTGTACGACGCGAACTCCGGCAGGTTCCTCACGCACAACTGGGGCACGCGCGATCCGGGCGTCTTCCCGCTCATCCCGAAGCGATTGACGCAGGCGGATGTCTACGCTCAGAACGTCGGCGGCGGGTACCGGGTCTTCTCGCTGCCCGACGCCAACGGCGACCTGACCTTCCGCGGAGTGTACGCCGTCATGTACGCCGACGAGCAGGGCAACCTCGCGCCGATCCTCATCGCGATCTCGTCGCAGGACACCGAGCGGCTGCTCGCCGCGTACCTCACGATCTTCCTCGGCTTCGGCATCGGCGTCGTGCTCGTCGGTGCACTGCTGACCCGCATGCTCGTCACGACGACCTTCACGCCACTCCGCGAGGTCGAGGCGACGGCCGCCGCCATCGCCGACGGCGACTTCAGCCAGCGCCTCGGCGGGGCGACGCCCAACACCGAGGTCGGGCGGCTGAACCGCTCGCTCAACACGATGCTGAACCGCATCGACCGTGCGTTCCGCGACCGCGCGCGCACGATCGACCAGATGCGCCGATTCGTCGGCGACGCCTCGCACGAGCTCCGCACGCCGCTGGTCTCGGTCCGCGGCTACGCGGAGCTGTACCGCATGGGGGCGTTGCAGAACCCGGAGGACGTCGCCCAGGCGATGGATCGCATCGAGAAGGAGGCCATCCGGATGGGCGGCCTCGTCGAGGACCTCCTCGCCCTCGCCCGCCTCGACGAGGCGAAGCCGCTCGACCTGGCCGAGGTCGACCTCGTGCCGCTCGCGCGCGATGCTGCGCTCGATGCCATGGCCGCGAATCCCGGACGCACCGTGACCGTCATCGCACCGGAGGCGATCGCCACGGGTTCGACGGAGGTGGTCCCCTCCGACGTCGAGGTCGACCTCGACCCCGCGGCGGCGCGCGCGTCGGGCCCCATGGCGTTCGCGGGGGCGACGCTCGCGCGGCTGCGCGGACGGCGCGCGAACGAGCCGGCCGATGACGCCGCACCGCCGCGAGGCGGCCGCCGGGGCGGCCGGAGCGCGTCGACGGCCCGGTCGGCGCGAGGCGGTGCCGCACGAACGACCGCCGCAGCCGACGTCGCGCCGGATGCGGCCGTCTCGAACGCCGCGGCCGACGCGCCGACCGCGGTCGTGCCCGTGCGCCGGGCGATCGTGCTCGCCGAGGAGAACAAGATCCGCCAGGTGATCACCAACCTGATGGGCAACGCGATCCGCTTCACGCCGGTCGAGAGCCCGATCGAGATCCGCGTGACGGTCGACGACGACGCCGAGCGGGCGGTCCTCGAGATCGTCGACCACGGCGAAGGCATCCCGCCGCAGATCCGCGAGAAGATCTTCCAGCGGTTCTGGCGCGCCGACACGTCCCGCACGCGCGAGACGGGCGGATCCGGACTCGGACTCGCGATCGTCTCCTCCATCGTCTCGGCGCACAACGGCCACGTCGACGTCGTCGAGACGCCGGGCGGCGGAGCGACGTTCCGCGTGGCGCTCCCCCTCGCCGGTTCGACCGCCGCGCCGCAGACCGTCGCCCAGGCCTGACCCGGCGTCGCACGGCGCGCCCGTCCTCCACACGGGCGGGGCCGGCGCCCACGCCATGCCTCCCCTCGCACGCCGCGGCGTGCCGCGCATCGCGCGACTACGTTCGCTGCATCACGACGAGAGGATGACGATGACCAGGTACCAGGTCGACAGCGAAGCGGTGCACGCCGCGACGCAGGGCATGCAGGCGACGATCGGGCGCATCCAGTCCGAAGTGGCAGCGCTCATGGCCCAGCTCACGGGGCTGCAGGGCTCGTGGTCCGGCCAGGCGTCCACGGCGTTCCAGGCCGCGGTCGCCGACTGGCGGGTCACGCAGCAGCACGTCGAGCAGAGCCTCGCCGGGCTGAACCACGCGCTCGGGGCCGCCGCGATGCACTACGCCGATGCCGAGCAGTCGAACGCCCGCCTCTTCGTCCGGTGAGACGCGGCGACGCGCCCGCCGTCGCCCACCCGGACACGACGAAGGGCGCCTCCCGCGGGAGGCGCCCTTCGCGCGTTGGTGCGGCGGATGCCGCGATGCGGATCGGGATCCGCGAACGGACTAGAAGTCCATGCCGCCCGTCGGGTCGGCGGGAGCCGCAGCGACCTTCTCCGGCTTGTCGGCGACCACGGCCTCGGTGGTGAGGAAGAGGCCGGCGATCGACGCGGCGTTCTGCAGCGCCGAGCGGGTCACCTTGGCGGGGTCGATGATGCCCTGCGCGAGGAGGTCGCCGTACTCGCCGGTCGCGGCGTTCAGGCCGTGGCCCGCGGGGAGCTCCGACACCTTGTTCGCGACGACGCCCGGCTCGAGGCCGGCGTTGAGGGCAATCTGCTTGAGCGGAGCCTCGATGGCGACCTTGACGATGTTCGCACCGGTCGCCTCGTCGCCCGTGAGCTCGAGCTTGCCGAACGCGGCCTTGCCGGCCTGGATGAGGGCCACGCCACCACCGGCGACGATGCCCTCCTCGACGGCGGCCTTCGCGTTGCGCACGGCGTCCTCGATGCGGTGCTTGCGCTCCTTCAGCTCGACCTCGGTGGCCGCGCCCGCCTTGATGACGGCGACGCCGCCGGCGAGCTTGGCGAGGCGCTCCTGGAGCTTCTCGCGGTCGTAGTCCGAGTCGGTGTTCTCGATCTCCGAACGGATCTGGGCCACGCGGCCGGCGATCTGGTCGGGGTCGCCCGCGCCCTCGACGATGGTCGTCTCATCCTTGGTGATGACGACCTTACGGGCCTGGCCGAGCAGGTCGAGGGTGGCGTTCTCGAGCTTGAGGCCGACCTCCTCGGAGATGACCTGGCCGCCGGTGAGGATCGCGATGTCCTGGAGCTGGGCCTTGCGGCGGTCGCCGAAGCCCGGCGCCTTGACGGCGACCGACTTGAAGATGCCGCGGATCTTGTTCACGACGAGCGTGGCCAGGGCCTCGCCGTCGACGTCCTCGGCGATGATCAGGAGCTGCTTGCCCGACTGGATCACCTTGTCGACGATCGGGAGCAGGTCCTTGATGTTCGAGATCTTCTGGTTGGCGATGAGGATGTACGGGTCCTCGAAGACCGCCTCCTGGCGCTCGGGGTCGGTGACGAAGTACGCCGACAGGTAGCCCTTGTCGAAGCGCATGCCCTCGGTCAGCTCGAGCTCGGTGCCGAAGGTGTTCGACTCCTCGACGGTGACGACGCCCTCCTTGCCCACCTTGTCGATCGCCTCGGCGATGATCTCGCCGATCTGCGGGTCGGCGGCCGAGATCGACGCGGTGGCGGCGATCTCGTCCTTCGTCTCGACCTCCTTGGCGGCGGCGAGGAGCTCCTCCGAGACGGCCGAGACGGCCTTCTCGATGCCGCGCTTCAGCGAGATGGGGTCGGCGCCGGCGGCCACGTTGCGGAGACCCTCGCGCACGAGCGCCTGGGCGAGCACGACCGAGGTGGTGGTGCCGTCACCGGCGACGTCGTCGGTCTTCTTCGCGACCTCCTTGACGAGCTCCGCGCCGATCTTCTCGTACGGGTCGTCGAGCTCGATCTCCTTCGCGATCGACACGCCGTCGTTCGTGATCGTGGGGGCGCCCCACTTCTTCTCGAGCACGACGTTGCGGCCGCGCGGGCCGAGGGTCACCTTGACCGCGTCGGCGAGCGTGTTGAGGCCACGCTCGAGGCCGCGGCGGGCCTCCTCATCGAAAGCAATGATCTTTGCCATGTGTGTCTCTCGTCCCTTCCCGGACGTCTAAGAACCGTGGGTTAGCACTCGAAACGAGCGAGTGCTAAACCGATTCTGGCACTCGCATGCGCCGAGTGCAAGCGAGGACGCGTCGGTTCGCGACACGCGGACATGCGGAAGCGCCGCCGGGGGCATCCGGCGGCGCTTCCGAAGAATCGAACTCAGGCGGGGCGGACCGCCTCGGCCTGCGGGCCCTTCGAGCCGGAGCCCACCTCGAAGGTCACCTGCTGACCCTCTTCGAGGACCTTGTAGCCGGCCATGTCGATGGCGGAGTAGTGGACGAAGACGTCCTGGCCTCCACCGTCGACGGTGATGAATCCGTATCCCTTTTCAGCGTTGAACCACTTCACGGTTCCGTTCGCCATGCGTTGCTCCCATGTTGCCGTGTATCGAAGTCAGCACGTGCCGTCGGCTGTACCGGGCCGTCGTCGTGCCGACGTCGACGACGGGGACCGGCGTCGGGTGCTCACACGGGTGTTCGAGCGGCCGTTTCTAGATACTCACGACGCAGCGGGCGGGCACAAGAGCCGGGGCGGCGCGAATGGTCGCAGAATGGCAACGATTCGGTCACCGGCTCATTCGGCGACGGCGTCCGCGTAGTCCGCGCCCAGGACCACGACGAGCTGCATGCCCTCCTCGCCGAACTCCTCCGACAGCCGCACCTCGGCCTCGGGCAGTTGCTGCGCGACTCCGCGTGCTGCACCTTCGAGGTCGGCCGAGGCGTAGTAGACGACGGTCTGCTCGATGTCGTTGCGGTCGGCGTTCGTGGTGATGCCGACGGGTACGCCCGCGGCGGTGAGCGTCTCGCCCGCCCGCGCGGCGAGTCCGGTCGTCGAGGTGCCGTTCAGGACCGCGACGGTGACGTCAGGCGCGAGCGTGGGCTCCGCCGTGGGTACGGCCGAGGCCGAGGGCGTCGGGAGCGCCGTGTCGTCGAAGTCGAGTCGCTGGTTGTAGGCGGCGACCGCCGCGATGCCGGCGCCGGCGAGCACGACGGTCGCGAGCGCCGCCCACGCGAAGGCGACCCAGCGTCGTCCGCGACGTGCGGGCGCGCGATGCGCGCCGACCCGGTCCATGCCGTGCGGGATCGAGTCGAACCGGTCGCGGGGGAACTTCTGCACCTGTGGTCCAGTCGGTCGGGGCGCTCAGGCGAGCGGCCGGGCGGTCGGGATGGTTCGGCGCGCTCGCTGCTGAGCGCGCGCGTCGCGCTGCCGCTGCAGGCGACCGATGAGCATCGGGTCGAACCGCAGGGCGGCCGGCGAATCGACGAGCGTGCCGAGGAGGCGATAGTACCGGGCGGCGGAGAGTCCGAGCTCATCGCGGATCGCATCGGCCTTGCGAGCGGGATCGCGCCAGGACCGCGATTCGAAGGCGAGGATCGCGCGTTGCGCCTCGTCCAGCCCGTCCGCGTCCATCGCACCTCGTTCCGCCGCATCCGCCGCATCCGCCGTCGACCACATCCTAGGGAGCGGACGCCGGGAGGCCGCCCCACGCGTCGGCGCGGCCCGAACGCGGTCGGGCCGGACACGTCGGTCACCGCGCGGGCCGGTCCGGACGCCGTGCCCCCCGCGGCCCGGCGACGGATCGACCGCGGACCGGGGAACAGGGGCGCATCTGGACACGTTGCACCCGACGTCCCGCAAAGCTGCGACGATGGAAGACGGCCAGCCGACCCCGAGGAGACCGTATGGCGTACCAGGTGAACAAGTCCGACGACGAGTGGCGCGCAGAGCTCGGCGACGAGCAGTACGCGGTGCTGCGCGAGGCCGCGACCGAGCGCCCGTGGACGGGCGAGCTCCTCGATGAGGAACGTGCGGGCGTCTACGCGTGCGCCGCGTGCGGAAGCGAGCTGTTCAAGTCGGGCACGAAGTTCGATTCCGGCTGCGGCTGGCCGAGCTTCTACGAGTCGGTGCGCCCGGAGGCGGTCGAGCTCATCGAGGACACGTCGCTCGGGATGGTGCGCACCGAGGTGCGCTGCGCGAACTGCGGCTCCCACCTCGGCCACGTGTTCCCCGACGGCTTCGGAACCCCCACGGGCGACCGCTACTGCATGAACTCGATCGCGCTCGACTTCACCCCCGAGTCCTGAGCGTGACCACCGCCCGAGACGCCGTCCTCGCACGTCGGTCCTGGCCGAAGGTGACGGATGCCGCGCCGACCGACGCCCAGCTGCTCGACCTCGTCGAGGCGGCCTCGACCGTCGCCGACCATGCGGCACTTGCCCCGTGGCGCGTGATCGCGCTGCGCGGCGATGCCCGGGTGCGGCTCGGGGACGCCCTCGTCGAGGCATCCGGATTCGAGGGCGCCGCCGCCGACAAGCTCGCCGGCAAGCCGCTCCGCGCGCCCCTGCTCGTCGCGCTCGTCGCGGCGGTGCGGGCGCACCCGAAGGTGCCCGCCTGGGAGCAGGAGGCGTGCGCCGCGGGCGTCGGCCACGCCCTCGCACTGCTCCTCGACGACGCGGGCTGGGGCGTCATGTGGCGCACCGGGCCGTTCACGCGGCATCCGGCCGTCGCACGGATGCACGGGCTCGCCGAGGGCGAGCACCTGCTCGGCTGGCTCTACGTGGGCGGCCGCAGCGCCGCCGACCGGCCGCAGCGGCGCACCGGGACGCGGGCCGCGGACCGCTTCACGACGCTCGACTGACGTCGCCCGGCGCCTCGCCCGGCGGAGGCGGGGGTTCGGCCGCGAGGTGACGCGCGGGGCGCCGGCGGATGCTCGCGAGCGCCACGGCGACGAGCGCGAGGACGGTGCCGCCGACGGTCGCGAAGCCCACCGGACGTGCCGACGTCGGGAGCAGCAGGTCGAGCGCCAACGCCGCGGCGAGTTGGCCGGCCACGAGGCCGAGCGCGAGCACGAGCACGCCCACGCGCCGCACGAGCACCGCCTGCGCCGCGATGAACACGCACCCGATCGCGCCGCCCGCGTAGAGCCACGGTTCCGTGGGGAACGCGGTCGGCCAGCCGACGGATGCCGCGTGCACGAGCATCACGACGACGAGCACGATCGTTCCGACGAGGAAGTTCGTGAACGTCGCCGCGAGGGCGCTCGTCGACGCGGTGCGCACGCGACCGTTCATCGCCTGCTGCCAGGATGCGCCGATGCCGGCCGAGAACGGCAGCAGCATGAGCCAGAGCGGGACGGCCTCGGCGACCTGGGCGGACACCGCCCAGCCGATCGCCACGAGCGCCGACGCGGCGCCCGCGATGCGGGTCGGGCTGAGCGGGCGCCGACCACCGGGCCCGAGCCCGATCGCGTCGAACACGACGCCGCCGAGCGTCTGGCCGGCGACGAGGGCGACGGTGAAGAGCGCAACGCCCAGGACGCCCACCGCGAGTCCCTGGGTCGCGACGAACCAGGCGCCGGCGACGCCCCCGAGCAGCATCCACCACGCGAGCCGTCGTGCGCGCACCGCATCGCGGACTCGGGCGAGCCCTCGCCGACCCTCCGGCCAGAGCGCTGCGAGCAGGGTCAGGATCACGAGGCCCGAACCGAACGAGATCGCTGCGGCGACCGAGAAGTCGTGGAGCTCGCGCGAGAGTTCGCCGTTGACGCGCGACTGCAGCGCGACGAGGCCGCCCGAGACGATCGTGAGCGCGATGGCGACCCACATCGGCATGCGCGAGGACTCGGCGTGGACGTGGTGGTGGGCGTGGTCCGGACCGCCGGGGGCACCGTGGGACGGCGCCGCGGAAGGCGGACCGGCGGGACCGGAGGACGTCGACATCGAGCCGGCTACGGGACTCGAACCCGTAACCACCGCTTTACAAGAGCGGTGCGCTACCAATTGCGCCAAGCCGGCATGGAACCCTGCCATCCTACCGAGGCGGCCGAGGGGCACGCACGACGACGGCCCGGCCGCCGGGCCGGGCCGTCCTGCGGTCGCGGTGGGCTCAGCCCGCTGCGGGCGTGGGCGACGGGGTCGGGGTGGGGGTCGCCTCCGACTCCGAGTAGCTCTCGCCGGTGGCCTGGAGGACGAACGCCTGGAACTCGGCCGGGTCCTCGAGGGAGCCGACGTACTGCTTGCCGTTCACGAGCACGGTGGGCGTGCCCGTCACCGACGCGAGGTCGGAGTTCGGGATCGGCTCGGTGAGCGCGCGCTCCGTGGCATCCTGCACCCAGCTCTTGAATCGGGTGTCGTCGATGCAGGAGTCGACCGACGACGCCGCTCCGGCCTTCGCCGCGAGCTCCTTGATCTCGTCGTTCGTGAGTCCGGCGGTCAACTCCTCGGGCTGGTTCTCGAACATGAGCGAGTTGAAGTCGAAGAACGCCTCGGGCGACTTCTCCGCGACGCACGCGGCGGCGTTCGCCGCGCGCAGCGAGTACTGCGTGCCCGCGGACTTGTTCGTGAGGATGGCGATCGGGTGCACCTCGAGCGTCGCTGCGCCCTGCTCGATCATGGTTCGCATGTTCTCGGAGTTCGTCGTCTCGAACTGGCCGCAGAAGGGGCACAGGTAGTCGATGTAGACCACGATGTTCGCGACGGTCCCGCTCTCGTCGGGGACCGTCGGAGTCGGCTGGCCGCCGGCCGGGATCGCCGGGGTCTCCACCGCCTCGATGCCGTTCTCCCCGCCGACGAGGAGGATGCCGTCGCTCGCCATGTTCCGCGGGCCCGGCCCCGCCGGACGGATGCTGTTGAAGATCAGGCCGCCGATCAGTGCGGCGACCGCCACGATCGCGAGGACCACGCCGCCCTGGATCAGCACCTTGTTGCGGCGGTCGCGCTTGCGCTGCTCCTCGCGGAGGACTCGCGCCTTCTCGCGGGCCGCCTCGCGGCGTTGGTTGCGGGTGGGGCGTGGCTCTGGTCCGCCAGTGCTCATCGTGGCTCTACTCCGGGTCGCTGTGGGGGCGCGCGCGCATGCAGGCGCACGCATCGACGAGTGTAGGAGCGATCACTGGGAATCGTCCAAACGACGCCCGGACACGGTCTGGACGCCGCATCCGCTCGCCTCGCCGCGACCGGCCCCGAGCGGATGCCGCCGGACCGGCCGTTCCGTGAACCCATGTCATACTGGGTGGGCGTCGACGCTGATGTCGACGTTTCCATTCACAACGGATCGTCCGGCACGTACCTGCCGGTGAAGGAGAACAGAACCATGGCGTCAGTCACGTTCGACAAGGCCACCCGCCTCTACCCGGGTGGCACCCGTCCCGCCGTCGACCAGCTCGACCTCGAGATCGCCGACGGGGAGTTCCTCGTCCTGGTCGGACCCTCCGGCTGCGGCAAGTCCACGTCGCTCCGCATGCTCGCGGGCCTCGAAGAGGTCAACGACGGCAACATCTTCATCGGCGACCGCAACGTCACCGACGTGCCGCCGAAGGACCGCGACATCGCGATGGTCTTCCAGAACTACGCGCTGTACCCGCACATGACCGTCGCCGAGAACATGGGCTTCGCGCTCAAGATCGCCGGCGTCGGCAAGGAGGAGCGCGCCGCGCGCGTCCTCGAGGCCGCGAAGCTGCTCGACCTCGAGCCGTACCTCAACCGCAAGCCGAAGGCGCTCTCGGGCGGCCAGCGCCAGCGCGTCGCGATGGGCCGCGCGATCGTGCGCCAGCCGCAGGTGTTCCTCATGGACGAGCCGCTGTCGAACCTCGACGCCAAGCTCCGCGTGCAGACCCGCACCCAGATCGCCTCGCTCCAGCGCCGCCTCGGCGTCACGACGGTCTACGTCACGCACGACCAGACCGAGGCGCTCACCATGGGCGACCGCATCGCCGTGCTGAAGGACGGCGTCCTCCAGCAGGTCGGCACGCCCCGCGAGCTCTACGAGCGGCCGAGCAACGTCTTCGTTGCGGGCTTCATCGGCTCGCCCGCGATGAACCTGTTCCACGCCGAGCTCGTCGAGGGCGGCATCAAGTTCGGCACCGCCACGGTCGACGTCGAGCGCGACGCGCTCGCCTCGGCCTCGGGCGACGTCGTGACCGTGGGCGTCCGCCCCGAGGACATCCAGGTCTCGAACACGCCCGGCGAGGGCCTCGAGGTGAAGGTCGACCTCGTCGAGGAACTCGGCGCCGACGGCTACCTCTACGGCCACTCCGAGATCGAGGGCAAGCGCACCGACATC
Organism: Agromyces excoecariae; assembly: GCF_051715505.1. Lineage (NCBI taxonomy): Bacteria > Bacillati > Actinomycetota > Actinomycetes > Micrococcales > Microbacteriaceae > Agromyces > Agromyces excoecariae. Next base: position 61,493 of record NZ_JBPSLA010000018.1, on the reverse strand, counting down.
GTCGCGCGCGTCGACGGCCGCAGCCACCCGTTCGCGGGCGACACGGTCTACCTGCTCCCGACCCCGAAGCACGTGCACGTGTTCGACGCCGAGTCGGGCGAGCGCCTGCTCAAGACGGCGGTCGCCAGCTGACCGACGCCGGTCGTCCACGAAGCCGGTCGGGCCCTCGGCCCGGCCGGCTTCGTCGTTCCCCGCTACGCTGTCCCTGATGAGCGGCACTCTCTCGATCACGTCGGCGATGACCGACCCCGCACTGCTCGACCTCCCGTGGCACCTCCCGCTCGAGGCATGGCCGAGCGAGAACATCGCCGCGCTGCCCAAGGGCATCTCCCGCCACCTCGTGCGGTTCGCCCACTTGAGCGGCCACGTCGTCGCCATCAAGGAGACCACGGCCGAGATGGCCAAGGGCGAGTACGAGATGCTGCGCACGCTGCAACGCCTCGAGATCCCATGCGTCGAGCCGGTCGCGGTCATCACCAACCGCACCGACGCCGACGGCGAAGCGCTGGCCCCGGTGCTCGTCACGCGGCACCTCCGCTTCTCGCTCCCGTATCGCGCGCTGTTCTCGCAGACGCTCCGCCCCGACACCGCGACCCGACTCGTCGACGCCCTCGCCGTGCTCCTGGTCCGGCTGCACATCATCGGCTTCTTCTGGGGCGACGTCTCGCTCTCGAACACGCTGTTCCGGCGCGACGCGGGCGCGTTCGCCGCCTACCTCGTCGATGCCGAGACCGGCAAGCTCTACGAGGGCGGCCTGTCGAACGGCCAACGTGAGAACGACCTCGAGATCGCGCGGGTCAACATCGCGGGCGAGCTCCTCGACCTCGAGGCGGGCGGGCGCGTCGCCGACGAGCTCGACCCGGTCAACATCTCCAACGGCATCGTCGACGCCTACCGGAACCTCTGGCGCGAGCTCACGGGTAGCGAGTCCTTCGGCATGGCCGAGCGCTGGCGGATCAACGAGCGCGTCAACCGCCTGAACGACCTCGGGTTCGACATCGAGGAGCTCGCGATCCGGACCGACGAGTCGGGCACGACGCTCCGCATCCAGCCCAAGGTCGTCGACGCCGGGCACCACCAGCGGCGACTCCTGCGCCTGACCGGCCTCGACGCCGGCGAGAACCAGGCGCGACGCCTGCTGAACGACCTCGACTCCTATCGCGCCGCGTACCGGAAGGACGCCGACGAGGAGATGGTCGCCCACGAATGGCTCATGCGGGTGTTCGAGCCGGTCGTCCGCGCCGTGCCGCAGGACCTGCGCGGCAAGCTGGAGCCCGCCGAGATCTTCCACCAACTGCTGGAGCACCGGTGGTACATGGCGCAGACGGCGGGGCGCGACATCCCCCTCGCGGAGGCCCTCACCTCGTACATCAACGACGAGCTCCGCCACCGGCGCGACGAGGCGACCGTCATCGGGCCTCCGACCGAGGCGATCACGACCGCGATGCCCGCGATCGCCCCCGACACGGCGGCCGTGCCGGTGCACGATCCCGACGACGAGGGCGACTGGCGCCAGAAGGTCTGACGCGTCCCGGCCGCCCGGCCGCCCGGCGAGGCCGCCCTACTCGGCGCGCAGCTTCGCGATCTCGTAGAGCGTGACGGATGCCGCGATGCCGGCGTTCAACGATTCGGTCGCCGCCGAGATCGGGATCGACACGACCGCGTCGCAGGTCTCGGTGACGAGCCGCGAGAGCCCCTTGCCCTCGGAGCCGACGACGATGACGATCGGCCGGTCGGCGAAGTCGAGGCCCGGCAGCGACACGTCTCCGCCGCCGTCGAGGCCGAGCACGAACACGCCGCGCTCCTTCAACGCCTTGAGCGACTGGGTGAGGTTGGAGGCCATCGCGACGGGCACGCGTGCGGCGGCGCCCGCGGACGTCTTCCATGCGGAAGCGGTCACGCCGACCGATCGGCGCTGCGGCACGATGACGCCGTGGCCGCCGAAGGCGGCCGTCGAGCGGATGATGGCGCCGAGGTTGCGCGGATCGGTCACGCCGTCGAGGGCGACGAACAGCGGAGTCTCACCGGAGTCGACGACCTCGTCGAGCAGGTCGACGGGGTGCGCGTACTCGTACGGCGGCACCTTGAGCGCGAGCCCCTGGTGCACGCCGCCTTCACCCGCAAGCCGGTCGAGCTCGGGCCGCATGACCTCGAGGATCGGGATGCCGCGGCTCGTTGCGACCTTCACGGCCTCCTTGACGCGGTCGTCCATCTCGATCCGGGCGGCGAGGTAGAGCGTCGTCGCGGGGATGCGCGTGCGCAGCGCCTCGACGACGGCGTTGCGCCCGGTCACGATCTCGGACTCGTCGCCCGACTTGGCCCGACGTGCGGCACCCGACGCACCGCGCGGCGCCCCGGGGCGCTGCCCGCCGCGACCGCCGGACTTGGCGGCGGCGCGCTCGGCGGCCGCCTTCTTCTTGTACGCCTGGTGGTAGGGGCGATCCTCCGCCTTCGGCGTCGGGCCCTTTCCCTCGAGGGCCTTGCGGCTGTGGCCGCCGGTTCCGACCTTCTGGCCCTTGCCCTTCTTGCGCACCGCTCCGGCGCGAGGCTTTCCGCTGCTGCCCTTCATGAGGTGAGGCTCCAATGCGTTCCGGTCTGGCTGTCTTCGATGGTGATGCCGGCGTCCGCGAGCTCGGTGCGGATGCGGTCGGCGGCGGCCCAGTCCTTCGAGGCGCGCGCTGCGCGGCGATCCTCGAGGAGCCGGGCGACGAGGGTGTCGAGCGCGGTGGCGGCCGGACCGGCATCCGTCGCCCAGAGTGCGTCGGTCGGATCGATGCCGAGCACGCGGACCATCGCGAGCACCTGGCCGCGCAGGTCGGCCGCCGTCCCGAGGTCCTCCCCGTCGAGCGCCTGGTTGCCGGCACGGACGGTCTCGTGCAGGACGGCGAGCGCCTGCGGCACGCCGAGGTCGTCGTCCATGGCCTCGGCGAAGGACTCCGGCCACGAGGCATCCGCCCCCGCATCGGCGTAACGGGTGCCCGTGAGGCGCCGCTCGACGCGCGTGAGGAAGGTGCGGATGCGGTCGACCGCCGCCTCGGCCTCGGGGAGCGAGTCGGGCGAGTAGTCGAGCGTCGAGCGGTAGTGCGCCTGGCCGAGCAGGTACCTGACGGCGAGGGGCGAGGCGAGCGCCGTCAGCTCGCTCGCGTACACGGAGTTGCCGAGCGACTTCGACATCTTCTGGCCGCCGATGTTCACGAGGCCGTTGTGCACCCAGTGGCGCGCGAAGCCGTCGCCGGCCGCGGTCGACTGCGCGAGCTCGTTCTCGTGGTGGGGGAAGCGCAGGTCGAGCCCGCCGCCGTGGATGTCGAATTCGGGTCCGAGGTAGCGCGCCGCCATCGCCGAGCATTCGATGTGCCATCCGGGCCGGCCGGGTCCCCACGGCGATTCCCAGCCCGCCGAGCGCGGCTCGGTCGCCTTGTGGCCCTTCCAGAGCGCGAAGTCGCGCGGGTCGCGCTTGCCGCGCGGGTCGGAGTCGGCCGCGGCCTCCATGTTCTCGCGGGCCTGACGGGTCAGCTCGCCGTAGGTCGGCCAGCTGCCGGTGTCGAAGTAGACGTCGCCGGAGCCGTCGGGCGCCGGGTAGGCGTGCCCGCGGTCGATGAGTCGCTGGATGATCCGCTGCATCTGCGTGACGCTCGCAGTGGCGCGCGGTTCGTACGTCGGCGGCAGGATGCCGAGCGCGTTGTAGGCGGCGGTGAACTCGAGCTCGACCCGGTACGCGAGCGACCACCACTGCTCGCCGATGCCCTCCTCGGCCGCGGCGTTCAGGATCTTGTCGTCGATGTCGGTCACGTTCCGCACGAACGTCACCGCGTACCCGCGCGCCATGAACCAGCGGCGCATGATGTCGTACACCAGCGCGCTCCGGAGGTGCCCGATGTGCGGGCTCGACTGCACGGTCGGTCCGCAGACGTACATGCCGACGTGCCCCTCCTCGAGGGGCACGAAGTCACGCAGCGCCTGGGCCTTCGAATCGTGGAGTCGCACCGTCACCCGTCAAGCGTACCGGCGCTGCGGGTCCGAGGACGTCGACGACGGATGCCACGTCGTTCGGCGCCCGCCGCCGCGGCCGCCCGCGCCTCCGGGTGCGCGGGCCTCAGGCGGGGACGACGAGCGCGGTCGCGATGGCCGTAACGCCCTCGCCGCGGCCGGTGAAGCCGAGGCCGTCGGTCGTCGTCGCGGCGAGGCTGACGGGGGCGCCGACGATGCCGGTCAGCGCGGCCTCGGCCTCGGCGCGGCGGGGCGCGAGCTTCGGACGGTTGCCGACGACCTGCACCGACACGTTGCCGACGTGCCATCCGGCCTCGGCGAGTCGGCGCACGGTCTCGGCGAGGAACACCTCGCCGTGCGCGCCGGAGAACCGCGGGTCGTCGGTGCCGAACATGCCGCCGATGTCGCCCAACCCGGCGGCGGCGAGGAGCGCATCGCAGATCGCGTGCGCGACGGCGTCGCCGTCGGAGTGCCCGGACAGCCCGCGCTCCCCCGGCCAGTGCAGGCCCGCGAGCCAGAGTGCGCTGTCGGGGTCGTCCGCGAAGCCGTGCACGTCGATGCCGGTGCCGACGCGGGGCACCGACGCGTGCGCCGCGAGTGCGCGCGGCGCCGACCGCTCGGCCGCGGGCGTGCTCGCAGCCCGATCGGCGAGCAGCTGCTCGGCACGGTGCAGGTCGGAGGGCACGGTGATCTTGAACGCGCGCGCGTCACCGGGGACCACGTCGACGGGCACGCCGGCGGCGGCGACGAGGGCCGCGTCATCCGTGAAGTCGGCACCGGCGGCGGCGTAGGCCGACTCGAGCACCTCGCGGGGGAAGCCCTGCGGCGTCTGCATGGCGGCGAGCTCCGACCGATCGACCGTCTCGAGGACGTGCCCCTCGGCGTCGACGCGCTTGACGGTGTCGACGACGGGGAGGCCGGGCACGATGCCGCGCCCACGTGCTTCGACCGCCGCGGCGACCTCGTCGAACACCGCGGAAGGGGCGAGCGGCCGCGCCGCGTCGTGCACGAGCACGACCTCGATCTCGCGCGGGAGCTCGGCGATGCCGCGCGCGACCGACTCCTGCCGGGTGAGCCCGCCGGGCACGACCACGAGGTCGACGGATGCCGCGGCCACGCGCGAGGCGGAGCGCTCGCGCACCTCGTCCACGCGATCGGCCGGAGCCACCACGACCACGTACGGCGTCTCGCGCATGCCGAGCACGGCATCCAACGCGACCCCGAGGATCGTGTCGCCGCCGAGCGGGACGAGGGCCTTCGGTTCCGGATGCCCGAGCCGGGTGCCTGAGCCGGCGGCCACGACGATGACGGCGACGGTGGAGTCGTTCACTCCTCCACCGTAGCCGCCGGAACGACACGTCACCGGGCCGATCGACCCGGTCCGGCTCCGTCGCGGGCCGGCCCCGGATACGACGATCGCCGCCATGCGCTTCCGCGCCGGCGGCGATCGTCGAAGGGCTCTCGCCTAGGAGGCGAGCACCTCGTCGAGGACGGTCGAAGCCTGCTCCTCGTCGGTCTTCTCCGCGAGCGCGAGCTCGGAGATCAGGATCTGGCGAGCCTTCGCGAGCATGCGCTTCTCACCCGCGGACAGGCCGCGGTCCTGATCACGGCGCCAGAGGTCGCGGACGACCTCGGAGACCTTGATCACGTCGCCCGAGGCGAGCTTCTCGAGGTTCGCCTTGTAGCGACGCGACCAGTTGGTCGGCTCCTCGGTGAAGGGGGCGCGCAGCACCTCGAAGACCTTGTCGAGGCCTTCCTTGCCGATCACGTCACGCACGCCGACCAGGTCGACGTTCTCGGCGGGCACCTCGATCACGAGGTCTCCCTGCGTGACGTTCAGCTTGAGGTAGAGCTTCTCTTCGCCCTTGATGATGCGTTTCTTGACTTCGACGATCGTTGCGGCACCGTGGTGGGGGTAAACGACGGTCTCGCCAACCTCAAAAAGCATGAATAGACGTCCTTTCGGCAACTTTCAGGATATCACACCGAGGTAGTGCTAAGGTTCCGCCTCCCCGCCCCGAGGGCGCCGACGCGCTAGGCTACACTCGACTTCGTTCACACGCGCGCGGGTGCATTCCGCTGCGCGCACGCTCGTCCTTGGAGGTTCTGTGAAGGCGCGTCTCGCGGCATCCGCTGCACTGGCACTCGGCATCGCCATCGGCGGCAGCGGCTGCGCCATGCTGACCTACCAGGCGACCACCGAGAAGTACGACGCGAGCGACGGCGTCTCGGCCGATGTCGGCGGCCTCGACGTGCGCAACGCGCTCATCGTGAGCGACGAGGGCGACGAGGGCAACCTCGTCCTCTCCGTGACCAACACGAGCACCGACGACGAGACCCTCTCGGTCCAGCTCGTCGACCAGGGCGACACCTTCGAGATCGACGTCGACGGCGGCGAGACCGTCTCGCTCGGCACCGCCGACGAGGAGCCCCTGCTCATCGAGAACCTCGACGCCGAAGTCGGCGGCCTCGTCTCCGTGTACCTCCAGGCGGGCAGCGCCGAGGGTGTCGAGATCCAGGTGCCCGTGCTCGACGGCCGGCTCCCCGAGTACGAGGACCTCGTCCCTTAAGGGGCCTGAAGACCACGAGAGCGGATGCCGCGGCGCGAGCCGACGGCATCCGCTCTTCTCGTTCGCGCACTACGCCTCGAAGCGGTAGCCGAGCCCGCGCACGGTCACGAGCTGCACGGGCTCGGAGGGCGTGACCTCGATCTTCGAGCGGATGCGCTTGATGTGCACATCGAGGGTCTTCGTGTCGCCGAAGTAGTCGCTCCCCCACACGCGGTCGATGAGCTGGCCGCGCGTGAGGACGCGCCCGGCGTTGCGCATGAGCAGTTCGAGCAGCTCGAATTCCTTGAGCGGCATCGCGACCGCCTCGCCGTCGACCTCGACCGTGTGGCGGTCGACGTCCATCCTGACGCGGCCTCCCTCGATGACGGCCTCGTCGAGGTCGTCGGGCTCGATGCGCCGACGGAGCACCGCGCGGATGCGCGCGAGCAGCTCGCGGGTCGAGTAGGGCTTCGTCACGTAGTCGTCGGCGCCGAGCTCGAGCCCCACGACGATGTCCACCTCGGAGTCCTTGGCGGTGAGCATGATGATGGGCACGGTCGAACGCTGGCGGATCTCACGGCAGACCTCCGTCCCCGGGAGGCCGGGGAGCATGAGGTCGAGCAGCACGAGGTCGGCTCCGTCGCGGTCGAACGCGGCCACGGCGGCGAGGCCGTCGGCGGCGACCTCCACTTCGTAGCCCTCGCGCCCGAGCAGGAAGCTCAGCGGGTCGCTCAGCGCGATCTCGTCCTCGACGAGCAGGATGCGGGTCACTCTCGGTCTCCTCGGGCTGGCGCGGCCGGAAGTGCCGCGGCGATACGGGTCTTGGCGTCCTCTGCGACGGGTTCCGGCGCGTCGGATGCAGGTTCGGCGATCTCCGCGGGTTCGCGTGCGATCGGTCGTTCGGCCAGCGGCAGCCGGATCGTGAACGTCGAGCCGCGACCGGGTCGCGACCACACGCGCACGTCGCCGCCGTGGTTCTGCACCGTGTGCTTGACGATGCTGAGGCCGAGGCCCGAGCCGCCCGTGTTCCGCGACCGCGCCTGGTCGACGCGGTAGAAGCGCTCGAACACGCGGTCGAGGTCCTCCGGCGCGATGCCGATGCCCTGGTCGGCGATCGAGATCTCCACCGCGTCGTCGTCGACGATGACGCCGACTCCGACCCGTCCGCCCTCGCTCGAGTAGGCGATCGCGTTCGAGATCAGGTTGTGCAGGGCGACGACGAGGAGCGCCTCGTCGCCGTAGACCTCAGCGCGGGACTTCGCCCGTACGGCCACGTCGACGCCCTTCGCCGCGGCGACGACGCGGTTCTGGTCGACCGCAGCGGCCACCACTCGGTCGACCTGGACGAGCTCGTCGCGCCGGAGCGCATCGCGCGCCTGCAGCCGGGAGAGCTCGATGACCTCGCCCGTGATGTGCGCCAGCCGGGTCGACTCGATCCCGAGGCGGTCGGCGAACCGGCGCACCTGCTCGGGCTCGTCGGCGGCCTGGTCGAGCGCCTCGGCGAGCAGGCTCACGGACGCGATCGGCGTCTTCAGCTCGTGGCTGATGTTCGCGATGAAGTCGCGGCGCACCTCGTCGAGCCGGTGCGCCTCGGTGCGGTCATCGGCGAGCAGGAGCACGAATCGCGTCCCGAGGCGGGCCACGCGGACCTGGAGCTGCATCGTCGCGTCGCCGAACGGGCCGCGCGGGAGCTCCATCTCGAGCGCGACGGGCTCGCCCGTCCGACGCACGCCCGAGACGAGGTCGACCAGCTCGGCGTGCGCGAGCATCTGGTTGCGGACGAGACCCATTGCGAGGGCGCCCGGCGAGGCGCGCAGCACGTTGTTGGACGGGTCGAGCACGACGCCCGCGGACTCCAGCACGTCGAGCACCTGGTCGACGCCGTCGGGAATCGTCGGTGCGACGACGCGAGCTGCGCTCTGGCCGCGCCGTTCGGCCATGTGCAGCACGACCGTGAACCCGGCCCCGAGGAGGATGCCGAAGGTCAGCGCGACCAGCACCGACCAGGTGGAGTCCATGGCACCACCCTAACCATGCCGGTCACCTCGCTTTCCCCCGGGTGGACGCCGGCCGGGGGTAGGTTAGGGAGAGTTCAGCAGCACGGCACCTGCCGTTCACCTTCGACGGAGAGGATGTCGCGTGCCGGTCCGAGACCGGTCGTCCCGCGTGCCCGTCGTGGGAGCCCGAGACCATCGAAGGGGTCAAACACATGCGTGAGGTGTTCCAGCAGGAACTGCGCGAGGTTCAGGACGGCCTCGTCGAGATCGCGAAGCTCGTCGCCGAGGCCATCGAGAAGGCGACGCGCGCCTTCAACGAGTCGAACGTCAGTCTGGCCGAGGAGGTCATCGCCGACGACCACCTGATCGACCAGCGCGCGCAAGCGCTCGACGAGCTCGCCATCACGATCCTCGCCCGCCAGCAGCCCGTCGCCCGCGACCTGCGCATCGTCGTCAGCGCGCTGCGCATCTCGGCCTCGCTCGAGCGCATGGGCGATCTCGCCACGCACATCTCGCAGCTGGCCCGCTACCGCTTCCCCGACAAGGTCGTGCCGAAGTCGCTCCGCCCCACGTTCATCGAGATGGGCGCGCTCGATGTCGAGATCGCGCGGAAGCTCGTGACCCTGCTCGAGAGCGAGGACGTCGAGCTCGCGAAGGCGATCCGCGACGAGGACGACAAGGTCGACGCGCTGCACCTGTCGGTGTTCGACAAGGTGCTCGGCGAGACCTGGAAGGGCCAGGCCGTCGACACCGTCGACTCGACGCTCGCGAGCCGCTACCACGAGCGATTCGCCGACCACGCCGTCGCGATCGCGCAGAAGGTCGACTACCTCGCCACCGGCGACTGGGTGCCCGAGCCGGTCTGAGCACACGGGCCGACACCGGTCAGACGACGAGGGCCGAGCGGATGCGACATCCGCTCGGCCCTCTCGTCATCGGTACGGCTACTTCTTGCCCTGCGCCGCGACGGCCGCGGCACCGGCGGCGGCGGCCTCCGGGTCGAGGTACTCGCCCGGCCTGGTCGGCATGAAGTCGTCGCCGAGCTCGTAGACGAGCGGGATGCCCGTGGGGATGTTCAACTCGGCGATGTCGTCGTCGGAGATGCCGTCGAGGTGCTTCACGAGCGCGCGCAGCGAGTTGCCGTGCGCGGTGACGAGCACCGTCTTGCCGGCCTGCAGGTCGGGGATGATGTCGGACTCCCAGTACGGGAGCATGCGCGCGATGACGTCCTTCAGGCACTCGGTGCGCGGCATCTCGTCGTCGGAGAGGTTCGCGTACCGCGGGTCGCCGACCTGCGACCACTCGGCGTCGTCGGCGAGCGGCGGCGGGGGCGTGTCGAACGAGCGCCGCCAGAGCATGAACTGCTCCTGGCCGTACTTCTCGAGCGTCTCGGCCTTGTCGAGGCCCTGCAGCGCGCCGTAGTGGCGCTCGTTGAGACGCCACGAGCGCCGCACGTCGATCCAGAGCCGGTCCGACGCCTCGAGGGCGAGGTCCGCGGTCTGGATCGCGCGAGTCAGCACCGACGTGTGCAGTACGTCGGGCAGGATCCCCTTCTCGAGGAGCAGTTCGCCGCCGCGGGTCGCCTCGGCGCGTCCTTGCTCGCTGAGCCGGACGTCGACCCAGCCGGTGAACAGGTTCTTCTGGTTCCAGTCGCTCTGGCCGTGGCGCAGCAGCACGAGGGTGTAGACCATGCGGTCCAGCCTAGCGACCCCCGTCGGCCGAGCCCTCGGCGGGGTCGTCGCGTGACGGGTGCCGCGGCCCGACGGATGCCTCCGTCCGACGGATGCGCTCGGTCGGCGGATGCGCCCGGTCGGCGGATGCCCCGGGGCGCACCGGGCTGCGAGACTGGGAGCATGCCGGTCGGATCCATCACGCGGGGCACGACGAACACGAACCGCCTGCGCCGCGTCGACCGCTGGATCGCCCTGCAACCGGCGTTCCGCGGGGCCGTCGATCCGCTCGTCGTCGACCTCGGCTTCGGGGCGAGCGGCGTGACGGCGTTCGAGCTCGCCGCGCGGCTCCGCCGGACCCGACCGGATGTCCGGGTGCTCGGGCTCGAGATCGACCCGGCCCGGGTTCGGTCGGCGGACGCGCAGCTCGCGCAGGTGCGCGCCGACCGCACGCCCTTCGCCGCCGACCTGCCCGTGTCGTTCGGCCTCGGCGGCTTCGAGGTGCCCGTGCCGGGTGGCCTGCGCCCGGCCGTGATCCGCGCCTTCAACGTGCTGCGCCAGTACGACGAGGGAGAGGTCCCAGCCGCCTGGGCGCGCATGGCCGACCGCCTCGCGCCGGGCGGTCTGCTCGTCGAGGGCACGTGCGACGAACTGGGCCGTGTCTCGAGCTGGGTGGGCGTGACGGATGCCGGCCCGCAGACCTTCACGATCAGCCTCCGCCTCACCGGGCTCGACGCGCCGTCGATGGTGGCCGAGCGGCTGCCGAAGGCGCTGATCCATCGGAACGTCCCCGGCGAGCGCGTCCACGACCTGCTCGAGGCGCTCGATCGAGGCTGGCGCGTGCACGCGCCGCTGTCGGTGTACGGACCCTCGCAGCGCTGGATCGCGCTCTCACGGGGCCTCCGCGACGCGGGGTGGCCGGTGCGCGGCGGCGTGCGCCGCTGGCGGCTGGGCGAGCTCAGCGTCGACTGGGCGTCGGTCGCGCCGCGTTGAGCGGCCCCGGGCTCGAGCCCGACCGCTCGCGGACGACGCTCAGTCGCCGGGGAGGAAAGCGCGCGCCTCGTCGAGGCCGAGTCCGGTCGCCGTGAGGAGGTCGACCAGGTACGGACGCATGGCGGCGAGGGTGTTGCGGTCGCCCTGCGGGCCCTCGGGGAGGATCGCTGCGGGATCGAGGTGACGGAGGATCTCGGCGAAGCCCTGCCGGGCGATCGGCTGCTGCGACACGTCGCGCAACGACTCGTCGAGCACCTCGACGGCGACCGCGATACGGGCGACCACGTCGGCGATCGCCTCGCGCCGCCGCCCGTCGCGGAGCGTCCACTCGATCCGCCGCGCGACGATCCGGAGGTTCCGCGTCGCGAGGTCGACCCCCGAGAGCATGGCCCGCTGCCGCTCGAGGTCGAACCTGGCCCGGCGGACGATCGGCGAGAGGCGCGCGATGGCGATGCCCGAGTCGACGCTCGCGGTCCACGCCTCGACCGCCGGCTGCGTGTCGCGTGCGCGAGAGAGTGCCCGGCCCGCGGCATCCGCCCCGCCCTCGCGGAGCGCCGCCGCGAGTTCGAGCAGCACGGCGACGTGCTCGCCCAGCAGGCGGCGGCCGTCGCGCAGCGCCGTGCGGCGGGGATCGCGCGGGATCACCGCGGTCGCGAGCAGCGCGAACGCACCGCCCACCACGGCGTCGAGCGTGCGGACGAACGGCCCGCCCTCGGGTGCCGGCACGAGCATGACGAGCGAGCACTGCACCGCCGCGGCGATCGCGAACGACGCGTTGCCCGAGAGGAACCGTGCGACCGCGAGCGTCACCACGAGCGCGAGCGCATACTGCCAGATGCCGCTGCCCGCCACGAGCAGCAGCGCCTCGGCGAGCGCGATGCCGAGCGTCATCGCGATGACGGTCTCGAGCACGCGCATGGGGCGCGCGTCGCGCACGAATCCGAGCGAGGTGATCGCGACGAGCGCTGAGATGAGGGGTTGCTCGTGGCCGACCACGAAGAGCGAGAACGAGTACGCCGCGATCGCGGTGACCGTGATCTGCAGGATCGCCGGCAGGGAGTCGCGCAGCCGGGAGGCTCGCCCGGCCAGCCGGGCCGCCCCTCCGGGCGACCGGGTCACGGGCGGATGCCGAGCCTCGGGAGGCGCGGCACCTCGACCGCGGCCGCAGCGCCCGCCGGGACGATCTCGACCTGGGAGGCCGCGACGTCGATGCCATGGCTCTCGACGATGAGCTCGAGGTCGGCCGGCACGGACCGCTTGATCACCGCGAGGGCGATCGGGCCGAGCTCGTGGTGCATGGCCGCAGACGTGATCGCGCCCACCGATCGGCGTTCGGGCTGCTCCCCCGGAGCGGGCTCCGGCCGGACCTTGATCCCGACGACCGCGTCGCCCGGCCGCGGCAGGATGGTGTCGCTGCCGTCGAGGTGCAGCATCACCAGACGACGCGGCGGCCGACCGAGGTTCACGACCTTCGCGACCGTCTCCTGGCCGCGATAGCAGCCCTTGTGCAGGTCGACGGCGCTTCGGAGCCAGTCGAGCTCGTGCGGGAGGGTGCGCTCGTCGACCTCGGTCGCGAAGCGCGGACGCCACGCGGCGACCCGGAGCGCCTCGAGCGCGAGCGACCCGGCGACCGCGACGGAGCCGGCGCGCGCCTCGGCCGCGAGGGCGGGGAGGGCGTCGCGGGCGACGATGGCCTCGGCGTACCGCCACCCGGCGCCCGCGTGACCTGCCTCCGGCGCGTAGCCGTAGCCGTCGGCGAGCACCTGCCGCCATGGATCTCGCCAGACCAATGCGCCGTCGGGGAGCCCGACGGGGAACCCGTCGGCCGACGGCATCGCGCCGACGACGGCGAACGCGTCGCTCACGTCGGCGACCTCGACGCGCAGCATGAATCGCATGCGGTCGAGCCACGTCGCGAGCGCGGGCGCCGCGTCGCCCTCGAGCACCAACCACGTGCGGTCGCCGTCGTCGACGACGTGCACGGCGTGATCGACGTGCCCGGCTGCATCGAGGAAGAGCGCCTCGGCGCTCTCGCCGGGCGCGAGGTGGTCGAGGGCCCGGCTCGCCATCGAGTTGAGCCAGGATCGCCGGTCGGGGCCCGCGACGGTGATGACGCCCCGGTTCGAGAGGTCGACGATCGCCCGCCCCTCCTCGAGCCGACGCTGTTCGACCATCGGATTGCCGTAATGCGCGGCGACCCCCGCGTCGGGTGGGTCGGCGACCACCGCGCCGGGCAGGGCGAGGAACGGCGAGCCGGTCATCAGTCGACCTTCGCGAGCCGGGCCGACGCGTGCGTGCGCAGGTCCTGGCCGAGCGCCGCGATGTCCCACGCCCAGAGGAGGTGGTTCTCGACGAGCCCGTAGAGCCGCGTCGCCGCCGCATACTCCTTCGCGCCGGCGGTGCGCATGACCGCATCGGTCGCGAGGTCGATGCGAGGCCCCTTCACCTGGCCGAGGTACAGCTCGCTGACGCCCCCGGGGTGCACGATCGAGACCTCGAGGTCGAATCCGCCGGCGTCGTTGCGCAGGGTTTCGACGGCCTCGGCGTCGGGGAAGCGCGTCGCGCCGACCGCGGGCAGCATCGCCGGCCCCTGGTCGCCCTCGCCGAGCGGGCGGGCGAGCCGCCAGTAGCCGGACTCCGCGGCCAGCGGCGTGGGCTCTGCGTCATCCGTCGTCGGGAACAGCCAGGTGTAGGAGTTGTAGTTCAGGTAGGGGAGCCCGTCGTGGCTGAAGCTGACGCGCTGCCCGAACTCGTGAGTGACCGAGCCGTCGCCGACGGCGTAGTCGATCACGCCGGATCCCTCCCAGACCCCGATGAGCCAGGAGAGCGGAACGAGCTCCGCGGGGAGGTCGACCGGCAGTTCGATCACGGTCTAGCGCTGCCCCTTGAAGAGCTTGTAGACGACGACGCCGCTGATCCAGGCGATCGTGAGGCTCGCGAGACCGAGCAGGCCGATGAAGAACAGTTCGAGCGCGAGCAGCGAGGACATGGTGCGAGTCTACCCGTTGCTCAGCCGACGACCGGCAGCAGCGCGAGCGCTCCGACGGCCACCGGGACGACCGCGCCGGCGATCGACGCACTGGCGCGACCGACGTAGCCGTGCGGCTTCCGCGAGGCGAGCTGCAGCAGCAGCGCCGCGATGACGGATGCCGCGAACACCATCCCGAGCACCCCGAGCGCGGCGTACGGGCCGGCGTCGTGGAACCAGACGCGGGTGCCCGACCAGGCGAGGCCGACGACCACGGCCGTGCCCGCCGCGGAGATGAGCCAGACGATCGGCACGGCCCAGCGTGCAAGGCCCGTCGCCGGCGCTCCTGCGTCGTCCTGCGTCACGTCGATCCCCATCTCGCCACCCGCCGTACGGCGTCCCGTAGTATTGACCGCACCTTACTACTGGAGGGTGTGCGTGGCGCAGCTGCTGATCCTGACGCCGGCAGCAAACGAAGACGTTCTCCCGGCCCTGTCTCTCCTGAGCCATCGGGTGCGCGTGATTCCGGCGTCACCCGATCAACTGGTGCGCGCTCCCGAGGCCGACCTCGTCTTCCTCGACGCCCGGACGAACCTCGCGGGCGCGAAGGCGCTCGCGCAGATCCTGCGCACGACCGGGCTCTCGGTGCCCCTGATCCTCGTCGTGACGGAGGGCGGGCTCACCGCGGTGACCTCCGACTGGGGCGTCGACGACGTGATCCTCGAGCACGCGGGTCCTGCCGAGATCGATGCGCGCATCAGGCTCGCACTCGGGCGGGCGCAGGCGGCCCAGCCGGCCGAGCGCATCCAGACCTCCGGCGTCGTGATCGACGAGGCCAGCTACTCGGCCAAGGTCCACGGCCGCGCGCTCGACCTGACGTACAAGGAGTTCGAGCTGCTCCGCTTCCTCGCGGCGCACCCGTCGCGCGTGTTCACGCGCGAGCAGCTGCTCAGCGAGGTCTGGGGCTACGACTACTTCGGCGGCACGCGCACGGTCGACGTGCACGTCCGTCGCCTCCGCGCGAAGCTCGGCGACCTCGACAGCCTCATCGGCACGGTGCGCAACGTCGGCTACCGCTTCAACGTCCACGAGGAGGACGAGCAGGACGCGAACGTCACCACCCGGTGACCTGCGCTTCACCACCGCGTCGCGGCCCGGTGGCATGATGTGTGGATGACTGCGGAGAGCACCCTCGACGAAGACCGCACCGCGAGCGACTTCGACGACGACTTCGAGCCGCTCGACACCGACGGCGCGCCCGAACTCCTCGCCGAGCGCTACCTCGACCGCGAACTCAGCTGGCTGGCATTCAACCAGCGCGTGCTCGAACTCGCCGAGGACCCCCGGCTGCCGGTGCTCGAACGCGCGAACTTCCTCGCCATCTTCGCCTCGAACCTCGACGAGTTCTTCATGGTCCGCGTCGCGGGCCTGAAGCGCCGCATCAACACCGGTCTCGCCGTCCCGACCAACGTCGGACGCACTCCCCACGAGGTGCTCGCCGACATCTCGCAGAAGGCGCACGTGCTGCAGTCGCGCCACGCCGCCGCCTACCAGGAGCTCGTGAAGCCGGCGCTCGCGGAGGCCGGCATCCGCGTCGTCTCGTGGGGCGAACTCGACGAGTCGCACCGGGAGCACCTGCACGGCTACTTCAGCTCGCAGATCTTCCCGGTGCTCATGCCGCTGGCGGTCGATCCCGCCCACCCGTTCCCGTACATCTCCGGCCTCTCGCTGAACCTCTCCGTGCGCGTGCGCAACAGCCGCACCGGGCGGCAGGAGTTCGCGCGCGTCAAGGTGCCGCAGATGCTGCCGCGATTCGTGCGCGTCGACCCGACCGAGTCGGTGGAGGACGCGCGCTACATCGCCCTCGAGGAGCTCATCTCGAACCACCTCGGCGACCTCTTCCCCGGCATGGAGGTGCTCGACCACCACGTGTTCCGCGTCACCCGCAACGAGGACGTGGAGATCGAGGAGGACGAGACCGAGAACCTGATCAAGGCGCTCGAGAAGGAGCTGCTGCGTCGACGGTTCGGCCCGCCCATCCGGCTCGAGATCTCCGACGACATGGACGACGTCACCCTCGGCCTCCTCGTCCGCGAACTGGATGTCACGGAGCAGGAGGTCTACACCCTCCCCTCGCCGCTCGACCTCGGCGGGCTCTTCGACCTCGCGCGCATCGACCGGCCGGAGCTGCACTATCCGACGCACGTGCCGACCACCAACGTGCAGCTGCAGCCGTCGGAGCCGAACCGGCAGGCCGACATCTTCGCCGCGGTCGCCGAGAAGGACGTGCTGCTGCACCACCCCTACGAGTCGTTCGCGACGAGCGTGCAGGCGTTCCTCGAGCAGGCCGCCGCCGACCCCGACGTGCTCGCGATCAAGCAGACCCTCTACCGCACGTCGGGCGACAGCCCGATCGTGGAGGCGCTGATCGACGCCGCCGAGGCCGGCAAGCAGGTCCTCGCGCTCGTCGAGATCAAGGCGCGCTTCGACGAGGCCGCCAACATCACGTGGGCGCGCAAGCTCGAGAAGGCCGGCGTGCACGTCGTCTACGGCCTCGTGGGGCTCAAGACCCACTGCAAGCTCGCACTCGTCATCCGCCAGGAGAAGGACGGGCTGAAGCACTACAGCCACATCGGCACGGGCAACTACAACCCGAAGACGAGCCGCATCTACGAGGACCTCGGACTGCTCACCGCCGACGACCAGGTCGGGAAGGACCTCACCAGGCTCTTCAACGAGCTCTCCGGCTATGCGATCGAGAAGAAGTTCAAGCGCCTCCTCGTCGCGCCGCTGCACCTGCGCAAGGGGCTCCTCAAGCTCATCGCGCAGGAGACGCGCAACGCGCAGGAGGGCCGGCCCGCCGGCATCCGGATCAAGGTCAACTCGATGGTCGACGAGGCCATCATCGACGCGCTCTACCGCGCGTCGAACGAGGGCGTGCCGGTGGAGGTCTGGGTGCGCGGCATCTGCAGCCTGCGGCCCGGCATCCCCGGCCTGAGCGAGAACATACGGGTCCGGTCCATCCTCGGTCGCTACCTCGAGCACTCGCGCATCTTCTCGTTCCGCAACGACGGCGATCCCGTGGTCTACATCGGCTCGGCCGACATGATGCACCGCAACCTCGACCGACGGGTCGAGGCGCTCGTCCGGCTGACCGACCCCGACCATATGGGTGCGATCGCCGAGCTCTTCGACGAGGCGATGGACGAGCACACGGCATCGTGGTGGCTCGACGGCGACGGCACCTGGACCAGGCACTCGACCGACGACGCCGGCCGCCCGCTCGACGACCTCCAGCACCTCCGCATCCAGCGCGTCGCGCAGCGCTCCAAGCGCGCGGCCCAGCGCGCGACGCGGGCGGCGCGCCGATGAGCCAGGTCGCCACCGCCGTCTACGCGGCCGGCGCCGTCTGCTGGCGCGTCATCGACGGGCGCATCCACGTGCTCGTCGTGCACCGCACGGTCCACGGCGACGTCACGATCCCGAAGGGCAAGGTCGACCCCGGCGAGACGCTGCCGCAGACGGCCGTCAGGGAGATCGCCGAGGAGACCGGGCTCGCCGTCGCCCTCGGAGTGCCCGTCGGCGTCTCGCGGTACCCGCTCCCGAGCGGTCGCGAGAAGATCGTGCACTACTGGGCGGCCGAGGTCACCGAGAAGGCGGTGCAGGAGTCGACGTTCCGGCCGAACTCCGAGATCGCCGCGCTCGAATGGGTCACGATCAAGCGCGCCCGCGGGTACCTCACCTACGGACCCGATCGCGAGATCCTCGACAACTTCTCCGCACTCGTCGACCAGGGCGTCACCGAGACGTTCGCGCTGATCGTGCTCCGGCACGGCAAGGCCCAGACGAGATCGGCGTGGAAGGGCGAGGACACGGCGCGCCCGCTCGTCGAGCGCGGCGTGCAGCAGGCCGCGGCGCTCGTCGACACGGTCATGGCGTGGAAGCCGAAGAAGATCGTCTCGAGTCCTGCGGTGCGGTGCGTGACGACCGTCGCCCCGCTCGCGGCGAAGACGGGGATCACGGTCAAGCGCGACGACGGCATCAGCCAGGACGCGTGGGAGGCCGGCAACGACGAGGTGCGCCGCGTGATCGGCAAGCGGGTGCGGGTCGGCAAGACCGCCGTGATCTGCGGGCACGGCCCCGTGATGCCCGAGATGATGCGCGAGATCGCCCTCGCCACCGGTACCCCGCTCGGGTCCTACGTGACCGATGCCGCGAGCCTCGAAGTCGGCGCGTTCAGCGTCGTGCACCTCTCGTCCTCGAACCCGTCGTCGGGCATCATCGCGATCGAGACGCACGCGCCGACCGTCTAGCGGGCTCCGCGAACTCCCAGCGGTTCCGTGGGGACTCCCAGCCACGGCACCCGCACCGAAAGGCCCCGTTCACCTTCCGTTCACCACCGTGGGGGACGCTCGTCACGCACGCTGGTTAGCGTCGCAGGCGGGTCGGCACCCGGCCCCGCATCCTGCAATCCAAACCCCCGGAAGGGAATCACGTGAACCTCAAGCGTTTCGCCGCGCCCGCCGTCATCGCCATGACGGCGGCCCTCGCGCTCAGCTCCTGCGCCGCGAACGAGGACGGCTCGGGCGACCCCGCCGCCTCGGAGTCGACGCTCTCCGGCAACCTCGTCGGCGCGGGCGCGTCGTCGCAGGACTCGGCTCAGCAGGCGTGGATCGCCGGCTTCCAGACCGCGAACCCCGACGTGACCATCGACTACGATCCCTCGGGCTCCGGCGCCGGTCGCGACACGTTCCTCTCGGGCGCCAGCGACTACGCGGGCTCCGACCGCGCGTTCAACGACGAGGAGATCGCCGCGGGCGGCTTCGAGAAGTGCGCGCCCGACACGACCATCGTCGAGCTCCCGCTCTACATCTCGCCGATCGCCGTGATCTTCAACCTCGAGGGCGTCGACAGCCTCAACCTCGACCCCGCCACCATCGCGGGCATCTTCGCGGGTCAGATCACGAACTGGAACGACCCCGCCATCGCCGCCACCAACGAGGGCGTCGAGCTCCCCGACCAGGCCATCACCCCGGTCCACCGCTCCGACGACTCGGGCACCACCGAGAACTTCACCGACTACCTCGGTGCCGCCGCGCCCGACGTGTGGACGTACGAGGCCGACGGCGTGTGGCCGTTCGAGGGCGGCGAGGGCGCCCAGGGCACCTCGGGCGTCGTCGACGCGGTCACCAACGGCACGGGCACCATCGGCTACGCCGACGCGTCGCGCGCCGGCGACCTCGGCACCGTCGCGGTCGGCGTGGGCGGCGAGTTCGTCGAGTACTCTCCCGAGGCGGCTGCGGCCATCGTCGACGCCTCGCCGTTCGTCGAGGGCCGTGACGACCACGACCTCGCGATCGAGCTCGACCGCACCTCGGAGGAGGCCGGCGTCTACCCGATCGTCCTCGTCAGCTACCTCATCGCCTGCCAGGAGTACGCCGAGCCCGAGAACGTCGAGCTCGTGAAGGCGTACCTGTCCTACATCGCCAGCCCCGAGGGCCAGGACGTCGCGGCCGAGGCCGCCGGCTCGGCCCCGATCTCCGACTCGCTCCGCGACTCGGTCGTCGCTGCGATCGACTCGATCCAGTAAGTGGTTCGTGCCCGGCTCCGGTAGCTTCAGCAGCAACCGGGGCCGGGCACGGCCATGTCCCTCGCACCATTGACCGGAGGATCTCCCTGATGACCACCGCAGCCGCGCCGATCCGGGCGAAGCAGCGCCCAGGCGACCGCGTCTTCTCCAAGTCGGCGGTCTTCGCCGGCTCGATGATCCTCGTCACGCTCGCCGCGGTCGCGACGTTCCTCATCGTCCAGAGCATCCCCGCACTCTTCGCCGACAGCGAGGACGCGTCGATCCTCGACACGAACTTCTGGGCCTACGTCGGCCCCCTCGTCTTCGGGACGATCTGGGCCGCCGCCCTCGCGCTGATCATCGCGCTGCCGATCTCGATCGGCATCGCGCTGTTCATCTCCCACTACGCACCGCGCCGGCTCGCCTCGGTGCTCGGCTACATCGTCGATCTCCTCGCCGCCGTCCCGTCCGTCGTGTTCGGCCTGTGGGGCATCGGCGTGCTCGCACCGGCCGTCCAGCCGCTCTACTCCTGGCTGGTGGACAACCTCGGCTGGTTCCCCCTCTTCGCGGGCCCGGTCTCCGGCACCGGCCGCACCATCCTCACCGCGGGACTCGTGCTCGCCGTCATGATCATCCCGATCATCACCGCGATCTCGCGCGAGGTCTTCCTCCAGACGCCGGTCCTCCACGAGGAGGCCGCGCTCGCGCTCGGCGCCACCAGGTGGGAGATGATCCGCACCGCGGTGCTCCCCTTCGGCCGTCCCGGAATCATCTCGGCCGCGGTGCTGGGCCTCGGCCGGGCACTCGGCGAGACGATGGCGGTCGCCATGGTGCTCTCGGCCACCGGGGCCGTCACCTTCCAGCTGCTGACGTCGGTCAACCCGTCGACGATCGCGGCGAACATCGCCCTGAGCTTCCCCGAGGCGTACGGCATCAACGTCAACGTCCTCATCGCGACGGGCCTCATCCTCTTCATCGTCACCTTCGCGGTGAACGCGATCGCCCGCTGGATCGTCGCGCGCCGTGCCGAGTTCTCGGGAGCGAACTGATGACCACGACGATCACCCCTCCCGAGACCCGCGGGCCGGCCGCCGCGCCGGTCAGCAACTCGCTGACCGCCGGCAAGCTGCCGAACGGTGCGCCGTGGATGGTGCTCGGCGCGAGCCTGCTCGTATCGGCCGGACTCTTCGGCGTCATCGCGTTCGGCGGAGCCGAGTTCAACTGGGTCGGCACGTTCGTCGTCGCCGCACTCGTCTACGTGGCGACGATCACCCTGCTCTCGCGGATCGTCGAGGGATCACGGCGCGCCACCGACCGATTCGTGACCGCACTGGTCACCGGGGCGTTCCTGCTCGCGATGATCCCGCTGATCTCCCTCTCGATCACGGTCGTGACCTTCGGTCTGAACCGCTTCGACGCCGAGTTCTTCTCGTACTCGATGCGCAATGTCACGGGCGAGGGCGGCGGTGCCCTGCACGCGATCGTCGGCACGGTGCTCATGACCGGAACGGCGGCGCTGATCTCGATCCCGATCGGCCTGATGACCTCGATCTACCTCGTCGAGTACGGCCGCGGCCGTCTCGCCCGCGGGATCACGTTCCTCGTCGACGTCATGACCGGCATCCCGTCGATCGTCGCCGGACTCTTCGCCTACGCGCTCTTCGCGATCTTCTGGGGCCCCGGCACGCGGACCGGCATCGCCGGTGCCGTCGCCCTCGCGGTCCTGATGATCCCCGTGGTGGTGCGATCCAGCGAGGAGATGCTGCGCCTCGTCCCCGTCGAGCTCCGCGAGGCCGCCTACGCCCTCGGCGTGCCGAAGTGGCTGACGATCGTGAAGGTCGTGCTGCCCACCTCGATCGCCGGCATCACGACGGGCATCATGCTCGCGATCGCCCGCGTGATCGGCGAGACCGCGCCGCTGCTCATCGCCGCCGGATTCACGAACAGCATGAACTACGACATGTTCGAGGGTCGCATGCAGTCCCTGCCGGTCTTCGTCTACACCCAGTACGCCAACCAGGGGAACCCGCCCGAGGCGTACATCGATCGCGCGTGGGCGGCCGCCCTCACGCTCATCCTCATCGTCATGGTGCTGAACCTCGTCGCCCGACTCGTCGCGCGGTTCTTCGCCCCCAAGTACGGTCGCTGACCCCCAGATAGGAACCACAGTGTCCAAGCGCATCGAAGTCCGAGACCTGAACGTCTACTACAGCAAGTTCCTCGCCGTCGAAGGCGTCTCGCTCGAGATCGAGCCCCGGAGCGTCACGGCGTTCATCGGCCCGTCGGGCTGCGGCAAGTCGACCTTCCTCCGCACCCTCAACCGCATGCACGAGGTCATCCCCGGCGCACGCGTCGAGGGCGAGGTGCTGATCGACGGCAACAACCTCTACGACCCCGAGGTCGACCCGGTGCTCGTGCGACGCCAGGTCGGCATGGTGTTCCAGCGTCCGAACCCGTTCCCGACGATGTCGATCAAGGAGAACGTGCTCGCCGGCGTGAAGCTGAACAACAAGCGGATCTCGAAGTCCGACGCCGACGACCTCGTGGAGCAGTCGCTGCGCGGCGCGAACCTGTGGGAGGAGGTCAAGGACCGCCTCGACCGCCCGGGCTCCGGCCTGTCGGGCGGCCAGCAGCAGCGCCTCTGCATCGCCCGCGCGATCGCGGTCTCGCCCGAGGTCATCCTGATGGACGAGCCGTGCTCGGCCCTCGACCCGATCTCGACGCTCGCGATCGAGGACCTCATCGAGGAGCTCAAGCAGGAGTACACGATCGTGATCGTGACCCACAACATGCAGCAGGCCTCGCGGGTCTCCGACAAGACCGCCTTCTTCAACATCGCGGGCACGGGCAAGCCCGGCAAGCTCATCGAGTACGACGAGACGACGACGATCTTCTCGAACCCGTCGGAGAAGGCCACGGAGGACTACGTCTCCGGCCGCTTCGGTTGATCCTCGCTCGATCCACGCCCGGCGCCTCATGGCCCGGTCCCCGCTCGGGGCCCGGGCCATCGTCGTACGGCCGGCGTGCTGCTCAGTCGCGGGGGCTGAGGAGGTACGCGTTCAGCGCGGCGGTCTCGTCGACGTCGACGGGGAGCGCGGCGCCGTCGAGCTCGGCGATCGGCGCCGCCATCCGCACGCTCGACACCAGCCACGCGGCATCCGCTCGCCGCAGCTCGTCGAGCTCGAGGTCTCGGTACGCGACCCTGCGCCCCTGCCCTTCGAGATGCGCGAAGATGCTGCGCTGGGTCGTGCCGTGCAGGATGCCGGCGGCCGGCGGCGGCGTGACGAACTCGTCCCCGATCCGCGCGATCACGCTCGAGGTGGGGCCTTCGAGCACGAATCCGTCCGATGAGACGAACAGCGCATCGTCGGCCCCGCGCCGCTTGGCCTCGCGGATCGCGGCCATGTTCGCCGCGTAGCTCAGGGTCTTCGCGCCGAGCAGCAGCCACGGCGCCCGCTCCCCCGCGCCGCGCGCGACGCCCCGGTCGAGGCTGACGACCCGGATGCCGCGTTCCCGCGCCGCGGCGAAGTCGGCGCCCGGGGTGACGTGCACCCACCCCGTGGGCGTGGTGCCGGGGTCGACGCCGCGGCTGAGCGCGATCTTCAACGCGTACTCGCCCTCGGCGGGCACGCGCTCGGCGGCGCGGCGGATGACGAGGCGCCACTGCTCGAGGTTCGGCTCGGGCAGCTCGGTCAGGCGCGCCGAATTCGCCAGGCGCGCGAGGTGCGGCCCGATCTCCTGCACGTGGCCGTCGATCACGGCGAGGGTCTCGAAGATCCCGTCGCCGCGATGCGGCGCGAGGTCGTTGACCGCGAGTGCGCCGGAACCCGGCTCGATCTCGCGGAACGACGCCTCGAGGAACTCGGGCGACGCATCGACGGGCAACGGGTCGACCAGGAACGAGACGGTGTCGGCCATGCTCCGATGCTACGCCGGAGGGGCGAGCGGAGTCGGACAGCCGCGCGTCGGGACCCGCCATCGCCGGTCGGCGGCGCTCGGACACGGAGATGGCCGGCCGCAGAACGCCTCTCGGCGCGAGGCCGCTCGAAGCGGCGAATATTGGAGCCCGGGGTTACTGCGACCGGCCACGAACAGTCTAAACGAGGTCGGTCGCGGGTCTATTCCCGGGGCCGGTCGCAGCGGTCGCGCGCGTCAGTCGAGGCTGTCGTGCCGCCAGAGCCGGGCGCAGGCGGCGAGTTCCTCGGCCAGCGACGAGAGGCGGAGGGCGCGCTGGGTGAGGATCCCCGGCCGGTCGGGGTGCGCGGCATCCGAGGCATCCGCATCGTCGGCGAGGCTCGCGAAGCCGGCGGACGCGACCCGGCAGAACGCCGTCGCGCGCTCGAGTGCCGCGGCGAAGTCGCCCGCGAACACGCCGCGCAGGATCGTGTCGGCGAGTTCACGCACCTCGGCGGGTCCGGCGGGCGTCGGCGCGCCCGCGACGACCTGGTCGATCGTGTGCGAGACCTCGGTGCCGCGCTGGAAGGCGAGGCTCACGCCCTGCGCATCCTGTCGGATCATGGTGCGCAGCAGGTAGATGCGCCAGAGCGCCCCCGGAAGGCTCTTCGGCGACGCCTGCGACCACAGCTCGGCGATCGCGTCGATGCCGTGCTCGTCGGTGTACGACACCAGCCGCGCGACGACCTCGGGATCGGGGTCGTCCCGCACTCGGGACAGGACCGCCGCCGCGGTGTCGTGGGCGACCCGGCTCACGTACGCCGGATCATCGGCGCCGAGGTACCCCTCGAACATGCGCGGCGGGAAGCGCGTGGGGCGGTGGAAGTCTGCGGTCATCGCGGACACGATACCCCGGCGGCCAGGGAACCGCCCGGGGTCGCGCGGGTGTTCCGCGGGGAGCGGAATCGCGCCGAGCCGCGGTTTATCATCAGCTTGCGGCCGACTGCATCGCTCCTCGGAGGAGCGTTGATCGCCAGTCGGACCCCATCCGCTCGTAGGTGACGATCGCGTGGCAGTTCCGACACCGTACATCGCACTTCGCGATCTCATCGAAGACCCGCTCCCATGAGTACGCCGCCTTGGCGAGCTTCATCACCTCCCCTGCCTTCTCCGTGCCGATTCGGTGGTCGAAGTCGAGCACGCGGATGTCTCGCTCACCACAGTCGACGCAGGGATGTTGGAGGAGGTACGCGCCGATGCGCCGAAGGTGCGCAGCCCGGGTCTTCGCCACCTGCGCCGCCACTGCCTGCCGGTGCTTCTCGAGGTTCTCGGAGTAGTAGCGTCGTGCGCGCTCGGCATTGCACGTTCGGCAGACCGACTGCAGACCATCAGGGGAACGCGTTCGCACATTGAAGTCGGTGAGCGGGAGCGATCGGTGGCACGTCGAGCACGACTTCATGATGTCCTTCCATGCGGTGAGCCAAC
This sequence comes from Agromyces excoecariae, assembly GCF_051715505.1. Lineage (NCBI taxonomy): Bacteria > Bacillati > Actinomycetota > Actinomycetes > Micrococcales > Microbacteriaceae > Agromyces > Agromyces excoecariae. The sequence goes on along the minus strand of NZ_JBPSLA010000018.1, from coordinate 36,381 downwards.
GCTACGGTGCACCTCCGTCACCGCGCGGTCCACCGCTCGCCCGACCGACGGGTGGCCCCGGAGAGCGGGTTCTGCGCCTGTTAGGGTGGGTCTGCCCCTATAGCTCAGTTGGTTAGAGCAACGGACTTCAACAGAACACAGGAGCGTCATCGCAGAAATGCGGTGGATGTACGCCGCTATATGCTGGAACCCCCTGAGAGCCCGAGGTACTCGCCCGACTGGGCAGTGACAATCCGAGGGATTGGGCGATCAGCAGGTAACCGAAAGGGAACCTCAGAGACTACACGCGGCGCACCTGACCGGCTCGGCCGAAGGTGAAGATATAGTCCAGACTGCAAGCCGTTCGCGGTGGCTGGGGAAACCCAGTGCAGCAGGTTAATCCGTGGGTCCAGGGTTCGAGTCCCTGTGGGGGCACCACGACGCATCATGGCGCGAGCCGCGGCATTCCCAGCCCGAACTCGCGTCGGAGCGCGCTCGCAGCAGCGTGCCAGCCGGCGAGGCCGTGCACGCCCGGCCCGGGCGGCGTGGAGGCCGAGGCGAGGTAGACGCCGGAGAGCGGCGTGCGCCACGGGTCGGGCGAGAGCACGGGGCGACGCACGAGCTGAGTCAGCGACGGTGCACCCGAGGCGATGTCGCCGCCGATGTAGTTGGCGTTCTCGGCCTGCATCTGCGCGGCCGATCGCGACGACGACGCGAGCACGAGGTCGCGGAAGCCGGGCGCGAAGCGCTCGATCTGCCGGATGACGGCCTCGGTCGGGTCGAGCGTCGACCCGGCGGGCACGTGCGTGTACGTCCAGAGCACGTGCCGACCGGCGGGGGCGCGCGAGTCGTCGAGCGTCGACGGCTGCGACACCAGCACGTACGGTGACGACGGATGCCGCCCTCGCGCCACCTCGCGCTCGCCGGCGGCGATCTCCGCCCGCGTGCCCCCGAGGTGCAGCGTCCCGGCCCGCGCCAGGTCGGGGTTCGCCCAGGGCACCGGCCCCGCGAGCGCGAAGTCGACCTTCGCGGCCGCGTTGCCGTACCGGAATCCGCGCAGCGCGCGGCGGTACCGCCACGGAAGCCGGTCTCCGGCGAGCCGCTCGAGCGCGCGGGGGGTCACATCGAGCAGGACGGCGCGGGCGGGCGGCAGCGCCGCGAGGTCGTCGATCGCGGCATCCGTCACCAGCTCGCCGCCGTGCGCGACGAGGTCGTCGACGAGCGCGCCCACGATCGCCCCGCTCCCGCCGACCGGGATCGGCCATCCGCGCGCGTGCGCGTGCATCGTCAGCACGAGCGCCGTGCCCGCCGTTCCGAGGCTCGGAAGCGGGCGGATCGCGTGCGCCGCGACCCCCGTGAGCATCGCCGGCGCGAGGTCGTCGCCGAACCGGAGGCTCCATGCGGGCGTGCCCTGCTCGATCGCCCGCAGTCCGAAGCGGGCGGCGACGAGCGGATGCCGCGGCACGCGCACGAGCGACGACCCCGTGAATTCGGTCACGGCCTCCTCGCGCGCGACGAGCGGTGCGATGAGACGTCGGTAGGCGCGGCCGTCGCGACCGAGGCCGTCGACCGTGCGCTCGAGGTCGTGCCAGGCGAGGCCCGCGCGCGCGCCGTCGAGCGGGTGGCCGAAGGAGAGTTCGGGCACGCGGAGCTCGATGCGCCGGTCGAGCCCGAAGGCCCGGAAGAACGGCGACGCCAGCGCCATCGGGTGCACGGCCGAGCACACGTCGTGACGGAAGCCCGGGAGGGTCAGCTCCGCCGTCCGGGCACCGCCGCCGGGATGGGCCGCGGCCTCGAACACCTGCACGGACAGGCCGGCTCGTGCGAGCGTCACCGCGGCGGCGAGCCCGTTCGGGCCCGACCCCACCACGACCGCGTCGACGGCTCCGCTCCGGGTCATCCGACCTCCCCGTCCGCGGGGGCGCGTGCTCCGCGGTCGGCACCATGATGCCACGCGTCCGGCGCATCGCCGCGAGCGGCGGACCGGGGCACCGCCGTGGGGGATCGGAGACGTGCTGGGCTCCGATGCCCCGACGCGGCGGCTCCTCCCCAGGTGTCCCCTTCCGCACGGCCACGTGCGGTGGACCGAGCGTACGTCGACGGACCGACGCTGGGAACACCCTCGAAGTGGGGACTGGACATGCGACCGCGCGAATCGCGGCGAGCAGCGACCGCGGCCCGGGTCAGCCGACGATGCGGCGAAGCCCAGCCATGAGCGCGAGTCGCTCCTCCGCGCTGCGCCCGAGCGGTGTCACGTTCATGGTCGTGACCCCTGCGCGCACGAACGCCTCGACGCGTTCGGCGACCTCGGCCGGCGTGCCGATGAGCGAGATCGCACGCACGAGCTCGTCGGGCACGGCGGCGATCGCCTCCTCGCGATGGCCGTCGAGGTAGAGGTCCTGGATCCGCTCGGCCTCGGCCGCGAAGCCGTAGCTCGCGATGAGGTCGTTGTAGAAGTTCTTGCCGCGAGCGCCCATGCCGCCGATGTAGAGGCCGAGGTTCGGCTTGACCGCCGCGATCGCGGCCTCGACGAGCTCGGGTCGATCGGTGATGGCGAGTGCGGGGCTCGCGAACACGTCGAGGGCCCCGAGCTCGGGAGCGCGTCGCGCGCGCCCGGCCTCGAGCGCCGCACCCCAGACGTCGCCGGCCCGCTCCGGGTGGAAGAACATCGGCAGCCAGCCCTCGGCGATCTCGGCGGTCTGCTCGACCGACTTCGGTCCGAGCGAGGCGATCGTGATCGGGATGCGCTCGCGCACCGGCTCGTTGATGAGCTTCAGCGGCTTGCCGAGGCCTGTGCCCTGGCCGGCCGGGAGCGGGATGCGGTAGTTCCGCCCCTCGTGCACGACGCGTTCGCGCCGCCACACCGTGCGGCAGATCTCGACGATCTCGCGCATGCGGCCGAGGGGCGCGTCGTAGGGCACGCCGTGGAAGCCCTCGATGACCTGCGGCCCCGAGGCGCCGATGCCGAGCTCGAACCGGCCCTCCGAGACGTAGTCGAGTCCGGCGGCGGTCATGGCGGTGAGCGACGGCGTGCGGGTGTAGAGCTGCAGGATGCCGCTCATGAGCGTCATGCGCGAGGTGCGGGCGGCGAGGAAGCCGAGCTGGCTCACCGCATCGAACGAGTAGACCTCGGGGACCACCACGAGGTCGACGCCAGCTCGTTCGAGTTCGGCGACCTCGGCGGCGGCCTCGCGGAAGCCGCCCGCGTAGCTCAGGAACATGCCGATGCGCATGCGTCACTCCTCGTCGTCGGGGGTGGTGGTGATATCGGGCGCGCAGCCCCCTCAGACCCTAGTCGACGCGGTCAGGTCTCGACGACGACGATCGGGTCGGTGGTCGGCGCCTCCGACCCGCCGGCGGGTTCGACGGTCATGCCGACCACGACGCCCGAAGAGAACTCCCCGTCGAGCACGACGTAGGCGGCGCCGCCGTCGGGATCGAACGTCCCGGCGGCGCGCGCGCCGGCCTCGTCGATGTACCAGAGCTCGTACGTCGACTCGGCGCCGACATCGGGCAGGTCGGACGCGCTCAGGGCCGAACGGCCGAGTTCGGCGGACCACACGATCGTCACCTCGCCACCCCCGGCCGACGCGACGGTGACGGATTCGGCGTCGGGTGCGGCGGCGATCGCATCGACGGCGCGCTGCGCACCCCAACCCGCGGGTCCGGGCCAGTTCAATCCCACCACGGCGCCGGCGATCACCAGCACGGCCGCCGCCGCGGCGGCGACGATCGCGGCCGGGCGCTGGAACCAGCGTCGTCGTGCGGCGCGTTCCACGGGTCCGGCGACGGATGGCCCCAGGTCGCCCCGGTCCTCTGCCGGCGTGAGCGACGCGGCCGCGGGTTCGGGTGCGGCCGCGGGTTCAGGTCGGACGGCGCGTGCGGGCACCGGTGCGACCGGGTCGGCCGACCTGGCCGGGACCTGCGGCACCGCGTCGAGCCGGTCGAGGATCGAGGCCTTCATGGCCGGCGGCGGTTCGACGGGTGGGGCGGCGTCGGCGAGCGCAGCGGCCGCTTCGCGAAGGGCCGCGAGCTCGGCGCGGAGCTCCGGCGATTCGGCGAGTCGCGCCTCGACTCGCGCACGCTCATCGTCTGTCACCGCGTCGAGCGCGTAGGCGGCGAGCAGCTCCTCGGGCTCGTCCGCGCCCCCGCCCTGCGGGAAATCGGCGTCGGTCATGTGCTCACCCCCATCACGCGGCGCAGCCGGATCATGCCGTCGCGCATCCGTGTCTTCACGGTGCCGAGCGGCACGTCGAGCCGTTCGGCGATCTCGGCCTGCGTCAGCCCCCCGTAGTACGCCAGTTCCACGCACTCGCGCTGCGGGTCGCTGAGTTCGGCGAGCGCGACGTGCGCTCGCTCGTGGTCGAGGCGCACCTCGACCACCTCGGCGACGCTGTCCACGGGCACGTCGAGGTCGCGCGCTCCGATGCGGGCGTCGCGGTCGCGGGCGGACTGCGACGAGCGCACGCGATCGACGGCGCGACGGTGGGCGAGCGTGAACATCCACGAGATCGCCGAGCCCCGCGCGGCATCGAATCGCGGCGCCGTCTGCCACACCTCGAGGAACACGTCCTGGGCGACCTCCTCGGCCTGGGCCGGGTCGATCACGATGCGACGCACCAGCCCGAGGATGCGCGCCGCGGTGCGGTCGTAGAGCGCGCCGAACGCCGCCCGGTCGCCCGTGCCGCTCGCGACGAGCAGGTCGTCGAGGGTCGGGTCGGATGCCGCTGGCCCGTGCTCGGCGTCCGTCACGCGTCCCAGCATGGCAGACGGGGCCGGCCGGCGCCGCACCACGACCGGCGCCATGCGTCGCGTCGCCACGACCGCGATCGGGGCCTGGGCGAGGGTCATGCGGTGCTCCTGCGGTGTGCGGGGAGGGTCGACGGTGATTCGTCGCGCAGCCCCGCGTGGATTGCCTCGACGCCGCGCCGCATGCGCCCGCCGCCCTCAGCTCCGACGCGCCTCGGCCCCGTCGGGTCCGTCGATGCAGTACCAGAGCCGCCAGCGGTCGGGCACGCCCTTCAGGTCGCGCTCCCCCGCTGGCTCGAAGGCGAACGGGAATCCGAGCAGGAGCGAGCGGACGGTGTCGCTGACCATGATGCGACCGGGATCGGCGGCCGCGCAGATGCGCGCCGCGGCGTGCACTGCGAGTCCGACGAGGTCGTCGCCGCGGATGATGAGCTCGCCCGAGTGCACCCCGATACGCAGTTCGAGGCCGAGCGCTGCGGCCGACTCGAGCGCCTGCGTGGCGAAGTGCAGCGCGGACGACGGCAGGGGGAAGGTCGCGACGATCCCGTCCCCGGTGGTGTTGGCCTCGGTGCCCGAGAACCGGGCGATGGATCGTCGCAGCGCCTCGTCGTGCGAGGCGAGGATGCTGCGCCAGCGTTCGTCGCCGGTCCTCGCGAGGGCGGCCGTCGACCCGACGATGTCGGTGAAGACGGTCGTCAGCACGTCGCGGCGGCCTCCGCTGCGGGTGCCGGTCAGGAACTCCTCCATCTCGTCGACGAGGGCGCCGTCCGGGAGGATCGCCGGCAGTGCCGAGGACCGGCGGACGAGTTGCAGCCGCCCCTCGGGCAGAGCGTCGGCCAGCCAACGCATGGGGGCCTCGTCGATCGCCTCGAGCGCGGTGTCGTGGAGCACGAGCACCGGGGCGCGCACGTCGGCGAGGTACGGTCGGATGTCGATGGCGACGATGGCCTCGGCGAGCCGCCGCGCGGCGGTCGGCGTCGCCGACATGCTCTCGTACCGCTCCCACCAGGCGACGAGTCGCTCCGCACCCTCCGCCTGCCAGAACTGCCGCACGACGAGCCCCCGCCCCCACTCGGCCGGCTCGAGTCCCGCCATGAGGCTCGCGATCCATGCCGCATTCAGCGTCCACGGGAAGTCGGCGTCGGCGTGGCCGACGGCGAAGGCCTCGTACACGATGACGGCGTCGATGCGTTCCGGATGTCGCGCAGCGGCGACGAGCGCCGTCGCCCCGCCGTCGAACCAGCCGATGATCGCCGCTCGCGTGCTGCCGGCGGCATCGAGGATCGCGACGAGGTCGTCGGCGCGATCCTCGACGGTCGCGTCGAGCCCGCCTCGATCGGAGAGTCCCGTGCCGCGCTTGTCGAACAGGATCACGCGGGCACCGAGCGCCTGCAGCCGCTCGATGAACTCGAGGTGCTCGGGGAGCTCGCAGAACACGTCGACGTTCGAGATGAACGCGAACGCGAGCACGATGTCGCGCTCGCCCTCCCCGAAGACCTTGTAGGCGAGGTCGACGCCGTCGCGGACGGCGTATCGGGTGGCCGGGATCACGATCCGGCTCCACGACCACCTCGGGGGCTGTCCACGCGATCAGGGTAGCCCGCCAGTCGGAACAACTCCCAGACGCCGGGCACGCCCTTCAGCGAGTGCGCCCCGGCCGTCTCGAAGGCGAGCCCCGAGCCCTCGACGAGCACGCGGACGGTGTCGGTGACGAGCACCTCGCCCGACCCGGCGAGCGCGGAGACGCGCGCGGCGACGTGGACGGCGATGCCCACCATGTCCTCGTCCCGGACGAGCACTTCGCCGCAGTGCACCCCGGCGCGGAGGCCGAGACCCATGGCGTCGGCGGCGGCGATCGCGTCCTGCGCGAACCGGATCGCCGACGACGGAAGCGCGAACGCGGCGACGAACCCGTCGCCCGTGGTGTTCACCTCGCGCCCGCCGAACCTCGAGAGCGACTGCCGGACCGATTCGCGATGCCCGGAGAGCCGGTTGCCCCAGCGCAGGTCGCCGGATCCGGCCAGTTCCTCGGTCGAGCCGACGATATCGGTGAACACGATGCTCGCGAGCTCGCGCCGGGCGCCGCTGCGGGTCCCCACGAGGAACTCCTCGATCTCGTCGACCAGGTCGTCCGACGGGAGGATGAACGGGGCGCCGTCGGCATGCCGGATCTCCCGGAGCCGTCCGTCGGGCAGCGTGTCGGCCAGCCAGCGGAAGGGTGCGATCGGCACGCCGGGGTAGGCGCGGTCGTGGATCACGAGAACCGGGACCTCGACCTCCGCGAGGTAGCCCCGGATGTCGAGCGCGAGCGCGTCCTCGAGCACGCGCGCCGCGCCGCTCGGCGGTGCGGAGACCCGCTCGTAGCGGATCAGCCAGTCGATCAACCTGGCGTCGCCCGCCCAATCGGGAGCCATCATGCGAGCCATCGCCGCTTGGCCCCAGCCCATCATCACGAGCTTCCGCATGGCTTTCTCGCCGAACGGCGGCGCGAAGCCCCACGGGAAGCCGGGCACGCGTCGACCGCTGGCGAGGACCTCCGCCGCGACCACGGACTCGACCCGGCCGGGGTGCCGGGCGGCCGTCACGAGGCACGTGGCGCCGCCGTCGAACCAGCCCAGCAGGACGGCGCGGGCGCTCCCCGCGGCGTCGAGCACCGCGAGCAGGTCGTCCGAGTGCTGCTCGACGCTCACCGGACCGGTGCCGCGATCGGACATGCCGGCACCGCGCTTGTCGAACAGGATCACCCGGCCGAGCGACGTGAGCCGTTCGACGAACTCGCGGTTCTCCGAAAGCTCGAAGAACGCGTCGACGTTCGACACGAGCGGGAAGGCGAGCACGAGGTCGCGAGCCCCGTCGCCGATGGCCTTGTAGGCGATATCGGCGTCTCCGCTCCGTGCGAAGACGGTGTCCGGAATCATGGCCGTGCTCCGGCGCACCGCCATCCGATCAGGTCGATGCGGTCCGGGCCACGCACGGCTCGCCCTGTCACGCCACCACGCTAGTCCTCGCACGCGGCTCCGGACAGGACCTTCCGTCGGCTAAATGCCCCCGGCGCTCTCCTCACCGCGTCCGACGCGTCGACGGTGCTCGCGGATCCGCGCGACGCGCTTGACGACGAACGCCGCGACGGCGAGCACCCCGACCGCGATGACGACCACCTGGAAGCCGTCCGCCCACGGCTCCACGACATGCCAGTTCTCGCCGAGGAGGTAGCCGGCGATGACGAACACGGTGTTCCAGATGATGCTGCCGAGCGTCGTCAGCGCGAGGAACCAGGCGATGGGCATGCGGGTCACGCCCGCTGGGATGGAGACGAGGCTGCGGAAGAGCGGGATCATCCGGCCGAAGAAGACGGCCGTACGACCGTGGCGGTCGAACCACGCCTCGGTGCGGTCGACGTCGGCGACATCCACCAGCGGCACCGCCTTCACGAGCGCGCGAGTGCGCGCGCGGCCGAGCACCGCGCCGACGAGGTAGAGCGCGAGGGCGCCGACGATCGACCCGGCCGTGGTCCACGCGAGCACCTCGACGAGCGTGAACGAGCCGCGGCTCGCGGTGAACCCGGCGAGCGGCAGGATCACCTCGCTCGGCAGCGGCGGGAAGAGGTTCTCGAGCGCGATGGCCAGGCCGGCGCCCGGGGCGCCGAGGGTCTCCATCAGCTGGACCGCCCATGCGGCGAGCCCGGTGAGCCCGGGGTCGGCGGCGGCATGCAGGGATGTCGTCGTCATGACCACGACGCTAGGCGAATCGGCTGGGCGAACAGTGGGACGGCGCCGGAGCCGGGCGTTCGCGCACCCTCAGCGCGCTCCGAGGCGGATGCGAGAGGCTGGTCGTCGGCAGATCGGAGCGAATCCCGCATGACCTGGAGCCTCGTCCTCGACATCCTGCTCGTGCTCGTCCTCCTCGGCGCGCTCGTGCACGGATGGCGCGCCGGCCTGCTCCGCACGGTCGGCGGCCTGCTCGGCCTCATCGCCGGCGGCATCGCGGCGTACATCGCGATGCCGTGGATCGTGTCGTTCGTCGCGGCGCCGGAGTGGCGGGCCCCGATCGCGATCGCGGTCGCGGTGGTGCTCCTCGTGACGGGCGCGACGCTCGGGGGTGCGATCGGCCGCGCGCTCGGCCGTGGCGCCGACGCGGTCAAGCTGGGCCCGATCGACCGCGTGCTCGGCGCGATCGTCAACACGATGGTGACCGCGTTCGTCATCGCGCTCGTCGCATCCGGCGTCGGCTCGATGGGCGTGCCGGTCGTCTCGCCCGCGGTCGCGGGCTCGTGGGTCGTGCGCGGCATCGACCAGGTCACCCCGCAACCGGCCCGCACGCTCATGGCCGAGATGCGCACCGCGGCGTTCGGCGAGGCGATCCCGTGGCTCACGGGCGTGCTCGACGGCCCGACGGTCGCACCGGAGCTCCCGTCGGGCGGTCTCGACGATCCCGAACTGGACGCGGCCGCGGCATCCGTCGTCAGGGTCACGGGGCTCGCCTTCGAGTGCGGGGGCAACCTCACCGGCTCTGGCTTCGTGGTCGCGCCGAATCGCATCGTGACGAACGCCCACGTCGTCGCGGGCGTGACGGAGCCGATCGTCGAGGCGCCGGGTCGCAGCCCGGTGCAGGGTCGCGTCGTCGCGTTCGATCCCGATGCGGACCTCGCGGTGATCGCGGTCGACGGACTCGACGTCGCCCCGCTCGAGATCGCGGACGCGCCGGGCCCCGAGACCGACGTGGCCGTCGCCGGCTACCCGTTCGGCGGCCCGCTCGAACTCCGGCCCGCCCGGATCATGGCGAACGGTCCGATCACGATCTCGATCGACGGCGACACCACGTCGCGCGACGTCGTGACCCTCGCGGCCGAGGTCGACCACGGCAACTCGGGCGGCCCGGTCCTCACCGGCGACGGCGAGGTCGGCGGCGTGGTGTTCGCGAAGTCGCAGACGGTCGACAACGTCGGCTTCGCCGTCCCGGTGGGCACGCTCGAGCCGCTCGCCGATGAGGCGCCGTCGCTCAGCGAGCGCGTCGACTCGGGCAGCTGCGCGTTCTGACGCCACGGCGGTCGCGACGGTCGGCGGCGTGCCGGCGCCGGGCGGCCGGCCCCGACCTCACTCGGCGGTGAAGCCGGCGAAGCGGATGCCCCAGCTGAGCTCCCACTGCTCGCCGGGGTCGAGCCAGCGCAGGCCCTTGCCGGAGTTGAACGCCTCGGCGGGCGCGGTCATGGGTTCGATCGCGATGGCGCGGCTCTCGCCGGGGTAGTTCTCGGTCGTGTACACCTGCACGTAGGCGAACTCGTCGTCGGCCCACACCGACACCGATCGGCCGTCGGGTGCGACGAGCGTGTGCTCGACCGTGCCGTCGACCGAGGCGACCTCGCCGAACGCGTCGTCGAGGTCGACGTCGCCGACGCGGCGCCCCTCGCGGAAGTCCCATTCGGTGCCGTCGACGGGCACTTCGCCGGTCGGGAGCAGCCGCTCGTCGACCTCGAGGTGGCTCGCGGCGTCGAGCCGCAGCACCAGGTCCTCCGTCGGCACGCCGCCGATCTTGAGGAAGGGGTGGGTGCCGACCGCGACGGGGGCGGGCTCGCCGCCGACGTTCTCGAGGAAGTGCGTGACCTTGAGCCCGTCGGAGACGAGCTCGTACCGCACCGCCGTGCGGACGAGGAACGGGTAGCCGAGCTGCGGGAAGATCGTCGCCGCGAGCGTCACCGAGTCGCGATCCTGCTCGACGGGGACGTACTCGGCGTACCGCAGCAGGCCGTGGATCGCGTTCTGCCTCGCGGGCTCGGTGATCGCGAGCTGGTACGACGTCTCACCGTGGTGCCAGATGCCGTCGCGGATGCGGTTCGGCCACGGCACGAGCACGATGCCGGAACCGGACGGCGGCGTCTGGTCCTCGCCGTAGGGCGGCACGAGGTCGATCCCGTTGATGGTCAGCGTGCGCAGGCCCGCGGCGACGGCGGTGATCGTCGCACGGACGTCGCCGGTGGAGGTGGTCGTCTCGAGCTCGAACTGATCGCCCGTGGGGAGATTCATGCACACCACCCTATGGCCGGTCGGCGGCGTGGGCGACGAGCACGTCGAGTCCGGCGTCGCCGAGTTCGCCGAGGAGGATGCCCGGTGCCGCGGCATCCGTCACCAGCGCGTCGAAGGCGTCCACCGGCGCGATGCGGCCGAGGTGGACCTCGCCGAGCTTCGAGGCGTCGGCGACGACCACGGCGCGCGCCGCGCGCCGGAGCATGAGGGCCTTGACCGAGGCCTCGGGCAGGTTGGCGTTCGTGACGCCCAGATTCGGGTCGACGCCGTTGCACCCGATGACCGCGAGGTCGACGTGGACCTCGTCGAGGACGGAACCGGCGAGCGGGTGCACGAGCGAGTGCTGGCGGGGGCGGAGGGTGCCGCCCGTCACGACGACCGTGAACCTCGGGATCTCGGGTTCGAGCTCGAGCGCGATCGAGAGGCCGTTGGTGAAGATCGTGACGTCGTCGAGGTCGGCGCGCGCGCGGAGTGCGCGGGCCACCTGGAGCGTCGTGGTGCCGACGTCGAGGATGAGGCTCTGCCCGCTCCGCACGAGCGCGGCCGTGCGCTCGCCGATCACCTGCTTGGGCACGACGGACGTCGCGAGCGCCTCCTCGAAGCTCGGCTCGCGTTCGGGCCGCGGCTCGGCGGCACCGGCCCCGGACGGCACGGCACCGCCGTGCACGCGTCGCACCAGACCGGCCCGCTCGAGCGCGTCGAGGTCGGCGCGGGCCGTCACCGGGGTCACGCCGAACGACTCGCTGAGCTCGACGACGCGGACGAACCCGCGCTCGCTCACGAGGTCGGCGGTGAGCCTGCGGCGGTGCGCGGCATCTGGCTGCATGACGACCAGTGTGCGCCGAGGCATCCGTACTTTGCAATACGAAACCCACTTGTTTCTCAAACGAAAGTCGCGTACCGTGGCGCCGTGCACCAGACCGAACCCGGCCTCCTCGACCCGCGCATCGCCGTGCGCCGCTCGAGCCTCGCCGACGGCCGCGAGCTCATCTACTTCGACGACGCCGACACGACGCTCCCGCCTGAGCGCGCAATCGACGCCCGTGCGCTCGACCCGAGGCCCGCGGTCGCCGAGATGCGGCAGGACCCGCTCACGGGCGAATGGATCTCGATCGCGGCCGCACGGCAGAACCGCGTGTTCCTGCCCCCGGCCGACGCCGATCCGCTGGCGCCGCAGACCGCGACCAATCCGTCGGAGATCCCCAGCACGTACGACGTCGCCGTGTTCGAGAACCGCTCGCCGTCGTTCGGACCCGACCTCGCCGACTGGCCCGTGTCCACAGGCGGGGCGGATGCCGCGGCATCCGCCCTCGCCGACGTGCGCGCCGTTGGCATCGGGCGCCGCCTGCCCTCGCACGGCCGTTGCGAGGTCGTCTGCTTCAGCCCCGAGCACGAGGGCTCGTTCGGGACCCAGTCCGTCTCGCGCGCCCGGACCGTCATCGAGGCCTGGGCGCACCGGACCGCCGCGCTCTCGGCACTCCCCGGCGTGCAGCAGGTGTTCCCGTTCGAGAACCGCGGGCGCGAGATCGGCGTCACGCTCCCCCACCCGCACGGCCAGATCTACGCCTACCCGTACGTGACGCCGCGCACCGAGCGCCTGCTCGGCGCGATCGACGCCTACGGGCCGTCGCTGCAGGCCGACGTGCTCGAGCGGGAGCGCTCCGGTGAGCGCGTGCTCCTCGCCGGCGAGCACTGGACCGCGTACGTGCCCTTCGCCGCGCGCTGGCCGATCGAGGTCCACCTCGTCCCCAACCGTCACGTGCCCGACCTCGCCGAGACCACGGCCGAGGAGCGCGACGAGCTCGCACGCGTGTACCTGCGCCTCCTCCGCGGAGTCGATCGGCTCTACGACACGCCCACGCCGTACATCGCCGCGTGGCACCAGGCGCCCGTGCACGAGCACCGCGACGACGTGCGCCTCACGATGCAGCTGACGAGCCCGCGTCGAGCCGCCGACCGGCTCAAGTACCTCGCCGGCTCCGAGGCCGCCATGGGCGCCTGGATCGGCGACGTGCCGCCCGAGACGCAGGCCGCCGCACTTCGCACCGCCATCGAAGGAGTTGACCTGTGACCGACGCCGTGGCCTCCGCCCAGCATCGCTTCGCCGAGCAGTACGGCCGCCGCCCAGCGGGCGTGTGGTCGGCTCCCGGCCGCGTGAACCTCATCGGCGAGCACACCGACTACAACGACGGCTTCGTGTTCCCGTTCGCGATCGACCGTCGAACGACCGTGGCGCTCGGCGACCGCGACGACCGCGTCGTCCGGGTCTCGTCGACCTTCTCGCCCGAGACCGTCGAGGTGCACCTCGACCAGCTCACGCCCGACGCCGTGAGCGGCTGGGCCGCGTACCCGCTCGGCGTCGTGTGGGCGCTCGGCGAATCCGGGGCCGACCTGGCGCACGTCCGCGGCGTCGACCTCCACATCGACTCCGACGTGCCGGTCGGGGCGGGCCTCTCGTCGTCGGCCGCGATCGAATGCGCCGTCGCGCTCGCCCTCGACGAGCACTGGGGCCTCGGCCTCGACCGCCCGACGCTCGCGAAGGTCGGCCGCCTCGCCGAGAACCGCGTGGTCGGCGCCCCGACCGGCATCATGGACCAGTCCGCGTCGCTCCTCGGCGAAGCCGATTCCGGCGTGTTCCTCGACTGCCGAAGCCTCGACGCCGACGTGATCCCGCTCGGCTTCGCCGAGGCCGGGCTGTCCCTCCTCGTCATCGACACTCGCGTGAGCCACGCCCACGCGACCGGCGGCTACGCCGCTCGGCGCGCCTCGTGCGAGGCGGGCGCTGCGGCCCTCGGGGCCGAGTCGCTGCGCGAGGTGGGCGTCGACGACCTCGACCGTGCGCGCGACCTGCTCGACGACGAGACCTTCCGTCGGGTGCGGCACGTCGTGACCGAGGACCAACGCGTCCTCGACACCGTCCGCACCCTTCGCGAGCACGGGCCGGGCGCGATCGGCCCGCTGCTCGACGCGTCGCACGCGTCGATGCGCGACGACTTCGAGATCTCGGTTCCCGAGCTCGACCTCGCGGTCGAGACCGCCCAGGCGAACGGGGCCATCGGCGCGCGCATGACCGGCGGCGGGTTCGGCGGCGCGGCGATCGCGCTCGTGATCGACGACCTCGTGCCCGTCATCGCCCGCAAGGTCGTCGAGGCGTTCGCCGAGCACGGCTACCGCGAGCCCGGCGTGTTCACCGTGCACGCTGCACAGGGCGCGCGGCGCGACGCCTGAGCCGCCTCCGTCGTGGCCGACCGCGCCGCGTCCGGGCCGGGACTGCGGCGCGCGACCTCAGTTCGGCTCGACCGCCGTCGGCGTGCCGCCGGTGATGCGCACGAGCTCGTCGAAGGTCGTCGGGAACACCGTCTTCGCATGCCCCGCGGCGGCCCAGACCTCGTCGTAGGCGGCGAGGTCGACGTCGACGAAGGTGCGCACCGGCTCAGGGTGGCCCACCGGTGCGACCCCGCCGATGACCTGGCCGGTCGCGGCCTTCACGACCTCCTTCGACGCGCGCCCGATCGTGCCGCCGAGCTCGGCGCCGAGCCACTCGGTGTCCACGCGGTGCGCGCCCGAGGTGAGCACGAGGATCGGCTCGTCGTCGAGTGTGAAGACCAGCGAGTTCGCGATCTGGCCCACCTCGATGCCGAGCGCCTCGGCGGCGAGCTTCGCGGTGGTCACGGCGTCGTCGAACCACACGATGCGCGGCTCGATCCCGTCTGCGGCGAGCGCGGCGGCGACGCGGTCGACGGCGGCGTGCGAGGGGGCGGTCGGCTCGGCGGTCATGCCCTCGATCCTACGAGCGGATGCCGCGGCATCCGTCGTCGGGAGCAGGTGCCTCGGATGCCGCCCGCCCGAGCGACGACCGGCGGGTGCCCCGTGCGCTCGCCGCGCTGCCGTAGGGTTCGAGCGTGACCAGCTCCGGCCCGCCCCCCGATCGGCTCGCGCGACGTCTCGGGCTCCGTGGCGCGGTCGCCATCGGGCTCGCGGCGATGATCGGCGCGGGCGTCTTCGCGGTGTGGGGGCCGGCGGCGCAGGCCGCGGGCGGCCTGCTGCTCGCCGGGCTCGCCATCGCGGCGTCCGTCGCGTTCGCGAACGCCGGCTCGACGGCGCAGCTCGCGGTCCGCCACCCGGAGTCGGGCGGCGCGTACCGGTACGGCCGGGAGCGGCTCGGCGCCTGGCCGGGCTTCCTCGCCGGGTGGGGGTTCGTCATCGGCAAGACCGCGAGCTGCGCCGCGATGGCGCTCACCGCCGCGGCGTACCTCGTGCCGCCCGCGTGGCAGAAGCCCGTCGCGATCGTCGCGGTCGTGGTGCTCGTCGGCGTCAACGTGCTCGGCGTCACGCGCACCGCGCGGGTCGCCTCGGTGATCGTCTCGGCCGTGCTCGCGGTACTCGTCGTGGTCGTCGCCGCGGGCTTCGCTGCGGTCGCGGGCGTCGGCTGGGGCGTCGGCGCGACCGCATCGGTGGCCGCCCTGCCGTCGACGGATGCCGCGCCCGGCGCGCTCGGCGTCTACGGGGTGCTGCAGGCCGCAGCCCTGGTCTTCTTCGCGTTCGCCGGGTACGCGCGCATCGCGACGCTCGGCGAGGAGGTGCGCGAACCCCGACGGACGATCCCCCGCGCGATCGGCATCGCCTTCGCGGTCGTCGTCGTCGTGTACGCGCTCGTCGGCACGGCCGCGGTCGGGGCGCTCGGGCCCGACGCGCTCGCGGCATCCGCGGCCCCGCTCGTCGACGTCGTGGCGGTCGCCGGATGGATCTGGGCCGAGCCCGTGGTGCGCGCCGCGGCCGGGGTGGCCGCGCTCGGTTCGCTGCTCGCGCTCGTCGCGGGAGTCGGGCGCACGAGCCTCGCGATGGCGCGCGACGGCGAGCTCCCCCGCCCGCTCGCATCGGTGCATCCGCGGTTCGGCGTGCCGCACGTCGCCGAGATCGCGACGGGCGTCGCCGTGATCGTGCTGCTGCTCGTGGCCGATCTCCGCGGAGCGATCGGGTTCTCGTCGTTCGGCGTGCTGGTCTACTACCTCGTCGCCAACGCGTCCGCGATCACCCAGCCGGCCGGCGAGCGGCTCGTGCCGCGGTGGCTCTCGTGGTTCGGCGCGATCGGATGCGTCGCGCTCGTCGTCACGCTCCCGGCGGCGTCGATCGCGGCGGGCGTCGCCGTCTTCGCCGTCGGCGGCGCGGTGCGCGGCATCCGTCTCGCCGTCGGGCGGCGCTCCGGCCCTCCTGAGGACTAGCCCGGTATCGAGAGGATGCCGACTGCACCGCTCCTGCCCCGCGACGGTGCGGACGGCATCCGCTCGATCGCGGCCCGGGAATAGGCTGGCGGCATGAGCGCCGATCCCTCAGCCCGCATCCTGACCATCGCCGACGTCCCGGCCCCCGAGCTCGAGCCGAGCGCCTTCGTGGCCCTCGGCGCCGTCATCGTCGGGCAGGTGCGACTCGCCGCGCGATCGAGCGTCTGGTACAACGCGGTGCTGCGTGCGGAGGCCGAGCCGATCAGCCTCGGCGAGCGCTCCAACCTGCAGGACGGCGTGGTCTGCCACGTCGACTCCGGCTACCCCGTCGTGATCGGCGAGGGGGTCTCGGTCGGCCACCGTGCGGTGCTGCACGGCTGCACGGTCGAGGACGACTGCCTCATCGGCATGGGTGCGACGATCCTCAACGGCGCCGTGATCGGCCGCGGGTCACTCGTCGCGGCCGGCGCCGTGGTGCTCGAGGGCACCGTCGTGCCGCCCGGCTCGCTCGTCGCGGGCGTGCCCGGCAAGGTCCGCCGCGAGCTCACCGCCGACGAGCAGGCGGGCATCCGGCGCAACGCCGAGGCCTACCTGGCGCACGTCGCGCTGCACACCGCTCCCGTCGACTGAGCGGGCGGCGGCCTCCGCGGCGCCCGATTCGCTGATCGCCGCGCCGGCACCCGAGGCGGGCCGGCCCGCGCCAGACCACAGCCGCGCGATCCGGCGCCGCGCGCGCCGCACCCGGCGGACGACGCCCCGCGCCGGGACGCCGACGCCCCAGGCGAGCGCGCCCGACAGGCTGCGGTCGTGCCCGCCCAGCATGCGTCGCCGTTCGAACGCCGACCGCAGCGCCCCGCCCGAGAGGTTGCGCGTGCGCACGAGCGGCGCGAGCGGCACGATCTCGCGCGCTTCGACGAGCGCGGCCAGTCGTGACGCCCAGTCGTCGGCGTCGCGCCCGTGGAAGTAGTTGTCCGCGAGCCACGCCCCGTCGGCGCGGCGGAAGCGCCCGGCCGCGAGGTCCGTCGTCGAGCCGAACAGCCCGGCGCCTTCGAACACGGTGTTGATCATCGCGGGCGAGACGCCGAAGTCGTCGATGAGCAGCGTCGGGATGCCGAGCGCGACCGACTCGAGCGCGGCCGTGGAGCTGACCGTCACGAGCGAGCCGGCTCGCTCGAGGTGGGCGGCCATGGGACCGTCCTCGACGACGAGGTTCGGCGGGACGGCGTCCGCGTCGCCGACGCGCGACCCGGTGTCGGGGAGCTCGCGCAGGAGGTCGGCGTAGTCGTGCGCCTCGGCGTGGGTCTGCGCCTCGCCCGCTCGAGCGCGGACCTTCACGACGACGCGCCGATCGGGCTGCCGCCGGGCGAGTTCGGCGAGCGCGACGAGCACGTGCACGCGGTCCGCCCGCTCGGACGGCACCTTGGCCTGCGCGGCGAAGATCACGTCCGTGCCGCCCGGTCCGACGGCATCCGCCCCGGCCGCCGAGAGGAAGGGCAGCGTCGCGAGCCCGAACATGCGGTCGACGCCGAGTTCGGCGGCGTTCTCGCGGAACTCGCGCACCTCGCGCCGGCTGTGCAGCACGATCAGGTCGGTCTGCTCGCGGTAGACGACGGCCTTCGGCACGGCCGGGATGGTGAGGCCGGGGAAGCCGCTCACGAGCGCCGGGCGGTTCCGGCGCCGGAGGATCCGCGGGGCGACGACGCGCACGAACGGCCCGCGCAGCGCGAGCAGCACCGCGTGCGGGTCGAAGTCGTCGAGTTCGTCGTCGAGGCCTGGCGAACCGTCGCGCCCGTCGAGCGGCACGATGCGCACGTCGGCCGGTGCGAAGCGCGTCCCGTCGAGGGCGTGCTCGAGCTGGCGTGGGCTCGGCTGCACGGGCGAGGCGACGACGACGAGTCGCGACGTCCACTCCCCGGGCAGCGTCGAGGCGAGCGCCGCGCCCCACTTCACGTAGGAGTCGGCGTCGCCGACGACGAGCAGGCGCCGCCCCGCGGCATCCGTCGCCGGGGCGCTCGCGACGCCGGCGGGGCGGCCCTCCGTCACGCGAGCACCCGGCGGAGCTTGGCCTTCGGGGCCTCCTCGCCCGGGTAGACGCGCTTCACGCCGTCGCCGAGCGCCTCGCCGATGATGCGGATGTCGCGCACGAGGTGCTCCAGCCCCTGCGGCTCGAGCGAGGCCGAATGATCGGAGCCCCACATGGTGCGGTCGAGCGTGATGTGGCGCTCGACGGCGACCGCGCCGAGCGCGACCGCGGCGATCGAGATCTGCAGGCCGCGCTCGTGGCCCGAGTAGCCGACCGGGACGCCGGGGTAACGACGCTTCAGCGACGGGATCATCAGGAGGTTCGCCTCCTCAGACGGCATCGGGTAGCTCGACGTGGCGTGCATCATCACGAGGCGCTCGGTGCCGAGCACCGCGACCGCGCGATCGATCTCGTCGAGCGTCGACATGCCGGTCGAGAGGATCACGGGCTTGCCCGTGTCGCGGACCGCCTCGAGGAGCTCGAGGTCGGTGACCGAGGCCGACGCGATCTTGTGGGCGACGACGCCGTAGGACTCGAGGTCGGCGACGGCCGGCGCGTCCCACGGCGACGCGAACCAGTCGAGGCCGTGCAGGGCGGCGTGGCGGGCGACCTCGGCGTACTCGTCGCGCCCGAACTCGACGCGGTGACGGTACTCGAGGTAGGTCATGGTGCCCCACGGCGTCTCGCGCGGCATCGGCTTCATGTGCTCGGGCGTCGAGAGGTCGGGCGTGCGCTTCTGGAACTTCACGGCCTGCGCACCGGCGTGCGCGGCGACCTCGATGAGCCGCTTGGCGATCTCGACGTCGCCGTTGTGGTTGAGGCCGATCTCGGCGATGACGTAGACGGGGTCGTACTCGCCGATGGCGGCGTGGCCGATGCGCACGGACATGGTGGCTCGCTTTCGTGGGTGGTCAGGACGCGGAGGACGCCGTGGCGATGGCCTCGCGCTGTTCGCGACTGGGGTGCGCGGGCTCGAGCTCGTGCGACTCGCGCACGAGGTCGGAGGCGCCGGAGCCGAGCTTGGCCTCGCGCGCGGCGAGCACGAGCTCGGCGAGTTCGCGCACCGCGCCGTGGCCGCCGTGCTGCTCGAGCACGTGACGGGAGCGCTCGAGCGCGTCCGGTGCCGCGTCCGGGACGGCGAGCGGCCAGCCCGCGAGGTCGAGCGCGGGGATGTCGCCCCGGTCGTTGCCGAGGTAGGCGATGCGGTCGAGGCGGATGCCGCGGGCCGCCGCCCACTCGCGGAGCGCGGTGCCCTTGTCGGTCAGCCCCTGGATGACGTCGACCCCGAGCTTCTCCGCGCGCCGGGTGACGACCGGGTTCGCCTCGGCGGACAGGATCAGCACGGGGATGCCGGCGTCGCGCAGGCGGGCCACACCGTGCCCGTCGGCCCGACTGACGCGCACCGACTCGCGCCCGAGCTCGTCGACCGCGGCGGTGTCGTCGGTGTGCACGCCGTCGAAGTCGGTCACGACGGCGTCGACGTCGATGAACGGATGGCGCGGGTCGGCGACCCACGCCGCACCCTCGCGGCGGGCGAGCGAGGCGGCGATGCCGCCCGCGAGCCGACGGTCGATGCGCGGTGCGAGCACGCGGGCGCGGGCGAGGTCGGCGGCGTCGTCGATCTCGATCGCGGTGTCGGGGTGGACGCGCTGGATGCCGATCCGTCCGAAGAAGCGGTGCCCGGCGAGGAGGAAGCCGTCGGTTCGGAACACGTAGAACGCACCGGTCTCGAGGAACTCCTGCTCCCGGTCCTGCCGTCGCGGCCGGTTCGTCGGGTCGTGGTTCACACCGACCGCGCTCGCACCGTCGGCATCGTCGGCCCGCTCTCGCCACAGGAATCCGTGGGTCGGGGTGGCGGCGAAGACCACGTCGCGTTCGCCCGACGCGACCCGCGCGACGGCCGCGTCGAGGTCGGCGGGGTCGATGAACGGGGAGGTGGCCTGGATGAACACGGTGACCTCGTGCTCCGGGGGCTCGTCGGCCGAGCCCGGCTCGCGCACGAGCGCATCGATCGCGTGCAGCAGCGCCGACTCGCTCGACGCCGTGGCGTTCGCGAGTTCGGCCGGGCGGGCGACGACCTCGGCGCCGGCGCCGCGCGCGGCATCCGCGATCTCCTCGTCGTCGGTGGTCACGACGACGCGCCCGATGCGCTCCGCGGCGAGGGCGGCGTGCACGGCCCTGGCCACGAGCGGCACTCCCCCGACGCGTGCCACGTTCTTGCCGGGCAGGCCCTGCGACCCGCCCCTGGCCGGGATGATCGCGACGGCGCGCACGGCGGCGGCCGGCGAACCGCCGCCGGTCGCGGCAGGGCCCTGCCCGGTGCGGGCGGCGCGGTCCCCCGACGCGCCCTCGCCGTCCCGGGCGGATCCCGAATCGGCCGCGCCGGCGGCGGTGGCCTCGATGGAGTCGCTGCGGCTCATGCCGCGAAGCTAAGCGGGCGACGCGTACGCGGGGTGCACGCGCGGTGAACGACCGACGACGTTCAGGCTGACAGATGCTGCGGCAGGCGCTGCCCGCCTCAGCGGCCGTGCAGCTTGATCTCCGCGGCCTTCACGACGTTCGCGAGCAGCATCGCCCGGGTCATCGGGCCGACGCCCCCGGGGTTCGGCGAGAGGTGGCCGGCGACCTCGGCGACCGCCGGGTCGACGTCGCCGGTCAGCCTGCCCTTGCCCGTCTCCTCGTCGGCGACGCGCGTGATGCCGACGTCGAGCACCGCGGCGCCCGGCTGCACCCACTCGGGCTTGACCATGTGCGGCACGCCGACGGCCGCGACCACGATGTCGGCGCGGGCGACCTCACCGGCGAGGTCCTGGGTGCGGGAGTGCGTGAGGGTGACCGTGGCATCGAGGCCCTTGCGCGTGAAGAGCAGGCCGAGCGGGCGACCGACGGTGAGCCCGCGGCCGATGACGGTCACGTGCCGACCGCGGATCGGGACCTGGTAGCGCTGGAGCAGCTCGACGATGCCCGCCGGCGTGCACGGCAGCGGCGAGTGCAGGTCGCCCTCGATGCCGAGCACGAGGCGGCCGAGGTTCGTGGGGTGCAGCCCGTCGGCGTCCTTGTCGGGGTCGATGAGCTCGAGCATGGCGTTCTCGTCGTGGCCCGTCGGCAGGGGCAGCTGCACGATGTACCCGGTGACCTCGCGCGCCGAGTTGAGGTCGCGGATCGCGGCGCGCACGTCGGCGGAGGTCGCCGACGCCGGCAGGTCGACGCGGATCGACTCGATGCCGACCTCGGCGCAGTCGCGGTGCTTGCCGGCGACGTACGACCGCGAGGCGGGGTCGTCGCCGACGAGCAGGGTGCCGAGGCCCGGCACGATGCCGTTCGAGCGCAGGTCGGTGATGCGCGAGGCGAGCTCCGACTTCACGGCCGACGCGGTCGCGACGCCGTCGAGGGTGATGGCGGTCATTTCGGGAGCCTTTCCGAGCTGGTACGGGAGGAACTTCGGTGCGACACGCCGGTGGGCGGATGCCGGTGTGCGGCGTGTTGCACCGGAGTTCCTCCGCTGTGCAGGCGAACCGATCGACGGTCGCCGGCGGGATGCGGTGGATCGGGCCGGGCCCCGGGGCGAGCGGCCGCCCGCCCCGGGGCGTCGGCCGAGGGCTACTGCTGCAGACCCGGGTAGAGCGGGAACGCCGCGGTCAGCGCCTCGACGCGCGAACGGAGCGCCGCGACATCCGGGTTCGCCTGCAGGGCGAGCGCGATGACGTCGGCGACCTCCGTGAACTCGGCGTCACCGAAGCCGCGGGTCGCGAGCGCCGGCGTGCCGATGCGCAGGCCCGAGGTGACCATCGGCGGGCGCGGGTCGAACGGCACCGCGTTGCGGTTCACGGTGATGCCGACCTCGTGCAGGCGGTCCTCGGCCTGCTGGCCGTCGAGCTCGGAGGTGCGGAGGTCGGCGAGCACGAGGTGCACGTCGGTGCCGCCGGTGAGCACGTCGACGCCCGCGGCGCGCGAGTCGTCCGCCACGAGGCGCGAGGCCAGGATGCGCGCACCGCTCAGCGTGCGCTCCTGCCGGTCGCGGAACTCCTCGGACGCCGCGATCTTGAACGCGGTCGCCTTCGCGGCGATCACGTGCATGAGCGGGCCGCCCTGCTGGCCGGGGAAGACGTTGGAGTTGAGCTTCTTCGCCAGTTCCATGTCGCGCGACAGGATGAAGCCAGAGCGCGGGCCGCCGATCGTCTTGTGCACGGTCGAGGAGACGACATCCGCGTGCGGCACGGGGTTCGGGTGCAGGCCCGCGGCCACGAGCCCGGCGAAGTGCGCCATGTCGACCCAGAGCTTCGCGCCGACCTCGTCGGCGATCTCGCGGAACGCGGCGAAGTCGAGCTGGCGCGGGTAGGCCGACCAGCCGGCGATGATGACCTGGGGCTTGTGCTCGAGCGCCTTGTCGCGCACCACGTCCATGTCGACCTGGAAGCTCTCGGGGTCGACGCCGTACGCGACGGCGTTGTAGAGCTTGCCCGAGAAGTTCAGCTTCATGCCGTGGGTGAGGTGGCCGCCGTGCGCGAGCTCGAGGCCGAGGATCGTGTCGCCGGGCGTCGCGATGGCGGACAGGACGGCGGCGTTCGCGGTCGCGCCCGAGTGGGGCTGCACGTTGGCGTACTCGGCGCCGAAGAGGCTCTTCGCGCGCGCGATCGCGAGGTTCTCGGCGACGTCGACGAACTCGCAGCCGCCGTAGTAGCGGCGGCCCGGGTAGCCCTCGGCGTACTTGTTGGTGAGCACCGAGCCCTGCGACTGCAGCACCGAGACGGGCACGAAGTTCTCGCTCGCGATCATCTCGAGCGTGGTGCGCTGGCGGTTCAGCTCGAGTTCGAGCACCTCCGCGATCTCGGGGTCGACCTGCGCGAGGGGCTGGTTGAAGACGGACTCGGCGCCCGCGACTGCAGCGGCGGGGGCGTCGGTGGTGAGTGACTCAGCCAATGGATGGCTCCTTCGGGATGACATGCGGACCTGCGGAAATCGCCTCGTGCGCGACTCGCGCCCCGAGGCCTCGCGTACCGGCCCAGGCGTGCGGTCGGTCCGTGCCAGTCGCTCCCCGATGGTCACCCATCTCAACGCCAGTCGCGACGCCGCCAAGCATAGCAACGGAAGCCGCGAGCCCACGCCGCGGATGACGCGGCCGGTCGCGCGACCGGTCGGCCGGGCCGTCCGCGGCGATATCGTGGCCCGGTGACCACCGCGCCGACGACCGTCGTCCACTCCGCCCGCATCGTGTCGGGCGGCGACACCGTCCCGGACGCGTGGGTGCGCTTCGAGGGCGACCGGATCGCGGGCCGCGGCATCGGCGAGACCTGGCGCGATGCGCCGGCGGTGCGGGCCGGCGAGGCCGAGGTGACGGATGCCGCGGGCCGCTGGCTCACGCCCGGATTCGTCGACATCCACTGCCACGGCGCGGGCGGCGCGGCCTTCGACGACGGCGTCGACGCCATCCGTGCCGGGCTCGCCGTGCACCGCGCGCACGGCACGACCCGGAGCGTCTGCTCGCTCGTGACGGCCCCCGTCGACGTGCTCGCCGATCGGCTCCGCGCGATCGCCGCAGTCGCGGCATCCGATCCCCTCGTGCTCGGCGCCCACCTCGAGGGCCCCTTCCTCGACCACGAGTTCCGCGGCGCGCACGACCCGTCGATGCTCCGCACGGCCGATGACGACGCACTCGACCGGCTGCTCGAGGCGGCCGACGGCACGCTCCGGCAGATCACGATCGCGCCCGAGCACGCGGGCGCGGCGGCGGCGATCGCGCGCCTCGTCGAGGCGGACGTCGCCGTCGCCGTCGGCCACACGGGCGCCGACTTCGAGACCGCGCTCCGCGCCTTCGACGCCGGCGCATCGATCCTGACGCACGCGTTCAACGGCATGCGCGGCATCCACCATCGCGCGCCCGGCCCCGTGGTCGCGGCCATGCACGCCGACCACGTGACGCTCGAGGTGATCGGCGACGGGGTGCACGTGCACCCCGACGTCGTGCGCCTGGCCTTCGCGGGGGCGCCGGGGCGGGTCGCCCTCGTGACCGACGCGATGGCCGCGACCGGGGCGGCCGACGGCGGGTACGTGCTCGGATCGCTCTCGGTCGACGTGCGCGACGGCGTGGCCCGGCTCGTCGACACCGGCGCGATCGCCGGATCGACCCTCACCCCGGACGAGGCACTCCGCCGGGCCGTGGTCGATTCGGGCATTCCGCTGCACGAGGCGGTCGGGGCGCTCACCGTCACGCCGGCCTCCGCGATCGGGCGGGCGGGCGACCTCGGCCGGCTCGACGTCGGCTTCGCCGCCGACGCGGTGCTGCTCACAGACGACCTCGCGGTCGCAGCGGTCTGGGGCGCGGGCGCCCGCCTCGCCTGACGCACGACGCGACCTGCGGCCGCCCGGCCCCGGCGGCTTCGCCCGGGCGGAGCGGGGGGCCTGTTCCCCTTCGCCCCTCGCTCCGTCCCGCCTCGCCGTTCCGCGCGCCCCCGCACGGTCCACTCGGACCCGAGCGGCCACCCGGCCCTTCCCCGGTGCGCGGCCACTCACCTTGAGAGACGTCGGCTCCGCCGGATCATGACGCGACTTCGCACGATCCGCGCGCAGAAGCCGAGCCTCGGATCCCGCGTTTCGTCGATCCGGCGCCCATCCGCTTGAATGAGCGGAAGCGCAGAGCAACCCGTCCGGCGCGGATCGCCGGCACCCGAGGGCATCGCGTGCGCCCCGCGCGAGCGCGCCCGAACGAGGAGGACGAGGTAGGTGACCCCACCCCGCTCCGCGCCCGCCGACGCCGACCTGATCGCGGCGACCCGCCGGGGAGATCGCGACGCGTATGCCGAGCTCTGGCGGCGCCACGAGGCATCCGCTCGCACCCTCGCGCGGTCGCACACGTCGCTCGACGCCGACGACCTCGTTGCCGAGGCGTTCACCCGGACCTTCGACGCGATCCGGTCGGGCAAGGGCCCGCACGGGGCCTTCCGTCCGTACCTGTTCGCCACGATCCGGAACACCGCCGCGAGTTGGGGCCGAGCCAACCGCGAGGCGGCCCTCGACGACCTCGAGTCGGTGGAGGATCCGACGACCGGCGATGTCGCCGCGATCGAGGCGCTCGATCGATCCACGACCGCGAAGGCGTTCCGCGCGCTGCCGGAGCGCTGGCAGGAGGTGCTCTGGTACTCCGAGGTCGAGCGGATGTCGCCGCAGCAGATCGCGCCCCTGCTCGGGATGAGCGCGAACGCGACCGCCGCGCTCGCGTATCGCGCGCGCGAGGGCCTCCGGCAGCAGTGGATCCGCGCGCACCTCGCCGACGCCCACCTCGAACCCGAGTGCGGCTGGACGGTCGACCGGCTCGGTGCGTACATGCGCGGGCGACTGCGTCGACGCGACACGGTGAAGGTCGAGGCGCATCTCGACGGCTGCGCGACCTGCCCGGTCGTGGCCGCCGAGGCCCGCGAGGTCGGCATGCGGCTCGCGTTCGTGCTGCTTCCCCTCGCCGCCGGGTCGGCCGCGGCCACGGCGTACTCGGCATGGCTCGGTACGGCCGCACCGGTCGCGACCTCGGCGGCGGGCGCCGCCGGCACCGCGGCGGGTGCGGTCGGCACCACCGGCACCGCGACGGCGGGGTCCGGCACCGGCGCGGCCGGAGCCGCCGGGGCCTCTGGGACGGGTGCGGCGGTCTCCGTCGGCGCCGGGGTCGGCGGCGCGATGCTCGTCGCCGCCACGGCGGTCACCCTGCTCGTGCTGCCGCAGGCCGCGCCGACGGACGCCTCCACCGACCGCGGATCGACGGCGGTCGCCGCCGAGGCGCCGGCCGATCCCGGGCCCGCCGTCGCGGTGCCGGAGCCCCCGCCGGCGCCTCCGGCCGACGAACCGGCGGCGATCGAGCCCGCCGAGCCGCCCGTCGAGGCCGCGCCCCCGGCCGCGCCCGCGGCCGCACCGGCACCCTCCGCCGTCGTCGAACCCCAGCCGGTCGTCGAGCCCGAGCCCGAGCCCGAACCGCAGGCCCGCGCAGGACTCGACCTCGTCGTCGCCGCGCACGGCTCGAGCCTGACGCTGGCGCTCACGGGCGAGCCGGGGGCCGAGGTCGAGCTGCTCGCGGACGGACTGCCGTTCGCGACCGTCGTGCTCGACGACGCCGGAGGCGCGGTCCTGGAGCTCCTCGCGCCGGCCAACCACAAGTGGACCGCGAGCGCGCAGTACGCCTGAGCCCCGCCCCGCCCGACGCCGGTCGAGGCGCGGTGACCGTTCGGGTGGAGCTACGCCTCGACGACGCGCGCGCGAGCGCGCTCCGCACGCGTGGAGCGCACCACGACGAGCATGGCGACGACGAGCAGCACCGCGTAGGCCACCGGCACCGCGCCGATGCCCACCGCATCGAACAGCACCGCGCCGACGAGCGCGCCACCGCCGATGCCGACGTTGAACGCGGTCGTGTAGAGCGCGCTCGCGGCGTCCCGCCGATCGGCCGGCGCGGCCTGCAGCAGCCGGGTCTGCAGCAGCGGAGGGATCGCGCCGAAGGCGAAGCCCCACACGGTGTAGGCGACGATCGCGGGCCACAGCCCGGGCTCGGCGGCGATCACGAGCAGTGCCACGGCCAGCAGCAGCATGGCCCCGACGAGCGCGCGGACGCTGTCGCGCGCGATCGGACTGCCGGCGACGAGGAGGCCGACCGCGCCGGCGAGACCCGACGCGAACAGCAGCGGCGCGACGGCCGCCGACGAGGCGCCGACGACGTCGGTGAGCAGCGGGGCGACGTAGGTGAGGGCGGCGTACTGGCCGATCATGACGATCGCGGTGACGACGCCGACGGCGACGACGCCCCGCATGCCGCGCCGACCGTTGGTTGAGCTCACGGCCTCGATCGCGCCCGTGACGGTCCGGCTCGCCGCCGCGTCGGCGGAACCTGCCTCGCCCGTCGCCGATCGCCGGGTCGGGGCATCCCCCGGCAGCACCGCGCGCACGACGACGGCGCCCGCGAGCGTGAGCACGGCGACCACGCCGAACGCCCAGCGCCAACCCACCGCCTGGCCGAGCGCGGTCGCGAGCGGCACGCCCGCGATGAGCGCGAGGGTGCCGCCGCCGAGCACGACGGAGACGGCTCGCCCGAGATGCTGCTCCGCGACGAGTCGAGCGGGGTAGGCGCCGACGAGCGCCCAGAACAGGCCGTGCGCGACGCCGCCGACGACGCGGACGGCGACCAGCTGGCCGTAGTCGGGTACGAGCGCGGAGGCCGCGGTCGAGAGGCCGAGCACGACGAGCACGATCGTGATGAGCGTGCGCCGGGGTACCCGCTTCAGCAGTGCGGTGAGCGGAGTCGAGGTCACGACGACCGTGAAGGCGAAGACCGAGACGAGCAGGCCCACGAGGGGCGCACCGACGCCCAGCTCGGCGCTCATCTCGGGGAGCAACCCGGTGGGCAGCATCTCGATGGTGATGGACAGGAAGACGGCCGCGGCGAGTGCGACGAGCGCGCGCCAGGGCATGGCGGTCGCGACGGCGCGCGACGAAGAGGTGATCGGCATGAGGAAGTCATCCGACGGCGTTCCCCGCGAGAGCGGCATAGCCTGCTGCGGGTCGACTACGCGCTCACGTGCGCGCCCGGGGCCGACGGTGTCCGCACGACCGCCACCCAGTGTAGCGGGGCGCACCTGCGTATTCGCCGGGCGGTACGCTGTCCCGATGAGCACGGAGGCCGAGCCGCACAGCCCGCACCTGTCCCATTGGGTCGTCACGCTGAGCTGCACCGACGGGCCCGGGATCGTGCATGCGGTGAGCGGTGCGATCGTCGCGGCGCGCGGCAACATCACCGAGAGCCAGCAGTTCGCGAGCCACGACACCGGGCGCTTCTTCATGCGCGTGCAGGTCGAGTCGCCCGCCGACCGCACCGAGTTCGAGGCCGCGCTCGCACCCGTGATCGAACGCTGGAACATGGACCTGCACCTCGACGAGGTCGGTCGCCCGCTCCGCACGCTCGTGCTCGCCTCGACCGCGGGCCACTGCGTCAACGACCTGCTCTTCCGGCAGCGCGGCGGGCAGCTGCCGGTCGAGATCCCGCTCGTCCTCTCCAACCACGGCACGCTCCGGGATCTCGTCGACTTCTACGGCGTGCCGTTCGAGTCCGCGCCCGTGACCTCGCCCGAGGCCAAGGCGGAGTTCGAGCGCCGCATACTCGAGGCGGTCGACGAGCACGACATCGAGCTCGTCGTGCTCGCGCGCTACATGCAGATCCTCTCCCCCGAGCTCTGCGACGCGCTCGCCGGGCGATGCATCAACATCCACCACTCGTTCCTGCCGGGCTTCAAGGGCGCGAACCCGTACCGTCAGGCGCACGCCCGCGGCGTGAAGCTCATCGGCGCCACGGCGCACTTCGTGACGAGCGACCTCGACGAGGGCCCGATCATCGAGCAGAACGTCGTGCGCGTGGAGCACTCGCGCTCGGTCGCGGAGCTCGTGGCGATCGGCCAGGACGAGGAGAGCCGCACGCTCTCGCAGGCGGTGAAGTGGTTCGCCGAGCGCCGGGTGCTGCTCGACGGGCAGCGCACGGTCATCTTCCGCTGAGCGCGGGCCGGGCGGGGTCCTCGAGACGCGCCGCCGCCTCGCGCCGCCCGGCCGCCGAGGCGTCAGTCGCGGAGCTCGCGGCGGCCGTTGATGACGCCGCTGACCGCGGCGACGACGGCGAACACGACGGCCACGACGGGCTGGCCCATGATCCACCACGCGATCGCGGCCGTCGAGAACACGGCGATCTCGACGAGCGCCTTGACGAACGGGTCGACCTGGAAGACCGCCTTCGGCGAGCGGAAGAGCCCCCAGAGCAGGATCGCGAGAAGCGGCAGTCCGATGCCGAGGAGCACGCCGGGCCAGGGCAGCGGGAACGCGGCGAACCCGAAGATGCCGAGCGTCACGATCGCGAAGATCTCGAGCAGGAAGCGCAGCAGGTCGTTGGCGCCGACCTTCGGGGTCGGCTCGGGGGTGGCATCGTTCACGAGGTTCAAGCCTAACCGCGCCCGCCGAGCGCCGACGCCGCGGCATCCACGAAGGGGGATGCCACGGCGTCAGGCCGACCTGAGGCGCCTCGAGCCTCAGCCCACGGGTGTCGCGTCGCGGCCGGCGGGCACGCCGGTCTCGGTCTCGCTCGAGGCGTCGTCCGTCGCCGCAGTGCGTGCCCGGTCCTCGGCGAGCTCCTCGTCGGCGTGCGCCGCCTCGTCGTCGGGCTCGGCGCCGCCGGCGGTGCGGAAGTGGCCGATGAGCGAGAGGAGGATGCCCACCGCGGCCCACGTCGCGAGCACGAGCCACGGGAAGGCCGTCGGCGCGTCGGGGAAGTAGCTGAGGTCGCGCAGCAGCGTGCCGGCGGCCCCCGGCGGCATCCACTGACCGATCGCGCCCCACGGTGCGAGCAGAAACTCGACCGGGACGGCGGCGGCCGAGAGCGGGTTGCCGACGAGCACGAAGAGCACTGCGCCGACGGCGATGCCCGCACGGCCGATGAGTGCCACGAGCCCGGTGATCGGGGCCGCGATCGCCGCCATGGCGAGCGCGATGGCCGAGGCGTTCAGCCAGTATTCGCCCTGGAGGGCGCCGAACCAGCCCTGCAGGATGCCGGTGAGCACGAGCCCGCCGGCGACCGAGTACGCGACGACCGCGACGACGCGCCGCATCGCGCCGATCACGGTGAGCGAGATCGCGATGCCGCCGAGCATGCCGCCGATCACGAGCGGGAACATCGCTGCGGCGAGACCGGTGCCGCGCGGGTCGGAGTCGGCGAGCGGCACGATGTCAGTGACCGTCACCGTGACCTGCGGGAGCTCCGGAAGCGACGTTGCGGCCGATCCGTCGACCGGCTGGCCGGTCGCGGCCGCCTGCATCGCCGCTTGAACGGCGGCCTGGACGACCTGCTGGAGCTGCGCGGGCAGCGCCGCCTGCACCTGGGCGTCGATGCCGGCCTGCAGCTGGGTCGCGAGACCGTTCAGGAGTTGCGCGACCACGGGGCTCGCGGCGGTCGCGGTGAGCACCTCGGGCGCGTCGGTCGGCTGGTCGCCGAGGACGATCGCGCCGTAGACCTCGCGCTGCTCGATCGCGGCGACGGCCGCGTCTCGGTCGTCGTACCGCTCGAGCGCCACGGCGCCCTCGGCCTCGTCGGCGACGCGCTCCTCGACCTGTGTGACGGACGCGTCGGGCCCGACGATGCCGACGGGAAGGTCCTTCGGTTCGGCCGTGACCGACGGCCAGGCGAAGGCGAGCAGGATGACGCCGACGACGAGGGACAGGACGGCGCCGATGCCGACGGCCCGGCCGATCGGCGTCCGATGCGTGGAGTGGGAGGACATGAGCGGCTCCTTCATAAAAAACGAATGCTCGTTCTTTATAATGGACCCGAGACGTAGGATCGTCAAGCGACGGGAGGAAGCCGATGCCGAAGGTGAGCGATGAGTACCGGGCCGCGCGACGCGAGGAGATCCTCGCCGTCGCCCTCCGCTGCTTCGCCGAGCGCGGCTACGCGAAGACGTCGATCGCCGACCTCGTCGAGGCGTCCGGCCTCTCGGCGGGCGCGATCTACGGCAACTTCCCCGACGGCAAGCAGGAGCTCTTCGCCGCCGCGGCGGCACGGCTGCTCGAGTCTCGCCGCGTCGAGCTCGCCGAACGCCGACGCGACGGCGGTCCGCTCGCCCCCGGCGAGATCATCGCGACGCTCGTCGGCGGCATCCGCAGCGAGCCGTTCAGCGAGGTCCTCCCCCAGCTGTGGTCCGAGGCGATCGTCGACCGCGAGATCCGCGACCTCGTGCAGGTCGTGTTCCTGCGCCTGCGCGGCGCGATCGGCGCCCAGCTCGCCGAGTGGGCGCGGGCGAACCCCGACCGCGTCGAGGGCGATCCGGGCGCTTGGGCCGAGCGCGTCACGCCGGTGATCCTGTCGGCCGCTCCCGGGTTCATCCTCCAGCGGGCCCTGCTCGACGACTTCGACGAGGAGGCCTACCTCGCCGCGCTCGGCGAGGCGCTCGTGCACTGAGCCGCCGTGCACTGATCCGCCGTGCACTGATCCGCCATGCACTGATCCACCGCGCCGGTCGCCGGCGCGGCGACTCCGGTCGGCTCAGATGCCCTGCCAGTCGGGCTTGTTCGCCCAGGCGTGACGGTAGTAGGCGGCGTATGCGAGCCGCGACGCGGCCGCCTCGTCCACGATGACCGTCGCATGCGGGTGCAACTGGATCGCCGAGCCCGGCTGGCTCGCGGACACGGGCCCCTCGACCGCTGCCGCGACGGCGTCGGCCTTCGCCTCGCCGAAGGCGAGGAGCACGAGGTGCCGGGCACGGAGGATCGTGCCGATGCCCTGGGTGATGCAGTGCATCGGCACGTCGTCGATCGAATCGAAGAAGCGCGCGTTGTCGATGCGCGTCTGCTCGGTCAGCGTCTTCACGCGCGTGCGCGATGCGAGGGACGACCCCGGCTCGTTGAATCCGATGTGCCCGGTGCGCCCGATGCCGAGGATCTGCAGGTCGACCCCGCCCGCGGCGTCGATCGCCGCTTCGTAGTCCTCGGCGGCGGTCCGGATGCTCGCCGGATCGCCGTTCGGCACGCGGATGAGCTCGGGCGTCAGGCCGAGCGGATCGACCACCTCCCGCGCGATGACCTGGCGGTACCCCTCGGGATGCCCCGGCGGCAGTCCGACGTACTCGTCGAGCGCGAAGCCACGCACGCCGGCCGTCGCGATGCCCTCGGCCGCGATGCGACGCGCGAGCGCACGGTAGGTGCTGAGCGGGGTGGACCCCGTCGCGAGGCCGAGCACGGCGTCGGCGCGCGCACGCAGGAGGTCGACGACGGCGGATGCCGCGAGCTCGCCGGCCGCCTCCTCGTCGCGGACGATCACGACCTCTGCCATGCCGGCGCCTCCAGTTCCTCTCCGAT
Organism: Agromyces excoecariae; assembly: GCF_051715505.1. Taxonomy (NCBI): domain Bacteria; kingdom Bacillati; phylum Actinomycetota; class Actinomycetes; order Micrococcales; family Microbacteriaceae; genus Agromyces; species Agromyces excoecariae. The sequence continues at coordinate 4,528 of NZ_JBPSLA010000018.1, read as the reverse complement.
CAGGGCGGCACCGACGGCCGCCGCCGGGAAGCCGCGCGGGATCACCTGGACCCTGCGGGGCAGGTCGAGCGAGGCGAGGAATGCGGAATCCTCGGCCCAGCCGCCGAGCACGCGGCGCGTGCCCGCGAGCAGTCGGTCGCCGAGCGCGGCGAGCCCGCCGCCGATGACGATGTCGTCGACGTCGGTCGTGAGCGCGAGGAGGCGCACCGCCGAGGCCACGCCGACGAGGAAGCGCTCGCGCACCGCGACGGCGTCGTGCTCACCGGCATCCGCCCGGTCGAACAGGTCGATCGCCGGATACCGATGGGCGCTCGGCCACAGCGTCGCGAGCGCCGATCCCGACGCGAGCGTCTCGAGGCACCCGCGCTGTCCGCAGGCGCAGCGGTCGCCCGCCGGGTCCACCGGGATGTGGCCGATCTCGCCCGCGACGCCGCGACCGCCGCGCAGCAGGTGCCCGTCGAGCACGATGCCGGCGGCGAGTCCGGTGCCGAGGTTCAGGTAGGCCATCGAATGCGCACGGATGCCGTCGGCCACGCCGAGCAGGTGGTGCGCGCCGAGCGCGGCCGCCTTCACGTCGTTCTCGACCCGCACGTCGATGCCGAGCCGATCTGCGAGGCGCGGGCCGAGGTCGAGGCCCTCGAGGCCGAGGTTGACCGCATGCGTCACGCGTCCGGTCCCGGAGTCGACCGAACCGGGGATGCCGATGCCGATCGAGTGGAACGCGCGCGCGTCGACGCCGGCGAGCTCGGACATCCGCTCCACGGTGCGCAGCGCCGTCGCGACGACCTCCTCGGCGCCGAAGCCCGTCGGCATGCGGACCTGGTCGCTGAGCTCGCCGTCCTCGCCGATCGCGACGGCCGCGGTCTTGGTGCCGCCGATGTCGATCCCGAGCCTCACGACACCTCCGCCGCGGCGGTCAGCGCGTCCTGCACGAGCTCCGCGAACGTCGCGGCGACGCCGCGCGAGGCGCCGAAGGTCGCGAGGTCGGCGGTCGCGAGGTCCTCGCTCGGCCAGCCCATGTCGACCGTCACCACGTCGGCGCGCGACGCGCGCAGACGATCGATCGCGTCGACCGCGAACGCGTGCCGGTGCAGGTCCTTTCCGATGACGACGACCGGACCCGCGAGCGCGGCCGGCTCCGGCAGCGGGTTCGCGGCGTCGAGCACGACCTCCGCGGCATCCGTCAGCCAGGCCGGAGCCGGATGATCGGCGTCGGGCACCGCGGCGAGCGCGAACGGCCCCCACGGCACGCCGCCGACGGCGATGTTCGCGACCGTCTCGACCCGCACGATCGTGCCGACCGAACCGGTCGCGCACAGCCGGTCGAGCGCACCGGGCGCGACGTGGAACGACGCGGCGACGCGGTCGGCGAGGCCGGCGGGCAGGTCGAGCGGCAGCATCCCCGCCGGGACGGCGGGTGCGTCGGGCTCGGGGGCCTGGCGGTGCACGGCGGCGAGGGCCCGCACCCGGGCCGCGGCGTCCGCGACGCGCTCGGCGGCGAGCCGGCCCGACGCGACGGCGTCGGCGATCGCCAGGGCGATCTCCTCCATCTGCTCGCCCGTGTTGTCGGTGCCGATGCAGAGCAGGTCGCAGCCGGCGGCGAGCGCGAGCACGGCAGCCTCGGGGATGCCGCGCCCGGCGCTCGCCCCGGCCATGTCGAGCGCATCGGAGACGATGACGCCCTCGAACCCCAGCTCCCCGCGGAGCAGGCCGTGCAGGATGCGGGAAGACAGGGTGGCGGGGTGCTCCGGGTCGAGCTGCGGGAGCAGGATGTGGGAGGTCATGATCGACCGGGTCCCGGCCGCGATCGCGGCGCGGAACGGCGCGAGCTCGCGCTCGTCCAGCGCCTCGAGGGGCAGGTCGACGACCGGCAGGGCGAGGTGCGAGTCCGTCGCGGTGTCGCCGTGGCCGGGGAAGTGCTTCGCGCTCGCGTCGATTCCCGCGGACTGCACGCCCTCGACCCACGCCGCAGTGTGCCGGGCCACGAGGCCGGGCTCGGCACCGAAGCTGCGCACGCCGATGACCGGGTTCGCGGCGTTCGAGTTGATGTCGGCGTCGGGCGCGAACGTCATGGTGCAGCCGACCGCGACCAGGGCCTCGCCCACCGCGCGCCCGACGGCGCGCGTGAGCGCGAGGTCGTCGATGCGGCCGAGCACGGCGTTGCCGGGGTACGGCGCGCCGCGGTCGGAGAACAGGCGCGTGACGTCGCCGCCCTCCTCGTCGATGGCGACGACCGCGAGGGGGTTCGCGTCGCGGAGCTCGGCGGTCAGGCTCGCCAGCTGGACGGGCGAGACCACGTTCGAAGCGAAGACGCACACGCCGCCGAGGCCCTCGCCGAGGAGGTCGAGCAACCACTCGGGCGCCTCGGGGCCGGCGAAGCCGGGCAGCAGGGTCGTGAGGATGTCGCGGCGCAGGTCCTGGCCCGCGCCGCTCCGGATCGTCTCGCTCATCCCTTGACCGCTCCGCTCACGAGTCCGCTCGTCATCCGGCCCTGGACGATCAGGAAGAAGACGATGACCGGGATCGCCATCAGGGTCGAGCCTGCCATGATGGCGGCCCAGTTGGTCGTGCCGTTGGCCACGAGGAACGTGCGCAGCCACACGGGCAGCGTCATCATCTCGGGCCGGGCGTTCAGCACGAGCGCGATCACGAACTCGTTCCACGCCTGGATGAAGCCGAAGACGCCGGTGGCGACGAGCCCGGGGGCGAGCAGCGGGAAGGTGACCCGCCAGAAGGCGCCGGCCCGGGAGCATCCGTCGATCATCGCCGCCTCCTCGAGGTCGGCCGGGACCCCGTTGACGAACCCGCGGAGGGTCCAGATCGTGAACGGCAGCACCGTGGCGACGTAGACGATCGTGAGGCCGATGAGGGTGTTCAGCAGGTGCCATCCGTCGATCACGCGGAAGATCGAGACGATCATCGCCTCGCCGGGGATCATCTGGATCACGAGGATCATCACGATGAACCCGCGACGGCTCCGGAACCGGAACCGCGTGACCGCGACCGCCGCGAGGAACGCGAAGACGAGCGCCACGAGCACCGTCGTGAGCGTCACGACGAGCGAGTTCACCGCCGCCGGCGCGAACGGCGTGCGACCCGGGTCGAAGAGCACGGTGGCGTAGTTGCGCAGCGTGAAGTTGTCGGGCCAGAAGTGGATCTCGGAGCCGCGGATCTCGTTGTTCGGCTGGAACGAGGTGTTCACCATCCAGTAGACGGGGAAGGCGAACAGGGCGAAGAGCACGACCGACAGCGCGCTCCAGAGCGCGGTCGAGAGGCGGTTTCGGCCGCGCCCGCGGCCGGGAGCCGGGCGCGTGCTCGAGCCCGTCACGATGGCGGTGGTGGCGCTCACAGCTCCTCCTCCTTGATGGTCTGGCGGACGTAGTAGAGCGAGACGACCATGAGGATGATCGCGGTGATCACCGCGATCGCACCGCCCGTGCCGAAGTCGCCGCCCGCGATCGAGACCTGGTAGATGTACACGCCGAGCGTGTTGGTGAGGGCGCGGATGCCGCCGATGTCCTGCAGCGCGAAGATCTGCGTGAACACCTTGAGGTCCCAGATGATCTGCAGGATCGTCGTGATGAGGAAGATCGGCTTGAGGTACGGGAAGGTGATCAGCCGGAAGCGATCGAACGCCCCGGCGCCGTCGAGCTGTGCCGCCTCGAGCACCTCGTCGGGCACCTGGGTGAGGCCGGCGTAGATCGTGAACGCGACGAACGGCACGGCGCCCCAGACGATGATGATGCCCGCGACGAGGAAGAAGCTCAGCGGATCGATGAGCCACGAGTGCTGCCGGAACTGCTCGAGGCCGAACCCGTTCACGAGGACCGAGTTGACGACGCCGTAGTCGGTGTCGAACATCCAGCCCCAGACGATGGTCGCGGAGAGGGGCGGCATCGCCCACGCGAGCAGCATGCCGAGCGAGAGCAGCAGGCGGAAGCCCTTCGGCAGGCGTTGGAGCAGGAGGGCCATGAGCGTGCCGAGGATCATCGTGGTCACCACGCACACCGCGGCGAACACGAGGCTGCGACCGAGCACCTCGTAGAAGGTGACGTCGGTGAGCACGGAGACGTAGTTCTCGAACCACACCCAGGTCGGCGGAGCGCCGAACACCTGCGCGCGGCCGAACTCCTGCATCGAGGTGACCAGGAGCTGGATCAGGGGCCAGCCGACGATCGCGGCGAGCACGAGCGAGGCGGGGACGAGGAGGGCGTAGGGCGTGAGGCCCCCGGCACGGCGGCTGAAGCGACGTCGCTTCGGCGGCTCGACGGGCTGCGGCGTGACGATGCGCTCGCCGTCGACCGCGCTCACGGCCGGGGGGAGGCCGGTGTCGGTGGTGGTCATGTGGGGCTCCTGCGTCAGACGGCGAGGTGGGATGCCGCGGGCGGTGCCCGCTCATGGTTCCGGGCCGGCAGCGTGTGTGGGGCACTGCCGGCCCGGGGCCCGGTGGAGTCGGGGGGGGGGCCCCGGGGGGGGGGGGGGGGGGGCCCCGGGGGGGGGGGGGGGGCGGGGGGGGTGGGTGGCAGGC
>NZ_JBPSLA010000017.1:0-35850 GCF_051715505.1 Agromyces excoecariae | reverse complement strand
GGGGGGGGGGCTCCGGGGGGGGGCGCCCCCCACTGGGCGCGGGGGGGGGGGGGGGGGGGGGCCCCGGCGGCCCCGGGGCCCGGTGGAGTCGGTGCGGCCGCACGTCGAGTGTGCGCGCGGCCGCACCGCGTGGCAAGGACTAGCCGTTGAGGATGTCCTCGATCTGCTGGTCCGCCTCCTCGGCGAGCTGGGCGACGTCGCCGCCCTGCGCGATGTTGACGAAGAGGTCCTGCAGGATGCCCGCGGCCTCGACGTCGGCCCACTTCGGCGAGGCCGGGGTGAGCTTGGCGTTGCCGGCCGCGGCGGCGATCGCCTGCGCGACCTCGTCGGTGCCGAGCGTGTCGGCGAGCGAGAGCTTCGCCGGGACCAGGCCGTTCTCGCCGTAGATCGTCTGGAACTCGTCCGAGAGGATGATCTTCAGCGCGTCGAGCGCGAGCTCGGGGTGCTGGGTCTTGGCCGAGATGCCGATGTTCGAGCCGCCCGCGAAGACCTGTGCGGCGTCGCCGTCGGCGCCCGGGAGCGCGTAGACGCCGAGGTTCTCCTCCTGGTCGGGGCAGCCGGGGGTCTCCGCGTCCTCCGGGGCGAGGATCGACCACTTGACCCAGCTCGGGGCCGAGAGCTGCAGCGTGGTGCCGTCGCAGAATCCGACCTGCGGGTTGGTCTCGTTGCCGTCCTTGGGCGCGAGCGACGCTTCGGTCATGACCTTCTGCACCTGCTCGAGGCCCGCGATCGACTCGTCGCTCGAGAGCTGCGCGTCCCACTGGTCGCCGTCCGGAACCGCGATCTCGCCGCCGTTCTCCCAGATGTAGGGCAGGGCGTTGTACCAGTCCTGGCCGGGCCACCAGATGCCCGACTTCCCCGGGTTGTCGGTCGCCAGCTGGATGCCCTGGTCGACGTACTGGTCGAGCGTGGTCGGGGCTTCGAGGCCGGCGGCCGCGAGGGCGTCCTTCTTGTAGAAGACGAGGCGAGCGCCCGAGTACAGCGGGGCCGCGTAGAACTTCTCGTCGTAGGAACCCGCCTCGACGAAGCCGGGCAGCAGGTCGTCGCCGCCGAGCTCGTCGTAGTGGTCGGTGAGGTCCATGAACGCGCCCGCGGAGGTGAACGCCGACGCCTGGGTGTTGCCGACCTCGACGATGTCGGGGCTGTCCGAGCCGGACAGGCTCGTGGTCAGGCGGTCGACGAGGCCGTCCCACGACTGCTCCTCGATGACCAGCGTGGAGCCGGGGTGCTCCTCCTCGAAGGTGTCGACGAGCAGCTCGCGCGCCGCGTCGGGGGTGTCGGTGCCGACGAGCCAGACGCGGATCTCCGCGCCCTCCTCGGAGGCCGCGTCGCCTCCGGTGGTGGCGCACCCGGCGAGGGTCAGCGCAGCCGCGGCGCCGAGCGCCACGATGCCGAGGTTCCTCATTGCGTGGTTTCCTTTCGTAGGGGGAAGGTGGGAGCGGGGCTGCTGCCACCCGTGGTGCAGGGGGTTGGGGCCTAGGAGACCCCGAGTTGGCCGGAGAGGACCATGACGGCCGCCCCGCGCAGGACGATGTCCTGCCCGTGCGCGGTCATCCGGAGCCTCAGTTCCCGGTGGTGCTCCGTCATCGTCCGGTTCCGGACCGTCTCGGCGGCCGCCTCGAGCAGCGGGCCGTCAAGCAGTTCCGTCGGTCCGCTGAGCACGACCTCGGAGAGGTTCAGCGCACCGACGACGGGGGCGAGCACGATGCCGAGGCGTCGGCCCGCTTCCCGCAGGGTCTCTTCGCGAGCGGATGCCGCGGCATCCGCGTCGCCGAGCCGTTCGAGCTCGGCGGTGAGCCTGGGCACGGCGAGCCAGGCCTCGAGGCAGCCGTGCTTGCCGCACGCGCAGCGCGGGCCGCCGTCGGTGCCGACGACGACGTGGCCGATCTCGCCCGCGGCGCTGCCGGCGCCGAGCACGGGGCGCCCGCCGACGACGAGGCCGGCGCCGACGCCGTGGCCGACCTTGACCAGCAGGAGGTCGCCCGGGGCGCCCGCGTGCTCGGCGAGCACGGCGACGTTGGCGTCGTTGGCGACGTGGACGGGCAGGTGGAACGCGGCCCGGAGCCGCTCCTGGAGCGGGAGGTCGGTCCAGCCGAGGTTGGGGGCGGAGTGGACGACGCCGTTGGGCTCGACGACACCCGGCGATCCGACGCCGATGCCGAGCACCGGCGCCGTCGTGAGCGCGAGGAGCCCGTCGAGGAGCTCGGTCACGAGTTCGACCGCACGCTCGCCGGTCGCACCGTCGAGCGCCACCTCGGCCCTGGCGACGATCGTGCCGTCGAGGTCGAGCACCGCTCCGCGGAAGCGGGTGTGCTCGGAGAGGTCGAGGGCGACCACGTGGTGGCCGGCGCGGTCGATGTCGATGAGCGTCGCCGGCTTGCCGGGACGCGCGTCCTCGCGGTGGCCGAGCTCGACGACGAGGCCCTCGCCGATGAGCTCGGCGACCAGGTCGGAGACGGTGACGCGCGTGAGCCCGGTCTCGCGCGAGACATCCGCCCGGCTCTGCGCGCCCGACGAGTAGAGCGTCTGCAGGACCAGCGAGCGGTTGTGGCTGCGGGCGTGCTCGGGGAGCACCTTGCCGGAGGTGCGGAGGGCGCGGCCCGCGAAGAGCTGGCCGGCCGCCGTCGCCGGCCCTGCCGTGCGCGCGCCGCCGAGTGTGATGCCTGCGGGCGCCTGCCCGGGTGCTGCTTCCGTTGCCGTCACGTTTGTTAGTACACCTTACGAACAAACCCCCGCGCAACCCCTCGGGCCAAATTCGTTCATGTTCTTTACAAACCCGTGACCTGTCGATCCATGCACGCACGGCACGACCGCGACGCCGGCCGGTGCCGGAACGGGCGGTGAGCGCCGTTCCGGCACCGGGGTCGCGCTCCGTGGTCGGATCCGCTGCCTCAGGCCGCGACCGACCCGACGGGACGCACCCGGTCCGCTGCCGGACGCGTGGCCGCGACGCCGACGCCGAGCAGGACGAGGCCCAGGTTCGCGAGCGTCTCCGCATACCCCGGGTGCGCCGCGGACCCGGGCAGGACGAAGAGGAGCGCCGTGGCGGGCAGCGTCAGCATCAGGAGCCAGGCCGACGGCGAGCGGTCGCTCTGCACGAGCAGCGTGATGCCGAGCACCGCGGGCAGGAGCAGCATTCCGAAGAACCCGACGTTGACGGCGATGCCGAGCACGCCCTCGGGCTCGATGCCGAAGAGGTGCACCGTCAGCCCGATCGCCATGGTGCCGTACACGGCCGCGAGGGCCCAGCGCACGACCGAACGCCACGGGCGTCCCCGGAACACCGGCGCCGCGACCGTGAACAGCACGACCACGATCAGCGCATAGCAGGCGACGTGGACGGCGCCCCCCACCGCGGAGACGAACGGCAGCGGGCTCCCGTCGGCGAAGACCGAGTCGGAACCGGTGAGGATGCGCGTGAGCGCGTCGGAGAGGGCGATCGCGGACGTGGCGATCGCGCAGATGAGTGCGGCGAGGCGGATGCGGGACATGGCTGGTACCTCCGGTTCGACGGGATGCGGTGGTCGACGACCACCGGGAGCAGGCTCCCGTCGCACGTGCGCGGCCGCATCCGCCGAGGGGGACCGCGGCCGTCCTCGGTCGGGACCGATCGCCCTCCTCCGCGGGCACGTCATCGGGGTCGTCCCCACGGAGGATGCGCACGGCCTCGGCGGCGCACTAGCGTTCGTCGCATGGGCCCGCGCATCCGGTCGTTCGCCGTCGTGGCGTTCGTCGCGATCACCGCGGCGGTCGCCGCCGTCGCCGCCCTGAACGGCGGCGCGCTGCCGCCGCTCGACGTCGTGTTCGTGTCGATCCTCTTCGCCTTCCTCGGCCTCGGGGTGCGCGCGGCGGTCCTCGCGTGGCGGTCCGCGCACCGCGCCGCCTCGCTCGCGTCGGCGACCATCGGGCGCTCGCCGGAGGAGGCCGCCCGGGCCGCGGTCGACGAGGAACGGGCCAGGATGTCCGCGGACATCGAAGCGGTCGTGCGTCGCGCCGTACTCGGCATCCGGGCGCACGCCGCCGCCCTTCCGTCGACCCTCCGCCCCGCGGCCGCGGACTCGGAGGACGACGACCGCGCGAACTCCGGGCACGACCTCGCCGCGGCCGCCCCGGGCGACCCCGCGACCGCCGGCGCGACGACCCCCGCCTCCCCTGCCGACGTGCCCGACCTCCTCCGCGCGATCCAGCACGACGGCCGCGCCGCGACGGCCGAGCTCCGACGCCTGCTCGAGCTGCTGCGGGCGCCCGGCGGCGACGGCGGCCCCGTGCCCGCGGAGGCGGAACCCATCGCACCGCCGCGCCCGCGCCCGGGAGCGCTCGACCTCGTCCTCGCCGCTCTCGCGGTCGCGGTGTGCCTGCTCGAATCGCTGGCCGGTCCGGCACTCGACCTCCGCGGCCCGTCCGTCCTCGCCGTCCTCCTGGGCGTCGCCGCCGCTGCAGCGACCCTGGCCTGGCGGGTGGACCCCGGGGCCGCGCTCGCCGTCCAGGCGGCCGCGGTGGCGGTCGGCGCCGCCCTCGGGACGCCGGTCCGGTTCGGGACGTGGACCGTGCTCGCGTTCGGTCTCCCGATGTGGGCGGCCGTCGCGCGCCCGCGACGTGGGCCGCTCGCGGTCCTCGGTCCGGTCGCCCTGGCCGCCGTCGGCGTCTGGTCGCAGATGGTGTGGTCGCCCGAGAACGTCGGCATCCTCGTCGTCATGCTCGCCGCGGCCGCGCTCACGGGGTCCGCGAGCCGGGTGCTCGATGCCCGCCGTCGGCGGAGCGCCGCCCGCGCCGCCCGGCACGAGGCGATCCTCGATCGCGAGGCCGGCGCTGCCGTGCAGCGCGACCGGATCGCGACCGCGCGTGAGCTCCACGACGCGGTCTCCGCCTCGATCGGGGTCATCATCATGCAGGCCGGCGCGGCGGAGCTCCGGTGGGCCTCCGACCGAGACGCGGCCATCCGGGCGATCGACGTGGTCGTCGCGGCCGCCGACCAGGCCGTCGATGAGCTCGACGACCTCATGCCGCGGCTGGCGGGCGCGACGCTCGGCGGCTCGGCCGACCGCGGCCCGGCCGACCTGCCGTCGCTGGTCGAGCGGATGCGCCGCGCCGGCGTGCACGTCGACGCGATGCTCCAGGACCCGCCGCCCGACCTCCCCCGCGACCTCGCCGAGACCGCCTATCGGATCGCGCAGGAGGGCGTCGCGAACGCGGCGCGGCACGCACCGGGGTCCCGCATCGCGCTCCGCCTGGCCGTGGTGGGCGACGCGGTGGAGGTCTCGGTGGTCGACGACGGCGCGCGGGCCGCACCGCGATCGCGCGGCGGGTACGGGCTCACCGGGCTCGCCGAGCGCGTGGCCGACGTCGGCGGCGAGTTCGCCGCCGGTCCGCGAGCCGACCGGGGATTCCGGGTGATGGCGCGGCTGCCGCTCGTGCACGTGGACGGAGCGCGCGGGTGACCCGCCTGATCCTCGTCGACGACCACGAGCTGCTCAGGAGCGGGCTCGTCTCGATCCTGGAGAGCGACCCCGACCTCGAGGTGGTCGCCGTCTGCGACGACGGGCCGTCGGCCGTGGGCGAGGCGGCCCGCCTGCAACCCGACCTCGTGCTCATGGACGTCGAGATGCCCGGAGGCGACGGCATCACGGCGATCGGGCCCGTCCTCGCCGCGGCCCCGTCCGCCCGGGTCATGGTGCTCACCATGTTCGACCTCGACGACTACGTCGCGGGTGCCCTGCGGGCCGGCGCGTCGGGGTTCCTCATCAAGACCACGCCGCCGCGCGAACTGATCGCCGCGGTGAAGGCCTGCGCGGCCGGCGAGTCGACCTTCGGGCCGAGCGTCGTGGCCCGGCTCGTGCAGAGCTACGTCGAGCGCCCGACGGCGGAGGCGGCCCCGGCCGGAGCCGCCGAGATGACACCGCGCGAGCGCGAGGTGCTCCGCGCCATGGCGCGCGGGCTCTCGAACGCGGAGATCGGCGCCGAGCTCTTCCTCGCGGAGACGACGGTGAAGACGCACGTCGCGCGCGTGCTCCTGAAGCTCGGGGTGCGCGACCGCGTGCAGGCCGTGGTCGTGGCGCACACGTCGGGGCTCGCGGGCTGACGCCGGGCCGTCGAGGTCCCGCCGCGCGGGCGGGCGGCCGCCTCGCCGGCCGTCAGCGCCGCGCGGCGTCCGGCCGCGCCGACCCGGACCCGACGTCGGCACGGCCGGTGTCCACCGCAGCCCGGGCGTCGCGCCGGCCGCCGATGGCCCGCAGGGCGGCCAGGATCGTCGCGAGGTCCACGAGCTCCTGCAGCAGCGCGCCGGCGGTCGCCGGGATGAGCCCGAACGCGGCCACCAGCATGAGCGCGACGCTCACGATGATGCCGAGCCAGATGGACTGCAGGGCGATGCGCACGGTGTCGCGGCCGATCTCGACGGCCTTCGCAGTGCGGGAGACGTCGTCGACGAGGATCACGGCGCCCGCGGACTCGCTCGCCGCCGTCGCGCCGCGCGCCCCCATCGCGATGCCGACGTCGGCGGCCGCGAGCACGGGCGCGTCGTTGACGCCGTCGCCGACCATGATCACCGGCCGCTCGGCGATCCCGGCCACCTCGTGGACCTTGTCGGCGGGCAGGCACTCGGCCCGCACGCGCTCGATGCCGAGCTCGGCGGCGATGTGGTCGGCGGTCGCCTGCGCGTCGCCCGTGAGCATCATGGTGTGGTGCACGCCGAGCTCGTCCAGTCGTTCGAGCGTGGCGGCCGCGTTGCCCCGCAGGCGGTCGCGGGCGAGCAGCGCCCCCGCGTACCTGCCATCGACCGCCACGTAGATCGCCAGCTCGCCGGGGGCGATGTCGGTGCGCCGCGAAGACGGGGCGTGCTCGGCGACGAACGCGAACTTGCCGACGACGACCTCGTGCCCGTCGATGCGGGCGACCACGCCGTTCGTCGCCGCCTCGCGCGCGGCCGCCGCCTCCGCGAGCGGGATGCCGCGCCCGGTCGCGGCGTCGATCATCGATGCCGCGAGCACGTGCGAGGAGTACTGCTCGGCGGATGCCACGAGCCCCAGCAGCTCGTCCTCGCCGTACGGCGGCTCGGGCCTGACGGCGACCAGCTCGGGCGAGCCGTGCGTCAGCGTCCCGGTCTTGTCGAAGACCGCCGTACGGGCGCGGGAGAGCTGCTCGAGGACGCCGCCGCCCTTCACGATCACGCCGTTGCGCGCGGCCCGGCTCATGCCGCCGATGAAGGCGACGGGCGCCGCGATGAGCAGCGGGCAGGGCGTCGCCAGCACGAGCACCTCGGCGAACCGCACCGGGTCGCCCGAGATCCACCACGCGGCGCCGGCGAGCAGCAGCGAGAACGCCGTGAACGGCACGGCGTACCGGTCGGCCAATCGCACGACGGGCGCCTTGCTGGCCGCGGCCTCGGCGACGAGCGCCACGATCTGCTGGTACTGGCTGTCGGCGGCGCGGGCGGTCGCGACGATCTCGATGGCGGCCGGGCCGTTCACCGACCCGGAGAGCAGTTCGTCGCCGGCGTGCTTCTCGACGGGGATGCTCTCACCCGTGATCGACGACTCGTCGACCGACGCCTCGTCGGAGCGCAGCGTGCCGTCGACGGGCACGATCTCGCTCGGGCGCACGAGCAGGACGTCTCCTGGCCGTACTTCGTCGACGGGCACGTCCACGAAGTGGTCGTCGACGACCCGGTGCGCGCGCTGCGGCGCACGCGTCAGCAGTGCGTCGAGCTCGCGCTTGGCGCGACGGTTCGCGTAGTCCTCGAGCGCCTCCCCGCCGGTGAGCATGAGGACGACGATGAGAGCGGCGACGTATTCCCCCACGACGACCGTCGCGACGATGGCGGTGACCGCCAGGATGTCGAGCCCCCAGTGGCCGCGCAGGATGTCGCGCACCATGCCGACCGCCTGCCACGCGGCGATCGCGAGCGCGTACCCGCTGAAGATCCACGCGACGAGCCAGCCCTGCCCGGAGAGCGCCAGCACGATGCCGACGAGTCCGATCGCGAGCGTGAGCGAGACGACCGGATAACGCCGGATGAGACGGATGCCGCGGGCCATTCCCCCATCCTCGCCCACTCCCTCGACCCGACCGCGACGAAGGTCCGTTCGCGCGGTGGAGTGCCGGTCGATCCCGTACTCCACCGCAGGAACGGCACTCGGATGCGCGCGAGGGCGAACGAGGGGTCCCGGACACGGCGAAGGGCCGGATGCCCGAGGCATCCGGCCCTTCGAGGTGCGAGCGCGAGGCTCAGGCGGCCAGGCGCGCCTTGAGGTTCGCGTCGATCGTGTCGAGGAACTGCTCGGTCGTCTGGAACTCCTGCTCGGGGCCGACCAGGAGCGCGAGGTCCTTCGTCATGGCGCCGGACTCGACCGTCTTGATGATGACGTCCTCGAGGGTGTGCGAGAAGTCGATCAGCTCCTGGTTGCCGTCGAGCTTTCCGCGGTGCGCGAGGCCGCGCGTCCAGGCGAAGATCGAGGCGATCGGGTTGGTCGAGGTGGGCTTGCCCTGCTGGTGCTGGCGGTAGTGGCGCGTGACCGTGCCGTGCGCCGCCTCGGCCTCGACGATGCTGCCGTCGGGCGTGGTGAGCACGGAGGTCATGAGGCCGAGCGAGCCGAATCCCTGCGCGACGGTGTCGGACTGCACGTCGCCGTCGTAGTTCTTGCAGGCCCAGACGTAGCCGCCCTCCCACTTGAGCGAGGCCGCGACCATGTCGTCGATGAGGCGGTGCTCGTAGGTGATGCCGGCGGCGTCGAACTTCTCCTTGAACTCGGTGTCGAAGACCTCCTGGAAGATGTCCTTGAAGCGGCCGTCGTAGGCCTTCAGGATCGTGTTCTTCGTGGAGAGGTAGACCGGGTAGTTGCGGTCGAGGCCGTAGTTCAGCGAGGCGCGCGCGAAGTCGCGGATCGACGCGTCGAGGTTGTACATGCCCATCGCGATGCCCGAGCCCGGCGCCTGGAAGACCTCGAACTGCTGCGGCTCGGAGCCGTCCTGCGGGGTGAAGGTCATCGTGAGCGTGCCGGGGCCCTCGAACTTGAAGTCGGTGGCACGGTACTGGTCGCCGAACGCGTGGCGGCCGACGATGATCGGCTTGTTCCAACCGGGGACGAGCCGCGGGATGTTCGAGATGATGATCGGCTCGCGGAAGATGACGCCGCCGAGGATGTTGCGGATGGTGCCGTTGGGCGAGCGCCACATCTTCTTCAGGCCGAACTCCTCGACGCGCGCCTCGTCGGGCGTGATCGTCGCGCACTTCACGCCGACGCCGTGCTTCTTGATGGCGTTGGCGGCGTCGACCGTGATCTGGTCGTCGGTCTCGTCGCGCTTCTGGATGGAGAGGTCGTAGTACTCGAGGTTGACGTCGAGGTACGGGTGGATGAGCTGGTCCTTGATGGCCTGCCAGATGATGCGGGTCATCTCGTCGCCGTCGAGTTCGACGACGGTACCTTCGACCTTGATCTTCGACAAGGGGCGGTCTCCTTGGGATCTCGTGGGATTGCTTGGGAAGCGAGGAAGTCTCGGGGGTGTCCGGACACGCCGTCGACCAGCTTACCGCGTCGTCGGAATATCTCGACATCGAGAGATCGAACGGCTCCGAGCCGCGGTCCTCCGGCATCCCATCCGGATGCATGGGGTTACCCGCGCGTCACGTCATCCGGTTAGGCTGCGATGCATGGCTGATCTGCGACTCGAAGAACTGAACGCGACGAACATCGTCGCCGCGAACACCCTGTCGCTGAAGCCGGGCCAGGAGCAGTTCATCGCGCCGGTCACCTACGCCGCCGAGTCGTCGGTCGTGAACCCCGCCACCGCGTGGCAGCGCGTCGCGCTCAGCGACGACAAGGTCGTCGGGTTCATCCACGGCAACTTCGACCCCGAGAACGAGCACGAGGAGTTCCGGGCCTGCATCTGGCGCATCAACGTCGACGCCGAGGCGCAGGGCAAGGGCGTCGGCCGCTTCCTCGCGCACGCCCTCGCCGAAGAGGCGAAGAGCCGCGGGTTCGACCGCATCACCGTGCTGTGGGAGCCGGGCGAGGGCGGACCGGGCGAGTTCTTCCACCGCATCGGCTTCCGCGACGTCGGCGAGACCCAGTACGGCGACGTCATCGGCGCCCTCGAGCTCGGCGACTGACCCGGCCATCCACGGCCTGGTCGGGGGCGACGGATGCCGCGTCACGGCGAGGGCTTCGTCGACGCCGTGCTCGCCGTGGTGTCCGACATCCCGCCGGGCACGGTCATGACGTACGGCGACGTCGCCGCGACCCTCGGCTCGCGCGGCGCGCGGGCGGTCGGCCAGGTCATGGCGCGCTACGGCGGCGACGTGCCCTGGTGGCGGGTCGTCCGCGCCGGCGGCCGACCGCCTGCGGGACATGCCGACGCCGCGCGCGAGCACTACCTCGCCGAAGGCGTGCCGATCCGCTCGGTCGACGACGAGGACGGGTACCGGATCGACCTCGCGTCCTGCCGCTGGCGCGGCTGATCGGGGTCAGAGGTCGGCGGGAGAACCGATGACGCCGGGTGAGACGGTCGTCGCCGGATCCGGCGCCGCGGCGGCATCCGGCGGCTCGGCCCCTGGGTGGGCGGCGACGAGGAGGCCTGCGCCCGATCCCGGGAGGACCTCCGAGGCCTCGAGGTGCGCCGGCATCCGGATCGTGACCGACGTGCCCGCGCCGAGCGGGCTGTCGAGCTCGACCGACCCGCCGACCGCGTCGATGCGGTCGACGATCCCCAGCATCCCGGTGCCGCGGTCGAGCGAGGCGCCGCCGACGCCGTTGTCGCGGATCGACAGCACGAGCTCGTCGCCCTCCACGTAGGCGCGCACCCACGCCCGCGTGGCCTTCGAGTGCTTGGCGACGTTCGCGAGCGACTCGGCGACCGCGAAGTACGCCGTCGACTCGACGAGCTCGGCGAGTCGCCCCTCGGGCTGGACCGCGATGTCGACCGGGACCGGGCATCGTCCGGCGAGCTCGGGCAGCGCGAGCGCGAGACCGCCCTGCGACAGCAGGCTGGGGTGGATGCCGTGCGCGAGCTCGCGGAGCTCCTTCAGGCCCTGGTTCAGGGTGCCGATCGACTGCTCGAGCTCGCCGGCGACCGCATCGTCGCCCGAGGCGCGCGCGGCGTTCGCCGCGATGCGCAGCTGCATGCCCACCGCGACGAGATGCTGCTGCGCGCCGTCGTGGAGGTCGCGCTCGATCCGTCGGCGAGCCTCGTCGCCCGCCTCGACGATGCGCTGTCGCGACTGGCGGACCTGCTCGAGCGTGCGCTCGATCTCCGACCTGAGCCGGCCGTTGTCGACCGAGAGCCGCAGTGCGCTCGAGACGCCGTCGAGCAGGCGCATGTTGTCGGTGAGCACGCGATCGTGGCGGATCAGCGCGATCGGCAGGCCGCTCGGCGACGCGACGGGCAGGATGCTGTGGCCGCGCCCCGCTTCGGCGGAGTCGATCGGACGCCCGGCGGCGTCGACGTACCGCCCACGCTCCTCGTCCCACCAGAACACCCGCACGGAGTCGTCGCGGAGCGTGCGCGCGAGCGACTCCGCCCACAGCCCGCGATCGGCGCCCTCGCGCGTGATGCGCATGAGGTCGGCGACGCGGGCGCGCATGTTGCGGGCATGCGCGATGCCTGCGACGAAGCACACCGGCACCGACGCCATCGCGATGAGCGACACCGTCTCGAGCGCGAGGTTCGCCGGGACGCCCGTCGCGTAGCGGACCATCTGGGCGGCGAGGGTGCTCACCCACGACAGCAGCGCGACCGGCATGAGGAACGCGACGGTGCGAGCGGGCACGCTGCCTCGCACCCAGCGCAGCAGCAGCCGGATCGCGATCGCGATCGCGAGTGCGACGCCGATGAAGCGGTACCCGATGTCGACGATGACGAACACGGTCGGCGCCTCGGCGACGCGGTAGGGGTTCGGGACGCAGTCGCAGGGCACCGAGTCGGGTCCGGCGAGCGCGAGCACCGTGAAGAAGTTCACGACCGTCGCGACGAGGGCGGTCGTCGCGATCACGCGGTCGAAGCGGTCTCCGAGCCCGCCGCGTGGATAGACCAGCACGAGGATGCCGGCGACCACCGCCCAGCCGAGGTCGATGCCGCGCAGGATCGGCCAGAGCCATCCGAGCGATTCGATGACCGGATAGAACGCCTGCGGGATCCAGAACAGCACGAACGCGATCATCAGCCGCGCCGGGACCGGGTTCGGCCCGATCGCCCAGGCGACGCCCGCGCAGGCCGCGAAGACCAGCGGCACGATCGCGTGCACCGTCGTCCAGGACAGCTCCGGCCGCAGCGCCTCCGGCGTGGCGAGGTAGCCGGAGACCTCCATGAACAGGCTGATGGCCACGACCGTCGCGATCACGGCGGTTCGACGCGCGATTCGCCCGCGGCGGCCGGGGGCCATCACAAGGGCATCACCTCTGGCCGAGGAGCGTGAGCACCGCGAGCACGCGGCGGTGGTGCTCGGGCGACTCCTCGAGGTCGAGTTTCTGCAGGATGCTGCGGACGTGCGTCTCGACGGTCTTGAGGCCGAGGAACAGCGTCTGCGCGATGCCGCCGTTCGAGTACCCCTGCGCCATCAATTCGAGCACCGACCGCTCGCGTTCGGTCAGCCGCGCGAGCGGGTCGTCCGCGCGGGTCCGCTGGACGAGTTGCTCGACCACCTCGGGGTCGACGACGGAGCCGCCCGACGCGACGGTCTGGACCGCGCGCACCAGCGTCTGCGGCTCCGAGACGCGCTCCTTCAGCAGGTAGCCCGTGCCGCTGCCCGCGCCCATCACGCGGAGCGCGTATTCGGGCGTGGCGTACATCGAGAGCAGGAGGATGCCGATCTCGCTGCCGTCGGCGCGGATGCGCTCCAGGGCGACGATGCCCTCGTCGCGGTGGGTCGGCGGCATGCGGATGTCGAGCACTGCGGCGTCGAGGTCGAGGTCGTCGATCGTCGCGAGCAGCTCGTCGGCGGTGCCGACCGAGGAGACGACCTCGATGCCGCCGCCCTCGAGCACCTTCGCGATCCCCTCGCGGAGCAGCAGCGCGTCGTCGGCGATGGCGACCCTCAGCGGCCGTTCCTCCGTGCGCTCAACCATCCAGGCACCTCCATTCGAAGGCGTGCGTAAGCCCCCGACGTCCATGCGCCGCCTTCTGCCGAGAATACGCGCCGCGCGGTGGACCCGGGGGACCCCGTTGTGGGGACAGCCCCGTGCATCCGAGGCGACAGCCGTGCCACGCTTGGGTCGGGTCGCGCACCCTGCCGACCGCGCCGACCCCCGAGGCGCAACCCCGCGCCGCCCACCCGAGGAGCGTCATGGTCCGACCCGGTCCGATGCCGGAATCCGCCCCCGCCCCGCGATCGACCGGCGCGCCGACGTCGGCGACCCCGTCCGACGTGGTCGCGCCGACCGGCGTCACGACCACCGGGCGGCGCGTCGGGCTCGTCGTCGTCCGGAGCGGCGAGCGCGTCGCCGACGTGCTCGCGCGTCGACCGGGCGCGACCCCGTCGTTCAACCGGACGCTGCGTGTCGCGCTCGCGATGCGCGGCGGCGTGAGCCTCGCGGTGTGGATCGGCGGGACGGTCGCCGAGCTCGACCTGCTGCGTCGCATCCGCCTCTACGACGTCGGCGACGAGACGCTCGCGTTCGTGCCCGAGACGCCGGGGCGGCCGCTGACCGAGCCCGTGCGCCTGCGGCTGCAGGCCTACGCGGAGATGATGGATGCCGCAGGCTACGACCGCGTCGAGTTCGACCTGCTCGCGGGGGCGAGCGCCGGCGGCCTGAACGCCGTCGTGTACGCGGTGGCGCAGCGCGCCGGCACCGGACTCGACCGGCTCCTGCGCACCTGGGGCTCGGTCGGCGGCTTCTGGGGGCTGCTGCACCCGCCCGGCGCGCGGCGGATCCTCGCGCTCATGCAGGGCGAGAACTACTTCCGCGCCGAGACCGACAAGGCCCTGGTCGAGATCTACGACACCGACGACCGGCATCCCGACCTCGTGTCGGAGTACACGGCCGTCGACCTCTCCGCGACCGTGATCGACGCGAACGACGAGTACGAGGAGGACGCGAACGAGGGACGCGGGCACTTCCGCTTCGTCGGCGACGACGCCCATCGGCTCGGCAACCGCATCCCCGCCCGTCATCGGGAGCTCGAGACGACCGGCCGTCCGGTCGACCCCGCCGCGCGCGAGGACGACCTCACGAACCTCTCGCGGCTCGCGCTGGCGGCGCGATCGACGTCGTCGCTTCCCGGGGGCTTCGAACCGGCGGCGATCGACTCCTTCCAGGGCGACGCCGGATCGGGCGACGAGGCGGGCATCGACGGCGGGCCCGGTATGCGGTTCGCGTTCGCGGGTCACCGCGTCGAGGCGTCGACGCCCTACCGCGTCGTCGACGGCGCGGTGTTCGACAACGTGCCGATCGAGCGCGCCCTGCGCGCGGCCCGTTCGCGCGTGTCCGACCGTCGCGCCGACCGCGCGATGATCTTCCTCGATCCCGAACCCGACCCGCCGCTCGGCGGCCGCGTCGACTGGGACCCGAACGCCTCCCGGTTCTTCCGCGCGATCAGGTCCATGTTCGACAAGCAGCTGCGCCGGGAGTCCGTCGCCCGCGAGGTCGCGGAGCTCGAGCGCTTCAACACCGACCAGCAGGTCGCGAGGGCGCGCTTCGAGGGTGCCGCCCCGCTCGTCGCCAGCGCACTCGCCGACCCGGCCGGCGTGGTCACCCGACGACCGGCCTACCGCAGGGCGCTGGCGGTCGACCTCGCGGACCACCTGGCCGAGACGATCGCGGCACCGAGCCTGTGGCAGCTGCACTCCTCGCTCGAGCACCGACGCCGGTACCGTCCGATCCCGCTCGTCAAGCTGACGGCGATGGCGGATGCCGCGACGGACCGGGTCGCGGCGCTGTCGCCCGCGCACCGCGACGCGTTCGCACGCTCGCCCCTGGCGCTGGCGGATGCCGCGAACTGCGTCCTCGGCTGGACCCGGGCGCTGGAGGCCATGCCCTCGGAGCCGGGCGCCCGGCACGGGTTCGCCTTCGGCGAGGTCCGTGAGGCCGCGTACGCCGCCCTCACGGCCGCGATCGCGTGGCGCGACCGGGTCACGGTCCGCGTGCTGGAGGCCACGGCCGCGTTCGCGGAGCGGGGAGTCGACCCGACCGGAGACGACCTGCGCGGATGGATCGACCTCTGGCTCACCGAGAGCCGCCGCTTCCGCGAACCCGACCTGTGGGCCGGCCTCGACACGGCGGTCGCGCGACTGCGGATCGCGACGGTGAACGTCGAACGCGAGATCGCCGCGGGGAGCCGCGAGCTCGACCCGCGGTGGGCCGCGTCGCCCTGGCGTCCGCTCGCCGACGGCCCGATGCTGTCGGCCGTGGACCTGCCGCCGCTGTACCACTCGGCCGGGATCCCCCCGGCCCTCTCGAGCGTGCGCTACTGGGCGATCGGCGTCGACGAGCCGCCGGCCGACCCGCAGGAGTACCTGGCCCTGGCGCAGGACCGGTGGTTCTCGATGCTGGGCCGCACCCTGCGGACCCCCGGGCTGACGCCGGCCGACGCGGCCGCGGCGGTCGAGGCGGCCTCGGCGGAGGTCTCCCTCGACCGCGGCTCGAAGCTCGCCGGGTACGGCGTCGGCAACTTCCTCGGCTTCCTGGCCCGCGACTGGCGTGTGAACGACTGGTGGTGGGGCCGACTGGACGGTGCCGCGGGGATCGCGAGGTTCTTCACGTCGCTGGCCCCCGATGCGGTGCAGACGACCCGAGCGGTCCGGATCCTGCAGGATGCGGTCCTCGCCGAGGCGGACGAGCCCGAGGTCGTCGCGCGGGCCCTGTCACCGCTCGAACCGGTGACGGCGAACGGGCCGGCGGCGACCCGGGCACCGGGGTCCGCGTCGCTCGAGGAGGCGGGCACCGCCCGCCGGGCGCGGATGCGCGCGGGAACCGACACGATCTTCAACCTGGACCCGTCGTACCGGTTCGCGATCGCGTCGCGGAGCGTCCGGCTGTTCGACCGCGTCGTCGTCCAGCCCGTTCGCCGGGGCACCCGCTGGCTCACCTGGGCCGTCCTCTTCCTGCTGCGGCCGTTGCTCGTCCCCGTCCCGACGCTGTTCGACCCGCCGCGCCTCGCCCTGGTCTCGGGCTTCGCCGCCGCGGTCGCGTGGCTGCTGACCTGGGACGACGTCGAGTTCGAGTCGATCTGGTGGCTCGGGGTCGCCGTCGTCTCGGGCCTCGTCGCCATCGCGGTGATCGCCGGTTCCGTCGGTTCGCGCCTGCGTCACTGGTCGGCGGTCGCCGAGGCGCTCGGCGGCCGGCTCGGCGAGGCGGCGCGGCAGGCGCGCCGGCGCGCGCTGCGCCCCGCCTGGTTCATGGCGGGCGTGGCCATCGCGAGCGTGTTCCCGTTCATGATCGCGATCATCGGCAGCAACTTCCTGCTGATGATGCTCTGCCTCGGCGTCACGATCGTGCTCACGGCGATCGCCCTGCGCGCGTCGACCGCGGCCACGCGCGCGCCGATCCCAGGACGCGAAGTGCGCACGATCGGGATGATCTCGGTCTTCGCGCTGCTCGGCGGCGTCCTGCCGATCGCGCAGCTGGTGACCGAGTACGTCACGCGCGACCACACGCCGGCGGCGCTCGAGGTTCCCCGCGAACTGAACTGGGTCGCCCTCGCCGTCGGGGCGGGCGCCGTCACGGTCGCCCTCACGTGGGACTGGCTGCGGATCAGGTACCGTCCGATCGTCGTCGACGACGACAGCCGCCCCGGCACGGCCGATGGGCGTCGGGCGATCAACTGGATCAACCTCGTCAACTGGTGCACGGTGACGATCGCGTCGGTCCTCGCGGGCCTCGGCGCCTACGCGCTCGCGAAGCTCGTGACGGACGGCATCGCGCCGCTGCTCGCCGATTCGGTCGCCGCGACGGCGTTCATCGTGGTGTGGGCGAACGTCGTCTGGTGGATGCCGGACGGCGTCCGACGGCTTCCGCGCACGGACGACCGCGTCGAGCGGGCGCCGCTCGGCTGATCCGGTCCCGGGTCGGCGCGTTCAGTGGTGACCCCGATCCGTCCGGGGTGACCGCCCCGATCCGGCGCGCGCCCACCCTCGCGACGCTGGGGGCATGCTCGGATCGGAACGCGGACGCGTCGTGGGGTGGATCGCCCGGTACCTGCCGCTCGAGGTGCTCGGCACCGTGGCGGCCGTCGCCGGTGCCGCCGCCGCGTACGAGGTCACGGGCTCGCTCGTCGCCGCCGCGGTCGCCGGCACGGTCGCCGAGGGCGTCGGCTACTACGCGCTGGTCCTCGTCCGCGGCATCCGGGGCCACCTGGCCTCGCGACGCGTGCGTCGCCACCGGAGCGCCACGCGTCGGGCATCCGCCGCGGTCCTCCTCGCGCTGCGCGGCCTCGTCGCCGAGTTCGGCCCGGCCGAGGCGCTCGACACGTTCCTCGTGCGTCCGGCGCTCCTGATCGCGGCGACCGCGGCGCTGGGGCCGAACCCGACCGGATGGCTCGTCGGCAAGCTCGCCGCCGACGTCGTGTTCTACGCCGTCGCGATCGTGTCGTTCGAGCTCGGCCGTCGCCTGATCCTGCCCGACGGCGGGGCGGATGCGCCGAGCGCACCGGTCCCGGGCGCCGGGCGCCACGCCGCACCCACCGCCGGCGCGAACCGACCGGCGCCGTCGGCGCCCCGTCTGGACGGAGCCCTCCGATGACCCTCGTGCCGCAGTCTCCGTCCCGGGACCGGCTCGCGCCGACCCCGTCCGACGCTCCCGTGGAGAGGGCCGACCTGCGCCCCCGCCGTCCCCGACCGACTCGACGTCGCCTCGGCACGGCGACCGGGCCGCTGCCCGAGCTGCCGCCGCACCGGGAACTCGTCCGGCGCGAACTCGCCTCGTACGCGCAGCGCATCCGGCTCGGTGCGCTCGTGCGCGAGCACGGGTCGCCGCTGTTCCTGCTCGACGTCGACCGGGTCGCGACGCAGCTGCTCGCGCTCCGGCGGGAGCTGCCCGACGCCGCGATCCACTTCGCCACGAAGTCGCTCCCCCACCCGGCCGTGATCCGTGCGGTGCACGGCTTCGGCGCGTCCTTCGAGGTCGCCTCGCGCGGCGAGATCGACCTGCTCGAGCGCGAGGGCGTCCCGATCGGGCGGTGCCTGCACACGCACCCCGTGAAGTCGGTCGCCGACATCACGGGCGCGTACCTGCGCGGCATCCGCACGTTCGTCGTCGACAGCCCGTCGGAGGTCGCGAAGTTCGCGGGGCTCCCGACGCACGACGTCGGCGTGCTCGTGCGGCTGTCGTTCCCGAATCCCGACGCGAAGTCCGACCTGTCCTCGAAGTTCGGCGTCGCACCCGAGGACGCCGCTGCGCTCGTCGAGCTCTGCCTGCGCTCCCGCCTCACCGTGCGCGGTTTCACCTTCCACGTCGGCAGCCAGACCACGTCCGCCGCGCCGTGGGTGCGGGCGATCGCGACGACGCTGCGGCTCATGCGCGCGCTCGAGGCGCGGCACGGCGTCCGCTTCGAGCTGCTCGACCTCGGCGGAGGGTTCCCCGTCGCGTACGACGAACCGGTGCCGGCGCTCGCCGAACTCGCCCGGGGCATCCGCCCGGCCCTCGCCGCCGTTCCGGAGCACGTGCGCGTCGTGATCGAACCGGGCCGCTTCGTCGCCGCACCGGCGATGACGCTCGTCACGCGCGTGATCGGCACGAACGACCGCGCCGACGGACGCTGGCACCACCTCGACGAGGGGCTCTACGGCGCCTACTCGAACATCCCCGCCGAGGACGTGCACGCCCTGCTGTTCGCCGCGGCCGAGCTGGGCGTGCAGCCCGTCGGCGACGACGCGGCCGAGCGGGCGGCACGACGCGTGCTCACCCGGACGCGGGTGCCGGTGACGCTCGCGGGCCCGACGTGCGACAGCGTCGACGTCGTCGCGCGCCACCTGCCGCTGCCGCCGCTCGCCGACGGCGACCTGCTGGTCTCGCCGATGATGGGCGCCTACACGTGGGCGACGGCCACGGACTTCAACGGCATCGCGCGGACGCCGGTCGTCGAGGTCTCCGCGGCCTGAGCGGGGGTGCGGCGGGGGGGGCCCCGCGCCCGGGGCGGGGGGGGGGGGGGGGCGGCCCCGGCCGCCCCCCCGGGCCCCCCCCCCCCGCCGCACCGCTACACGAGCGAGTCGCGCCATGCGGCGTGCAGCGCCGCGAACCGGCCCGTGCCGCCGATGAGGTCGGCGGGCGAGCCGTCCTCGACGATGCGGCCGTGCTCCATGACGAGCACGCGGTCGGCGATCGCGACCGTCGACAGGCGGTGCGCGATGATGACCGCCGTGCGGTCGGCGAGCAGCGTCTGCAGGCCCTCCTGCACGAGTCGCTCGCTCGGGATGTCGAGCGAGCTCGTCGCCTCGTCGAGGATCAGCACCGCGGGGTCGGCGAGGAACGCGCGCGCGAACGAGATCAGCTGGCGCTGTCCCGCCGAGACGCGGCCGCCTCGCTTGTTCACGTCGGTGTCGTAGCCGTTCGGCAGGCCCTCGATGAACTCGTGCGCGCCGACCGCCCTCGCGGCCTCGACGATCTCGTCGAAGCTCGCCTCGGGCTTGCCGAGCGCGATGTTGTCGGCGACCGACCCGGAGAACAGGTACGCCTCCTGGGTGACCATGACGATCGCGCGGCGCAGGTCCTTCGGGTGCATGCGACGCAGGTCGACGCCGTCGAGCTCGAGGACGCCGTCGGTCGGGTCGTAGAAGCGCGAGATGAGCTTCGCGAGCGTCGACTTCCCGGCGCCGGTCGAGCCGACGAGCGCGACCGTCTGCCCGGCCGGCACGTCGAGGTCGAACCTCGGCAGCACGACGCGGTCGGGCGTGTACGCGAACTCGACCGACTCGAACCGCACGTGGCCCTCGGCCGACCAGAGGTCCACCGGCTCGGACGGGTCGGGCACGCTCGGCTGCTCCTCGAGGACGCCCGAGATCTTCTCGAGCGCCGACGCGGCCGACTGGTAGGAGTTGTAGAACATCGCGAGCTCCTCCATCGGATCGAAGAAGCGCTTGGTGTACAGCACCGCCGCGAGCAGCACGCCGACCTCGAGCACCCCGTCGGCCACGCGGAACCCGCCGATGAGCAGCACGCCGGCCACCGCGACGTAGCCCATGAAGTTCAGCGCGGGGTTGTACACGGCGAACAGCCCGAGCGCCTTGGCGTTGACGTCGCGGTAGTCCTCGACGAGGTCGCCGAAGACCCGCTCGTTGCGCCGCTCCGAGCGGAACGCCTGCACCGCGCGGATGCCCGTCATGGTCTCGACGAACTGGACGATGAGCTTCGCGCTCGCGACGCGCGAACGCCGGAACAGCTTCTGCGAGCGCACCTGGAACCAGCGCGTCAGCGCGACCAGCGGCAGCAGGGTCGCGAGCAGCACGAGCCCCGAGAGCCAGTCCAGCCAGACCAGCGCGATCGCCGTGAAGAGCATGTACAGCAGGCCCCGCACGAGCTGGTTGATGCCCTCGTCCATGAGCTCGCGGATCGCGTCGAGGTCGCTCGTCTGGCGCGAGATGATCCGGCCCGACGTGTACGACTCGTGGAACTCGAGCGACAGCTTCTGCGTGTGCAGGAACACGCGCGTCCGCAGGTCGATGAGCACGGCCTGGCTGATGCGCGCGGCCATGCGGATGTACCACGCGATGAGGAACGCACCGGCGGCACCCGTCACGAGGTAGGCGAGGCCCGCGAGCCCCACCGGCAGCCAGTCCTGTCGCATGAGCGCGGGCAGGCCCTGGTCGATCCCGTACGCGATGATCGCCGGGCCGGCCACCTGGGCGGCCGTCGAGACGACGATGACGGCCATCGTCACCCAGAGCTGCGCGCGAAGCGGATGCAGCAGGGAACCGAGCAGGCGCAGGCTCCGCCGCCGGATCCAGCGGGACTCGGCCCTCGTGTACTCGTCGCGCTCCTCGCCGCGCACCCCGGTCACGGTGCTCATCGGATCGCCTCCTTCGGTTCGGACTCCTGCGGTGGTCGGGCGGCACCCGACGCGGCCGGCCGCGTGTCCAGCCCCTCGCCGTCGATCAGGTCGGATGCCTCCGCCTGCGCGCGGCGCTCCTCGTCCTCGAGGCTCGAGATGACGAAGCGGTAGTGCTCCGACTCGCGCAGGAGCTCGGAGTGGGTGCCGACCGCGGTGATGCGCCCGTCCTCGAGGAGGGCGACCCGGTCGGCGAGCATGACCGTCGACGGGCGATGCGCCACGATCAGCGCGGTCGTCGAGGCGAGCACGCTGCGCAGCTCGGCCTCGACGCGTGCCTCGGTCGCGACGTCGAGCGCCGAGAGCGGGTCGTCGAGCACGAGCACCGCGGGCTTGGCCGCCACAGCACGGGCGAGCGCGAGACGCTGGCGCTGTCCACCGGAGAGGCTCATGCCCTCCTCGCCGACCTTGGTGTCGACGCCGTCCGGCAGGTCGTACGCGAACCCGGCCTGTGCGATGCGGAGCGCCTCGTCGAGCACGCGCTCCGCCTCGGCCGAGACCGCCGGGTCCGCCGCCGCGTCGCCCGTCAGCTCCGGCCGTCCGAGCAGCACGTTCTCGCGCACGGACGCGGAGAAGAGCGTGGCATCCTCGAACGCCATCGCGATGTGGCGACGCAGTTCCTCGCGCCGGAACGCGCGCACGTCGACGCCGTCGAGCGTCACCGAGCCGCCGGTCACGTCGTACAGGCGCGTCGTGAGCGCCGTCATCGTCGTCTTGCCGCACCCGGTGAGGCCGACGAGCGCCATGGTCTCGCCGGGCCGGAGCACGAGGTCGACGCCGTCGAGCAGGTCGCCGAAGCGGTCGGGCGAGTCCTGGTAGCGGAAGTGGACGTCGGTGAACGCGAGTTCGCCGCGGGGCGACGCGAGCGCGGACGGGCGCTCCGGGTCGCGGACCGCGTTCTCGCTGTCCATGATGTCGAAGTACCGGTCCGTCGCGGTCCGCGCATCGAGCGAGAACGCGAGCAGGAAGCCGATCGACTCGATGGGCCACGCGAGCACCGCGGCGGTCGCGAAGAACGCCACGAGCTGGCCGACGGAGAGCTCGCCCTGCGCGGCGAGCTGCACGCCGAGCACCAGGCAGATCGCGAGCGCCACGGCCGGCACGATGAGGATCCACACCCAGATGTTCGCGTCGAGTCGCGCCTTCTCGATCTCGGTCGACCGGAGCTGCTCGGCCTGCGCGCGGAACGAGCTCAGGGCGTGCTTGCCCCGGCCGAACGCCTTGAGCACGCGGATGCCGTGCACCGACTCCTCGACGGCCGTGGCGAGGTCGCCCGACTGGTCCTGGCTGCGGCGCGACACCTCGGAGTAGCGCCCCTCGAACCGGTAGCCGACGATCCACAACGGGATCGAGCAGGCGAGGAACACGAGCCCCAGCATCCAGCTCATCGAGATCAGCACCACGGCCCCGACGACGATGACGACGAGGTTCATGACGAGGAGCACGAGGCCGAAGGCGAGCCAGCGTCGGATGAGGCCGAGGTCGCTCACCGCGCGCGAGAGCAGCTGGCCGCTGGGCCAGCGGTCGTGGAAGCTCACCGGGAGGTCCTGCAGCCTGGCGTACAGCGCGTCGCGCATGCGCGCCTCGACCCTGGTGGTCGGGCCGATCACGAGCCAGCGTCGCAGCGCGAACATCGCGGCCTCGCCCGCCCCGAGGGCGAGCACGAGCAGCGCGAGCGGCACGATCGCGGCGCGGTCGCCGTCGGCGAGCGGGCCGTCGACGATCGCCTCGAGCACCTGCGGGATCGCGAGGGCGATGAGCTGGGCGACCAGGTAGGCGGCCATGCTGGCGTAGATCGCGGGCATGGCGGCGCCCACGAACTCGCGCAGTCGCAAGAGTGCGCGCACCGTTCCGGTGCGCTCGGCGTGGGGAGGGTGGAGTGTGGGGTCGGTGGCGGTCACGCCGGTTCCTTCCGGGAGAGCGCGACGGGTCGCGTGGATGCGGACTCGTCGTAGGGAGACGCGGATGCCGCGCACGCGATCGCGCGCGGGCGAGAGGGGCGAGGCGTCGGCCTCGCGGGAAGAACGGCCGGCGTCCCGCCGGCTGGACGGTGCCTGGAGCTAGCCCCGGGCGACCGTGGCGGTGGTGGCGAGCGCCGGGACGAATGCACCGAACGCCGCGACGGTGCGGGCGGGAATGCCGGTGTACTTCATGTCGTCCTCCTGCGTCGTGGTCACGAGCCCTTCGCCCGCCGGATGGTTCCCCGAGCGGACAGCCCTTCAGATTATGCCCAAGGCCGAGGGTGACGCAAGACCGGAATTCGGTCGGGTGATTCCTCCGTCTGCGGACAGGATCAGGTCAGCGCACCCGCACCGACAGGCAGGTGACGCAGCCCTCGAGCTTCTCGAACTCGCTGATGTCGACCGTGACGACGCGGTAGCCCAGACCTGAGAGGAGCTCGGCGGTCTTCGGCGCAGACGCCGACATGAGCAGCGTCTCGTCGGACAGCACGACGACCGCGACGCCCTCGGGCTCGGGCACGGCGAGGAAGCGCGGGAAGAGCGCGGTGTGCTCGACGAGCGCCGGGTCTCCGATGATCGTGCCGTCGGGCAGCGCGGTCACGGCGCTCTTCAGGTGCAGCGCCTTCGTCATCGGCACGGCGACCACGGTGTAGCCGAGCTGCGAGAGGATGCCGCGGAGCTGGCGGATGCCCTCGGCGTTTGTGCGCGCGGAGGCTCCGACGTACACCGTCGACCCGACCTTCAGCACGTCGCCGCCGTCGAGCGTGCCCGGCGCGGTGATGCGCGCGATCGAGACGCCCGGCAGGGCGCGGACGGCGCGCTCGACGGCCTCGACCTCGGGGCGGCGCGACTCGGCGCCGGGGCTCCCGAGCACGGCGAGGCCGTCGAAGAACACCACGGTGTCCTCGATGAAGACCGAATCGGGCAGGTCGGGCGCGGCATCGACCTCGACGGTCTCCCACCCCTCGGCGACGAGCGCCGCGCAGTAGTCGTCCCACTGCTCGTCGGCGAGCGCCTGGTCGACGGGACGGCGCTCGAGGTGGGTGAGCTCACCCTCGTCGAGGTTCGAGGCGGGGATGCGCACGAGCGCCACGCGGCGCGCCGCGCGTCGCGGTCGATGCGCGAGCACCCATGCGGCCACGCGCGGGGCGACGAACACCTCGGCGAGCACGGCCGCGACGATGAAGAGCAGGTTCAGCCCGAGGAGGCTCGACAGCACGAGGGAGAACACCTGGGCCGAGACCTGCACCCCGCTCGTCACCACGTTGGCGCTCGCGGCGAGGAGCGTCGCGAGGACGGCGGAGGTGAGCCCGACGGGCAGTGCGAGGAACCAGGCTCGCAGCGCCCCGAGCGCGTTGCCGATGCAGAGCAGGCCCCACAGCACGACCGCGGCGAGCGCGAAGTAGGGGACGGACTGGGCGAGCACGGCGGGGTTCTGCTCGCGCGAGAGCAGGTTGGCGATGACGCCCGCACCGAACGCGACGAGCGCGACCGCCCCCGCTGAGGCCATGGCCGCGACCGAGCGGCGGGCGACGGTCGCCTGCGCGGGATCGAGGGCGGGCACGGCCGGGGGCTGGGTCGCGGGGGGCGTCATGCGGACGAGCCTATCGGCGGGCGGGAGTCGTCGCGCGCGCACCGATCCGCCGCGCTGCGCATGGTGATGGCCGGCTCGGGGACGACGGTGCGGGGCGTCGGCACGCCGACGCCCCGCACCTCCGATCAGGTCAGCGTGCCGCGTCGAGACGGGCCGCCGCGAGCCGCTCGGCGGCCTCGAGCGTGGTGATCCCGGCGGCGTCGGCGTCGCGGTGCACGGCGGCGACGACGTCGCCGATGCCGGCGATGCGACGGTCGAGCTCGTCCTGGCCGATGCCGGGCGCCGACGCGAGGTCGAGGTACACGACCCCTCCGGCGTTCACGACGAAGTCCGGCGCCCAGGCGATGCCGCGCCCGCGGAGCATGCGCGCGACGTCGCGGTCGGCGAGCTGGTTGTTGGCGGCGCCGACGACGGCCCGCACGCGCAGCTCCTGGACGACCTCGGGGGTCAGCACGCCGCCGAGCCCGCACGGGACGAACATGTCGGCCTCGACGCGGTGCGCGTCGGCCGGGGAGACCCACTCGGCCCCGAGCTCCTCCGCGAGCGCGCGCTTGCCCTCGTGCACGTCGGCGACGGTGAGGCGCGCGCCGCCTGCGGCGAGCGCCCGGGCGAGTCGTCCGCCCACCTGGCCGAGTCCGGCGATGACGAAGTGACGGCCGGCGACGTCGCGCGACCCGAAGACGTGGTCGAGCGTCGCGAGGATGCCCGCGTGCACGCCGGCCGCGGTGGCATCGGCGGGCTCGCCGACGCCGCCCTCGTGGGCGGGCAGGCCGCAGACGTGCTCGGTGCGCTCGTGGACGACCGACATGAGCTCCGCGCTCGTGCCGACGTCTTCGGCGGTCATGTAGGCGCCGCCGAGCGACTCGACCGCGTCGCCGAGGTCGAGCATCGCGTCGTGGCGGCGCGCCTCGTCGAGCGTCTCGCCCGCGGGGATGCAGACGACGGACTTGCCGCCACCACGCGCCAGGCCGGCCGCGGCGTTCTTCAGCGTCATGGCCTGCGAGAGGCGCAGGGCGTCGGCGAGCGCATCCGTCCAGTGCTCGTAGTGCCAGACACGTGCGCCGCCGAGGGCCTGCCCGAGGGCGGTGGAATGCACCGCGACGATGATCGTGAGCCCGGAACGGGGACCCCGCGTGATGAGCACGCGTTCGTGGTCGGGGGCTTCGACGGGCAGTGCGGCGTGGACCCCGTGGGAGGGGGACGGCGCGGGGGCGTGGGTGATCGACATCGATCGGCTCCTTGTACTCATCGCCTTGTGGGCGTGGCTGTGCGGGCGCTTCGTGGGCGCCCTCACGTCAAGGGTACCGCCGCCGAGACGCCTCGCGGCGCCGCCCCGGCGTCAGTGGAAGAAGTGCCGCTCGCCCGTGAAGTACATGGTCACGCCCGCGGCCCGCGCGGCCTCGACGACCTCCTCGTCGCGCACCGATCCGCCGGGCTGGACGACGGCCCTCACGCCCGCGTCGAGCAGGATCTGCAGCCCGTCGGCGAAGGGGAAGAACGCGTCGGATGCCGCGACCGATCCGGCCGCGCGATCGCCTGCGCGCTCGACGGCGAGCTTGCACGAGTCGACGCGGTTGACCTGCCCCATGCCGACCCCGACCGAGGCGCCCGCCGAGGCGAGCAGGATCGCGTTCGACTTCACCGCGCGGCACGCGCGCCACGCGAACTCGAGGTCGGCGAGCGTCGCCTCGTCGGCGGGCTCGCCCGCGGCGAGGGTCCATTCGGCGGCGTCCGCGAACGAACGGTCGGCCTGCTGCAGGAGGAGGCCGCCGGAGACCTGCCGGATCTCCGTCGCGGGCGGCGTGAAGCCGTCGGGCAGCTCGAGCAGGCGGATGTTCTTCTTCTGCGTGAGGATCTCGACCGCCTCGGCCTCGAAGCCCGGAGCGACGAGCACCTCGGTGAAGATGCCCGAGACGGTCTCGGCCATCTCGCGGGTCACGGTGCGGTTCGCGGCGATCACGCCGCCGAAGGCGGACACGGGGTCGCATTCGTGTGCGCGGCGGTGCGCGTCGGCGATCGCGTCGGCCGCACCCGGTGCCGCGACCGCGATGCCGCACGGGTTGGCGTGCTTGATGATCGCCACGGCCGGCGCGTCGAAGTCGTACGCGGCCCGCACCGCGGCATCCGCGTCGACGTAGTTGTTGTACGACATCTCCTTGCCGTGCAGCTGCCGGGCCTGCGCGATGCCGGGCCGGCCGCCGATGGCGGAGTAGCGCGCCGCCTTCTGGTGCGAGTTCTCGCCGTACCGGAGGTCGGCGTCCTTGGTCCAGGCGGCACCGACCCACGCGGGGAAGGGCGACTCGTCGGCGGCCTGGTCGGGCGCGACGACGCTGCCGATCCACGAGGCCACGGCGATGTCGTAGGTCGCGGTGTGGCGGAACGCCTCGCGCGCGAGGTCGCGACGCTGGGCGAGCGTGGTGCCGCCGTCGCGCACGGCCGAGACGACCTCGTCGTAGCGGTCGGGCGAGACGACGACGGCGACGTTCGCGTGGTTCTTCGCCGAGGCGCGGACCATCGCGGGGCCGCCGATGTCGATCTGCTCGACGATCTCGTCGGCCTCGGCACCCGAGGCGACGGTCTCGACGAACGGGTAGAGGTTCACGACGACGAGCTCGTACGGCGCGATCGCGAGCTGCGCGAGCTCGCGCTCGTGGTGCTCGAGGCGCAGGTCGGCGAGGAGGCCGGAGTGCACGGCCGGGTGCAGCGTCCGCACGCGCCCGTCGAGGTGCTCGGGATAGCCCGTGACGTCGGCCACCTGGGTCACGGGGAGCCCCGCGTCGGCGATCGCCTTCGAGGTGCCGCCGGTCGACACGATCTCGACGCCGGCCTCCACGAGCGCAGACGCGAGCTCGACGAGCCCGGACTTGTCGCTCACGGCGATGAGCGCGCGCTTGACGGGAACGACGTCCCGTTCGCGGTAGAGGCTCGGGTCGATGCGTGCTCCGCTCATGATGCGGCGAGCTCCTTCAGGTCGAGGTGCGAATTGGCGATGTCGACGACGGCCTGGATGAGCAGGCGGCGCTCGACGGGCTTGATGCGATCGTGGAGGGTCGACTCGGTGTCGTCGGGCAGCACGGGCACGCGCTCCTGAGCGATGATCGGGCCGCCGTCGACCGAGTTGTCGACGACGATGAGGCTCGCGCCGGTCTCCGTGACGCCCGCGGCGAGCGCATCGCGCACGCCGTGCGCGCCGGGGAACTCGGGGAGGTACGCGGGGTGCGTGTTGACGAGGTTCGGGCTGAAGGCGTCGACGACGGCGGGCGGCACGAGCCGCATGAGCCCCGACAGGATCACCAGGTCGGCGCCCCAGGCTCGGACCTGCTCGATGAGCGCCTCGCCCCACGCGTCACGGGAGTCGTAGGCGGTGAAGGGGACGGTGAACGCCGGGATCCCGAACTCCTCGCCGAGCGCCAACCCCTCGCAGTCGCGGTCGGCGCCGATGGCGACGACCCTCGCGGGGAACTCGGCGTCCTCCGACGCCTCGAGGAGCGCGCGGAGGTTCGATCCCGTGCCCGAGATCAGCACGACGAGCTTCAGCACCCTACGAGGGTACCCGCCGCGCAGGTGAGCGGATGACACCGGTCGGTCCGCGCACGTGCGCAGCGGACCCGCACCCGTGCCGGGAGACGACGCGAGCGGATGCCACGGGCTCCGGCCGTGGCATCCGCTCGCCGTGTCGGACCGGGGCTACCGGTCGGCGAGCTCCGCCTCCACGCGGACGATGACGAGGTCGTCGTCGTCGGGCACGAGGACCTCGGTCTCCTCGTTCAGCGCCTCGCCGCGGAAGAACGGCCGCGACGCCGGGAACGCGGCCCACGCGAGCATGAGCACGACGCCGAGCGCGAGCGAGCCGACGCCGACCACGAACACGCCGCCGACGCCGAACAGCACCGTGTACCCGTAGTCGGGGTCGAGCATGTCGACGACCGAGAACACGAACGCCGCCGAGAGCAGCAGCGCCCCGATGAACGGCAGGATGCCGCGGAACCACAGGTTGCGCGCGCTGTCGCGGAGCGTCCGGCGGAAGTACCACACGCACGCGAACCCGGTGATCGCGTAGTAGAAGGCGATGGCGAGGCCGAGCGAGAGGATCGTGTCCTGCATGAGGTTGTCGCTGATGAGCGACATCCCGACGAAGAAGAGGATGGCGACCGCGCCCATGAGCAGGGTCGAGAACGCCGGCGTCCTGAAGCGCGGGTGCACGTTCGCGAACTGCTCGGGAAGGGCGCGGTAGACCGCCATCGCGAGGGTGCCGCGCG
Organism: Agromyces excoecariae; assembly: GCF_051715505.1. Lineage (NCBI taxonomy): Bacteria > Bacillati > Actinomycetota > Actinomycetes > Micrococcales > Microbacteriaceae > Agromyces > Agromyces excoecariae. The sequence goes on along the minus strand of NZ_JBPSLA010000017.1, from coordinate 7,069 downwards.
CGGTGGGAAGGATCGTCGTCTGCGTCGACGACACGGCCGAGATCATGACGGCGACGACCAGCAGCCACGACCACGGGCCGAACACCGCGTCCTTCAGCGCGAAGAACACGTCGTCGGCGTTGGCCTCGTTGCCGAGCCCGAAGCCCTCGCTGCCGAGGCCCGCGTACGCCATGGCGGCCACGGTCACGCCGACGTAGGTGACGAGCAGGATGACGGTCGTGAGCACCGCGGCGCGGCCCGGGGTGCGCTTGGGGTCCTTCGTCTCCTCGTTGAGCGCGAGGCAGGTGTCCCAGCCCCAGTAGATGAAGAGGGCGAGCAGGATCGCCTCGACGAAGCCCGAGAAGTCCTCGAAGCCGAACGGGTTGAACCACTCGAGTGTGGGCGCCGTCGCCGTGGCGGGCGCCGTGCCGGTGGCGAACTGCACGGCGACGAGCACGACGAAGGCGCCGAGCGCGACGTACTGGATCGCGAGCAGGATGTTCTGCAGGCGCTCGCCGATCTCGAGGCCGCGCCAGCTGATCCAGGTCATGGCGGCGATGAACACGACGCCGGTGACGGTGACCACGACCGGGTCCTCGGCGAGCGACTCGTCGATGAGCAGCCAGAAGTAGATGCCGCCGATCTGGGCGAGGTTGGCGAGCACGACGACGCCGGCGACGGCGACGCCCCAGCCGCCCATCCAGCCGATCCACGGCCCGAACGCCTTGGTGCCCCACGTGAACGTGGTGCCGCAGTCGGGCATCTCGCGGTTGAGCTCGCGGTAGGCGAAGGCGATGAGGAGCATCGGGGCGAACGCGATGATGAACGCGATCGGCGCCTGCGCGCCCACCGCGAGCACGACCCAACCGAGCGTCGCGGCGAGCGAGTAGACGGGCGCCGTCGACGCGAGGCCGATGACCGTGGAGCCCCAGAGGCCGAGGGTTCCGGTCGCGAGGCCCTTGCCGTCGTGGCGAGCCGGCGCGCCGGCTGCCGTGGTCGGATCCGGGGCGGGGGCGGAGGCGGGCCGCGGTCGGGCAGCGGTCTCGGTCATGGGACTCCTCATCGAGCGTGGTGCGGGTGCGATGGTGCGCAGCCTCCGGGGCGCCGCAGCGCGTCAGGGGATCCGAGGGCTTGTTGTCCGTGAGGATAACATGGCGTCGGATGCCGCTGAAATCGCGCTCAGCGTCGGCGGCTCCCCCGCGTCAGGCCCTCGAGCTCGACCGTCTCGACGTCGTCCGGTGCGTCGCGATCGCCCGATCCCGCGTCCTGCGACGGGTCGACCGTCGCCTCGCCAGGCCCGTCGCCAGCGCCGTCGCGCCACCACGGACGACCCCCCGATTCCGCGGGCCCTCCGACCGCATCGAGCGAACGGGCGCGGGCGGCGAACGCTCCGGCGATCGCTCCGACGCCGACGCTCGCGGCGGTGACGCCGGCGACGAGCAGCGCATCCGGGCCGACCTCGACGAGGTGCCCCGGTCCGGCGGCCCCACCCGATCCCCACGCGAGCACGCCAAGGACGAGACCCGCGACCACCCCGGCACCCGCTCCGACCGCGAGCGTCGCCCACCACGGCTCGCGGTCGCGTTCGCGCTTGCCCCGGCCGACGAGCACCGCACCGCCGAAGCCGAGGAGCACGGGCAGCGCGAGCCAGAGCACGCCGAGTGGAGCCCCGTCCGCGGGCAGCGCACCGAGGATCGGCAGGCCGGGGATCGGGCCGATGAGGGTCACGCTCGGCGACACGACCGTGCCCGCACCGACCGCGAAGCCGGGTCCGAGCATCCACGACGCCGCCCAGACGACGAGGTTCGGCAGCAGCGCGAGCTCGACGAGCGTGATCGCGATGCCGCCGTCGACGCCCGCGCCGAGCGCCTGGTACAGCCCGATGATCGTCGGGTGGTCGATCACGATGCGCGCGCCGAGTATCGCCGCCGCGACGCCGATCACCCCGACCGCCGAACCCACCCCGACCCGGATCGCCGAGCGGATCCCGGCCCAGGCGATGAACGGAAGCGTGTCGAGCCGATCGCGCACGGCACTCGTCGCGGCATCCGTCGCCCAACCCGAGCGGCCGAAGGCCACCGCCACGCCCGCGAGCACCCCGCCGCCCATGACCATGCCGGGAAGCACCGCCGCCTGCCAGAGCACCGGTTGCGCGACCGGATGGGCGACGAGCACCGCGAGCGCGGTTCCGAGGAGCGCCGTCACGAGGACGGCCGAGACCGCGCCCACGATGGGCGTGCCGGTCGCGGTCGCTCGGCGGCCGATGCGAAGGCCGAAGAGGAACGTGAGGCCCGCGAACCCGAGCAGCGCGATGCCGATGGTGAACGGCGCGTCGGCGCCGGCGACCCCGACGGTCGCCGCGGTGGCCGGATCGAGCTGTACGACGAGGTCGACGCCGTGACCGAGGAGCCAGACGTCGGCCGCCGCGCGGAAGAACACGTCGACGGGCGCGGCGAGGCCGAAGTGCACGGCCCACAGCAGCATCAGCGGCACGAGCGCGAGGCCGAGGCCGACGAGGACGGCGACCGTGGCCTCGAGCGCGGCCAGCAGGGCGATCGTCGTGCGTCTCATCGCACGCGAGCCTAACCCGGGCGCGGCCGAGTGGGGTGCGCGACGTGCCCGAGAGGACCGAGCGGATGCCGCGTCGCGCCTCAGCCGGCGCGGGCGCGATGCTTCACGGGCTCGCCGGCGATCCGGGCTCGGTCTCGGGCTCGGCCACGGCCACCGCCACGGCGACGACCTCGGCGTCGGCCTCGGGCTTCACCTCCACCTCGACCACCGGATCCGGTCGCCGCAGCAGTTCGACGAGGAGCACGGCGAGCAGTGCGAGAACCACGGTCCAGACGACGGTCGACGTCTGGAGGGGCCTCGAGAACCAGAGGAACAGCGACGCGACGACCGCGATCACGGCGTAGGCCGCGACCCGCCAGCGGTGCAGGCCGATTCCGAAGCGGCCCGTGGTGATGCCGTGCTCGGCTGCGCTCTTCCGGACCGCGCCGAACGCGTCGTCCGAGAAGCCGCGCACGCGCCGCGACGTCGACCACGGCCCCGAGAGCCACGCGATGATCGCAAGCGCGATGGCGAGCACCGTGAGCGCGGTGAACGTCGAGACCATCAGCTCGGTCAGGCCGCCGAAGATCGCCTCGGCCGCATCCTTCGGCATGATCGACGGGCTCACGGTGCCCACGAAGAAGAGCTTGCCCGTGCCGAAGCCGGCGAGGGTGAGCAGCATGACGAGCGCGAATCCGCCCGCGGTCCAGGCGAGCGCGACGCTCCGCCGCTTCGCGACCACGACGCCCGCGATGAGGAGCAGCAGCGCGATGAGCGGCACCCACGTGCCGACCGCCACCGCGAGCGCGTAGACGGTCTGCACGAGCACGAGCGAATCGGCCTGCGCGACCTGCACGCTGCGTTCGACGACCGGGATCGCCGAGGCGAAGCCGACGCCCTGCTCGCTGAGGCGGTCCTTTACCGCCTCGATGATCGGGCCGAGCTGCACCGAGAGCGTGCCGTCCCCGCCGATCTCGAGCATGGCGTTCGGGTCGCCCTGCAGCGCTGCGACCATCTGCGTGTGACTCGCGCGGAGCGTGGCATCCCACACGTTCGCGAACGCCTCGGACTGGATGACCCGATCCACCGTCGACGACAGCAGCGAGCTCAGGCCCTGCGCGGCGGGCGCCTCGAGCAGCGACAGCGCGTCCTCGGCGCGCGGCGGCAGGTCGAGCGCCTTGATGCCGTCGAAGAGGTCGGACGTGAGCTGGGGGATGTCGACCTGCTCCTCGATCGCGGTCGTCACCTCGTCGGCGAGGAAGGCCTGCACGGCGGGATCCTCCGCGAGCGGGCCGAACGTGGCCACGAACCGGTCGGTGTCGACGAGCTCGGCACGGGCCCACGCGGTGATCACCGCGATCGGTGCGAGGAGCAGGCCGACCACCACGAGCACGACCGCCGCGACGGTCCGGCCGCGACGGCGCTTCGGGCGTGCGGGGGCAGCGGATGCCGCGGCCGCGACGTCCGCCGACAGGTCGCGCGTCTCCGCGGCATCGGCGCGCAACCGGGCGTTCTCGGCCTCGAGCTGGGCGACCCTGGCGCGCAGGTCGTCGTCGGTGTTCGTCGCGTCGCTCATCTGCGGTCCACTCCCCCGGGATCGGCTTCGCTGCCGACGATATCGACGTGGCCTCTCGCGAGCGGGCCGATGGTCCCGCGACACGCCGCCGCGGCATCCGTCGTCAGTGCACGATCGCCTTGAGCAGGATCATGGCGATCCCGAACGCGGCGGTGCCGAGCGCGCCGACGACCTGCATCACCGGACTCGCGCCGCGCCGGCGGAACGCGATGAAGCCCAGCACGGCGAGCACGATGACGCCGACCCAGAGCGCGGTCCAGATGGCCAGGAGGTCGGGCACCACGCGCGCCGCGCCCAGGAGCAGGATCGACGACGGGATGAGCGCGGCGACGAGCATGCCGAACGATCGGCGGAGCGCCCCGCGGAAGGCCTCGCCGAGGCTCACCATCCGGTGGTCGTCGAAGCCGTGGTGCGCGACCGTGCCGGCGTAGACGTGCGCAGCCCAGAACACGAGGACGGTGATGACGACGGTCCAGAAGACGCGCCAGGAACTCTCACCGTGCCCGCCGGCGACGACGATCATGCCCGAGACGAGGATGACGCCGTAGACCGACTCCTCGGTCACGAAGCTGGTGCCGAGGATCTGGGCAGGGGTCGTCTTCGGAGTCGGCCGATCCGCCGTTCCTCGTTCTGATCCGTCCGCACCGGGATGGGCCGCACTCATGCCGTCAACTCTGCCACGCACCCCCGATCTGGGGTACTGAGCATTCCTCAGCTCGGAGTAAGGTGCGGAGTGGCATTACGACCACTACGGCGCGACGCACGCCCGCGACGACCTACCCACGTCGCCGGACGCGCCGGAGACGAACCACCCGAGATTCGCCCGTTCGCCCGCAGAGGGGGAACGTCCGGCCCAGCCGGACCGGACGACGCTGCGAACACGGAGACGATGATGCCTTCCACTACCCGACCCCGAACACCCGACGAACGCGCCTCGTTCAGGCGGCGATGTCTACGCGGCGCGGCCGGCGTCGGCTTCCTCGCACTACTCGGCACGGCGCTCATCGGCGCCCCGGCATCCGCGCAAGCGCCGCCGCCGAGCCTGACGGGGAGTGACTTCGAGATCGACACGAACGCGAACCTCGTGGTCGATGAGGCCGGTGACCTCGATTGGGCCAGCGTGGACGAGAACCGGCAATCGGACCTGCTGTCCGGCACCGGTGACGACTCGTTCGGCCAGGGCTCCAAGGAGGACACGCTCGTGCCCTCACCGGTGTTCGGATCGATTCCGCCGAACAAGAGCGACCTGAAGACGTTCGGCACGTACCTCGAGGAGACGCCCGGCGGAGACTTCCTGCATATGTTCTGGCATCGCGTGCAGGACCCGAGCGGCACGACGAACATGGACTTCGAGTTCAACCAGTCGAGCGTCGATTCGGGCAACGGAGTCACGCCTGAGCGCACCGAGGGTGACCTGCTCATCCAGTACGACCTCGCGAACGGCGGCACCAACCCCGAACTCTTCCTCTCCAAGTGGGTCGAGACCGGGCCGAAGGCCCAATGCGAGGCAGCCAACGCGACCCCTTGCTGGGGCGTGCGCGTGAGCCTGACCGCCGCGGGCGATGCCACCGGATCCATCAACACGACCGCGATCCTCGCCGGGGCGACCGACGGACTCGGCAACGTGTCCGCCCGCACGTTCGGCGAGGCCAGCGTGGACTTCTCGGCGATCGTCGGTGACGACGAGTGCGTGTCGTTCGGAAGCGCCTACCTGAAGAGCCGCTCCTCCGACTCGTTCACGGCGGCGATGAAGGACTACATCGCGCCGGCCCCGACGGATATCACCAACTGCGCGAAGGTGATCATCCACAAGCAGACCGATCCCGACGGAGACGCAACCTCCTTCGGTTACACCACCGCGATCGAGACGCAGGACGACGGGACGAATCCGAGCTTCAGCCTGAGCGACGGCGGGACGCAGGAGTACGACAACGTGTTCTTCGGGACGGGCCTGACGGTGACCGAGTCCGGGCCGCCGGCCGGATGGACGCTGATCGACATCGACTGCGATGACAGCGTCGGCGTCACTCCGAGCAACATCGACACCGCGACGGGAACGGTCACGTTCGACCTGGATGACGCGGACGACGTGCTCGAGTGCACGTATACCAACCAGGCGAAGGGCACCATCGTCGTGGAGAAGATCACGAGCGACGGATTCGGTGCGTTCGACTTCACGTCGGGCACGCTGCCTGATTCGTCCTTCACGCTGACGACGACGGCCGCCGGCGCAGCGGGCAAGGACTCGAACACGTACGCGAACCTGACGCCGGGTACCTACGACGTGTCGGAGACGGTCCCCACCGGTTGGAACCTCACCAGCGAGACGTGCAGCGACACGTCTGATCCGCAGTCGATCTCGCTGCAAGCCGGCGAGACCGTGACCTGTACGTTCACGAACGCGCGCGAGAAGGGCGCCATCAAGATCGTGAAGACCCGCAAGCATGCGGCGTCCGGATCGGGCGACCACCCGCACGCGGGCGTGACCTTCACCGTCACGGGCGGCAACCTCAGTCAGGGCATCGTCGTGCAGACGAACGCCCAGGGCATCGCCTGCGTTCCGAACCTCGTGGTCAGCAGCCTGGTCGGCAACTACACCGTGACCGAGAGCGTTCCGTCGGGCTACGTCGCGTTGTCGACGAACCCGCAGACCGCGTCGGTCTCGGAGAGCGCCGCCGACTGCAGCGATACGCCAGCCGGTGCGGTCAAGACCTTCGCCAACATGCCGTTGACGAACTTCACGATCACGGTCGACTCCCAGGTCGACGGCGGCACCGCGTCGACGATCGACTGCGACGCCGCATCCGACCCGCCGTACGAGGCGACGACCGGCCCGAACGGCGACGGGTCGCTCACCAAGAGCAACCTGCTGCCGGGCACCTACACCTGCGTGATCATCATCGACCCGTGAGCTGAGAAGGCAGCTCGCACCTGACACGAGGAGCCCCGCCGGCATCGCCGACG
>NZ_JBPSLA010000016.1:0-177369 GCF_051715505.1 Agromyces excoecariae | reverse complement strand
AACTGACTCAAAAAATCAAATTGTCCATCAATCAAAGGAATCCCATCCACCGAAGTGAAACGGGGTTCAAAAATTGGCATTGAACATAGTGCACGCTGTTGAGTTCTCAAGGAACGGACGCACCCGAGTTCTCGACCGCCCTGCGATCGATCATCCGAAGCGATGTTCGTCAATCATCCGATGATCCCGAGGGACCGGTTCGGATGCTTCGAACCCGGGATCCTGCGTGAGGATCAGGGGTTCGGGATCGTGCCGCTTGAGGAGGCGAAGCTTCTCGCTTCACTCGCTCCTGTGGGGCAACGAATGAATACTTTACGGAGATCGGAGGGGTGCCGCAACTCGGGGTCGCATCCCGGGCGTGTCGCGCCTCATGGCCCCCAGGATGGCCGATCCGAGCCCCATCGATGCGGCGCGGTCGACCACGCCATCGCCCCCACCGGCGACACGATGGCGGGAGCCGCGATGCGCTGCGGACCCACCGGGCCGGAGATCGTCACGACGTGCGATTCCCGCGACGCGTCATCGAGTCCGGAGGGCCCCGGCTCGGCGCCCCTGGGCAGCCCGAGCAGTTCTGCCGCCGTTCGGCGGAGCGACATCCGTGCCAGCCACGTGCCGCCATCGGTCGCGCGCCGCTCGAGCAACGCGATCACCGCCGCGGCGAGGAAGTAGCCGGTCGCGTGGTCGAGTGCCTGCGCGGGCAGCGCACCGGGCGCATCGGGCGCCCCTTCCACGAACGCGATACCCGACGACGCCTGGACGAGGCTGTCGAAACCCCCGCGCTCACGCGCCGGGTCGTCGAATCCCCAGGCGGAGAGTTGCCCGATGACGAGCCCGGGACGACGGGCCGCGAGCCGCTCGGGTGAGAGGCCGAGCCCGTCGAGCGACCCCGGCCGGTATCCGAGCACGACCGCGTCCGCTTCGTCGAGCAGGTCGTCGAAGCGTGCGGCCCCGTCGGCGGATCGCACGTCGAGGATCGCTGAGCGCTTGCCCGGCCCACCCTCGAGGTGCTGCCACTCCAGCTCAGCCGGCGACGGGGGGTCGATCCGCAGCACGTCCGCGCCGAGGAGCGCCAGGGTTCGAGTCGCGACCGGGCCGGCGATCACGCGAGTCAGGTCGAGCACGCGCACGCCCGCGAGCGGAAGGCCGGGGACGGACGTGCGCGCCGGCGGCGTCCCGGCGTCGCCGAACCGCGACAGCTCGACCAGCGGTTGCCGCCGGAGCTCCGCATCCACGTGCGGATCCTCGGCGGCGACGACGACGCACATCCCGCCGGCCCGGGTCACCGCCTCGGCGAGTTCCGCTGCGTCCCGTCGAGCGACCGCGGTGTCGATCGCCGCGGCATCCGCCCGCGCGCCGACGCCGAGCACGCGGCGCAGCGCCGCCGCGTGGTGCGGGTAGTTGCCGTGGGTGCGCACCCAGCCGTCCCGTGCACGGCGGAACCCCGAGAGCGGCGACCACACGGACGGCGGCTCGCCGTCGAACCGGGCGACGCGTTCACTCTGGAAGGCGGTCGCGATGCGTGCACCGTCGAGCCGGATCGATCCGGCAGCGGCATCCGGTGCCCAAGCGGCGAGGCTCGCGGCCGCGACGGATGCCACGGCCAGCGACGACACGTCGAGGCGCGCCGGCAATGGCGCCTCGGGCAGCGGCGCGAGTGCTGAGATCTCAGCGGGATCCCGATCGAGCTCCGCCCACACCCGTGCGAGGAGCCGGTCCGCAGCCTCGCTCGCCATCGGGACCTACCGGACGAACACGCCCGCGAGCGTCTTCTTGCCCCGGCGGAGCACCGCCATGCCGCCCGCGTCGACCCGACCGCCGATGAGCGCGGCGTCGTCCTCGACGCGCACGTTGTCGACCGAGACCCCGCCCTGCGCGATCGCACGGCGCCCCTCGCTGAGGCTCGTCACGAGGCCGGTGTCGACGAGCAGCTGCACGACCGTGGCATCCGCCTCGGTCTCGGTGTGCGGCAGCTCGCGGAGCGCGGCCTCGAGCGTGCCACGGTCGAGGCCGGCGAGGTCGCCGTGTCCGAAGAGCGCCTGGGATGCCGCGACGACGGATGCCGTGGCATCCGCGCCGTGGACCAGCGTCGTGACCTCGTGGGCGAGCACCTTCTGCGCCTCGCGGCGGAAGGGCTCGCTCTCGACCTTGCCGGCGAGTTCGTCGATGCGCTCGCGCGAGAGGAACGTGAAGACTTTGAGCCGGTCGATCACGTCGGCGTCGTCGGTGTTGAGCCAGAACTGGTAGAAGCGGTACGGACTGCACATGTCGGCGTCGAGCCAGATCGCGTTGCCCTCGCTCTTGCCGAACTTCGTGCCGTCGGAGTTCGTGATGAGGGGCGTGCCGATCGCGTGCACGTGCGCGCCCTCGACGCGGTGGATGAGGTCGGTGCCGCTGGTGAGGTTGCCCCACTGGTCGCTGCCGCCGGTCTGCAGCACGCAGTCGTACTGCCGGAAGAGTTCGAGGTAGTCGAAGCCCTGGAGGATCTGGTAGCTGAACTCGGTGTAGCTGATGCCGGCGTCGGAGTTCAGGCGCGACGCCACCGCGTCCTTCTTCAGCATGGTGCCGACGCGGTAGTGCTTGCCGATGTCGCGGAGGAAGTCGATCGCGGACAGGCCGGCGGTCCAGTCGAGGTTGTTCACCATGCGGACGGCGTTCTCGCCCTCCGCGGAGAGGAAGCGCCTGACCTGCGCGTCGAGGCGGCCGACCCATTCGGCGACCGTCTCCTTGGTGTTCAGCGTGCGCTCGGCCGTGGGCCGGGGGTCGCCGATGAGGCCGGTGGATCCGCCGACGAGCCCGAGCGGCTTGTGCCCCGCGAGCTGCAGCCGGCGGAGCGTGAGGATCTGCACCAGGTTGCCGAGGTGCAGGCTCGGCGCTGTCGGGTCGAACCCGCAGTAGTAGGTGATCGGGTCGCCGGCGAGGAGTTCCTTCAGGGCCGTCTCGTCGGTCGAGACGTGGACGAGTCCGCGCCAGCGGAGCTCCTCCCAGACGTCGTCGAACGAGGGGTCGTTCTGCTGCGTGGCGAGGATCGCGGGGTCGGACACGAGTGCAAGGGTAGCAGCGGCGCGGGCGGGTGCTGCTGAAGCCCTGACCCTTGATCATCACCTTTGAAGTCTCTATACTTCATTCATGGGATTCAAGTCCGTGAACTTGAACAGGAGGCAGGATGTTCGTCGTCACCGCAGACCAGATCGGGAGCCGGGCGGACGTCGACCGCTCGTCGACGATGCGGCAGGAGCTGCAGGAGCGGTTCGCCGATCGCCTGCTCCTCCCCGTCGACCAGACGGCCGGGGATGAACTGCAGGTGCTCACCGATGACGCCGACACCGCGACCGACCTCGTGCTCCACCTCGCGCGCGACGGGCACTGGAGCATCGGCCTCGGCATCGGCGACGTGCGCGAGCCGCTGCCCGACGCCGTCCGGAAGGCCACCGGCGGCGCGTTCTTCGCGGCGCGCGAGGCGGTCGATGCCGCCAAGCGTGCCGAGGCGCGCTTCGCGCTGCGGACCGACGGCGACCAGGCAGGGCTCCTCCCCGCGAGCGAGGTCGAGGCGGTGGTCCGGCTGCTCCTGCTCCTCCGGGACCGTCGGAGCCCGCAGGGTTGGGAGGCCGTCGACCTCGTGCGGTCGGGCCGCTCGCAGAAGCGCGCGGCCGAACTGCTGGGCATCTCGGATGCCGCGGTGAGCCAGCGCCTCCGTGCCGCGATGTGGTCGGCCGACGACGACGCGCGACCGGCGATCGTTCGCCTCGTCCGTTCCCTCGATCGGCGAGACGCCGACGTGGAACGCTCCGGCGGCTGACCCCGACCGCCCGGCCACGCGCGCCGATGCCTCCAGCAGGCGGACGCGCGCGCGGTCTCCCCGCCGCGTCCGAGGCAGCCTCTATGCTCGACGCGACCCCAGGGCGGAGCGCCCCGTACCCAGCCCGACCCCAGCCCGGCCCGAACCCGGGAGAGCGGAGGACCCGTGAACGTCGTCGATGCGATGTCGGCCGTCGGATGGGCGGTGATCGTCGTCGCACTCGGCGCGTCGGCCGTGCTCTCCGTGCTGGCGTACCTCCGGCCCCGGCCCATCCACCTGTGGCCCGCGGCGGGCACCCTGGCGCTCGCGATCGTCGCGGCATCGACGGTGCCCGACGACGTGCCCATGGTCGCGGCTCCGCTCGTCGGCCTCCTCGGCATGGTCGTGGCCGTCTTCGGCGGGAGCCCGGCGGCCGCCACCGCGCTCCAGCTCGCGATGGGTTCCAGCACGCCGCCCGGCGCGCACGGCGGCATCCTCGTCGCGGTGCGTTCCGACGTGCCGACGCCCGCGGGCGTCGCACCGGCACGCCGGGAGGTCCTCCGCGGCGGACTCACGATCGGCGTGCTCGAACGGCTGGCCTCGGCGGGCACGATCATCGCCGGCTTCCCGGAGGGCCTCGCGATCGTCGTGGCGGTCAAGGGCGTCGGTCGATTCACCGAGCTCGAGGCCCCTGAGGCGCGGGAACGCTTCATCATCGGCACGTTCGCGAGCCTCATCTGGGCGTGCGCCGCGGCGCTCGCCGTCCACCTCGCGATCCGCTGATCGTGCGGCGGCAACGTGCGGCTCCTCACCGACCCTCCGGCGCGGCGGTGCGGCGGGCGGGCCACGGCCCGGTCAGTGCGATTTCGGATGCCGCCGGTACACCGAGACGCCCGGATCGCCCGGCACCCAGAACCGCCACGGGTACGACGCCGCGCCGCCGGCTCCGCTGATGCCCGTCCGTGGACCCGTCGCGTGCGCGAGCGGCACGAGGCGGACCTCGAACGAGAACGGCGGCGCGAGCAGGTCGGCGCCGTTGGCCGCGAGGGGCACGCCGAGCGCCTGCGCGAGGCGCGCCGGCCCACGAGCGAGGTCGCGGTCCGTCGAGCGCGGGCGCCGCGACCTCGCCAGGTCGACTCCGTCGACGATGGTCCCGCCGCGCAGCAGGATGCCCGCCGAGGTGCCCGGCGCCCCGGAGACGACGTTGAGGCAGACGTGCATGCCGTACGTGAAGTACGCGTAGAGGTGTCCGCCGTCGCCGAACATGACCGCGTTGCGAGCTGTCCGGCCCCGGAACGCGTGCGAGCCCGGGTCGACTCCGACCCCGCGGTACGCCTCCACCTCGGAGAGGCGAACCGCGACGCGGCCCTCCCCGGCGTCGTACCCGAGCACGGCGCCGAGGAGCAGCGGCGCGAGTTCGACGGGGTCGCGGCGGAACCAGGCGCGGTCCGGTCGGACGAGCTCGGAGTGCGACGCCGGCCACGGCATCCGCTCGCCCTCGCTCATCGGGCCCGTCGCCGGATCGATGCTCAGTCGTCCGCGCCCGGGAGGACGGAGACGAGGTGCCGCACGCGATCGGCGAGCGAGGCGAACTGCGCGTCGACGCGCGCGGGTGCGGTACCGCCGATGCCGTCGCGGCTCGCGACCGACCCCTCGATCATGAGCACCTCGCGGACCTCGGGAACCAGGTGCGGTGAGATCGACGCGAGCGCGGCGTCGTCGACCTCGTGCAGCTCGAGTCCGTTCGTCTCCGCGTACCGCACGAGCGATCCCGTGATCTCGTGCGCATCGCGGAACGGCACGCGGCGCTTCACGAGCCACTCGGCGACGTCCGTCGCGAGCGAGAAGCCGGCCGGCGCGAGCTCGGCCATGCGCTCGGTGTGGAACGTGAGGGTCGCGATCATCCCCGTGAAGGCCGGCAGGAGCACCTCGAGCGTCTCGACCGAGTCGAAGACCGGCTCCTTGTCCTCCTGGAGGTCGCGGTTGTAGGCGAGCGGCAGTGCCTTGAGCGTCGCGAGCAGGCCCGCGAGGTTGCCGATCAGCCGGCCCGACTTGCCGCGCGCGAGCTCCGCGATGTCGGGGTTCTTCTTCTGCGGCATGATCGACGACCCGGTCGAGTAGGCGTCGTCGAGGGTGACGAAGCCGAACTCGCGCGTGTTCCAGAGGATGATCTCCTCGGAGATGCGCGAGAGGTCGATGCCGATCATCGCGGCGACGAACGCGAACTCGGCGACGACGTCGCGGCTCGCGGTGCCGTCGATCGAGTTCTCGGCCGGCCTCGCGAGGCCGAGGTCGCGGGCGACGGACGCCGCGTCGAGCCCCAGCGTCGACCCGGCGAGCGCGCCGCCGCCGTAGGGCGAGACGTCCGCGCGCTTCATCCAGTCGACGAGCCGCTCGAGGTCGCGCGAGAGCGCCCAGCCGTGCGCGAGCAGGTGGTGGGCGAGGAGCACGGGCTGCGCGTGCTGCAGGTGCGTGCGCCCCGGCATGATCGCCGTGCGGTGCGCATCGGCCTGCGCCGAGAGCGCGTCGATGAGGTGGACGAGCATGCGCCCGATCGTGATCGCGTGGTCCTTCAGGTAGAGGCGCACGAGCGTGGCGATCTGGTCGTTGCGGCTTCGTCCGGCGCGGAGCTTGCCGCCGAGTTCGGGGCCGACCTCGGCGATGAGGGCGGCCTCGAGCGCACCGTGCACGTCCTCGTCGGCGTCGGCCGCAACGAGCTCGCCGTCGGCGACCCGCTGCTCGAGGGCGTCGATGCCCGCGAGCATCCGCTCGAGCTCCTCGGCCTCGAGGTAGCCGGCCGCGGCGAGTGCGCGGGCATGCGCGCGCGACCCGGCGAGGTCGTACGGGGCGAGCTGCCAGTCGAAGTGGGTCGACTTCGACAGGCGCTGCAGTTCGGGCGAGGGGCCGCCGGCGAAACGGGCACCCCAGAGCGAGCCCTCGTTCGTGCCGTGCTGTTCGGACATGCTCAGGCGTCCTTCCTGGCGAGGAGCCAGACGAGCAGCGCCTTCTGCGCGTGCAGCCGGTTCTCCGCCTCGTCCCAGATGATCGACTGCGGCCCGTCGATGACGTCGGCGCCGACCTCGTAGCCGCGGTCGGCGGGCAGGCAGTGCATGAAGACGGCATCGGGCTTCGCGAGCGACATGAGCTCGGCGTCGACCGAGTACGCGCCGAAGGTCGCGACGCGGTGCGCCTTCTCGTCCTCCTTGCCCATCGACACCCACGTGTCGGTCACGATCACGTCGGCCCCGGCCGCGGCCTCGGCGGCGTCGGTATAGAGCGCGACCGATCCCCCGGTGGCTCCGGCGATGCGATCGGCATCGGCGACGACGGATGCCGCGGGCGCGAACTCCTCGGGTGAGGCGACGCGCACGTGCATGCCGGCCGTGGCCCCCGCGAGCACGTACGACTGGGCCATGTTCGACGCGCCGTCGCCGAGGAAGGCGACCGTGAGCCCGGCGAGCTCGCCCTTGTGCTCGCGGATGGTGAGCAGGTCTGCGAGCAACTGGCAGGGGTGGAATTCGTCGGAGAGCGCATTGACGACCGGGACCGTGGTGCCCGCGGCCATCTCGTCGAGGCCCGACTGGGCGTACGTGCGCCAGACGATGGCCGACACCATCCGCTCGAGCACACGCGCGGTGTCGGAGGGAGTCTCCTTTCCGCCGAGCTGGCTGTTGGCGGTCGAGATGATGAGCGGCGAGCCGCCGAGGTCGGCGATGCCGACCGCGAACGAGACGCGCGTCCGCGTCGAGGACTTGTCGAAGATGACGGCGACGGTCTGCGGGCCGGCGAGCGGGGTCTCGGCCCAGCGGTCGGCCTTCAGCCGGACCGCGAGGTCGAGGATCTCGGACTGCTCGGCGGGCGTGATGTCGTCGTCGCGGAGGAAGTGGCGGGTCATGGGTGCTCCGTTCTGCGCGGGGCGTGCGTGATGGTCGAGGTGGTCATGGGGCGGCGTCAACGGGCCGCCGCGACGGCCGCGAGGGCGCGACCGAAGCGGTCGGAGAACTCGTCGAGTTCGGCGTCGCCGATGATGAGCGGCGGAGCGATGCGGATGGTCGAGTCGTTCGCGGCATTGACGATCAGGCCGGCCTGCATGGCCGCAGACGAGAGTTCGGACGCCACCGGCTCCGTGAGCGCGACGCCCGCGAGCAGCCCGCGGCCGCGCGTTCCCGCCACGAGCGGCGAACCGAGGCCGAGCACGCGCTCGCGGAGCTCGGCACCGCGGCGCGCCGCGTTCTCGACCAGCCCGGCGCGCTCGATCTCGGCGAGGACCGCGTCGGCGACGGCGGTCGAGAGCGGGTTGCCGCCGTACGTCGAGCCGTGTTGGCCTCGCGAGAAGAGGTCGGAGGCGTGTCCGAACGTCACGAGCCCGCCGATCGGGATGCCGCCGCCGATGCCCTTCGCGACCGTGATCGCGTCGGGCATGATGCCGGCGTGCTGGAAGGCGAACCACTCGCCCGTCCGGCCCGCACCGGTCTGCACCTCGTCGATGACGAGGAGCGCGCCGTGCCGTCGGGTGAGCTCGCGCGCCGCCCGGAGGTAGCCCTCGGGCAGTTCGAGCACCCCCGCCTCGCCCTTGATGGGTTCGAGGATCAGCGCCGCGACCGACTCGTCGAGTTCGGACTCGAGTGCCTCGATCGTCGAGGGGAGATGGGTGACCCCGCCGGGCAGCGGTTCGAACGCGTCGCGCATCGCGGGCTTGCCGGTGAGCGCGAGCGAGCCCATGGTCCGCCCGTGGAACGCGTCGACCAGGGCGAGCACGCGCGTGCGCGCACCGCCGGAGTTGTTCAGGCGCGCCAGCTTGAACGCCGCCTCGTTCGCCTCGGCGCCCGAGTTGCCGAACCAGACGCGTCCCCCGTCGCCGGCACCCGACAGCCGCGTGAGCCGGTCGGCGAGCGCGAGGGCCGGGTCGGTCGCGAAGTAGTTCGACACGTGCGCGAGCCGGGCGGCCTGCCGCGTGACGGCCTCGACGAAGACCGGGTGCGCGTGGCCGAGCGAGTTCACCGCGATGCCGGCGAGGAAGTCGAGGTACCAGGCTCCCGTGTCGTCCTGCACCCACGCACCCTCGCCGCGCACCAGCTTCGCGAGCGGCATGCCGAGGGTCTTCATCATCCGGCGCGAGTAGTGCCCGCGCCAGTCGTTCGCATCGGTCACGAGGTCACCCCGCGGCATCCGTCGTCGAACCGTTCCCCGGGGCGCGAGCCGCGACCGGGACGACCTCGGTGCCGATCCCCTGGCGCGTGAAGATCTCGAGCAGGATCGAATGCGGCACCCGGCCGTCGATGATCGCGGCCTTCGGCACACCGCCCGCGACCGCCTCGAGGCACGCGGTCATCTTCGGGATCATGCCCGACTCGAGCGACGGAAGGAGCCCGTCGAGTTCGCGCACGTCGATCTCGGAGACGAGCGAGTCGCGGTTCGGCCAGTCGCGGTAGAGGCCGGCGACATCCGTCAGGATGACGAGCTTCGCCGCACCGAGCGCGACCGCGAGCGAGGCGGCGGCCGAGTCGGCGTTGACGTTCAGCGACTGGCCCGGCTGGTCGAGGTCGGGCGCGATCGAGGACACGACCGGGATCCGGCCGGCGTCGACCTGCGCGATCACCGCCTCGGGGTCGACCTCGACGACGTCGCCGACGAGTCCGAGGTCGACCTCGACGCCGTCGACGACCGCACCGCGACGTCGTCCGCGGAACAGCCCCGCGTCCTCGCCGGAGAGCCCCGCCGCGAGCGGACCGTGCTCGTTGATGAGGCTGACGAGCTCGCGGTTCACCTGGCCCGACAACACCATCCGGACGACGTCCATCGTCTCGGGGGTCGTGACCCGGTAGCCGCCGCGGAACTCGCTCGCGATGCCGAGCCGATCGAGCATCGACGAGATCTGGGGCCCGCCACCGTGCACGACGACGGGGCGGATGCCGGCATAGCGGAGGTAGACCATGTCCTCCGCGAACGCGCGCTGGAGTTCGGGGCTCACCATCGCGTTGCCGCCGAACTTCACGACGATCGTCTCGCCGTGGAAGCGCTTCAGCCATGGCAGCGCCTCGATGAGGGTCCCGGCCTTGCGGGCCGCGGCGGCGGCGTCATTGCGCGCGTCGTCGTCGGGGGTCATCTGCTCCTCGCTCATCTCAGCTCGAGTACGCGCTGTTCTCGTGCACGTAGTCGTGCGTGAGGTCGTTCGTCCAGATCGTGGCGGATGCCTCGCCCGCGTGCAGCTCGACCAGCACCTCGGTCGCCCGGGGGGTCAGGTCGACGTCGTCGCGCGGCCGATCGGGTCGGCCGGCGTGGCACACCCGGACGCCGTTCATCGTCACGTCGACGAGGTAGGGGTCGAAGGGTGCGGACGTGGTGCCGATCGCCGCGAGCACGCGGCCCCAGTTCGGGTCGTTGCCGAAGATCGCGGCCTTGAAGAGGTTGTTGCGAGCGATCGAGCGGCCGACCTCGACCGCGTCGTCCTCGGTGACCGCGCCGCGCACCTCGATCGCGATGTCGTGGCTGGCCCCTTCGGCGTCGGCCTGCAGCTGCAGCGCGAGGTCGCGGCACGCGGTCGTGAGCGCCTCGGCGAAGGTGTCGGGATCGGGCTCGACGCCGGAGGCGCCGGAGGCGAGGAGCGTGACCTGGTCGTTCGTCGACATGCAGCCGTCGGAGTCGAGGCGGTCGAACGTGACCCGCGTCGACCGCCGGAGCGCCGCATCGAGTCCCGGCGCATCGACGACCGCATCGGTCGTCAGCACCACGAGCATCGTCGCGAGGCCTGGTGCGAGCATGCCCGCGCCCTTCGCCATGCCGCCGATGCGCCATCCGTCGACGACGACCTCGACCGTCTTCGGCTTCGAATCGGTCGTCATGATCGCGCGCGCGGCGTCGGCGCCGGCGGCCTCGTCGCCCTCGAGCCGGTTCGTCGCGGAGAGCACGCCCTCCTCGAGCACCTCGCCGTCGAGCTGGTCGCCGATGAGCCCGGTCGAGCACACGAGCACGTCGCCCGCCGAGACCCCGAGGGCGGATGCCGCGGCCTCGGCCGTGCGATGCGTGACCTGGAAGCCCTCGGGCCCGGTGAAGCAGTTCGCGCCGCCCGAGTTCAGCACGATGGCGGCGACCGTTCCGTCCTGGATGACCTGCTCGGACCAGAGGATCGGGTTCGCCCTCGCCCGGTTCGAGGTGAAGACCGCGGCGCCCGCCTGCAGCGGACCTCGGTTGACGACGACGGCGAGGTCGAGGGCGCCGGAGCGCTTGATGCCGGCCGCGACGCCGGCGGCGTCGAATCCCTGGGGTGCGGTCACGCTCACGGTGCGACTCCGTTCACGGGCAGCCCGGTCGCCTCGGCGAGGCTGAGGGCGATGTTGGCGGATTGGATGGCGGCGCCGGCCGTCCCCTTCACCAGGTTGTCGACCGCGGTCACGACGACGACGCGCCCCGCCGCCTCGTCGACGGCGAGGCCGATGAGCGCGGTGTTGGCGCCGAGCACGTCGGCCGTGCGCGGGAACTGGCCCTCGGGCAGCACCTGGACGAACGGCTCGCCGGCGTACGCGTCCTCCCACGCCGCGCGGACCGTCGCCGGATCGGTGCCCGGCACGACTCGTGCGGTCGAGGTCGCGAGGATGCCCCGCGACATCGGGACGATCACGGGCGTGAACGAGATCGTCGGCGCCGCCGCACCCGCCCACCTCAGGGCCTGCTGGATCTCGGGGATGTGGCGATGCGTGCCGCCGACGGCATACGGATTGGCCGAGCCGAGGATCTCGGAGCCGAGCAGGTGCGCCTTCAGGGCTCGCCCTGCGCCGGAGGGGCCCACGGCGAGCACCGAGACGAGATCGGCGTCCTCGATGACGCCGGCACGGACCCCGGGCGCGAGCGACAGGGCGACCGTCGAGGCGTTGCAGCCGGGTGCGGCGATGCGCCGCGTACGGGCGAGGCGCGTGCGCTGGGTGCCCGACAGGCGCGGCAGCTCGGGCACGCCGTACTCCCAGGCCCCGTGGAAGTCTCCGCCGTAGAACGACGCCCAGTCGCCGGCGTCCTCGAGCCGATGGTCGGCGCCGCAGTCGATCACGAGGGTGTCGGCGGGCAGGTCGGCCGCGATCGCGCCCGACGCGCCGTGCGGGAGGGCCAGGAAGACGACGTCGTGCCCCGCGAGCGTCTCGGCCGAGGTCTCCTTGAGCGTGAGGTGCGTGTAGCTGCGCAGGTGCGGCTGGACCGCGGTGAGGGGCTGGCCCGCGTTCGAGTGCGCGGTCACGGTCCGCACGTCGAACTCGGGATGGTCGGCGAGGAGCCGCAGCAACTCCCCGCCTGCATAGCCGGACGCGCCGGAGACGGCGACGGTAAACGTCATGGAATCCACCTTATTGGGCTGAACGATCGGGGTGACGGCTCCGGCGACGCCCAGGACGGCAGGCTCAGGCCGCCGCGGGAGTCGCCTGGATTCGGCGCTCGCCCCGACGTCGGCCGCGCAGCACGACGGCACGCACGACGCGTGCGGTCTCGGCGGGCCGGGCGGTGGACATGCGGCGACCCTAGCCCTGCCGGAGGGCACCGTGCAAATCGCGTGACGACGAGGGGAGGGCGGACGCCTCGCCCCGCGCCGATCAGACGTCGTCGCCGCGCGTGCGCACCCAGGCCCGGTCGACGAGCGCCTCGAGCACGGAGAGGTCGACGGTCGAGAGACGACCGACCCAGAGGCATCCGGCCCCCACCTTGACCTTGCCCAGCCGATCGATGAGCTCGTCGGCGCCCGGGGTCTGCAGCCCGTACAGGGAGATCGAGGCCTTGCGCGGCGAGAACGCAACGACCGCGGTGTCGCCCTCGTGACCCGAGTCGTATCGGTAGTGGTGCAGGCCGTAGCCGACGATCGACGGACCCCACATGACGGCGTCGGTGTCGGTCACGCGATCGAAGAGCTCCCGCAGCACCAGCCCGTCCTCGCGTCGCCCGGCGGGCTCGACCGCGTCGAGGAACTCCGACACCGAGGCACCTGTGGGCACCGTCTTCGCTTCGGCCATGCTCAACGGTACCGCCGCCGGCGCGGTGCGGCGAGGTCCGGATGCGCGGGTCGGCCGTGCCGGCGCCGCCCGATCCGACCGCGATGCACGAGGGCGCCCGCACCGATGACCGGCGGGGCGCCCTCGTGACACCGGGATGCGACGGCGCCGTTACTCGCGGATGGCCGCACCGAAGCGCTCGCCGGCGAGGGCGGAACCCGCCAGCTTCGCCTCGCTGGCCTCGGCGGCGGTGAGCGTGCGGTCTGCGGCGCGGAAGCGGAGGGCGAACGTGAGGCTCTTGGAGCCCTCGGGCACGCCCTGGCCACGGTAGTCGTCGACGAGCTGCAGGTGCTCGAGGAGGTCCCCCGCGCCCTCGCGCACCGCGGCCGCGACGGAGGCGGCGGGCACGTCGACGGCGACCACCAGCGAGAGGTCCTGCGTCGCCGCCGGCAGCGTCCCGATGGGGCGCGCCTCGATCGTGTCGCCCGCGAGCTCGATGATCGCGTCGAGGTCGACCTCGGCGACCGCGACCACCCGCGGCAGGTCGGCCTCGGCGGTGAGCCGCGGATGCAGCTCGCCCGCGTAGCCGACGAGCTGCCCGCCGACGCGGACCTCCGCGGTGCGTCCGGGGTGCATCGCCTGGTGCGAACCCTGGGCGAACTCGACCTCGGCGCCCGCGGCATGCGCGATCCGGCGGACCGCGTCGAGTGCGTCGGCGATGCCCGCAGGTTCGGCCGCCCGACCGGGCTGCTTGGCACGGAGGTCGCCGGCGAGCAGGACGCCGACGTGGCGGGGCTGCGCGGGGATGCCGTCGTTCAGCTCGGCGAGCACGGCCTCGGACGGACGCTCCCACCCGATGGGCAGCTCGGCCGCGCCGTACGCGCGGCCGGCCTCGGGAAGGAAGACGAGGCCCAGCTCGTACACGTCGAGGTCGGCGAAGCCCCGCGACAGGTTGCGGCGCGCGACCCCGATGAGGCCCGGGATGAGCGAGCGGCGCAGGTAGGGCACCGTCGCGTCGAGCGCGTTCGCGAGCTTCACGCCCGCGACCGGCGAGCCGTCGGGCGACCCGTACACCGCGTTCTCGGCCTCGGACACGAACGGGAAGGCGAGCACCTCGGTGGCGCCTCCCGCCGCGAGCGCGTCGGCCACGCCGCGGCGCACGCGCTGCGAACGCGTGAGCCCTCGCCCGGGCGGGGCGACGGGCAGCACCGATGGGATGCGGTCGTAGCCGAGCAGGCGCGCGACCTCCTCCGCCAGGTCGACGTTCGCGGTGAGGTCGGGGCGCCACGACGGCGGGACGACGTCGAAGCCGCCCTCGACGCGGGTCACGGCGCCGCCGATCTCGGCGAGCGCGTCGTGCACCTCGTCGGCGGTGTACTCGACGCCGATGAGCCCGGTGACGAAGCCGTCGGGCAGGCGGATCGCCTCACGTGCCGGTGCCTCGTGCAGCAGCGAGCCGGTCTCGTCGGCGGTGCCGCCCGCGAGGTCGACGAGCAGCTGGGCGACACGTGCAGCGGCCGCGCCGGCGACCGCCGGGTCGACGCCGCGTTCGAAGCGCTTGGACGCCTCGCTCGGCAGCTTGTGCCGGCGGGCGGTGCGGGCGATCGACACGGGATCGAAGTTCGCGGCCTCGATCAGCACGTTCGTCGTCGCGTCGCCGATCTCGGTCGTCGCGCCGCCCATGACGCCGGCGAGCCCGATCGGCCCGCGGTCGTCGGTGATCAGGAGGTCCTCCGCGTGGAGCGTGCGCACCTTGCCGTCGAGGGTCTCGAGGGTCTCCCCCGCCGCCGCGCGCCGCACGACGATGCCGCCCTGCAGCGCATCGAGGTCGTACCCGTGGATCGGCTGGCCGAGCTCGAGCATCACGTAGTTCGTGATGTCGACCGGCAGCGACAGCGAGCGGATGCCCGCGAGCTTCAGCCGCGCGACCATCCACGCCGGCGTGGGCCGTGTCGGGTCGATGCCGCGCACGATGCGCGTCGCGAACACGCTCGCGCCGACGCGGCCGCGGATCGGCGCCTCGTCGCGGACCGAGACGGGGAACGCGTCGGCAGCGGCATCGGCTGCGGCGACCTGCGCGGCCGGGTCCCGGTACACCGCGCCGGTCGCGTGGGCGTACTCGCGCGCCACGCCGCGGATCGAGAACGCGTACCCGCGGTCGGGCGTGACGTTGATCTCCACCGCGGCGTCGTCGAGGCCGAGCAGCGCGATGGCGTCGGTGCCGACGGGCGCATCGATCCCGAGCGTGGAGAGGCGCAGGATGCCGTCGTGCTCATCGCCGAGGCCGAGCTCCTTGACCGACGCGATCATGCCGTCCGACACGTGGCCGTAGGTCTTGCGCGCCGCGATCGGGAACGGGCCGGGCAGCACGGAGCCGGGAAGGGTCACCACGACCTTGTCGCCGACGAAGAAGTTCCGTGCGCCGCAGACGATGCCGTGCACGGCGTCGCCGCCGTCGGCGGCCTGCTCGCCCTCGGGTGCGACGCGGACCTGGCACCAGCGGATGGTCTTGCCGTTCGTCTGCGGCTCCTCGACGAACCCGAGGACCTCGCCGACGACGATCGGGCCCTGGAGGTCGAACGTGTGCACGTCCTCCTCCTCGAGCCCGACGCGCACGAGCGCGGCGTGCACGTCCTCGAGGGACGTGCCCGGCGGGAGATCGACGTACTCGGCGAGCCAGCTGAGAGGCACTCGCATGCGTTAGACCACCATTCCGAACTGCTGGGAGAAGCGGATGTCGCCCTCGGCCATGTCGCGCATGTCCTGCACGTCGTTGCGGAGCATGAGGCCGCGCTCGATGCCCATGCCGAAGGCGAAGCCCGTGTAGACCTCGGGGTCGATGCCCGCCGCGCGCAGCACGTTGGGGTGCACCATGCCGCAGCCACCCCACTCGATCCAGCGCGGGCCGTCCTTGAAGGTCGGGTGCCAGAAGTCGAGCTCGGCCGACGGCTCGGTGAACGGGAAGAAGCTGGGGCGCAGGCGCACCTTCGCCTCATCGCCGAAGATCGACTTCACGAAGTGGTCGAGCGTGCCGCGCAGGTGCGCCATCGTCAGGCCCTTGTCGACGGCGAGGCCCTCGAACTGCATGAACACCGGCAGGTGCGTCGCGTCGAACTCATCGGTGCGGTAGACCCGGCCGGGCGCGAGCACGTAGATCGGCACCTCGCGCTCGAGCATCGAGCGCACCTGGACGGGGCTCGTGTGCGTGCGCATGACGAGGTGAGCCTCGGGCGGATCGACGAAGAACGTGTCCTGCATGGCGCGCGCCGGGTGGTCGGCGTCGAAGTTCAGCGCATCGAAGTTGAACCACTCGCTCTCGACCTCGGGGCCTTCCGCGATCTCCCAGCCCATGCCGGTGAAGACGTCGCAGACCCGGTCCTGCAGCAGGGCGAGCGGATGCCGCGCCCCGGCCGTGAAGCGCGACGGCAGCGCCGTGACGTCCACCGCCTCCGCGGTGAGCTGGGCCTCGGCCTCGGCCTCGAGGATCTCGGCCTCGCGGGCCGCGAACGCCTGGTTCACACGGCCTCTGGCGGAGCCGACGAGCTTGCCGAGGGCGGCCTTCTGGTCGTTGGGGACGGAGCGCAATGAGGCGTTGAGCCGCGCGAGCGCCGACTTTTCGCCGGTGTGATCGGCGCGGACGGCCTTCAGCGCGGCGGAGTCGCCCGCTGCGGCGATCGCGGCGAGGGCCGCGTCGACCGCGGCCGCGACGGCCGGTTCGGTGATCTGGAGGGGCTCGGACACGAAGAACGAGTCTAGTGGGCTGGGCCCGCCGCCCTCACCCGCAGAAGGTGGCGACGCCCGATCAGGGCGCTCCGCCGGCCTGCCCGGGCGGTCGCGCCTCGGCGTTCGCCTTGGCGAGGCCCTTCAGCAGCTCCTCGTTCTCCTCGTCCGGGTTCGGCGGCGCCTGGCCGGTCCGGCTGGCGGTGCGCTTCGCCACCCACCGCGCGAACCACGACAGCGACAGGTTCATCGCGAGGTAGAGCACGAGCGTGACGACGAAGAACGAGAACAGGTAGTAGTTGCCGTAGAAGCTGGCGAGCTGGTTCATGTTGACGCGCAGCAGCTCGACGTACCCGACGATGTAGCCGAGCGACGTGTCCTTCAGGAGCACGACGAGCTGGGCGATGATGATCGGCAGCATCTGGCGGAACGCCTGCGGGAACTCGATCAGCATCTTCGACTGCATCGGCCGCATGCCGAGACTGAGTCCCGCCTCGCGCTGCCCGCGCGGGAGCGCCGCGAGTCCGGCCCGCAGCGCCTCGCCGATCAGGGCTCCGTTGTAGAGCGTGAGCGCGGCGACGACGGCCCAGAACGAGCCGGTGTTCAGCACGAGCAGGATGAAGAGCATCATGAGCAGCACGGGCATTCCGCGCACGAACTCGAGCACGATCGCCGTCGGGATGCGGATCCACGCCGTCTGCGCGCTGCGCAGGAGCGAGAAGACGATGCCGAGGGCGATGGCGAGCACGGCCGCGGTGAGCGCAGCGCGCAGGGTGCCCCAGACTCCGGCGACGAAGATGTAGCGCCAGACGGTCGGGTCGGCGAAGATGTCCCACCGCGACGGGTCGAAGTAGCCGGGCAGGTCGCCGCGTGGAGCGTTCAGCGTGAAGAAGATCCACGCGAGCCCGCCGAGGATCGCGATGCCACCCGCGATCGAGGCGATCAGCGAGTTGCGCCGGGCGACCGGACCCGGGGCGTCGAAGAGCACGTTCGTCATCGCTGCACCACCCAACGTCGTTCGAGCCTGGCCGCCAGGAGGCCCAGCGGCACGGTGATGAGCAGGTAGAAGGTCGCGACCCCGAGGAGCACCGGGATGACCTGGTCGCCACGCGCGTTGGCGACGGTGCGACCGACCGCGAACAGCTCGACCACGAAGAACCCGCCGGCCACCGACGTGTTCTTCGTCAGGGCGATGAAGACGTTGATGAGCGGGGGGATGGTCATCCGGAAGGCCTGCGGCAGGACGATCAGGCCCACGGTCTGCGAGAACCCGAATCCGACGCTCCGAGCCGCCTCGGCCTGGCCGACGGGCACGCCGTTCACGCCGGAGCGCAGGGCCTCGGCGACGAACGGCGAGGTGTAGACCGAGAGGCCGATGGACGCCGCGGTGACGTAGTCGAGCCGCGATCCGAGCTGCGGCAGCACGAACGCGCAGAAGAACAGCACGAGCGTCAGCGGCGTGTTCCTGACGAGCTCGGTGTAGACCGTCGCGAACCAGCGCA
This sequence comes from Agromyces excoecariae, assembly GCF_051715505.1. NCBI lineage: Bacteria > Bacillati > Actinomycetota > Actinomycetes > Micrococcales > Microbacteriaceae > Agromyces > Agromyces excoecariae. Next base: position 159,406 of record NZ_JBPSLA010000016.1, on the reverse strand, counting down.
GCGACGGCACCGGGGAGATGCGCATGGCGGCGATCAGCGTGCCGATGACGAGTGCGGCGATTCCCGAGACCACCAGCAGGAGCACGGTCGTGCCGAAGCCCTGCAGGTAGAGCGGGAAGTTGTCGAAGACCGCGTCCACGCGCTTCCTTCCTCTGTGTGCGGCCGGCGAACCGACCCGGGGAGGTCCGGGTGCCGATCGGCACCCGGACCTCGCAGTCGGATCAGTACCGGTCGACGGCCGGCGGGTCGCGGAACTCGAGCACGGTTCCGGCGGTGGCATCCCACGCGGCCTCGTACGAGCCGTCCTCGTAGGACTGCTCGAGGACGTCGTTGATCCACGAGCGGAAGTCGTCGTCGCCGAGCATCACGCCGATGCCGTACGGCTCCTGCGTGAAGGGCTCGCCGACGACCTTGAACTCACCCGGGTTCTGGTCGACCAGGCCCGCGAGGATCACATTGTCGGTCGAGACCGCGACGGCCTGGCCGCTCCGGAGCGGCTCGAGGCAGTTGCTGTAGGTGTCGGTCTCGATGACCTCGGCGCCGAGCTCCTTGAGGTTGGCTGCCGGGGTCGAGCCCGTGACCGAGCAGACCGGCTGCCCGACGAGGTCGTCCTCGCTCGTGATGTCCTCGTTGTCGGCGAGGACGAGGATCGACTGGCCGGCCTCGAAGTAGGGCCCTGCGAAGTCGACGACCTTCTTGCGCTCGTCGTTGATCGTGTAGGTGGCGACGACGAAGTCGACCTGGCCGTTCTCGATGAACGGCTCGCGGTTGGCCGAGACCGTCTCGACCCACTCGATGTCCTCCGGCGCGATGCCGAGCTCGCCGGCGATGATCTTCGCGATCTCGACGTCGAAGCCGACCGGAACCCCGTCGGGGCCGACCAGGCCGAAGAGCGGCTGGTCGAACTTCGTGCCGACCGTGACCGTGCCCGCCTCGGCGAGCTTGGCCATCGTCGTGCCCTCCTCGAACTCGGGCGCCTCCTCGACGCTCGGCTCCGCGCCGTCGTCGCCGGGGGCGCCGGCGTCGCCGGCGCAGCCGGCGAACAGGAGTGCGGTCGCGGCCGCAGCGGCGACCAGGGCGATTCTGCTGCGTCTCATGTCGTGCCTCATCTCTCGTCTCGTTCGGGTCTCCGCCGCTCGTGGCAGCGGAGGTCTAGTGCGCGAGGATCTTCGACAGGAAGTCCTTCGCGCGATCGGTCTTGGGGTGGTCGAAGAACTCGGCCGGGGTCGCCTCCTCGACGATCGCGCCGTCCGCCATGAAGAGCACGCGATCCGCAGCCTTGCGGGCGAAGCCCATCTCATGGGTGACGACGATCATCGTCATGCCCTGCTCGGCGAGGCCGACCATCACGTCGAGCACCTCGTTGATCATCTCGGGGTCGAGCGCGCTCGTGGGCTCGTCCATGAGGATGAGCTTCGGGTTCATGGCGAGCGACCGCGCGATCGCGACGCGCTGCTGCTGGCCGCCGGAGAGCTGGGCGGGCATCTTCTTGGCCTGGTTGGCCACGCCCACCCGCTCGAGGAGCTCCATGGCCTTGGCCTCCGCGTCCTTGCGCGACATCCGCTTGACCCTGATGGGCGCGATCGTCACGTTCTCGAGCACCGTCTTGTGCGCGAAGAGGTTGAAGGACTGGAAGACCATGCCGACATCGGCGCGGAGCTTCGCGAGCGCCGCCCCCTCTTCCGGCAGGACCTCGCCGTCGATGGTGATGGCGCCGGAGTCGATCGTCTCGAGCCGGTTGATGGCCCGGCACAGCGTCGACTTGCCGGAACCGGAGGGCCCGATGACGACGACGACCTCGCCTCGGTTGACGACCGTGTTGATGTCGTTCAGGACGTGGAGGTCGCCGAAGTACTTGTCGACGTGGTCGATCACGACGAGGGGTTCGCCCCGACGGACCGAGATGTTCGACGTCGGAGGAGCGGTGTCGGCCGGCATATCCCCCAAACTAGGGCGCGCGACGGCATCGCGGCCACCGTCCGGACGGTGGGTTACCGTTCCGTTACCTCAGCTTCGCTGCGCGAACGCGCTCTCGTACAGGCAGACCGATGCCGCGGTCGCGAGGTTCATCGACTCGGCGTGCCCGTAGATCGGCACCGTGACGACACGATCGGCGAGCGCGAGCTTCTCGTCGGGAAGGCCGTGCGCCTCGTTGCCGAAGAGCCACGCCGTCGGTTCCGCGAGCACGCCGTCGCGGCGCGCGTCGAGGAGGTCGTCGCCCTTGACGTCGGCGGCGAGGATCGAGAGACCCGCCTCGCGGGCCCGGGCGAGCACGTCCTCGAGCTCGGCGCCCACGGCGACCGGCAGGTGGAAGATCGATCCCGTCGAGGAGCGCACGACCTTCGGGTTGTAGAGGTCGACCGCGCGACCCGTGAACACGACCGCATCGGCGCCGGCCGCGTCGGCCGCCCGCACGATGGTACCGGCGTTGCCGGGGTCGCGCACCTCCTCGAGGATCGCGACGAGCTTCGGATGCGCCGCGAAGACGTCCTTCACCGCGGTCGGGAACTGGTGGCAGACCGCGACGAAGCCCTGCGGCGTGACCGTGTCGGCCATCGCGTTCAGGACCTCTTCCGTCACGTACTCGACGTCGACGCCCGCGTCGATCGCCGTGTCGCCGATGTCGGAGTAGCGCTCGAGGGCGGTCGGGGTCGCGTAGAGCTCGACCACGAGCTGGGGCCGGAAGGTGAGCGCCTCGGCGACGGCCTGCGGACCCTCCAGGAGGAACATGCCCGTCTCGACGCGCGCGGGCTTCTTCGCGAGCTTGGCGACGGCCCGCACTCGCGGCGACCTCGGGTTCTCCAGCACGCGTCAAGCCTACCGACGGATGCCGCTGCGCCGCCGTTCACGCGCCGGTCGCGCCGTGGCGACGGGTGGGCCGCACGACGACCGGGGTTCACGCGACGACCCCGGCGGGCCGTCGCACGATGCGGTGTCCGCCCGTCGGTGGACGACGAACGGCCCGGCACCACGGGGGCGCCGGGCCGTTCGGGCCGAAGCGGAGACTAGGCCGCGTTCTTCGGAGCGTTCACGTCGCTCGGGAGCGCCTTCTTGGCGGCCTCGACGAGGCCCGCGAAGGTCGCCGGCTCGTTGACCGCGAGGTCGGCGAGGATGCGACGGTCGACCTCGATGCCGGCGAGGCCGAGGCCCTGGATGAGGCGGTTGTACGTGATGCCGTTCTGGCGCGCAGCGGCGTTGATCCGCTGGATCCAGAGGCGACGGAAGTCGCCCTTCTTCTTGCGGCGGTCGTTGTACGAGTAGACGAGCGAGTGGGTGACCTGCTCCTTCGCCTTGCGGTAGAGGCGCGACCGCTGACCGCGGTAGCCCTCGGCGCGCTCGAGGATGACCCGACGCTTCTTGTGCGCGTTGACTGCGCGCTTGACTCTTGCCATGACTGTGTCTCTTCCTTACCGGGTCTCGTCGCTCAGCGACCGAGCAGCTTCTTGATGACCTTGGTGTCGGGCGCCGAGGCGACCTTGTCCTGGTTGAGGCGGCGGGTGCGCACCGAGGACTTGCCCTCGAGGTTGTGGCGCATACCGGCCTGCTGCTTCTTGATCTTGCCGCTGCCGGTGACCTTGAAGCGCTTCTTGGACCCGGAGTGGGTCTTCTGCTTCGGCATCTCTCGTCTCTCTCCTTGGTTCTGCCGCCACCGGGGTGGCGGACGTCTGTGCTGGCCTAGGCCTCGTCGGCCGGGGCCGTCTGCGACTCGTCGCCCGCGGCGTCCGCCGCCGGGCGCTGCTTCGCCGCAGCACGCTGTGCATTCGCCTCGGCCTTGGCCTCGGACTTGTTCTTGAGGGGCGCGATGACCATGACCATGTTGCGGCCGTCGATCGTGGGGTTGTGCTCGACCGTGCCGAACTCCGCCACGTCTTCGGCGAAGCGCTGCAGGAGGCGCACGCCCATCTCGGGTCGCGACTGCTCGCGACCGCGGAACAGGATCATGGCCTTGACCTTGTCGCCGGCCTTCAGGAAGCCGACGGCGCGCTTCATCTTGGTCTCGTAGTCGTGCTTGTCGATCTTGAGGCGGAACCGAACCTCCTTGAGGATCGTGTTCGCCTGGTTGCGCCGGGCTTCCTTCGCCTTCTGCGCAGCCTCGTACTTGTACTTGCCGTAGTCCATGATCTTGACGACCGGCGGACGGGAGTTCGGCGCGACCTCGACGAGATCGAGGTCGGCCTCCTGCGCGAGCCGCAGTGCCACCTCGATCTTCACGACGCCGACCTGCTCTCCGCCAGGGCCCACGAGGCGGACCTCGGGAACGCGGATACGGTCATTGGTACGCGGATCGCTGATGCGAGTCTCCTCTACTCGAACTGGTTTCCAGCCCTTCGGGAGACGGATGCCGCCCGAAGACGAGAGCGGAAATCCACGCGATGACGCCCCGCGGATTCTCACCGCGGGCTCATGCGGCACCCTTGCTCCTCCCCCGCCGGAGCGGGGAAGGGGAGTGCGAACGACCCGGTAACCTTGATGAAGCGGTATGCGCGGGTGGGAGTCTCTCCACTTTCGTACCGGGGACTGGCCCCGGAGCCCGCAGTAGTCTAGCAGAGGAATCCCCCGGTGAGCGACACTTCGCCCGAGTACACGCGTGCGCCCGAGCACGACCACCCCGAGGCCGACACGCAGGCCGGCACCGAGCAGGCGGTCGCCGACGCCACGCGCGACATCGCCGAGGTGCCCGCGGTCGAGGTCATCACGACGGCGGCCGTGCACCTCATGAGCGCCGCGGCGGTGAAGGTGGGCCTCGCCGACGACCCGGAGTCGCAGACCGACCTCGACGAGGCTCGCAAGCTCATCAACGCGCTCGCCGGCCTCATCACCGCGGGGGCTCCCGAGATCAGCGACATGCACGCGCGATCGCTCCGCGACGGGCTGCGCTCGCTGCAGCTGGCGTTCCGCGAGGCGTCGACGATCCCCGACGAGCTCGGCAAGGGCCCGGGCGAGAAGTGGACGGGGCCGGTCTCCTAGGCGCGACCGGGAGGCACGTCGCTCTCGAGCCGGTCGCGGCTCATCGCTGGCAGTGCGGGCACCAGTACGTCTCCCGCAGCTCCACGTCGTTGCGGCCGAACCGGCCGTGCTCGATGCGCGTGCCGCATCGCCGGCACGGCTCCCCCGCGCGCCCGTAGACCCAGAGCCGCCGCCCGGGTCGCGTGTCGCCCGTCGTCGTCCGCTCGAGTCGGTCGCGGTTGGCGTGGATGACCCGGCGTGCGAGGTCGATGGTCGATGCGAGGTCGACCTCGCCGATCGGGCGGTCGGGGCGGATGCCGCGGAGGAAGCACACCTCGTTGACGAGGACGTTGCCGAGCCCGGCGAGGTTCCGCTGGTCGGCGAGCGCGACGACCGCCGCCACGTCCGGCTCAGCGGCGAGCCGGCGCTCGGCCTCTGCGGCGTCCCAGTCGGGCCCGAGCAGGTCGGGGCCGAGGTAGGCGAGCCGCTCGCCCGCCTCGCTCGCCGGGAAGACCTCGACCAGCCCGAGGTCGAAGCCGACGGCCGTGGCATCCGCGGTCTCGATGATGGCGCGGGCGCGATACGCGGGTCGCGGCCACCGTCGGCCGGGCGGGATGATGCGCCACTCCCCCTCCATCTTCAGGTGGGTGTGCAGCACGACGTCGCCGATGCGCATGAGCAGGTGCTTGCCGCGGCTGGCGACCGAGTGGATGGTCTCGCCGGCGAGGTCGACCGTGGCGTAGGCCGGCACCCGGATGTCGCTTCGGACCACGGTGCGCCCCGCGAGCGCGTCGTCGAGCCGACGTGCGGCGCGGAAGACGGTGTCGCCCTCGGGCATCTCAGCCCCGCGCCTCGAAGCGGAGGCCCTGCGGGGTCTCGCGGAAGCCGGCGGCGCGGAGCGGGGCGTCGAGTTCCGAGCCGAACACGCCGGCGCCGTTCACGGTCTCGACCCGGAAACGCGCGCCGCGGGCCCGTGCGAGCGCGTCGGCGAGTGCGGTCGCGCCCTGCACGAGCGCCGCGTCGTCGTCGGTGAAGACGAGCGCGGTGCGTCCGCCGCGCTCGAGGTAGAACGCGACCTCGCCGTCGACGATCGCCACGACGGCGCCCGCCTTGCGCGCCGGTCGGTGGGTGAGTTCGACGACCGGGTCGGGCCAGTCGAGCGCCGCGCCGAACGGGTTCGCCGGGTCCGTGGCGGCGAGCGCGAACGCGCCGCCCTGCGGGGCCTGCCGGAGTCGGTCCACTGCGGCGCTCGTGGCGAACTGCGCGCCGCCCTGGCCGTCGACGAAGTAGCCGCGCCGCACGCGACCGGTCTCCTCGAAGCCCGCGAGCGTGCGGTAGGCGAGTGCGAAGCCGCCGAGGTGGTCCTCGGCGACGACCGAGCCGCGCGTGACGACGCCGTAGCGCTCGAGGAGCGTCTCGCCGAGCGCGTGCGCGCGCGGGGTGGCGGCGTCGCTCGGCACGGGGAGCACCGACCAGCGGCCGGCCGCTCGCGGGGGCGCCGATCGCGGCGAGCGGGCGCCCTCCGCCGCGGCCGCCGCCTGGGCGAGCACCCGGCGCGACACGGTCCGCCCGCGGATGCGCGCTCGGGGCGTCGACGCGCGGGTCTTGTGCGCGCCTCCGCCGGTGAGGAGTCCGCGCACCGGCGCGAACGTGTCGTTCGTCACGAGCCCGGCCCACGCGAGGCGCCACAGTGCGTCGAGGACCGGCGCGTCCTCGGTCGCGCCCACGGCTTCGACGAGCTGGCGGTAGAAGTAGGCGCCGCCCCCGCCGAGCACGGCGAGCAGTTCGGTCTCGATCGCGTCGAGGGGCTGGTCGACGGGCGCGGGCATGGTGAGCTTGGCCGTGTCGGCGAGGTGCAGGCCGACCCAGCCGTCGTCGCCCGCGAGCGCCCCCTGCCCGACCCAGAGCACCTCGCCGCTCGAGGTGAGTTCGTCGAGGAACTCGGGACGGTAGTCGCCGACGCGCGCCGGGAGCACGAGCGACTCCCACGCCGACGCGGGGATCCGCACGCCCTCGAGCTGCTCGACCACCGCCGCGACGCCGTCCACCCCGCGGAGTCGCCCGCCGACGTGCTGCCAGTCGGGCAGGAACCGTCCGAACTCGCGGGCTGCGACCGGCTCGACCTCCTCTCGCAACGCGGCGAGCGACCGGCGACGCAGCCGGCGCAGGACCTCGGCGTCGCACCACTCGGCACCGCTGCCGTGCGGCAGGAACGCGCCCTCGACGAGCCTCCGCTCCCCCGCCAGACGTGCCAGGGCGGTATGCGCGACGGCGCCGCCGATGCCGAAACGCTCGGCGACGGCGACGGTCGTGAACGGGCCGTGGGTGCGGGCGTAGCGGCTCACGAGATCGCCGAGCGGGTCGCGCACCGCCTCGCCGAACGCGTCCGGCAGTCCCGGCGGGATCGGCACGCCGAGCGCGTCCCTCAGGCGGCTGAGGTCCTCCACCGCGGCGACCCACTCGGTGCCCGCGAACCGCACGCGGGCGCCGCGGCGCGCGGCCAGCAGCGCGACGACGGACGCCGCGGCATCCGTCGCCTCGTCGACCCGCTCCGAGATCTCGGCGTCGGTGAGCGGCCCGAGCTCGCGAAGCAGGTCGGCGACGCCCTCCTCGCCTTTCGCCAGCCGATCGGGGTGGCGGCGCTGCAGCATCCGCTCCGTCTCCTCGACGACCGCCGGGTCGAGGAGCTCTCGCAACTCGACGGTGCCGAGGAGCTCCGCCAGGAGGCCGGGGTCGAGCGAGAGCGCGGCCGCGCGGCGTTCGGCGAGCGGCGCATCGCCCTCGTACATGAACGCGCCGACGTAGCCGAACAGGAGGCTCGCGGCGAACGGGCTCGCGGTCTCGGTCGCCACGTCGACGAACCGGACCCGGCGAGCGCGGATGCGCTCGGCGAGCGCCGTGAGCGCCGGCAGGTCGTAGACGTCCTGCAGGCACTCGCGCACGGCCTCGAGCACGATCGGGAAGTCGGGGTAGTCGCGTGCGACCTCGAGCAGCTGCGACGCCTTCTGCCGTTGCTGCCAGAGCGGCGAGCGCCGCCCCGGATTCTGCCGCGGCAGGAGCAGGGCGCGGGCGGCGCACTCGCGGAAGCGGGAGGCGAAGAGCGCCGAGTCGCCGACCCGCTCGGTCGCGAGCTGGGCGAGCTCTTCCGGGTCGAACTCGAAGAGCTCGCTGCCGGGCGGCTCGTCGGCCGTATCGGGGATCCGCAGCACGATGCCGTCGTCGCTCGCGACCGCGCGCGCCTCGACGCCGAGGCGCTCCATCACGCGCGCGTCGACCGCGAGCGCCCACGGGGCGTGCACGCGCATGCCGTACGGCGAGTGCAGCACGATCCGCCAGTCGCCCAGTTCGTCGCGGAACCGCTCGACGACGAGGTGCTCGGCGTCGGGCACGACGCGCGTCGCCTCACGCTGGTCGGCGATGAAGCGCACGAGGTTCGCGCCGGCGCGCTCGTCGAGCCCGGCGGCGGTGGTGCGGTCGAGCGCGGCGGGCTCGTCGGCGGCCGCGAGCTCGCCGATGAAGGCCCCGATCGCGGCGCCGAGTTCGGCAGGCCGCCCGATCCCGTCGCCCTTCCAGAACGGCAGCCGGCCGGGCTCGCCGAAGGCGGGCGAGACGAGCACGCGGTCGTGCGTGATCTCCTGGATGCGCCAGCTCGTCGCACCGAGTGCGAAGACGTCGCCCACGCGCGACTCGTAGACCATCTCCTCGTCGAGCTCGCCCACCCGCCGGCCCGGACCGGCGTCTCCGATCATGAACACGCCGAAGAGGCCGCGGTCGGGGATCGTGCCGCCGCTCGTGACGGCGAGCCGCTGCGCACCCCGCCGACCGGTGATGGTGCCGGCATCGCGGTCCCACACGATGCGGGGCCGAAGCTCCCCGAACCGGTCGGACGGATAGCGGCCCGCGAGCAGGTCGAGCGTGGCGTCGAACGCGGAGCGCGGCAGCGACCCGAAGGGCGCCGCGCGCCGGACGACGTCGAACCAGTGCTCGACCTCCCACTCGTCGATAGCGGCGGCCGCGACGGTCTGCTGCGCGAGCACGTCGAGCGGGTTCGCCGGGATGCGCATGGGTTCGATCGCGCCCTCGACCATGCGCTCGGCGACGACCGCGGAGTGCAGCAGGTCGGCGCGGTGCTTGGGGAACAGGACGCCCTTCGAGACCTCGCCGACCTGGTGGCCGGCACGGCCGATGCGCTGCAGGCCGCTCGCGACCGACGGCGGCGACTCGACCTGCATGACGAGGTCGACTGCGCCCATGTCGATGCCGAGTTCGAGGCTCGAGGTCGCGACGACGCACTTCAGGCGCCCGGCCTTGAGGTCGGCCTCGACGAGCGCGCGCTCCTCCTTGCTGACCGAGCCGTGGTGCGACCGGGCGATGATCGGCTCGGCGCCCGCGGTGATGCCCGATGCGCCGGGCAGCTCGGCGGGCGGACGGCGCCCGGCGGCCGCGAACGGCGTGCTGCGCGCGACGATGGAGGCCTCGGCCGGCGCCTCCACGGCGGCGCCGACGGCCGCGACCTCCGGCGCAGGGGCACCGGCGTCGGTCTCCTCGTCGGCCTCGTCGGGCGCGGTGCGCTCCGCCCAGAGCTCGTTGAGCCGCGCCGTCAGCCGCTCGGCGAGTCGGCGGGAGTTGGCGAACACGATGGTCGATCGGTGGGCGAGCACCTGATCGAGGATCGCCTCCTCGACGTGGGGCCACACCGACCCGCCCGCCTCGCCCGACAGGTCGCCGAGGTCGTCGACCGGGACGGTGACCCGCAGGTCGAACCGCTTGCCCGAGGGCGGGGCCACGATCGAGACCGGACGAGTGCCGGCGAGGAACCGCGCGACCTCCTCATGCGGCCGCACGGTCGCCGACAGGCCGATGCGCTGCACGGGGCGCGCGACGAGTTCGTCGAGCCGCTCGAGGGAGAGCGCGAGGTGCGCGCCGCGCTTGGTGCCGGCGAGCGCGTGGATCTCGTCGACGATGACCGTCTCGACCCCTGCGAGGGTCTCGCGTGCCTGCGAGGTGAGCATGAGGAAGAGCGACTCGGGCGTCGTGATGAGGATGTCCGGCGGGCGCTTCACGAGCGCGCGGCGGTCGGTCGGCGAGGTGTCGCCCGACCGGACGCCCACCGTGACCTCGGGCACGTCGACACCGAGGGCCGTGGCCGTGCGGGCGATGCCGACGAGCGGGGCGCGGAGGTTCCGCTCGACGTCGACGCCCAGGGCCTTCAGCGGCGAGAGGTAGACGACGCGCGTGGCGCGCGCCACGCCATCCGCCACCTCGCCCGTCGCCGCGTCGACGGACGGACCCTCGTGGTGGAGGCGGTCGATCGCCGACAGGAAGGCGGCGAGCGTCTTGCCCGAGCCCGTGGGCGCGACGACGAGCGCGTGCTCGCCCCCGGCGATCGCACGCCACGCCGCCTCCTGCACGGGCGTCGGCTCGTGGAAGGACTCGGTGAACCAGGCCCGCGTCGCGGGCGCGAAGGAGTCGAGCGCCCCGGTCATCCCTCCATTCAAGCGGATGCCGCCGACACCGTCGCCGCGATCGTGACCTGCCGCGGTTGCTCAGCCGTGCGACTCGCCCGCACGCTGCTCGCCGAGCACGCGCCCGACGGCCGCGACCGTGCGGCGCGCCTGCGCGGCATCCGTGCCCCAGTTGCTCACGGAGAAGCGCACGACCGCCCGGTCGTGCCAGCGCGAGGTCATCGCGAGCACCTCGCCGTCGTCCCAGAGCGCGGTGCTCAGCGCCTCGGTCGCGGTGTCGTCCTCGAGCGCGATGCAGACCTGGGTGAACACGACCTCGTTCAGCACCTCCACTCCGGGCAGCTCGGCCAGCCCGTCGGCGATGATCCTCGCCGACCCGGCGAGCCGGTCGATGAGCGCCGCGACGCCCTCGCGTCCGAGGTGCCGCAGCACCGCCCAGGTCGGGACCCCCCGCGCCCTGCGCGACAGCTCCGCGACCTTCTCGTGCGGATCGGCGCCGACGTCGGTGGCCTGGAGGTAGCTCGCGTGCATGCTGAGCGCGCGGCGCAGTGCCGCCGGGTCGCGCACCATCGCGATGCCGCAGTCGTAGGGCACGCTCAAGGTCTTGTGCGCGTCGGTCGACCAGCTATCGGCGTCGGCGAGGCCGACCGTCAGGTGCCTGAGGCGCGGGGATGCCGCGGCCCACAGCCCGAACGCGCCGTCGACGTGCACCCAGGCACCCGCCTCGTGGGCGATGCGGCACGCCTCGGCGAACGGGTCGAAGGCGCCCGAGTGGATGTTCCCCGCCTGCAGCGCCACGATGGCCGGGCCCTCTCCGCGAGCGAGCTCCTCGGCGAGCGCGTCGGACCGGATACGGCCCTGGTCATCGGATGCGACCGCCGTCGGCGAGCCCAGCCCGAGGTAACGCGCGGCGAGGTCCATCGTGCCGTGACGCTCTTCTCCCGCGATCCACCGGATGCGCGGAGAGCCGCTCATCCCCTGCTCCTCGACGTCCCAGCCGACCCGGCGGAGCACCTCGTCGCGCGCCGCGGCGAGGCACGCGAACTGCGCCGTCGTCGCACCGGTGGCGAAGCCCACGTCGCTCCCGGAAGGCAGGCCGAGCAGGTCGAGCAGCCAGGATGACGCGATCTCCTCGGCGGCGACCGCTCCGGGTGTGATGGTCCTGAGCCCCGAGTTCTGGTCCCAGGCCGAGACCAGCCAGTCCGCCGCGAGCGCGACCGGCTGCGTGCCGCCGATCACCCAGCCGAAGAACCTCGGCGACCCGATGGCGATGAGGCCCGGCTCCGCGCGATTCGCGAGCCGGTCGATGACGGCGTCGGCGGCCTCGCCGCGTTCGGGCAGGTCGCGCCCGAGCGCGTCCATCACCTCCTCGATTCCCGCACGCGGCGGGATGGGCCGCTCGGGAAGCGTGCCGAGCCACTCGGCAGCGCGGCGATGGGCGAGGGCGAGCAGGTCGTCGTCGAGCGGTCGAAGGTCGGGTGTCGCCGTCGTCGGTGAGGGTGCGTCGGACATCATTCCACCTGGATTCCCGCGCATCATCGCGCAGTCCCGATCCTGCTCCCCGACGCGGGCAGGGTCAACGCTCCGACCCCGGCACGCACGGGTCGAATCGCGTCGGGCGCGAGATGTCAGGCGCCGGTGGCGTCGCCTTCGCGGCTCGTGCCGGGCGCCTCGCCAGACACGAGTTTCACCGCCAGCGAATCGACCCCCGTGGCGATGGCGTCGTCGGCCGCCCACCGCCGGGCGAGGCGCGCGGTCGTCGCGTCGAGCTCGGTCCGTGTGAGGCCGGCCACGAGGCGCAGCCGGACGACGAGTTCCGGTCCGCGCAGCCGCGCATCCGGATCACCGGCGACGAGCTCGACGCCGAGCACCGCGAGTTCGCCCCCGATCGAGCGTTCGAACGCGTCGCGCACCATCGCCGACTCGGCGGGCGGATGCCACGGCTGCTGCTGCGCGACCGCCCACACCGCGGGACGGCGCAGTACGAACTCCGTCGCCGAACCGGGGTCGAGCACGACCAGTTCGGTGCCGTCGTCGGCGGCGGCGAGCGCCACGCGCACGCCGTCGGCGGGCACGGGCCGTGCGGTCGGGTTCCACCTGGCCATCGCCTCGACCGAGCCGAACACGGGAAGCACCCGTCGTCCGTCCGGCCCCCCGACGGTCACGATCGACAGCTCCTGGCTCTTGTCGACGGCGTGCCCGTGCGCGCCGACCTCGGTGCCGCCGTCGCCGAGTTCGGCGAGCAGCGGGATCAGCAGGCGAGCGGCGCCGAATGCGGCGACGACGTCGGCCTGCCCGCCGTCACCGGAGCGGAAGCGCGCGAGTGCCGTGCCGAGGCCGTCCGGCATCCGCCCGTCGTCGGACGCATGCGGGTTCGACTGGAACGATCGGCCCGCCCACGGGCGCCCGGCGGAGTCCGCTGCGGGGTCAGTGGGATGCGACATCCAGCGCCTCGGGCAGCGTGAACGCGCCCGCGTAGAGGGCCTTGCCGATGATGGCGCCCTCGAGGCCCTGCGGCACGAGCTGGCGCAGCGCCGCGATGTCGTCGAGGCTCGACACCCCGCCCGACGCGATGACGGGGCGGCGGGTGCGCTCCATGATCCGGGCGAGCAGGTCGATGTTCGGCCCCTGCAGCGTGCCGTCCTTCGTGACGTCGGTCACGACGTACCGGGCCGCACCGGCGTCCTCGAGGCGGTCCATGACCTGCCAGAGGTCGCCGCCGTCCTTGGTCCAGCCTCGGGCGGCGAGCGTCGTGCCGCGCACGTCGAGTCCGATCGCGACCGCCTCGCCGTACTGCGCGATGACGGATGCCGCCCACTCGGGGTTCTCGAGGGCGGCCGTGCCGAGGTTGATGCGCTTCGCGCCGATCTCGAGGGCGTTCTCGAGCGACCGGTCGTCGCGGATGCCGCCCGAGAGCTCGACGTTGACGCCACGGACCTGGCGGATCACCTTCTTCAGGATCCCGGCGTTGGACCCGCGCCCGAAGGCGGCGTCGAGGTCCACGAGGTGGATCCACTCCGCGCCCTGGTCGGCCCAGTCGGCGGCCGCGTCGACCGGGTCGCCGTAGTTCGTCTCGGTTCCCGCCTCGCCCTGCGTCAGGCGAACCGCCTTGCCTCCCGCCACGTCGACGGCCGGAAGCAGCACCAGGCGGGGGGTCTTGCTGAACTCACTCATCACTGTCCTCGAATCGGATGCCGCGGAACGCGCGGCCTCGGCACAGTCACAGCATCCTAGTCCGGGCCGGAACGCCGTGACGCATCGAAGGTCTCGCAGGGTCTCGCCCGGGCTCAGCCGAGCGAGGCGATCCAGTTGGAGAGCAGGCGGATGCCGGCATCCGACGACTTCTCCGGGTGGAACTGGGTCGCCGACAGCGGGCCGTTCTCGACGGCGGCGAGGAAGGGCCCACCGTGCTCGGACCAGGTCAGCTTCGGCTGCGGGAAGGGCGGGATGACGTCGAGGTTCCACGCCTGGGCCCCGTAGGAGTGCACGAAGTAGAAGCGCTCGTCTTCGAGGCCCTCGAACAGCACCGATCCCTTGTCGGGTCGGACGGTGTTCCAGCCCATGTGCGGGAGGACGTCGCTCGGCAGCTCGGTCACGACGCCCGGCCACTCGCCGAGGCCCTCGGTGTCGACGCCGCGCTCGACACCGTGCTCGAACATGACCTGCATGCCGACGCAGATGCCGAGCACGGGCCGACCGCCCGCGAGGCGTCGGTCGATGAGCTCGTCGCCGCGCACGGAGCGCAGTCCGTCCATGACGGCCGCGAACGCGCCGACGCCCGGCACGACGAGGCCGTCGGCCTCCATGACCGCCCGGCGGTCGGCCGTGAGGTCGACCTCGGCGCCGGCGCGCTCGAGCGCCTTCACGGCCGAGTGGACGTTGCCGGAGCCGTAGTCGAGGACGGCGATGCGCCGCGTGGCGGTCACAGGGCGCCCTTGGTCGACGGGATGCCGGCCACGAGCGGGTCCCATGCCTTCGCCTGACGGAACGCCCGCGCGAACGCCTTGAACTCGGCCTCGGCGATGTGGTGGGGATCCCGTCCGCCGAGCACGTTCACGTGCACGGTGAGCGCCGCGTTGAAGGCGATGGCCTCGAACACGTGCCGCACCATCGAACCGGTGAAGTGGCCGCCGATCAGGTGGAACTCGAATCCGGCGGGCTCGCCCGTGTGGACGAGGTACGGCCGACCGGAGATGTCGACCACGGCCTGCGCGAGCGCCTCGTCGAGCGGGACGAGCGCGTCGCCGTACCGTGAGATGCCGCGCTTGTCGCCGAGCGCCTGGCGGATCGCGGTGCCGAGCACGATCCCGACGTCTTCGACGGTGTGGTGCACGTCGATCTCGATGTCGCCCTTCGCGCGAACGGTGAGGTCGGTGAGCGAGTGCTTCGCGAAGGCCGTGAGCAGGTGGTCGTAGAACGGCACGCTCGTCTCGATGTCGCTCGTGCCGGTGCCGTCGAGGTCGATGGAGAGGTCGATGCTCGACTCGCTGGTCTCGCGCTGCACGCGCGCGGTGCGCGCGGGGCGGTCGGTGCTCATGGGGTCATCCTATTCGGGGAGGTCGGGAGGGATTCCGGGCTGGATCAGGCGTTCGCGGCGTCCGACGGCGCGAACGAGGCCATCGCCTCGAGGAAGGCGGTCGTCTCGGCCTCGGTGCCCGCGGTCACCCGCAGGCATCCCGGCAGACCGATCTCGCGGATCAGGATGCCCCGCTCGAGCAGCGCCTCGAAGATCGCGTGCGGGTCGTCGACGCCGCCGAAGAGCACGAAGTTCGACCCGCTCCGGTACGGCCGGAAGCCGAGCGCGGCGAGCTCCCGCGTGATGCGGTCGCGCTGGGCGCGGATCTCGTCGACCATCGCGAGCATCTCACCGGAGTGCGCGAGCGCGCCGAGCGCCGCAGCCTGCGTGAGCGCGGACAGGTGGTACGGGAGCCGCACGAGCCGCAACGCGTCGACGACGGCGGGATCCGCTGCGAGGTACCCGACGCGCGCGCCGGCGAAGGCGAACGCCTTGCTCATGGTGCGCGAGACGAGGAGCCGGGGCCGCCCGTCGAGCAGCGTCAGGGCGCTCGGGGTGCCCGGGTCGGCGAACTCCTGGTAGGCCTCGTCGACGACGACGACGCCCCGTGCGGCATCGGCGACTGCGGCGATGGTCTCGAGCGCCAGCGGCGTTCCCGTCGGGTTGTTGGGCGAGCACAGCAGCACGATGTCAGGATCGTGTCGTTCGATGGCGGCGACCGCGGTCTCGGGCGAGAGCTCGAAGTCGGCGTCGCGTTCGGCGGCGATCCACTCCGTGCCCGTGCCCGACGAGAGCAGGCCGTACATCGAGTACGTCGGGCCGAAGCCGAGCGCCGTCCGGCCGGGGCCGCCGAAGGCCTGGAGGATGTGCTGCAGCACCTCGTTGGAACCGTTCGCAGCCCAGAGCTGCTCGGGCACGAGCCCGTGGCCGAGGTAGTCGGCCAGTGCCGCCCGCAGCTGCGTGAACTCGCGGTCCGGGTACCGGTTCAGGCCGATGATCGCCGCGGCCACGCGGGCGACGATGTCGTGCGCGACATCCTCGGGGATCGGATGCGTGTTCTCGTTGACGTTCAGTGCGACCGGCACGTGCTTCTGCGGGGCGCCGTACGGGGACTTCCCGCGAAGGTCGTCGCGGATGGGCAGGTCGTCGAGACTCGTCACCGATCAATGCTATCGGCGGGGCATGGAGCGGGCGGTCAGCCCCTGCGGCGCAGCACGCCGACCCGGCCGACCGCGGGCGCCGGCGGAGCGAACCCAGGTCGGACGTGTCCGGTGTCCCCTGCTCCGACGCGGTTGCTGCGTTCGTTCAGGCTCACCAGGGCCAGGTGCCGGTCGGCGGTCCAGCAGATCAGCTTCCCCTTCTGGTCCTTCGTGCGACCGAGGATGCCGGCATCGGCGAGCTGGGTGAGCGCGCGATGGGCGGCCGCCGTCGACACGGCGTGCTGCGCGGCGACCTTCTCGATGGTCAGGACCGGGTCGTTGGCCAGCCCGTCGAGGATCTTCAGCACCACGGCATCGCTCCGCGGCGTGGCGGGCGTGATGCCCTGTGACGCGCGGAATCGGACCAGGTCCTCGCGCACCTCGTCGTCGAGGGCGGCGAGGTCCGCGGCGAACCTGACGGCGTTGCCCGCTGCCAGCTCGGCGGCTTCGGCGAAGCCGATGATCCACTCGTCGAGCCGCGACGGGATCCGGCGGTATGCGGTGAGGCCCGCGATGTAGCGATCCTTGTCGCCGGCGAACACCGTGCTGATGGGGATGAGGGTGTTGCGGAGTGCGTCGGCTCGGCGGAGCACGGTGTGGATCAGTGCCCTGCCCGTGCGGCCGTTGCCGTCGATGAAGGGGTGGATCGTCTCGAACTGCGCATGCGCGATCGCCGCGCGCACGACGGGATTGCCAGAGGTCGCCGTGACGAAGCGCGCGAGGTCGTCGACGAGGCGGCGGACCTCGGTCTCGGGGGGCGGAACGAAGTCTGCACGGAGCGGACTCCAGCCCGGCCCGCCGACCCAGTTCTGCTCGGTGCGCAGCCCCGGTTCGAGGCGGGGCTCGATGAGGTGCTGCAGGCGCTCGATATCGGCGGTCGTAACCTCGGGGGCGCGCTCGCGGTCGCCCAGCTCGGCGATCGCCTCTTCGGTGGCTCGGACATTCGCCACGACGTCGAGCGCCACGCGGGCGTCGACCCCGCCGGTTGCACGGTGGTCGAGGAGCTCGGCGATGGCGAGCTTCTTCGGGCTGATGCGGTTCCCCTCGATCCAGGACGAAGAGATGCTCTCGGAACGGATCAGCAGGTGGTTCAGGTATCCCCCGCGGTCGCCGATGCGCTCATCGGCGCGAGCGAGCACGGCCAGCGAGTCCTCCGCGGCCTGGTGCGCCTCCCGCCCGATCGGAGGAAGGTCTTCCCCGAGTTCATCGGGGACGAAGGCCTCGTATCGGCCCGGAGCACGGTCCCTCCGCCCGAGGTGCGAAGCGTCGTGTGGGTTCCAGAGCAGATCGACGTAGTGGGCCATGGGCCAGCTCCTAACGTCGACGGAGGTCGAGTAATCTTTACTTTATGCCACTTAAAGGTGATATTGCGGATCCGGGCTCCCCTGCCTCGTGGCATGCGGCGGCGGTTGTCGTCAGTTTGTGCGGGTGCGACGGGCTTCACACCCGCCGATCGTGACGACACCCCCGAATGGCGACCGCGACGCGACCGCCGGTCGTTGTCGGTTCCGGCGGAGTGGGACCGTCCGCTGATCAGTCGCCGGCCGATGACTTCGGCGCGAGTGCGGACAGCATGCTCGTCAGCGAACCGATCTCGACGGTACGCGGATCCGAAGTGAAGTCGTGCTCGGTGCGGAGGTCGTAGTAGGCGTGCAGCACTGTGCTCTCGATCACCTCGTCGATTCGAGAGTGCCGTACCGCCTCCTGGAGGCTGACCTTCGCGACGTCCGCCTCGAGGTCGTCGGCGGCGATGTCGACGAAACCGACCGAGAGGATCTCGCGGGAGTCGTCGACGGAGACGGCGTTGAACACGCGAGCCGGGACGCCGAAGCCCTTGTCGGCCTCCCACGCGCTGATGAAGTCGTCGAAGGTCGCGCCGTCGCGCAGGCGGCGACGAAAGATCGCGATGATCACGGCCCCGACAGTACCGCGGACGTTGATCCGCGCACCATTCCCGGTCGACCACCGGGCCCTTCGGCGCGCGCGCTCAGATCAGGCGCCGGTCGGTTCGGGTTGGCCTCGTCGTTGCAGCAACCCCGCCCGCAGCGGGCCGCGGGCACGCTCGCGCGCGACGAGTCGATCACGAGCATTTCGTCGAGCCCGGCCACGATGCCGCGAGGCTCAGACGCGCTCTCAGTCGACCGCGGGAAGCACGAGCTCCTGGCCCGGCTGCACCACGGCGTCGCGCAGGCCATTCAGCCGCATGATCTCGTAGATGACCTCGCGGGGGTCGGCGTGCGGCGCGATCGACTCGGCGATGCCCCACAACGAGTCGCCCGCACCGACGACCACGGTCTCGAACGTGGTGGTGGCGCGGCCGTCATCGATGCCCGCGATGGCGCCTCCCGAGGAGAGCGTTCCGACCAGCACACCCGCGACGATCGGCACGGTGGCGAGGGCCGTCAGCACGACGCGGCCACGACGCGTCAATCGGAGTCGCGTGCGCGCGGCGGGCCCCACGAAGTCGGGCATGGCCGGCGCTGCGCCGACGGGTCCGATCACCACTGCACTCATTCCGCACCTCCCGGGGCTCCAGCCCCGCATCCGACCCTCGGCCGGGAGGGCCGGATGCGAAGCTGTGTTCCGAATATATCTTCGAACGTTCGACGCTGCAAGCACCGGAGGGTGGGATTTCCGGGCCCGATTCCGCGACACACTCGAACGGATGTTTGTCGCGTGCGTGCGAGGCGGATACAGTTTCGAATGTCCGACGACAGTCGAACATCGACCACCGACATCCGGGCCGACGCGGTCCCGACGAGAGGCGAGGCACGTGAGCATCGACATCGACCAGGCACGCGGCGCGAGCGGCCGGTCGCGTCGGCGCAAGACGCTGAGCCCGAAGCAGCTCGCGATCCTCGAGGTCATCCGAGGCTCGGTCGCCGATCGGGGCTACCCACCGAGCATGCGCGAGATCGGCGACGCCGTCGGCCTCTCCTCGCTCTCGAGCGTCACGCACCAGCTGAACCAGCTCGAGCTCGCCGGCTACCTGCGGCGCGACCCGAATCGCCCCCGCGCACTCGAGATCCTCATCGACGTGCCCGGGACCGAGCGCAGCCCGGCCGCCGAGCCCGCCCCGGTCGGCGACGCGGCCATGGTGCCGCTCGTCGGCCGCATCGCCGCCGGCGTCCCGATCACCGCCGAGCAGCAGATCGAGGAGGTCTTCCCCCTCCCGCGCCAGCTGGTCGGCAAGGGCGAGCTGTTCATCCTGAAGGTCGTCGGCGACTCGATGATCGACGCCGCGATCTGCGACGGCGACTGGGTCGTCGTGCGTTCGCAGCGCACGGCTGAGAACGGCGAGATCGTCGCGGCCATGCTCGACGGCGAGGCGACCGTCAAGGTCTTCCGCCAGCGCGACGGCCACACGTGGCTGCTCCCCCGCAACTCGGCGTTCGAGCCGATCCTCGGCGACGAGTCCGAGGTGCTCGGCAAGGTCGTCGCGGTCCTGCGCACCGTCTAGGCCGGTTCACCCGCTCGGCACCTCCACCGGCAGCGCCACCGACGACGAGGGGCGGGGGGCGGGGGGGGGGCCCCCGGCCGCCGCCCCCCCCAGCGGGGGGGCGGCCGGGGGCCCCGGCCCCCCCCCCCCCCGGGGGGGGGGGGTGGCGGGGGGCCCCCCCCGCGCCACCCGCCCCTCGATCCTGGCGTCAGGCCGTCGCCACGGCCACGTCCTCGCGCACCGAGCGCGTCGCCTCCACGATGTTCGCCAGCGACGCGACCGTCTCGTCGTAGCCGCGGGTCTTCAGGCCGCAGTCGGGGTTCACCCAGAGCCGTCCGGCTGGCACGCCGTCGACCGCGCGCTCGAGGAGCGAGCGCACCTCCTCGACGCTGGGCACGCGCGGCGAGTGGATGTCGTAGACGCCCGGGCCCACGCCGTGGTCGAAGCCGCTCGCGGCGAGGTCGCCGACGACCTCCATGCGGCTGCGCGCCGCCTCGATCGAGGTCACGTCGGCGTCGAGCTCGCGGATCGCGTCGATCACGACGCCGAACTCCGAGTAGCAGAGGTGCGTGTGCACCTGCGTGGCCGGCGCAGCGCCGCCCGTGGCGAGCCGGAACGAGCCGACCGACCAGTCGAGGTACGCCGGCTGGTCCGCGAGCTTCAGCGGAAGGAGCTCGCGGAGCGCGGGCTCGTCGACCTGGATGACGCGGATGCCCGCCCCCTCGAGGTCGCCGATCTCGTCGCGGAGCGCGAGCGCGACCTGCCGGGCGGTGTCGCCGAGCGGCTGGTCATCACGCACGAACGACCACGCGAGGATCGTGACCGGGCCCGTGAGCATGCCCTTGACGGGCTTCTCCGAGAGCGACTGCGCGAAGGTCGACCACTCGACCGTCATCGGTGCCGGGCGCGAGACGTCGCCCCAGAGGATCGACGGACGCGTGCAGCGCGAACCGTACGACTGCACCCAGCCGTGCTGCGTCACCGCGAAGCCGTCGAGCAGCTCGGCGAAGTACTGCACCATGTCGTTGCGCTCGGGCTCGCCGTGCACGAGGACGTCGAGGCCGAGGTCCTCCTGCAGGCGGATGACCCGGGCGATCTCCTCGCGCATGAGCTCGCGGTACGCGGCATCCGTCAGCTCGCCCTTGACGAGCCGAGCGCGGGCGCGGCGGATGTCGGCGGTCTGCGGGAACGACCCGATGGTCGTGGTGGGCAGCGCCGGCAGCGCGAGGTCCTCCTGCGCGGCGACGCGGTCGTCGTACGCGGCACGCGCGAACGCGCTCGCGTCGAGCGCGGCGAGGCGCTCGCGCACGGCGGGCACGCGAACGCCCGGCGCCGCGGCCCGGTCGGCGAGGGCGGCGGATGCCGCGTCGAGATCGGCCGCGATGGCCTCGCGCCCCTCGGCGAGGCCGCGCGCGAGCGTCGCGACCTGTGCGACCTTCTGGTCGGCGAAGGCGAGCCAGCTCACGAGGCGCGCATCGAGCGCGGTCTCCTCGTCGACGTCGTGCGGGACGTGCAGGAGCGACGTCGACGTCGACACGGCGACCGAACCAGAGAGCGAACGGACCGCCTCGGCGCGGGCGAACGCGTGCGCGAGGTCGCCGCGCCAGATGTTGTGGCCGTCGACGACGCCCGCGACGAGCGTCTTCGCGGCGAGCGCCTCCTCGGTCACGGGGTCGAGCTGCCCGGGCAGGTCGCCGCGGACGAGGTCGAGCCCGATCGCCTCGACCGGGGTCGCCGCGAGCGCCGGCAGCGCGTCGGCCAGGTCGCCGTAGGGCGCGGCGACGAGGATCGCCGGGCGGGCCTCCGCCGCTCCCAGCTCCTCGTACGCCTCCGCGACGGCCTCGAGCACGCGCTCGCGCGGCTCGTCGAGGCTCTCGCTGACGAGGCCGGGCTCGTCGAGCTGCACCCATTCGACGCCGGCTGCGGCGAGCTCGGCGAGGAGGGCGCGATAGACCGACATCAGGTCGGCGAGGCGGTCGAGCGGACGGAAGCCCTCGGGCGCGCCATCCGCCGGCTTCGCCAGCAGCAGGAACGTGACCGGGCCGACGAGCACGGGGCGCGTCACGAAGCCGGCCTCGCGCGCCTCGCGGACCTGGGCGACCAGCGCGTCGGCGTGCGGCGCGAACGCGGTGTCGGCACCGATCTCGGGCACGAGGTAGTGGTAGTTCGAGTCGAACCACTTGGTCATCTCGAGCGGCGCGTCGGCACCCTCGCCGCGGGCGACCGTGAAGTACCCCGCGAGGTCGAGTCGGCCGTCGGCGTCGAGCAGGCGCTCGAAGCGCGCCGGAACCGCGCCCACCGCGACGGCGGCATCGAGCACCTGGTCGTAGTACGAGAACGACTCGGGAATCGCCGAGCCGGCGCGTTCGAGTCCGAGCTCGGCGAGTCGCTCGCGCGTCGCCGCGCGGAGGCCGGCCGCGGTGCGCTCGAGCTCGGCGGCGTCGATCCGGCCGGCCCAGAACGCCTCGACGGCGTGCTTGAGCTCCCTGCGGCGCCCGATGCGCGGGTAGCCGAGGATCGTTCCGGTGGGGAAGGCGGGTGCGGTCATCGTTCTCTCGTGTTCCTCTCGGTGCCCGCATGGGCGGGGGCGGTGGCGAGGCCGAGCCGGTCGAGCACGGCGAGCACGGCCTCGTGGCGGTTGAAGGTGTACAGGTGGAGCCCGGGGGCGTCGCCCGCGAGCACGTCGGCGGCCAGGTTCGCGGCGTACGCCACGCCGAGCTCGAACTGCGCCTCGGCATCGGGCTCGATCTCGAGGTCGATCGCG
Source organism: Agromyces excoecariae (assembly GCF_051715505.1). Taxonomy (NCBI): domain Bacteria; kingdom Bacillati; phylum Actinomycetota; class Actinomycetes; order Micrococcales; family Microbacteriaceae; genus Agromyces; species Agromyces excoecariae. The sequence continues at coordinate 137,076 of NZ_JBPSLA010000016.1, read as the reverse complement.
AGTTCGGCCGGCGCCGGGACGCCCGTGAGCTGCTCGAGACGCGCGAGCCGGGCGGGCGTCGTCACGGGCATGATGCCCGGCAGGATCGGGATGGTCACGCCGCCCGCGCGGGCGCGCTGCACGAACGTCAGGTAGTCGTCGGCGTGCCAGAAGAGCTGCGTGATCGCGAGGTTGGCGCCCGCGACCTCCTTCGCGAGCAGCACGTCGACGTCCTGGTTCGACCCGCGCGAACGCGGGTGGCCGGTCGGAAAGGCCGCGACGGCGACGCGCTCCGGGCGGGGGCGCTCCCGGATGGCGGTGACCCCCGGCATCCCCGGGATGCGCGACTGCCCGAAGGGCTCGCGCTCCTCCTGCACCCGGTGGATCAGCTGCACGAGTTCGGCGGCGCTGTGCAGGTCGCCGATCGCGTCCTCGGCGTCGACCGCTCCCGCGGGCGGGTCGCCGCGGAGCGCCAGGAAGCTGGTGACGCCCGCGTCGAGGAACTCGCGCACGAGGCGGTTCGCCTCCGCGTGGCTCGAGCCGACGCACGTCAGGTGCGCCATCGGCTCGACGCGCGTGTGCTCGAGCATGTACCGGAGCACCGTGAGCGAGCGGTCGCGGCTCGACCCGCCGGCGCCGAACGTCACGGAGATGAACGCGGGGTCGGCCTCGGCGAGGCGGTCGATGGTGCGGCCGAGCGCGATCGCCGCGGCGTCGGTGCGCGGCGGGAACAGCTCGAACGAGATCGGCACGCGCGGCCGGGCGGCGGCGCCGTCGGGCTCGGTTCCGGTCATGTCGCTCCAGGTGGCGAGCAGTTCCGGGGAGGTCGGATGCACGGCACGCCGCGCCCGACCGGCCGGAACGGCAGGTGGGTCTCGCGGGCGGATGCCGGGCTCGGCGGTCGCTCCAGGCGGGCGGCATCCGGCCGCTCGCCACGATCAGGTGCGACGATACGCCGGGTCGGGGGCATCCGCTCCCGGTGTTACGACGAGTGACTCGGTGGCGTTCCGCCGGGCGCCGTGCGGCGGTGCGGCGCCGGGTGACGCAGGCCGGTGCGGCGCTGCGGCGCCGGTCGCGCGGCGGCCCTTACGCGAGCGCCGCCGCGCGGAACTCCTCGAGCTGCGCGGCCTGCTCGGGCGATGCGAGCGCGCGGATGCGCGTGCCGTCCTCGACGTAGTCGGTCGAGAGCACGCGCCCGCCCTCGTGCAGCGCCGAGATGACGTCACCTCGGTCGTACGGCACGAGCAGGTCGACCTCGACGGCCGGGTCGGGCAGCATGCGCCCGATCGCGGCGAGCACCTCGGCGACGCCCTCGCCCGTGCGCGCGGAGGCGAACACCGCGTTCGGCTCGAGGCCCTGCAGGACGAGGCGGTCCTCCGGGGTGACGAGGTCGGCCTTGTTGAAGACGACCAGCTCGGGGATGTCGCGCGCGCCCACTTCGCCGATGACGTCGCGCACGGTCGCGATCTGCTGGGCGGGGTCGGGGTGCGCGGCGTCGACGACGTGCACGATCAGGTCGGCGTCGCCGACCTCCTCGAGCGTCGATCGGAATGCCTCGACGAGCTGGTGCGGGAGGTTCCGGACGAACCCGACGGTGTCGGCGATCGTGTAGACCCGGCCGTCGGCCGTGGTGTTGCGGCGCACGGTCGCATCGAGCGTGGCGAAGAGCGCGTTCTCGACCAGCACGCCCGCGCCCGTGATGCGGTTCAGCAGGCTCGACTTGCCCGCGTTCGTGTAGCCCGCGATCGCGACCGACGGCACGGCGTTGCGCTTGCGGTTCGCGCGCTTGGCGTCGCGAGCGGGCTTCATGCCGGCGATCTGACGGCGGAGCTTCGCCATGCGCGTGTGGATACGACGACGATCCAGCTCGATCTTCGTCTCACCGGGACCACGGGAGCCCATGCCCGCGCCGGCGCCGCCGACCTGGCCACCGGCCTGGCGCGACATCGACTCGCCCCAGCCGCGCAGTCGCGGGAGCAGGTACTCGAGCTGAGCGAGTTCGACCTGCGCCTTGCCCTCGCGGCTCTTCGCGTGCTGGCTGAAGATGTCGAGGATCACGGCGGTGCGGTCGATGACCTTCACCTTGACCGCGTCCTCGAGCGCGCGACGCTGGCTCGGCGCGAGCTCGGTGTCGGCGACGACGGTGTCCGCGCCGAGCGCGGCGACGACGTGCCGGAGTTCCTCGGTCTTGCCGCGGCCGAGGTACGTGCTGGGGTCGGGGTGCGGGCGCCGCTGCAGCACGCCGTCGAGCACACGGGCGCCCGCCGTCTCGGCGAGTGCCGCGAGTTCGCGGAGCGAGTTCTCGGCGTCCTCCAGCGAGCCCTGCGGGTACACGCCGATGAGCACGACGTTCTCGAGTCGCAACTGCCGGTACTCGACCTCGGTGACGTCCTCGAGTTCGGTCGAGAGGCCGCCCACGCGACGCAGCGCGGCGCGTGCCTCGCGGTCGTACTGCTCGCCGTCGAAGCCGTCATCGGCGCCGTCCGCGAGGCCGGCGCGCTGGATCGACGAGGCGTCGGACGCCCCGAAGCGGGACACGCCCGCCCTGGTGTCGGCGCTGCGCAGCACGCGCTCGACCGCGTCGTCGTGGGTCTCGGGTGCCGCGTCGTTCATCCTGTCCAGCCTACTTCCGTTCGCCTGCGATAGGTTTCCCCGTATGCCGCAGGAGCACTACTTCTCGTCCAAGCCCGCCGATCGCGCGGCGCTCCGGACCGTTCCGGTGCGGCTCGCCGGCCGCGAGGTCGAGGTGCAGACCGCGGGCGGCGTCTTCAGTCCGGACCACGTCGACCTCGGCACGCGGGTGCTGCTCGACGAGGTCCCCGCCGCCCCCGCCGAGGGTCACCTGCTCGACCTGGGCGCCGGATGGGGTCCGATCGCGCTCACCCTCGGACTCGGGTCCCCCGCGGCGACGGTGTGGGCGGTCGACGTGAACGAGCGTGCGCTCGATCTCGTCCGCCGCAATGCGCAGCGACTCGGCCTCGAGAACGTCAACGCCGCGATGCCCGACGATGTTCCCGATGACGTGCGGTTCGGCGTGATCTGGTCGAATCCGCCGATCCGCATCGGCAAGGCCGAATTGCATGCCCTGCTCCTTCGCTGGCTTCCCCGGCTCGAGGTGGGCGCGAGCGCGTGGCTCGTCGTGCAGAAGAACCTCGGCGCCGACTCGCTGCAGCGCTGGCTCGACGAGCAGTTCGCCGGCGGATGGACGGTGGAGCGGGCGGGCACGTCGAAGGGATTCCGCGTCCTGACGGTGACGCGCGACGCCTGAACCCGTCAGGCCAGGACGCCTGAACCCGTCAGGCCAGGGCGAGCACCCCGTCGAAGACGAGCTCGCCCGGACCGGAGAGCAGCACGTGCTCTCCGTCGGGCTGCGACTCCATGCGCACGCCGAGCGCTCCGCCGGGCACCTGCACGACCCACGTGTCCGGTGCCTGCTCTCCCGCCCAGTACCGCACGGCGAGCGCCGCCGCGACCGCGCCCGTACCGCACGAGAGCGTCTCCCCCGACCCGCGCTCGTGCACGCGCATGCGGATCCGCCCCCGCCCGTTCTCGACGAGCGGCTCGGCCGGCACGACGAACTCGACGTTCGCCCCGGCCTGCGGCTGCGGGTCGAGCATCGGCAGGTAGGCCAGGTCGAGGCCGTCCAACTCGTCGTCGTCGGCGAGGGCCACCACGACGTGGGGGTTGCCGACGTCGATGCCGAGACCCGGGCGGGCGACGGGCAGGTTCTTCGCGCGCACCAGCGGTTCGCCGCCATCGAGTCTCCAGGCACCGAGGTCGGCCTCGAAGCCCGCTCCGGTGACGCGCACCCGGCGCACGCCCGCGCGAGTACCGATCGCGATCCACTCGTCGCCATCGGGTGCGATGTGCCCCTGGTCGATGAGGTAGCGCACGTACACCCGGATGCCGTTGCCGCACATCTCCGACAGGCTGCCGTCGGCGTTCCAGTAGTCCATGAACCACGTCGCCTGCGGGTCCTCCGCGAGCGCGCCGGCACCGTCGGCCAGACGCTCCGAGCGGACGGCCCGGATCACGCCGTCGGCGCCGACGCCGAACCGCCGATCGCAGACGGCCGCGATCTGCGTGGGCGAGAGCTCGTGCTCGCCCTCGGGATCGCTGTACAGCACGAAGTCGTTGCCCGTGCCCTGGCCCTTGGTGAAGCGCAGATCGAACGCCATCGCACCAGTCTAGGGAGCGCGGAACGCCTCAGACGCCGCTCGCCTGCCGTGCCACCTCGGCGGCGAACGCGGCCGGGTCGCCGGCATCGACGACGGATGCCGCGGAGTACCGCTTGAACCAACCGACCTGCCGTCGGGCGTAGGTCCGGGTCAGCGCCTGCGTCTCCGCGATCGCGTCGGCCTCGGCCATCCGCCCCTGGAGTTGCGCCAGCGCCTGGGCGTAGCCGATCGCCTTGCGCGCGGTCACGCCACGCTCGAGGCCGAGCGGAATGAGGCCGCGCACCTCGTCGATGAGCCCGCTCGCCCACATGCCGGCGGCGCGGGCATCGAGCCGCGCGACGAGGTCGGCGCGGTCGGCGCGCAGGTGCACGATCCGGTGCGGGCGCCACGGCACGGGCTCATCGGGCAGCCGAGCGGCCTTCGGTTCGCCGGTGAGTTCGATGACCTCGAGGGCGCGGACGATCCGCCGACCGTTCTGCGGGTCCACGCTCGCGGCGGTCTCGGCGTCGAGGTCGCGCAGGCGGCGGTGCATGAGACCCGGCCCGACCTCCTCGAGCTCGGCTTCGAGGCGCGCCCGGATCGCGGCGTCCGTGCCGGGGAAGCGCAGGTCGTGGATGACGCTCGAGACGTAGAGCCCGGAGCCTCCCGTGAGGAGGGCGACACCGCCGCGAGCCGCGATGTCGTCGACGACGGCCCGGGCCTCGGCCTGGTAGGCGGCCACGGATGCCTCGTCGGTGACGTCGAGCACGTCGAGGAGGTGGTGCGGCACGCCCTCGCGTTCGTCGAGCGGGAGCTTGGCGGTGCCGATGTCCATGCCGCGGTACAGCTGCATGGCGTCGGCGTTGACGACCTCGGCGATGCCGCCGCGCCCGGAGATCGCGTGCGCGAGGTCGAGCGCGAAGCGCGACTTGCCGGTGCCCGTGGCGCCGACGACCGCGATCAGCGTCACGTCAGCGCTGGCCGTCGGCGGGGTCGTAGATCGGCATGGTGCCGACGCCCGGGCTCGTGAGCGGTTCGCCGCCGACGCGCAGCGAGGGCAGGCCGAGCGAGACGCGTCCGCCGGCCGATGCCGTCGTGCCGGACGCGGCCGGCACGCCGCAGCTCTCGGCCTGCGCACGATCCCAGGCGTCGCCGGCCCGCGTGCGACGGATGCGCAGCGGTGCACCGTCGATCGAGTCGGCGAGCAGGTGGAACGGCGCGGCCTGCGTGATCTCGACGGAGACCACATCGCCGGGTCGGGGCAGGTCGGAGCCGGCGGGCACCTCGAAGTGGACGAGGCGGCTGTCTTCGGCGCGACCGCTCAGGCGGTGCGTCTCGGCGTCCTTCTTGCCCTCGCCCGTGGAGACGAGCACCTCGACGGCGGTACCGACGAGCTTCTGGTTCTCCTCCCACGAGATGCGCTCCTGGAGGGCGATGAGTCGCTCGTAGCGCTCCTGCACCACCTCCTTGGGCACCTGCTGCTCCATGGTGGACGCAGGGGTACCCGGGCGGATGGAGTACTGGAAGGTGAACGCGGACGCGAAGCGGGCGGCCGCGACGACGCGGAGCGTCTCCTGGAAGTCCTCCTCGGTCTCGCCCGGGAATCCGACGATGATGTCGGTCGAGATCGCAGCGTTCGGGATCTTCACGCGGACGCGGTCGAGGATGCCGAGGAACTTCTCGGACCGGTACGACCGCCGCATGGCCTTCAGGATGCGGTCGGAACCCGACTGCAACGGCATGTGCAGCTGGGGCATGACGTTCGGCGTCTCGGCCATCGCGTCGATCACGTCGTCGGTGAACGCGGCCGGGTGCGGGCTCGTGAAGCGGACGCGCTCGAGACCGTCGATGCCGCCGGCGGCACGCAGGAGCTTGCCGAACGCCTGACGGTCGCCGAACTCGACGCCGTAGGAGTTGACGTTCTGCCCGAGGAGGGTCACCTCGACGGCGCCGTCGTCGACGAGCGCCTGGACCTCGGCGAGGATGTCGCCCGGCCGGCGGTCCTTCTCCTTGCCGCGGAGCGCCGGCACGATGCAGAACGTGCACGTGTTGTTGCAGCCGACCGAGATCGACACCCAGCCGGAGTGGGTCGAGTCGCGCTTGGTCGGCAGCGTCGAGGGGAACACCTCGAGCGAGTCCAGGATCTCGAGCTGCGCCTCGTCGTTGTGTCGCGCACGCTCGAGCAGGCTCGGCAACGACCCCATGTTGTGCGTGCCGAACACGACGTCGACCCACGGCGCCTTCTCGAGGATGACGTTCTTGTCCTTCTGGGCGAGGCAGCCGCCGACCGCGATCTGCATGCCCGCGTGGCGGCGCTTCACGCCGGCGAGGTGGCCGAGGTTGCCGTAGAGCTTGTTGTCGGCGTTCTCGCGGACGGCGCACGTGTTGATCACGACGATGTCGGGCTCGGCGCCGTCGGCCGGGACGTAGCCGGCCGCCTCGAGCGAGCCGCTGAGGCGCTCGGAGTCGTGCACGTTCATCTGGCACCCGAAGGTGCGGACCTCGTACGTGCGGGGCGCGGCCGTCTCGGCGGCGACGGGCTCCGCGGCCGCGGGCATCGCCTCGTGAATGGTGCTCATGATCGCACCAGTCTACGATCCGTCACTCGGCGTCGTCGCCGTCGAGCGCGGCGGCCACCGCCCGGCGTACGAGCTCGCTCCCGTACCCGCGCCGCATGAGGAATGCCGACAGGCGACGCTCGGCGACGTGCCGATCGAGTCCGGCCAGCTGACGTGCGCGGCGCTCGGCGATCAGGAGCGCGTGCTCGAACTCGACGTCGGGATCGAGCGTGTCGACCGCTTCGCGTGCGAGCTCGTCGTCGATTCCCCGGCGACCGAGCTCGTGCAGGAGTGCGCCGCTCCCCCGGCCGCGACGCACGCCGTGGCTGTGCACCAGCTGCTCGGCGAGCCGACGGTCGTCGAGGTACCCGAGCCGGGCGTAGCGCTCGATCCACTCCTCGACCTCGACCTCGTCGAGGCCGTGCTCGACGAGCGTCGCGCGGACCTCGGACACGGACAGCGACGAGCGACGCAGCCGGGAGACGATGAGCCGGTCGATGCGATCGTCGCGTTCCGGGCCGGTCTCGGGCTCATCCGATTCCGGCAACGGGACGCGCCCGGCGGCGGGGCCGCGGAAGCCCGCGCTGCGCCGCTGCGAGAACGGTCGCGCGCCATCCGACGGCGCGGCCTCCGACCGCGCCGTCCCTGGCCGCGCGCGGTCGCGATGGCGCTGGATGACGGGCGCCGACGACGACTCCGCCGCATCCGACGCGATGCCCTCCCCACCGCGGGTGGCGCCGTCGGATTCCTCCGACGGTGCCACCCACGGCAGGTACGTGACCGGGGCGAGTCGCTCGTTCCGCTGATCGGTCATCGGTACCGCCGACTCAGGCGCCCTTGCGCTTCGTCGCGATCGACTCGACGTTGGACGGCGCCGCGGCGGCCGGTGCACCGCCGGCCTGCCCGATGCCGAGCTTCGAGAGGATCTTCTTCTCGATGTCGGCGGCGATGTCGGGGTTCTGGAGGAGGAAGTTGCGGGCGTTCTCCTTGCCCTGGCCGAGCTGGTCGCCGTCGTACGTGTACCAGGCGCCGGACTTCTTCACGATGCCCTGGTCGACGCCGTAGTCGATGAGGCTGCCCTCGCGGGAGATGCCCACGCCGTAGAGGATGTCGAACTCGGCCTGCTTGAAGGGCGGGGCCATCTTGTTCTTCACGACCTTCACGCGCGTGCGGTTGCCGACCGCATCGGACCCGTCCTTCAGCGTCTCGATGCGACGGATGTCGAGCCGCACCGACGCGTAGAACTTCAGCGCCTTGCCGCCCGCCGTGGTCTCGGGGCTGCCGAAGAACACGCCGATCTTCTCGCGGAGCTGGTTGATGAAGATGGCCGTCGTCTTGGTCTGGTTGAGGCCACCGGTGAGCTTGCGCAGCGCCTGCGACATGAGTCGGGCCTGCAGACCCACGTGCGAATCGCCCATCTCACCCTCGATCTCGGCACGCGGCACGAGCGCGGCCACGGAGTCGATGACGACGAGGTCGATCGAACCCGAACGGATCAGCATGTCGGCGATCTCGAGCGCCTGCTCACCCGTGTCGGGCTGCGAGACGAGCAGCGAGTCGATGTCGACGCCGAGCTTCTTCGCGTAGTCGGGGTCGAGCGCGTGCTCGGCGTCGATGAAGGCGGCGATGCCGCCCGCACGCTGCACGTTGGCGATCGCGTGGAGCGTGAGCGTCGTCTTGCCCGACGACTCGGGGCCGTAGATCTCGATGATGCGCCCGCGCGGCAGCCCGCCGACGCCGAGCGCGACGTCGAGTGCGATGGAACCGGTGGGGATGATCTCGACCGGCGCGCGCTCTTCGCTACCGAGGCGCATCACCGACCCCTTGCCGAACTGGCGGTCGATCTGGGCGAGTGCGGTCTCGAGGGCCTTCTCGCGGTCTGCGGGTGATGGCATCGGTGCTCCTTGTGATGGTGGCGGCTGCCTCTAGGCTGTCGTTCCGCGTGCCAGGCCGTGACCCGGCACGTCTCGCGACAAGGCGTTTGCGGTGTGTTCCGACGCCTCCGACCGTATGGCCGGCCACCGACATCCGTCGCCCGAAGGCCCCGGCTGTGGATGGACGCGTCATCCCTCCTGCTGTTGAGGAGCCTAACGCAGCATCCGAACGGATGTTCGATGCGCGCGCCGGCGTGTCGAACGCGTCTTCGGGCAGGTGGGTCGACGGAGTGCGCCGCCCTATCGAGCCGGCCGCTCCCCCGGCTCGGGGCGGCCGACGCCGTGGCGGCGCTCCTCCGGGACATCCGTCGCCGCGCACAACGCGAACCACACGTCGCGCGGCGCGAGGCCCGCGGCGAGCGCCTCGCGCGCGGTGCGATTGCCGAGCTCGACGAGCACGAGGTCGTTCACGACGACGTCCCCGTAGCCGGGTCCGAACTCCTGCTCGACCGCCAACCCGAACTCGCTTCGCTTCACTTCGCCTCCGGAACGTGCGAACGGCCGGTCACGAGGACCGGCCGTTCGAGTGGATCTGTGGATCAGCGGACCATCATGTCCGCGTCGAACTCCGCCACCAGCTCGTCGGGGAGGCTGTCGGGCACCGCCGGGGCGTTGAGCCCCTCGAGCACCGCGATGCGGTCGCCGACCTCGTGCATGATCACGGAGATGGGAGTGTCGAGCGCGTCTGCGACGGACGCGAGGATCTCGCTCGAGGCCTCCTTCTGGCCGCGCTCCACCTCGCTGAGGTAGCCGAGCGCGACGCTCGCCTTGCTGGCGACCTGGCGGAGGGTCCGGCCCTTCTGCAGGCGGAAGTCCCTCAGCACGTCGCCGATCTCCTGTCGAACCAGAACCATCGGAACCTCCCTCGTCTCACCATGCGACCCCGACCGGGGCCGGTGCGGGGAGGTCAGTCTAGCGCCTCTTCCCGTTCACCGAGCGTACCCGTGGTCACTGGTGTTTTGCTCTGAACCCGACACCTGTAACAGGGTGTTCACGTGGACTATTCCCGGTCGCGCCCGGCCGCGTCGGCGGGGGCATCGACTGCGTCGACCGCAGCGATCGCGCCCGTCGGCACGAGCGCCGGCGACGCCTCGAGCCGTGCCTTCCGCCGTTTCAGCCAGACGCCCGTCACGACGATCGCCGCGAGCGTCGCGTAGGCGGCGATCGCGAACGGGCTGTGCACGAGGTACGCGAGGTCGCCCTGGCTGATCGCCATCGACTTGCGCAGCTGCTCCTCGGCCATCGGACCGAGGATGCCGCCGACGACCATCGGCGCGACCGGGTACCCGTAGCGGCGCATCAGGAAGCCGACGATGCCGACGACCAGCAGCGTGAGCGTGTCGAACACGTTGAAGTGCAGTGCGTACGCGCCGAGCCCGGCGAACGCGAGGATGCCCGCATAGAGGTACGGCCGCGGGATCCGCAGCACCTTCACCCACATGCCCACGAGCGGCAGGTTGAGCACCAGCAGCAGCACGTTGCCGATGTAGAGGCTCGCGATGAGCGCCCACACGAGCCCGGACTGGGTCTCGAAGAGCAGCGGCCCGGGTCGGATGCCGTACGACTGGAACGCCGAGATGATGATCGCGGCGGTCGCCGTGGTCGGCAGGCCGAGGGTGAGCAGGGGAACCAGGACGCCCGCCGCGGCCGCGTTGTTCGCCGACTCGGGCCCGGCCACGCCCTCGATCGCGCCGCGACCGAACTGGGCGCGGGCCGGCCCCTTCGCCAGCCGGCGCTCTGTGGCGTACGACAGGAAGGTCGCGACATCCGCCCCGCCCGCCGGGATGGTGCCGATCGGGAAGCCGATCGCCGTACCACGCAGCCAGGGCTTCCACGAGCGGCGGAGGTCGTCGCGCGTCAGCCAGCTGCGCCATCCGCGGTCCACCGGGATGATCCGGACCGGACCGTGGCTGAGGCGCGACGCGACGTAGAGCGTCTCGCCGAGGGCGAAGAGGCCGACCGCGATGAGCACCACGTCGATGCCGTCGGCGAGGCTGGGAACGCCGAGCGTGTAGCGCTGCTGCCCCGAGAGCACCTCGGTGCCCACGAGTCCGAGCAGCAGGCCGAGTCCGAGCGAGACCAGGCCCCGCGGGATGCTCGACCCGAGCAGCGCGCCGACGGTGAGGAAGGCGACGACGATGAGGGCGAAGTAGTCGGCCGGGCCGAGCTGGACGGCGAGCTTCGCGATGCCCGGGGCGAGGAAGGTCAGCAGGACGGTCGCGATGGTGCCGGCGACGAAGGACCCGATCGCCGCCGTCGCGAGGGCCGCCGCGCCCCGGCCGGCCTTCGCCATCCGGTTGCCCTCGAGCGCCGTGACGATCGAGGCCGACTCGCCGGGCGTGTTCAGCAGGATCGAGGTCGTCGACCCGCCGTACATGCCGCCGTAGTAGATGCCCGCGAACAGGATGAGCGCGCCGGTCGGATCGAGCGTGTACGTGAGGGGCAGCAGCAGGGCGACCGTCATGGCCGGACCGATGCCGGGCAGGACGCCGACGGCCGTGCCGATGAACACGCCGAAGAGCGCGATGAGGAGGTACTGGGGCTGCAGCGCGGTGGCGAAGCCCTCCAGCAGTGCGGTGAGGTTATCCATGGAAGATCGGAATCCAGTCGAGGAGCGGACCTGCGGGCAGGGACAGCCCGAGCCAGGTGCCGAAGACGAGTTGCGTGGCGAGTCCGAGGCCGAGCCCGACGAGGAGCGCCGTCCACCAGCGCGTCGCGCCGAGCACGATCGCCGCGCCGCCGAACACCACCGCGACGGCGATCGGCCAGCCCGCCCATTCGATGAGCAGGAGCTGCGACAGGAAGATCGCGACGAGCTTCGCGACGGTGAGCCAGTCGGTCGGGGCGTCCGGGTCGACGTCCTCGCCGTCGTCGGGCACGCCGCGGCGCCCGCGAGCCACCTGCACGATGACGGCGACGGATGCCACGAGGAGCAGGACCCCGACGGCGTACGGGAAGGCCCGGGGCCCGAGCACGCTCGCCGAGCCCGGCGGCACCCGGATGAACCCGGCGCCGACGATGGCGTAGGCGCCGAGTGCGGCGCTCACGGCGGCGAACGCGTACTCCCCCGCGAGCCCTCGGCCGGCGCGCCCGGTACGACCGGGGCGAGCCCGGGCGGGATCGGGGGTTCCCCCCGGCGCGACGGCGCCGAGGGGAACCGGGGTGGACTCGGTCACGGGGCGACCAGGCCGATCGTCTGGAGCGTCTGCGTCACCTCGGCGATGTTCCCGTCGAGGAACTGCGTGAACTCGTCGCCGGTGAGGAACGCGTCGGCCCAGCCCTTCTCCTCGAGCGTGGCGGTCCACGCGTCGGAGTCGTGCAGGTCGGTCACGAGCGCCTGGAGCGCCTCGACGTCGGCCTCGTCGAGACCGCCCGGTGCGATGAGCCCGCGCCAGTTCGTGAGGGTCACGTCGTAGCCCTCCTCGACGAGCGTCGGGGTGTCGGGCAGCAGGTCGACCGGTTCGGCCGACGAGACCGCGAGTGCGCGGAGTTCCCCCGCCGCGATCTGCTCGGCGAACTCGCCGACGCCCGAGATGCCGGCCTGCACCGTGTTGCCGAGCAGCATCGTCACCGCCTCGCCGCCGCCGGAGTTCGGGATGTAGTTGAGCGTCGTCGGGATGTCGGCCGGGTCGACGCCCGCCTCGGTGAGGAGCATGCCCGCGAGGATGTGGTCGGCCCCGCCCGCGGACCCGCCGGTCACGGAGATCGCCGCGCCCTCGTCCACGATCGCGTCGACGAGCTCGTCGGCGGTCTCGTACGGTGAGGCCGCAGGCACGACGAGGACGAGCGCCTCCTCGGTGAGCTTCGCGATCGGCGTCATGTCCTCGATCCGCACGGGCGACGCGTTCGTCTCGACCGCGCCGACCATCACGAGTCCCGTGACCATGAGCGTCGCCGGGTCCTTCTCGTTGGCGAGCGCCGCGAGGCCGACCGTGCCGCCCGCGCCGCCGATGTTCTGGACCGGCGCCGAGCCGACGAGGTCCTCCTCGGTCAGGACCTGCGCCAAGGCGCGGGCCGTCTGGTCCCAGCCGCCGCCCGGGTCCGCCGGGGCGATGAGGTTGACCGAGTCGACGGATGCCGCGGCATCCGCCCCGTCACCGCCCGCGGCAGCGGTGCTCGCGCTGCATCCGGCGAGCCCGACCAGTGCGGTCAGGCCGAGGCCCGTGAGCGCCGCGCGCGCCCCAGCGGTACGGATCCGGTGAGAGGTGGCCGAGGGGGTCGGCCGGCTGTGTGATCGCAATGCTCCTCCTTGAGTGCCCGACGCCGTCGCCGGGCCGACGATCGTCGGTGCCGATGACGGTAGGGCGGCGGCGCGACCGGGCGGAACGTTGCGGTCGTACGGGTCGTACTGGTCGTTGCGGTCGATTCGGTCGTATTGGTCAGCGCCCCGGCGTCGATGGCCGTGTGCGCGTGCGGCACACTGGACGGATGAGCCGGTCGAGGATGACGCTGGGCATGCAGCTGCTGCTGCTGCAGGTCGCGATCGTGCTCACGACCGTGGTCGGCACCGGCGTGACCGCGATGCTCATCCAGGAGCGGCAGCTGCGCGAGGGCTACCAGGACCGGATGATCGCGGTGGCCCAGTCGGTCGCCGGGCTGCCCGTCATCCGCGGCGCGTTCGACGATCCGGACCCGTCGGCGACGATCCAGCCGGTCGCCGAGGTGATCCGCAATGCCTCGCACGTCACGTACGTCGTCGTCGCGAACGAGGACGGCATCCGCTACTCCCACCCGAATCCCGACCGCATCGGGGAGCGCGTGTCCACGGACCCGGCGATCCCCCTGTCGGGCGAGGTCTACGTCGGCACGCAGACCGGGACGCTCGGCGAATCGTGGCGGGTCAAGGTGCCGATCTTCGACGACGACGGCGACGTCATGGGCCAGGTGTCGGTCGGCATCCTCGAGTCCGAGCTTCGCGCCGACTTCCTCGCAGGGCTCGGCGGCCTCCTGGGTGCGCTCGCCGTGGCGGCGCTCGTCGGCGTGGTCGGATCGGCCTGGATCGGACGCGTCATCCGCCGCCGCATCTACGGACTCGAGCCCGACGAGATCCGCGCCATGCTCGAGACGCGCGAGGCGATGCTCCACGGCATCCGCGAGGGCATCGTCGCCGTCGACGACCGCGGTCGCATCGTGCTGATGAACGACGCCGCCGCGCGCCTGCTCGACGTCGCGGCGCCCGACCAGGTGCTGGGCATGCCCATCGAGGAGGTGCTCGACCGCGACCTCGCGAGCTTCATCGCCTCGGGCGAGGACCGCGAGGCGCCCGTGCTCTCGGGCGAGCGGGTCCTCTTGGTGCACGGCGACCGGGTCGGCGTCGACGGCCGGGAGGTCGGCTCGATCGCGATCCTCCGCGACCGCACCGAGCTCGAGACCACGCTTCGCGAGCTCGAGGGGGCGCAGGGACTGGCCGAGGGCCTGCGCGCGCAGTCGCACGAGTTCTCCAACAAGCTCCACGTCGTCAGCGGGCTGCTCGAGCTCGGCCACGTCGACGCGGCCATCGCGTTCATCCAGCGCGTCGGCAGCGGCGGCGCGCTCTCGACGCTCGGCGACCATGACGGCATCGCCGACGTCGAGACCGCCGCGCTCGTGCTCGCGAAGCGCTCGCGCGCGGGCGAGCTCGGGCTGGCCTTCGACGTCGACGACGAGTCCCACCTCGACGCGACCATCGACGCGCGCGAGCGCACCGACCTCGCGACGGTTCTCGGCAACCTCGTCGACAACGCGATCGAGGCGTGCGTGCTGGGCGGACGCATCGAACTGTCGATCCGAGACGACATCGAGCCGGGAACGGTCGTGGTCCGCGTGGACGACGACGGCCCGGGCGTGCCACCCGAGCGGCGCGCCTCGATCTTCGAGCCCGACGTCAGCGGCAAGGCGCCGGCCCCCGGCAAGGCACGGCGCGGCATCGGGCTAACGATCGTCCAGCGGGTCACGGAGCGGGCCGGTGGCGACGTGGCCGTCGACACGTCACCCGCCGGCGGCGCGCGATTCGTCGTGCGACTGCCGTGGGGCGCCGCGGCGACGCCCTCGTCGACGTCGGCGGGGCGGTCGACCGTGCCGGACGCCTCTCCGACCGCCACGGAAGCGCGACGATGAGCGAGCTCCGTGTCGTCATCGTCGACGACGACTTCGCGGTCGCCCAGGTCAACCGCGCGTTCGTCGACGCGCAGCCCGGCTTCTCGGTCGTCGCCGAGGCGCACACCGGTGCGGCCGCCCTCGAGGCGATCGAGCGGCACCGCCCCCAGCTCGTGCTCCTCGACGTCTACCTGCCCGACCTCGGCGGTCTCGACCTGCTGCGTCGCCTGCGCGCAGCGGGCGACGAGGTCGAGGTGATCGCGGTGACTGCGGCGCGCGACCTCGACACCGTGCGACAGGCACGGCTCCTCGGCGTGCGGCACTACCTCGTCAAGCCATTCTCCGGTGCGACGCTGGTCGAGCGACTCGACGACGTCCGCCGCGGCATCGCCGCCGACCGTGCGGCTCCCGCGGGCGCGCTCGACCAGCACGGCGTCGACCGCATCCTCGGCGCGGCGACGAGCACGATGCGCCGGGTCGCCCTGCCGAAGGGCCTCTCGCAGGTCAGCCTCGACCGGGTTGCCACGGGGCTCGCGGCATGCCGCACCGACGCCTCCGCCGCCGAGATCGCGGAGTCGCTCGGGATGTCGCGCGTCAGCGCGCGACGCTACCTCGAGCACCTCGTGGCGAGCGGCGCCGCCGAGGTCGCGCCGCGGTACGGCAGCGCCGGCCGCCCGGAGCACCGGTACCGGATGTCGCCGAGCTGATGCCGTGCTGCGAGGATGCGGGTCAGCCGGGCTCGCGCACGCGGGCGAGCGCGGCGTCGATCGCGGCCCGCACGGTCGCCGCGCGGATCGCGTCGCGCCCGCCCGCACCGCCGAGTTCGAGCGCGATCGCCTCGGTCCGCTCGGCCGTCGCGACGCCGAGGTAGACCGTGCCGACCGCCTTCCCGTCCTGCGGGTCGGGTCCGGCGACGCCCGTGGTCGCGAGGCCGAGGTCGGCCGGGCGGTCGTCGACCGCCAGCGCGCTCCGCACGCCGGAGGCCATCCGCCGCGCGACCTCGGGATGCACGGCCCCCTCGGCGTCGAGCAGGTCGGCGGGCACGCCGAGCAGCGATCGCTTCACGTCGGTGTCGTAGGCGACGATGCCGCCGTTCACCGCGAGCGAGGCGCCCGGGATGCGGGTGAGCTCGGCGATCACGAGGCCGCCCGTGAGCGACTCCGCCACCGCGATGCGCAGTCCGCGTCGCGTGAGCTCGCCGATGAGTTCGGCGGCCTGCTCGGTCGTCGCATCGACCGGCCGCGGCATCCGCTCGTCGCTCACCGTGGCGCCCCGGGCCGGGCGCTCACGCCGACTCGGCGCGGTGCTCGCGCGCGAGGCGGATCGCGTCGCGCACGTAGAGCAGGCCCGACCAGACGGTGAGCACCAGCGCGACCGCCATGGCCGCCCAGTTCACCCAGAGGATCCAGTCGCCGACGATCGTCCAGAGCGGCGTCAGGAACAGCGAGATGGCGATCGCCTGCGCGAACGTCTTCGCCTTGCCGCCCGAGGACGCCGGCACGACCGTGCCCCGTCGCAACTCGACGAGACGCCAGACCGTGATGCCGACCTCGCGGACGACGATGAGGATCGTCACCCACCACCACAGTTCGCCGAGGATCGACAGGCAGACGAGCGCACCGCTCGTGAGCAGCTTGTCGGCGATCGGATCGAGGATCTTCCCGAGGTCGGTGACGAGCCCGCGCGAGCGGGCGAGGTGCCCGTCGACCCAGTCGGTCGAGATCGCCACGATGAAGATCACGGCCGCCCACCAGCGCATCGGGCCGTCGGCGCCCGCGTCGGCGAGCAGCAGCCAGAAGAAGATCGGCGCCAACACGATCCGGACGATCGTGATCGCGTTCGGCAGGTTCCAGTTCGAGCTGCGATCACGGCTGACGGCATCGGTCATGGCCTCAGCCTAGCCGTCGGTCAGTCGCGACCGGTGAGGCCCCAGGCGTCCTCGTCGCCGTCGGCCTCGACCTCCTCGAGGCCCTCGGGGATGCGGCCGACGGGGTCGTCGTAGCGATCGTCGACGTCGTCGGCGGATCCGGGCGGCGCCGAGGCCGCCGGGGCCGCCGGGGCGGGCGCGACCGGCGCGGAGGCCGCTGGTGCAGCAGGCGCCGCGGGCTCCTCGCCGCGCAGCTTCGCGAGCACGCCGGGCAGCTGCTCGGGCGTCACGAGCACGTCGCGCGCCTTGGAGCCCTCGGACGGGCCGACGATCTCGCGCGACTCGAGGAGGTCCATGAGGCGGCCGGCCTTGGCGAAGCCGACCCTGAGCTTGCGCTGCAGCATCGACGTCGAGCCGAACTGCGTGGAGACCACGAGCTCGGCGGCCGCGAGCAGCAGTTCGAGGTCGTCGCCGATGTCGGAGTCGATCTCCTTCTTCTCGACGGCCGCCTCGACGTCCTTCCGGTACTCGGGGCGGGCCTGCCGGGTCACGTGCTTCACTACGCGGTCGATCTCGGTCTCGGTGACCCAGGCCCCCTGCACGCGGATCGGCTTCGACGCGCCCATCGGCAGGAACAGCGCGTCGCCCTGGCCGATGAGCTTGTCGGCGCCGGGCTGGTCGAGGATCACGCGCGAGTCCGTGACGCTCGTGACCGCGAACGCGAGCCGCGACGGCACGTTCGCCTTGATGAGACCCGTGACGACGTCGACCGACGGGCGCTGGGTGGCGAGCACGAGGTGGATGCCCGACGCGCGTGCGAGCTGCGTGATGCGCACGATGGAGTCCTCGACGTCACGCGGGGCGACCATCATGAGATCGGCGAGCTCGTCGACGACGACGAGCAGGTACGGATACGGCTTGAGCTTCCGCTCGCTGCCGGCGGGCAGCTTGATCTCGTCGTTGACCACCGCCGCGTTGAAGTCGTCGATGTGGCGGAACCCGAACGACGCCAGGTCGTCGTACCGCATGTCCATCTCCTTCACGACCCACTGCAGCGCTTCGGCCGCCTTCTTCGGGTTCGTGATGATCGGCGTGATGAGGTGGGGCACGCCCGCGTACGGTGCGAGCTCGACGCGCTTCGGGTCGATGAGCACCATCCGGACCTCGGCGGGCTTGGCGCGCATCAGGAGGCTCGTGATCATCGAGTTCACGAAGCTCGACTTGCCGGAACCCGTCGAGCCCGCGACGAGCAGGTGGGGCATCTTCGCGAGGTTCGCCACGACGTAGCCGCCGCCGACGTCCTTGCCGACGCCGATCGTCATCGGGTGCTTGGCATTCACCGCGGCGCCCGAACGGAGCACGTCGCCGAGCGTGACCGTCTCACGGTCGGCGTTCGGGATCTCGACGCCGATCGCCGACTTGCCGGGGATCGGCGAGAGGATGCGGACCTCGTTCGACGCGACGGCGTACGAGAGGTTCTTCGACAGCGCGGTCACGCGTTCGACCTTGACACCCGGCCCGAGTTCGATCTCGTACTGCGTCACGGTCGGGCCACGCGAGAAGCCCGTGACCTTCGCGTCGACGCCGAACTGCTCGAGCACGCCGGTGATCTGACGGACGACCTCGTCGTTCACCGCGGAACGGGTCTTCGCGGGCGCACCCGCCGCGAGCGTGGACGAGGAGGGCAGGTGGTAGGGCCGATCGGGCAGCTCCTCGCCCGCCTCGTGGACGGATGCCGCTGGGTCGGCCGTCGCGGGTGCGTCGCCGGCCGCTCCCCCGGCGGCGGGTCCGACCGCCGCCCCGGCAGGGGCGATGACCTCGGTAGCCCCGGCATCGTCGCCTCGGAGTCCCGTCCCGCTCGCGGCGACCTCGCCCGTGAACCGCTGCAGCGCGGACTCCGCGCGCTCGAGGTCGTCGATGACGCCTGCGCCGTACGGATCGGCGGGGCGCACGCCCTCGAGCGGCGTCTCGAAGCTGCCGGCGGCCGAGCCCTCGCCGAAGACCTCGGTGATGCCGTCGGCGCCCGCGTCGGCGAACTCGGGGTCCTCCTCGCGGTTGGACGCATTGCGACGCCACCACGGCAGCATCCCGCCGGACGGCGCATCGTCGTCGATGCCGTCGAGCTCGACCTGCTCGGACCGGTCGGCCTTGGAACGACGCTTGGACTTGGGTTCGGCCTTCGCCGCGGCAGCCGCGGCCTGCGCGTCGTCCGCACCGCCGTCGGGCGCGCCGAACAGCCACGCGTACAGCTCGCGGAACCGTTGCGGGATCCTATTCGGCGGCGTCTTGGTCAGGATCAGGAGGGACAGGAGCACGAAGAGGACCAGCACGATGCCCGCACCGACCTCGGTGATGAGGAGGATGAGGGGCTCCGCGAGCATCCAGCCGAGGATGCCGCCCGCGCCGGCGAGCACGGGCATGCCCTCGCTCGGCGACGGCTGCCCGCCGAACAGGTGGCAGAGTCCCGACACGGTGATGAGCAGCATGCCGAGCCCGATGCCGATGCGCGTGTTGTCGTGCACCGAGCTCGGGTGACGGAAGAGCCACACGGCGAACATGAGCATCACGACGGGAAGCGCGAAGGCCACGCGACCGAACAGCCCGCCGAACGTGTAGGCATCGAGGGTCTGAGCGACGGGGTCGTTGATGAAGAACCACTCGACGATGGCACCCGACACGGCGAGGAGGACGAGGAAGAAGGGCAGTCCGTCGCGGCGCTCCTCCTTCGCGAGGGTCTCGGGGCCGAGCGCACGGGCCGCGCCGCCGGTCAGGTGGGCGAGTCCCATCCACGCGCGCACGAGGACCCCGGGACCGTCGGACTTCTGGGGTGCGCTGCGCGCCGCGCGCGTCGACGACCGCTGCGCCGGGAGCTTCTTGGTCGGCGCGTTGCGGGTCGACGAGCGCCCGGACGCGCCGGAGGCGCGACCGTTCGACCTGGTGCTCGTAGCCATGCGCTCAACGTTACGGCCCCCCGCCGACGCGGCCCGGCAGGCCGATCGAGTGTCGGCGCAGTCGGAGCGGCGGACCACGGCCGGTCGCCGCCGTGCGTCAGCGCAGGCGACGCACCATCGTGTCGCGCCCCCGGGCCGATGCGATCACCGAGAAGCCCTCCGACCGGTACAGGTCGTGCGCGAAGTTCCCGTGCTCGACCGAGAGGGCCAGCCGGGCGTATCCGCCCGCGCGGGCGTCCTCGGTGAGCGCGCGCAGCAGCGCACGCCCGAGACCCTGCGCCCGCCACAGCGGCTTGACGCCGATGATGAGCTCCGGCACGCCGGTCGCGACGAACCCCATCGACGGTCGGTCGGCACCGAACAGCCGGTACCAGGCGGCCCCGACCGGACGGCCCTCGGGGTCGACGGCCACGACGCCGCGGTCGGCGGGTCGCTGCCACCCCGAGACGTAGGCGGCGTGCGTGGCATCGGCCAGGATCACGGGGCGCGGGCGCACCGCACCCGCTCGCCAGTTCGCCGCCTCGACGACCATGTCGGCGAGGAAGCCGCCGTCCGCGGGGAGCGCGGACCTGATGGTGAAGGCCGCCATGACCGGAGCGTACGCGCCGCCTGTTACGGCGATGTTTCCCGGCGACGGATGCCGCGGCATCCGTCGCCGGGCCGGCCTCGGGCGGCCTACGCCTCGATGACGAGCGGCACGAGCATGGGGCGCCGGCGCAGGCGGCGGTTCACCCAGCCGCCGACCGTGCGGCGCACGGTCTGCTGGAGCGCGTGCGGGTCGCGCACGCCGTGGTGCGCCGCATCGGCGAGGGCCGCCACGATCTTCGGCTTGACGTCCTCGAACACCGCGTCGTCCTCGGCGAAGCCGCGCGCGTGGATCTCGGGGCCGACGATGACGCGCCCCGTCGAGGCGTCGACCACGACGATGATCGAGATGAAGCCCTCCTCGCCGAGGATCCGGCGGTCCTTCAGGTCGGCGTCGGTGATCTCGCCGACGGTCGAGCCGTCGACGTAGACGAAGCCGAGGTCGAGCTGCCCGGCGATGCGGACCTCGCCGTCGCGCAGGTCGAGCACGGTGCCGTTCTCGGCGATGAAGGTCCGGTCGGCCGGAATGCCCGTGTCCTGCGCGAGTCGCGCGTTCGCCACGAGGTGGCGGTACTCGCCGTGCACCGGCAGGACGTTGCGCGGCTGCAGGATGTTGTAGCAGTAGAGCAGCTCGCCGGCGGCCGCGTGGCCGGAGACGTGGACCTTCGCGTTGCCCTTGTGCACGACGTTCGCGCCGAGCTTCGTGAGCCCGTCGATCACGCGGTACACCGCGTTCTCGTTGCCCGGGATCAGGCTCGAGGCGAGGATCACCGTGTCGCCCTCGCCGATCTCGATCTGGTGGTCGCGGTTGGCCATGCGGCTCAGCACCGCCATCGGTTCGCCCTGCGAACCCGTCGACATGTACACGATCTTGTCGTCGGGGATGTCGCCGGCCTTCTTGAAGTCCACCAGCACGCCCTCGGGGACGTCGAGGTAGCCGAGGTCGGCCGCGATGGTCATGTTGCGGACCATGCTGCGACCGAGGAGTGCCACGCGGCGCCCGTTCTGGTGCGCGGCGTGCAGCACCTGCTGGACCCGGTGCACGTGGCTCGAGAAGCTCGCCACGATGACCCGCCGCGGCGAGCGCGCGATGACCTCGTCGAGCACCGGGCCGATGGCGCGCTCGAGCGGCGTGAAGCCGGGCACGTCGGCGTTCGTCGAATCGACGAGGAAGAGGTCGACGCCCTCCTGGCCGAGGCGCGCGAACTCGCGGAGGTCCGTGAGGCGGCCGTCGAGCGGGAGCTGGTCCATCTTGAAGTCGCCCGTCGCGAGCACGGTGCCGGCATCGGTGCGGATGGCGACCGCCAGCGCGTCGGGGATCGAGTGGTTCACGGCGACGAACTCGAGGGCGAACGGACCGAGCTTCTCCGTCTGCCCCTCCTTCACGGTGAGGCTGTACGGCGCGATGCGGTGCTCCTTGAGCTTCGCCTCGACGAGCGCGAGCGTGAGCTGCGAGCCCACGAGCGGGATGTCGGCGCGCAGCTTCAGCAGGTACGGCACGGCGCCGATGTGGTCCTCGTGCCCATGCGTGAGCACGACGGCGACCACGTCGTCGAGGCGCTCCCGAAGGAAGCCGAAGTCGGGCAGGATCAGGTCGACGCCCGGCTGGTGCTCCTCGGGGAAGAGCACGCCGCAGTCGACGATCAGCAGCTTGCCGTCGATCTCGAAGAGCGTCATGTTGCGGCCGACCTCGCCGAGGCCGCCGACGGGGATGACGCGGAGCGTTCCCGGTTCGAGCGGCTCGGGGTCGATGATCTCGTCGGGCATGTGCCCTCCTCACGTTGCGGTGTTCAGTTCGGTGCGACCCTCGTGGTCGCGGATGTCTCGGTCGGGGGTTGCCCGTCGGATGCCTCGTCGGTGCGCAGCGCGCGGGCCCGCGGCATCCGTCCCCAGTCAGCGCGTGGTGCCGGCCACCTTGGGCAGCGCGCCGCCGGCGGCGGCGTTGCGGTCGGGGCGGAAGTTGCGGAAGTCGACGCCGGGGATGCCCTTCACGAGGTCGATCTCGTCCTCGATGAGCGCGGCCTCCCACTCCTCGGGTCCGACGAGCGGCAGGCGCACGCGCGGACTGCCGATGCGGCCGAGGCCGTGCAGGATGTACTTCGCGGCGACCGTGCCTGGCACGTGCGTCATGACGGCCCGCACGAGCGGCTCGAGCCGCTGGTGCTCGGCGGTCGCGGCCTTGAGGTCGCCGCGGTTCACGGCGTCGACGATCGTGCGGTACGGGGCGGGGGCGATGTTCGCCGTCACGCCGATGAGTCCCGTCGCGCCGATCGAGAGGTGCGGCAGCACGTTCGCGTCGTCGCCCGAGAAGTACATCAGGTCGGTCTGGTTCAGCACCCGGCTGACCTCGCTGAAATCGCCCTTCGCGTCCTTGATGGCGAGGATGTTCGGGTGCTTGGCGAGCCGCAGGATCGTCTCGTACTTGATCGGCACGCCCGTGCGGCCCGGGATGTCGTAGAGGATGACGGGCAGGTCGGTGGCGTCGGCCACGAGCCGGAAGTGCGTCAGGATGCCCGCCTGCGTCGGCTTGTTGTAGTACGGCGTGACGATCATGATGCCGTCGGCGCCGGCCTGCTCGCTGTGCTTGTACAGCTCGATCGCGTGGGCGGTCTCGTTCGACCCGCCGCCCGTGATGATCTTCGCGCGCCCCGCCGCGACGTCCTTGCCGACCTCGACGAGGCGGATCTTCTCGGGGTCGGTGAGCGTCGACGTCTCGCCCGTGGTGCCCGTGACCACGATGCCGTCGGCCCCGGCGGTGATGACGTCGTCGATGTGCTTCTCCACCGCCGGCCAATCGACCTCGCCGTCCGCCGTCATCGGCGTGACGAGCGCGACGAGCACCTGGCCGAAGGGGTTCTCTGCAGTCACGCCTTACAGGCTATCGGCTCGCGCCTCGCCGGGGTGGCCCATGTCACGCATGCTCCGTCGCCTCCGCTCAGGCGCCTCGTCGGTTCATGTGCATCTCGAAGGAGGATTCGCTCGACGCGCGGGACGCGGACGGCGAGTCACGGCCGATCTCCTTCACCCTGCAGCACGAGCGGGGTGCCCGGCGGGCGGTGGCGGATGAGATGCAGGCTGCGATCGAGCCTCGAGAGGATCGCGGCTTCGACGAGCTCCCACTCATGCACCACCATCGCGTAGTCGAACCGGAGCGTATCGAAGCCGTGAGAGGCCGCGACGGCGTCGCGCACGAGATCCTTGTGGCGCTTCGCGGATCCGTCGTGGTTCTCCTTCCCGTCCACCTCCAGGATGAGCCGATCGCCGAGCACGAAGTCGACCGTGCCGACCCCCGGAACGGCGACCTGCGACGCCAGGTCGATCCCGAGGCCCCTGAGTCTCAGACGCAGGAGCGACTCGAGCCCGCTGTCGGCGTTCCACCGCGCGAAGTCCGCCAGCCAACGCCGATCGAGCGGGAGCGGCGACCGGAGTGAGGCGAGCCCACCCCGTGTGATGCGCCGCTTGCGCATCGCGGACTCGAGCGCGATGAAGAACTCCTCGATCCCGAGGCAACCGAGCGCCTGGGACAGGGCCGTGACGAGCGAAACCCGCCCGGCCCGCTGCGGAGCATCGTTCCAATGCGCGACGCACGCGCATTCCGGATGCGACCGTGCCCGGCCGTTCGGACGCATGGCGACATGCATTCGCGGATGATCGCGTAGCAGCCAGAGCCCCTCGAGCTGGAGGCGCGAGACGCAGCCGAGCGCGCCTCCGTGCCGCACGGCAGTCGCGATCGAGGATTCGACCTCCGGGACGGCCACCCAGCCCGGCCTGAGCCTGACGAGCATGCCGGCACCCACGGCGCGATCGAGGTCGCGCCGCGTGGCGTCGGCGGACTGCAGAACGTCGCGAACATGGGCGACATCGCCGAGATCGGCGCATGCGCGGTGCAGCACGTGGGACTCGATCACGACCCCGAGCCTGGACCTCACGCGTCCTCCGGGCGCGTGGAGCCGGCGGCGCGACGCGATCCAGCACTCGACCGGCGGCTGTGGAGGATGGGTCGAGCCGTACTCGCCGAAGGGGATTCCCGAGGACGCGCCGCTTCGATGCAGCATGTCGCGGGAAATCTCCTTCACGGTGAACCGCGCGGATGGCCGGCGGGCGAGCGCGCGGCGCGCCAGGGTCAGCGCTCGAGCGTGAGGAAGCGGTGGCGGGTGCCGGAGCGCGAGTCGTGCCATCCGTCGGCCGGATCGGCGGCGACGACCCGCCACCCCGACCGGTCGGGCGCGAAGGTGTCGCCGTCGACGTCGAGGTCGAGTTCGGTGACGACGAGGCGGTCGGCGAGGTCGATGGTGCGCGCGAAGAGCTCGGCCCCGCCGATCACCCAGATGCGATCGTCGGCGTCGGATGCCGCGAGCCCGAGCGCCTCGTCGACGGAGGCCGCGCGCACCGCGCCGTCGGCGTGCCAGTCGGCCTGCCGGGTGACGACGATGTTCGCCCGCCCCGGCAGCGGGCGGAACCGCGGCGGCAGCGAGTCCCAGGTGCGGCGACCCATCACGACTGGAGCGCCGTGCGTGGTCCGCTTGAAGTGCGCGAGGTCCTCCGGGACGTGCCACGGCATGTCGCCGGCGGCTCCGATCACTCCCCCATGCGCCTCGGCCCAGATCAGGCCGACCCGCGGGGCCGCAGCGTCGTCGAACGCGTCGCTCATACGGCGACGGCCGCGCGGATCGCGGGGTGGTGCTCGTAGCCGACGACCTCGAAGTCCTCGAAGCGGTAGTCGTCGATCGACGCGGGACGACGGCCGATGCGAAGGGTCGGGTACGCGAAGGGCTCGCGGGAGAGCTGCTCGGTCACCTGCTCGACGTGGTTGTCGTAGATGTGGCAGTCGCCGCCCGTCCACACGAAGTCGCCGACCTCGAGTCCGGCCTGCTGGGCGATCATGTGCGTGAGCAGCGCGTACGAGGCGATGTTGAACGGCACGCCGAGGAAGAGGTCGGCGCTGCGCTGGTACAGCTGGCACGACAGGCGCCCGTCGGCGACGTGGAACTGGAACAGCGCGTGGCAGGGAGCGAGCGCCATGTCGGGGATGTCGGCCGGGTTCCACGCCGAGACGATGAGCCGTCGCGAGTCGGGGTTCGACCGGATCTGCTCGATCACCTGCGCGACCTGGTCGACCTGTTCGCCCGACGGGGTCGGCCAGCTGCGCCACTGCACGCCGTAGACGGGGCCGAGCTCGCCCGAGGCATCCGCCCACTCGTCCCAGATCGTGACGCCGTGCTCCTGCAGCCAGCCGACGTTCGACTCTCCCCGGAGGAACCACAGCAGCTCGTAGGCGATGGACTTGAAGTGCACGCGCTTGGTCGTGACGAGCGGGAAGCCCTTCGACAGGTCGAACCGGATCTGCCGGCCGAACACGCTCCGCGTTCCGGTGCCGGTGCGGTCGGCCTTCGGAGTGCCGTGCTCGAGCACGTCGCGGAGGAGGTCTTCGTACGGGGTCGGGATCGCGCTGGCCACGTCGTCAAGGCTACGCCGACCCGGCGACGGAGCCGGCATGACAGGCGGGGCGGATGCCTCGAGTGATCCCGAGCCCGTCACCCGACGTCACACGGCGTGACCGCACCGGCACGACGGACGTAGCCTGCGGGACATGGACCTCGCGCCCGCCCTCGTCGTCGGCCTCGCGCTGCCCGCGGTCGCGCTCGCGGCCGGCCTGATCTGGCGGGCGCGCGACGGGCGCATGCGGCACGTCGACCGGCCGGTCGGCGTCCCGGCGGCGGCGGCCTCGGCGATCCGTCCCGGAGCCACGGCACCGGCGACCGATGCCGAGCGACTGGGTCTCGATGTCGACGCGCTCGGGACGGGGGCGACCATCGTGCAGTTCTCGACGGAGTTCTGCAGCCGCTGCCCCGGCACGGCGCGTGCGCTCTCCGAGCTCGCCTCCGAGTACGACGACGTCCGGCACGTCGACGTCGACCTCACGCATCGGCGCGACCTCGCCCAGGCGTTCCACGTCACGCAGACGCCGACCGTCCTCGTCCTCGCCGCCGACGGACGCGCGACCGCGCGTGCGGCCGGCGTGCCCCGGCTCGACGACCTCCGCGCCGAACTCGACACCACCACCGGGAGGCCCCGTGTCCGCCACCACGCCTGAGCCCGTCGCCGGCCCCGCGCAGCGCGCCGGCATCGACCCGCGCGGGCCGCGTTTCTCGGCCGCGATCACCTCGGTCCTGCTGCTCGCCGTGGTCGTGCTCGCCGTCGGCGGGCTCGACGCCGCGGCGCTCGCACTGCTGGTGCTCCTCGCGCTCCTGTTCGCCTGGGGCGCGTTCGCCGGGGTCGCGCGACACCCGTTCGGACTGCTGTACCGCGGCTTCGTCCGGCCACGGCTCGCGCCGCCGGATGAACTCGAGGACCCGCGCCCGCCGACGTTCGCCCAGCTCGTCGGCCTCGTCGTGACCGCGACCGGCGTGGTGCTCGGACTCCTGGGCATCGGCGTCGCGGTGCCGATCGCGGCCGCCGCCGCGTTCTTCGCCGCGTTCCTCAACGCGGCGTTCGGCTACTGCCTCGGATGCCGGCTGTACCTGCTGCTCGTCCGCGCCCGGGTGATCCGGACCGCGTGAGCGGATCCGGGTGACGCGCCAGCCGCCGCGACTGCCGTACGCGGCATCCGCTCGCTAGGCTGGGAGCCCGGCTCGAGGAGGAGGACCAATTGGCACTGACGAGCGAAGCGACCACGGTCTGGGCGGGAAGCCTCCTGGAGGGATCCGGCACGACGCGGCTGGACTCCTCGAAGGTGGCCGAGTTCCCGGTCAACTGGAAGGCGCGCGCCGAGGGCGAAGCCGGAACCACGAACCCCGAGGAACTGCTCGGCGCGGCGCACTCGGCCTGCTTCTCGATGGCCCTCTCGAACATCCTCACCAAGGCGGGTCATGCTCCGGAGAGCATCCAGACCACCGCCGCCGTGACCTTCCAGCCCGGTGATGGCGTGACCGGAAGCCACCTGCTCGTGAGCGCACGCGTGCCGGGGATCACCGAGGCGGAGTTCGAGGCGTTCGCCGACGATGCCAAGGCGAACTGCCCGATCTCGAAGGCGCTGACCGGCGTCCCGATCACGATCGAGGCGGAGCTCGCATAGCGGTGCGCGTCCTCGTCGCCGGCGCCTCCGGCTTCATCGGCACCGCCGTCCGCGACCGGCTCGCGGCCCACGGCCATGACGTCGTGCGGCTCGTGCGCCGACGCGCCCAGTCCGCCGACGAGGTCAGCTGGTCGCCGTCGTCGGGCATCATCGACTTCACGGTCATGGACCGGGTCGACGCCGTCCTGAACCTCTCGGGAGCCTCGCTCGCGCGGTTGCCGTGGACGCGGCGGTATCGCGACGAGATCCTCGAATCGCGGATCGCCGCGACCCGGACCCTCGCCGATGCGATGCGCAAGGCCCGGACTCCCCCGGCGACGTTCCTCAGCGCGTCGGCGGTCGGGTACTACGGCGACCGGCCGGGCGAACTCCTCACGGAGCACTCCGCCGCCGGCACCGGATTCCTCGCCGAGGTCGTCGCCCGCTGGGAGGCGGCAGCGAAGCTCGCGCCGCCGGAGACCCGGACCGTCGTCTTCCGGACCGGCATCGTCGTCGGCCGTGGCGGCGCGATGCAACGGATCCGGGCGCTGACGACGTTCGGCGTGTCGGGACGCCTCGGCACGGGCGGCCAGCACTGGCCGTGGATCGCCCTGGACGACGAGGTCGACGCGATCGTGCACCTGCTCGACTCGCATCTCTCGGGCGCGGTGAACCTCGTCGGGCCGACTCCCGCGACCGCCGACCGCGTGATGGCGGCGCTCGCGGAGCGGATGCATCGGCCCTACGTGATCCCGGTGCCCGAGAAGCTGCTCGAGGCGGCGCTCGGCAAGGCCGCCGACGACCTGCTGCTGTCGAGCCAGAAGGTGCGACCGCAGCGTCTCATCGACGACGGCTACCGATTCCGGCATCCGACCATCGAGTCGGCCATCGACGCGATGCTCAGTCCCGAGCCCGCTCCAGTTCGATAGCCCGACGCACCGAACGGCGCGCGCGCCGCCGATCGCCGGCCGCGTCGTATGCGAGGCCGAGGCGGAGCCATGCGCGCCACGAGTCGGGATCGGCCTCGACGGCGGCGCGGAACTCGGGGAACGCCGCATCCGCTTCGGCGCGCTCGGGACGCCCGCTCGGTCGAACCGGGATGCCGAGGTCGAGCGCGCCTTCGGACTCGAGCCGCTCCACGAGCCGCTGGGAGCGGATGCCGAACGCGAGCTCCCGCCAGATCGCCCAGACGGCGACGATCGGCAGCACGATGAGCGCGACGCCCATGGCGACCGCGACGGGTTCACCGGTGAGGACGAACTGCACCGCTCGCCACCCCACCAGTGCGACGTAGAGCACGAGCAGCACCGCCATGACGACGGCGCCGAGCTTGGCGCCGCTCATCGGCCGTCGGGCAGTTCGAGCCCGAGCAGGGCGTCGAGGCCCACGGTGACGCCGTCGGCCGTGACCGCACGACGGAGGGCGAGCAGGATGCCGGCCTCGTACGCCGTCGAGGCGATCGTCGAGTGCGTGATCTGGAGGCTCTCCCCCGGCCCGCCGAGCACGACGCGCTGGTCGGCGAGGATGCCGTCCATCCGGAGGCTGTGGATCGGGACGCCGGAGACGAGCTGGCCTCGCGCGCGCTGGTCGGCGTGCGGCGCCGAGACCGGACCGAGTTCCCCGCGCGAGGCGGCGATGAGCTCGGCCGTGCGGACCGCCGTCCCCGACGGCGAATCGACCTTGGCGGCGTGATGGGCCTCGACGATCTCGATCGAGTCGAAGTGGCGCGCCGCGAAGGCGGCGAACGCCGAGCCGAGCACGCTGCCGATCGAGAAGTTCGGGACGAAGATCACGCCGGCGGTGGCGTCGGCCTCGCGCAGCCGCGTCTCGATCTCGGCGATGCGCTCGCGCGACCAGCCGGAGGTGCCGACCACGACCGCGGCGCCCGCCTCGATCGCCGCCTCGACGATGGCGGCGCTGGCCGCGGGGTGGGTCACGTCGAGCACGACGTCGGCCCCCGCCAGCTCGTCGAGGCTCGATTTCGAGTCGAGGCCGGCGTGCAGTTCGAGGTCGTCGGCCTCGTCGATCAACCGGGTCGCGAGGCGCCCCATCTTCCCCGTCGCGCCCGCGACCGCCACCGTGATCGTCACGTCGTTCACCCTAGCAACCGGGGCCGGCGCCACGAGCCGGTGGCCGCGCCGTAGGCTTGGGCGCATGCTCCGCTTCCGCGATGCCGCCGTGACCGATGCCGACGCGAACCGGCTGATCGGCGACTACTTCGCCGAGCGCGCAGCGGGCTTCCCGCGTGAGCAGGGCGAGTACCGTCCGACCTGGCCGGATGCCGCGCAGTTCACTCCCCCGGCGGGCGTCTTCGTCGTCGTCGAGGACGAGGCCGGCGAGGCGGTCGGATGCGGCGGGGTGCGCCGCATCCCGCGCTCGGAGGACGGGCTCGTGCGCTACGAGGTGAAGCACCTGTGGCTCGCACCGTCGATGCGCGGCCGTGGCGGCGGGCGCGCCCTCCTGGACGAGCTCGAGCGCCGCGCGGTCGCGTTCGGCGCGGAGGAGCTCGTGCTCGACACCAATGCGAGCCTCGCCGCCGCCGGGGGGCTCTACGCCGCGAGCGGCTACGTCGGCATCGAGCCGTACAACGACAACCCGAACGCGACGAACTGGTACGGCAAGCGCGTCGCGCGAGCCGGCTGAGCCGGGCTCGTCCCGCGCACCGGCCCCAGCGCGCTCAGAGCGCGAACGGCTCGGGCAGGCCGGTCCGCATCTCGGGCGGCAGGTGCGCGAGGTCGTTGTGCACGACGAGGTTCCACGGCCTGCCGGGTGCACGCTGCGTGAGGACCGTGAGGCCGCAGTTGGCCTGGTTGATCGTCGCCCAGCGCCACTCGGGTGCGCCGAGCACCTCGCGCACGAACCATCCGATCACGAAGTTGTGGGTGATGAGCAGGTCGTGGCGGTCCTCGCGATGCGAGCGGAGGAACTCGGCGTTCGCGTCGGCCATCTGCGCGCGGCCGGCTTCGAAGTCGAGCTCGGTGAACGAGCCGAAGAACGGCGCATAGGCGGCCGGCGTCTCGGGAGCGGGGCCGGACGGAACGCAGTCGAAGAGCAGCGGCGAGGGCTCGGGCTTCAGCGACGGCAGCTTCGACGCGATGATGTCGGCCGTCTCGGCGGCTCGTTGGAGGGGCGAGTGGTAGGCGGCGTCGAACGGGATGCCGCCCACGCGTTCGGCGAGCAGTTCGGCCTGCCGGCGTCCGCGTGGGGAGAGCGGGCCGTCGGGGAGGCCGTGCTCGGCGTCGAGCTGCTCGCCGTGGCGGACGAGGTAGAGGTGGTGGGGCACGTCGGGTCCTGTGGTCGGACGCCGCTAGGCGACGTCGGGTCGGGTTGCGGGCTGGTCGACGATCGAGCGGAAGGCGTGCTCGTCGACGGGACCGACCGCGACGAGCGAGAACGGCCGGTCGGCCAGCTCTCCGGCGAGCGCCCGGACGTCGTCGGCGGTGACGCGTCCGACGCGGCGCAGCGCCTCGTCGAGGTCGGCGAATTCCCCCAGTGCGAGCTCGGCTCGGCCGAGTCGCGACATCCGCGTGTCGGAATCCTCGAGCGCGAGCGCCGAGGCGCCGCCGAGGTAGCCGATCGCGCGGGTGAGCTCGTCATCGGTGACGCCGTGGTGGGCGACCCGCTCGAGCTCGGTGCGCATGAGCGCGGCGACGGTCGCGGCGTTCTTCGGTGCGCAGCCGGCGTACATGCCGAACACCCCCGCGTCGGAGTATCCCGGCGCGAACGAGTAGACGGCGTACGCGAGACCGCGCCGTTCCCGGACCTGCTGGAACAGTCGCGACGACATGCCGCCGCCGAAGACGGTGTTGAGTACGCTGAGGACCGCGCGGCGATCGTCCGTCGCGACGAGGCCGGGCACTCCGAGGACCAGGTTGACCTGCTCGCCCGGACGCTCGATGACCGTGAGGGCCGAGCGGCCGTCGACGAGCGCGAGTCCGGACGGACGCCGATCGACCGGCGCTGCCGTCGCCGACAGGTCCCAGTCGGCCGCCTCGAGGGCGTCGGTCAGCCCCGCGACGAGGGCGTCGTGGTCGACCGCCCCGGCCGCGGTGACCACGAGGTCGCGCGGGCGGTAGCTCGCGCGGTAATGCTCGAGGACCGCGTCGCGGGTCGCGGCGCCGATCGTCTCGGGGTCGCCGCCGATCGGGCGGGCCAGGGGGTGCGTGCCGAGCACGGCCTCGAAGAAGCGTTCGTTCGCGACATCCGCCGGGTCGTCGCCGGCCATCGCGAGCTCTTCGAGGATGACTCGGCGCTCGCTCTCGAAGTCCTCGGGATCGAGGACGGACGAGGTGAACATGTCGGCGAGCACCTCGATCGCCATGGGCAGGTCGCGATCCTGCACCTTGGCGTAGTAGCAGGTGTACTCCTTCGCGGTGACGGCGTTGTGCTCGCCGCCGACGGCGTCGAACGCGACGGCGATGTCGAGCGCGCTCCGGGTCGCGGTGCCCTTGAACAGCAGGTGCTCCAGGAAGTGCGTCGATCCGAAGGTCGCGGGATGGCCGCTTCCGGCGGGATGCTCGTCTCGCGAGCCGACCGCGACCCAGAAGCCGATCGTCGTGCTCCGGCTTCCGGGCACCTGTTCGGTGAGGATGCGGATGCCGGACGGGAGCACCGATCGACGTACGAGCGTGTCGCCGGCGGCGTGGAAGGCCAGTTCGGGCTCACCGAGCGGGAGTTCGACGGCGCCGTTCACGCCTCCCAGCCTATGCCACGCCCTGCGTTCGGCGAGCCCGTCCGCCTCCGCGCGGCGAGGCTACGCCGATGCGCGGTCGAGCTCGACGAGCTCGGACCGATGCAGTTCGAGCGAGGCCGCGGCGAGCAGCGCATCCACCTGCTCGGGCCGGCTCACCCCGGTGACCGGTGCGACGACCGTGGGTCGCGCGAGCAGCCAGGCGATGGCGACGGCCGCGGGTACCGTGCCGTGCGCGGCCGCGACCTCGTCGAGTGCGCGGAGCACTCGGAGGCCCCGGCGACCGAGGTGGCGCGCCTGGCGCTCGCCCCGTGCATCGCGTCGGAGGTCGGCCCGACGTCGGATCCCGCCGCCGAGGAACCCGTCTGCGAGCGCGAAGTCCGGCAGCACGGGCAGGCCCTGGGCGTGCGCGACGAGCTCCGTGGCGCCCTCGAACGCCCGGCGCTCCATCAGGTTGTACCGCGTGGTCAGCGCCTGGAACCTGGGCAGGCCGTTCGCGGCGAGCACGCGCGCCTCGATGAGGCGCTCGGGAGAGAGATCGGAGGCGCCGACCGCCAGCACCTTGCCGGCCGCGATGAGCGCGTCGACGGCCCCGAGGCTCTCCTCGAGGGGGACCCCGGGGTCGTCGCCGTGGAAGCAGAGGAGGTCGATCCGGTCGGTGCCGAGGCGTTCGAGCGAGGCGTCGACCGCCCTGGTGATCGAGTCCGGCGCGAGACCGGAGTGATCGGGGTGGCGACCGACCCTCGTGACGATCCGCACCCGGTCGCGCGTGCCCCGCGAGGCCAGCCACTCGCCGATGATCGTCTCGCTGCGCCCGGCGGCGTAGCTGTCGGCGGTGTCGACCAGCATGCCTCCGAGGGCGACGAACCGGTCGAGGATGTCGCCGCTCGCCTCGGCGTCGAGGGTCCAGCCGAACGTGCTCGCACCGAGCGCGAGCGGATGCACCTCGAACCCGGTGTCCCCGATGCTCACGCGACGGGGCACGGTGATCGGTCCCGAGTCGGGGTTCGTCGCGACCTGCTCGGTCGGCAGTGCGATGCCCACCGCCGTCGGCTCGCCTCCGGTCTCGCGGACGTCCTCCCCGGTGCGTGCCGGAACCGACTCCGGCTCGCCCCCGACGGTCGCCGTGCCTGCTGCGCGCCTGCCTCCGTGCAGTGCGTGTCGTCGTGCCACGCGCTCCTCCTCCCCAGGATTGGAGTCGAGCGTATGTCAGGAATGAACGGTGTGGTTGAACATGACAACGAAGCGTTACGAAACCGTTGGTGAACGGCGGGTGACGTCGGGCCACGGGACGTCCCGCAACGTCCGGGACTTCCGGTCTTGCCGCGCGTTGAACGAGTGTTTAGTATGCTGAACATGCGTTCAGTGCGTCCCCAGGATGCCACGACCGCCGCCCGCATCCGCGACGCCGCGATCGCCCGGTTCGGCGCGCACGGCTATGCCGGCACCAGCCTTCGCGAGGTCGCCGCCGACGCCGGGGTGAGCGCGCCGCTC
This sequence comes from Agromyces excoecariae, assembly GCF_051715505.1. NCBI lineage: Bacteria > Bacillati > Actinomycetota > Actinomycetes > Micrococcales > Microbacteriaceae > Agromyces > Agromyces excoecariae. The sequence continues at coordinate 103,732 of NZ_JBPSLA010000016.1, read as the reverse complement.
GTGATCCACCACTTCGGCTCGAAGGACGGCCTCCGACGAGCGTGCGACGACTGGCTGGTGCACGAGCTCATGGGCGAGAAGGATCGACTCGGCGAGACCTCGGTCGCCGCGACGATCCGCGAATGGCTCGACGACCCGGCCCGGTTCAGCGCCTCGATCGCCTACTTCGCGGCGATGCTCTCCGACGATTCCCCGGGCGCCGACCGCCTCTTCGACCTCCTCCTCGCCGAGACGACCGCCATGCTCGAACGCGGCGTGGCCGACGGCAGCATGAACGGCTCGAGCGACCCCGAGCTGCGCGCCGTGCTCATCACCGCGTACGGGCTCGCGCCGCTGCTCCTCCGCGGGCAGCTCGCGCGCGTGCTCGGCGCGCCCCTCGACTCCCCCGCCGTGGTGCGCCGGATGACGCTGCCGACCCTCGAGTTCTACACCCAGGGCCTCTACGCCGACACGCGGCTCCTGGATGCCGCGCATGCGGCGGTCGGCGCCGCATCCGGCGACCAGTCCCCCGAACCGCGCCGCGAAGACCCGGCGCCGCGGGTGCGCTCCGACAAGGGACCGGGCAATCCCGTGCAGGATCCGGATCCCCCGGTCGGGGATTCCGCGAGTGCGTGACGCGCCGCGGCATCCCACCCATCGACCGATCGACGAGAGGATCCACATGACCACCGACTCCGCGGCCGCCGTCAGCACGCGCGGCCTCACCAAGCGCTACGGCGCGACGACCGCCCTCCACGGCCTCGACCTCGACATCCCCCGCGGAAGCGTGTTCGGGATGATCGGGCCCAACGGGGCGGGCAAGACGACCACCATGCGACTGCTGCTCGACATCATCCGACCCACCGCCGGCGAGCTCACCGTACTCGGTCGGACTCCGCGCGACGGCGGGGCGGAGCTCCGGCGACGCATCGGCTACCTGCCCGGCGAACTGCACCTCGGCACCCGCGTCAAAGGACGCGAGTTCCTCGCGCACTACGCCGAGATCTCCGGCCCCGTGCGCCGGGGCGCGGTCGACGACCTCGCCGACCGCCTCGGCGTCGACCTCGGCCGACCCGTGCGGAGCCTGTCGAAGGGCAACAAGCAGAAGATCGGGCTCATCCAGGCGTTCATGCACGAGCCCGAACTGCTCGTGCTCGACGAGCCCACGAGCGGGCTCGACCCGCTCGTGCAGCAGGAGTTCCACGCGATGCTGCACGAGGCGAAGGCGAAGGGGCAGACCGTGTTCCTCAGCTCGCACGTGCTGAGCGAGGTGCAGCAGACCGCGCACGAGATCGCGATCCTGAAAGAGGGGCGCATCGTCGAGCGGTCGTCCATCGCCGAGCTGCGTGAGAACGCGCGGCACCACGTCAAGGTCGTGGTGGCCGAGGCGGATGCCGCATCCGCACGTTCGACGCTCGACGCCCTCCTCGGGGTGGCCGATCTCGAGTCGGCGACCAACGGCCCGGGCACGGTCGCACTCACCGCGACGCTCGACTCGCACGTCGACGCGTTCGTCAAGGCGGTCGCCGGCCTCGACCTCGTCGACCTGACGATCGAGGAACCCGACCTGGAGGAGATGGTGCTGTCGTACTACGGCACCGATGTCTCGTCGACAGCGGAACCCGTCGACGACCGGAAGGCGGCGAAGCGATGACCCGCATGCTCCCCCTCTTCCGCCGCTCGATCCTCGACGGCTGGCGCGGCGTCATCGGCTGGACCGTCGGCATCCTCGCGGCGCTGTTCCTCTACCTGCCGCTCTACCCGTCGTTCGGGGGCAACGGCCAGATGCAGCAGATGATCGACACGCTCCCGCCGGAGCTGGTCAGGTCGCTGAACTACGACCAGATCGCGTCCGGGCCGGGTTACGCGCAGGCCACCTTCTTCGGACTCATCGGGTTCCTGCTCCTCACGATCGCGGCCGTGGGGTGGGGCACCGAGGCGATCGCGAGCGACGAGGAGAACGGGCAGCTCGAACTCACCCTCGCGCATGGCGTGCTCCGCGGCCAGGTCCTCGCCGAGCGCGCGGCAGCCGTGCTCGTCAAGCTGCTGTGGCTGGCGGTCGTGAGCGTCGTGGTCGTGATGGTCCTGAACGAGCCCGCCGAGCTCGGCATCGAGTTCGGCCACCTGGTCGCGACCGCCGTCGCCTTCTTCGGGCTGGTGTCGCTCCCGGCGGCCGTGGCGATCGGCGTCGGCGCCGTCACGGGTCGCCGGTCCTGGGCGGTCAGTGCCGGTGCCGGAGTGGCCGTGTACGCCTACGCGCTCAACGCCCTCGGCAACCAGAGCGCCGACCTCGCATGGTTGCACGACTGGTCGCCGTACAGCTGGGCGTACGGCGACTCGCCGATGCTCAACGGCTGGAACGGCATGATCTGGCTGAACTACGCCGCCATCGCCGTGCTGCTCCTCGTCGGCTGGGTGGTGTTCCGGCGCCGCGACGTCGCGGTGTGACGACGGGCGGATGCCGCGGCGCGCGACCGTTCGCGGGCGCGACGCCGCGGCATCCGGGTCGCCCGGTCCTCGTCGACCGCGTCGGGCCCCCGCCTAGCGGCCGACCCTGCCGAACACCCCGGCGATCGGCGCGAGCAGGCTCGGCCGGGCGGCGATCCACGCCGCCGCGATGACGACGATCGAGGCGACGAAGATCCAGAAGCCCAGCCAGCCGTCGGCGTCCTGCGCCGCGTACATGTGGTTGAGGTTGCGCAGCGCCCCGGTCAGGAAGACCAGTGCGACGTGCACGACGATGAACCCGACGAAGTAGAGCATGACGGGGAAGTGCACGGCGCGAGCCCACTCGACCGGGTAGATCCGGTTCAGCCGCGCGGCGCCCTTCGGCCAGAGGCCCGACATCCGCACGCCGGTGATCGCGGCGAGCGGGGCCGCGATGAAGATCGTCGCGAAGTACGCGAGCACCTGGAGGCTGTTGTAGTTGACCCAGCCGTCCTCGAGCGGCCAGTCCAGCGAGAGGTACTGCAGACCGGCCGAGATCGCGTTCGGGACGACCTCCCAGCTGGTCGGCACGACGCGCATCCACTGGCCCGTCGCGAACAGGAGCACGACAAAGACGAGTCCGTTCACCAGCCACAGGATGTCGAGCGACTGGTGGAACCACAGGGTGAGGCTGATCCGCCCCTGGCCGTCCTTGGCCCAGCGCGGCGTCCAGGACGCCGGTGGTCGCCGCTCGGTTCGCACCTGCAGGCCCGAACGGATGATGAGCACGATGAGGAAGACGTTGAAGAAGTGCTGCCAGCCGAGCCACGCCGGGAACCCGATGGGCGCGCCCTCGGGCAGCGGGGTCTCGCCGGGATACGTCGCGAGGAAGTCCTGCATGGACTCCAGCCCGAGGAACCACCTCGTGAGCTGAACGACGATGGTCGCGGCGCCGATGATCGCGAGGACGCCGACGACGGATGCCCCGACCCACTGCTTCGGCGTCAGGGCGCCGTACCGCTTCGGGCCCGCCTGCGACGAGGCGCTCGACGCCGGCGCTGCCGCCAGGGTGGGCGGTGCGGGCGGTGACGCACGGTCGGGGGCCGCCGCGTCGGGTGCCGCCACCTCGGATCTCGCCGTGGGCTGAGCCGGGGTTTCGACCGCGGCGGCCGGTGCGGATGGTGCCGCCGACCGCGGAGCGCCGGAGTCGGCCGGGACCGACACCGCAACGGGCGCCGGCGGCACCGACGCGGCGGCCCGCTCGGGCTCGGCCACGACGCGCTCCGGCGTCGCGACCGGCACGGGTGCGGCCGTGGTAGGGGCGATGGTGACCGGCGGCCAGGGGTCTCCGCCGGCGACCCGGGGAAGCCCGCGGCGCAGAGCGGCGCCGCTCGACGGAGCGGCGGGGACGGAACCGGTCGCCGACGTCGGCATGGCGCCGGGCTCGGCGACCCCGACGGGTTCGACGGCGGCCGCGTGGACCGGCACCGCTTCGGCGGCGGCCTGCTCGGCGGCGACGACGGGTTCTGCCGATGCGGGTCGAGGGGCCGTGGCGTCGGCATCCGTCGCGCCGGACTGCGCTGCACCGCGAATGTCACCGGCATCGGGCCACGGCCGGCCGCCGCGCACGCGCGGAAGGCCGCTGCGGAGCCGCACCGTCGACGGCGCGGTGGCCGGACCGGCACCCGGTGCGACACCGGCGGCCGGCGCTGCCGACGCTGCCGGCGTCGGGCCGGAGGGCGCCGCTGCCGCCGATTCCACGGGTGTCGCGCTGATCGTCGCCGCGGACTCCGAAGACGCGGCCGGAGCGCCGACGGGCAGGTGGGCGTGGCCGCCCGTCACCTCGCCGGCGGGAGGCCAGGGTTCACCGCCGCGGCGACGAGGCAGCCCCCTGCGCAGGTTCGCTGCAGCGGCCACGGGTCACCGCTTCCGCTCGGCGAGGGCGCTGATCAGCTGTGGGACGACGGTGAAGACGTCGCCGACGACGCCGAAGTCGGCGACGTCGAAGATCGGCGCGTCGGGATCCTTGTTGACGGCGACGATGTTCTTGGCCGTCTGCATGCCGGCGCGGTGCTGGATCGCGCCCGAGATGCCGAGGGCGATGTACAGCTGCGGAGACACCGCGACGCCGGTCTGCCCGACCTGGTGGCTGGCCGGGATGTAGCCGGCGTCGACCGCCGCACGCGACGCGCCGACGGCGGCGCCGAGCGCGTCGGCGAGTTCCTCGACGAGTGCGAACTTCTCGGCGGAGCCCAGGCCGCGACCCCCGGAGACGACGCGCTTCGCGCCTCGGAGCTCGGGGCGGCTCGAGGTCTCGGTCACGGCCTCGACCGACTCGATGACGGCGGACGCCGCCCCGGATGCCGGGACGTCGAACGGTTCGAGGACGACCGGCCGGGCGTCGGCGCGAGCATCGACGGCGCCCTGGCGAACCGTGACGACGAGGGGGCCGAACGTCGCCGCGGAATCCACGGTGTAGGCGGCCCCGTACACGGAGTGACGGGCGAGGACGCCCTCGTCGTCGCGGGACACGCCGATCGCGTCCACGGCGATGGCGGCGCCCGTGCGGGCCGCGAATCGGCCGGCGACGTCACGGCCCTCGATCGAGTTCGAGATGAGCACGGCGGCGGGCGCGACGCTCGCTGCTGCCGCCGCGAGCGCGTCGACCTGCGGGATCGTGAGCTCGGACTGCGCCGAGGGGCTCTCGACGGCCAGCACCCGCTCGGCCCCGAGGGCGGCCGCCTGCTCGGCGAGCGCCTGCGCTGCACCCGGCACCGTGACGGCGAGGCCGACGGGCGTGCCGATCCCGGAGGCGGCGGCCAGGAGGCCGGCGGCGCTGCCTGCGAGCTCTCCGTTCGGGCTCGTCTCGAGCACGACGAGGACGGCATCGGTGGGATAGTCGGTCATCATCGTCCTCTCAGACCAGCCGGTTCTCGATCAGGAACTCCGCGATGCGAGTGCCCCCGTCGCCCTCGTCCGTGATCTTCGTCCCCGCGGTGCGCGGCGGCTTCTCGGCGACGGCGGTCATGATCGACACGGGGACCGAGAGGTCCTCGGGCTCGACGCCCAGGTCGGAGGCCGTCAGCGTCTCGAACGGCTTCTTCTTCGCCGCCATGATGCCCTTGAAGTTCGGGAAGCGGGCGTCGGGCAGCGCCTCGGTGATCGAGATGACCGCGGGCAGCGGCGCGCGTACGCGCATGGTGCCACCGTCGACGGTGCGGGTCCCGGAGACCGAGTCGTCGGCGAGTTCCACGGAGGTGAGCGCCGTCGCGTTCGGCACCTCGAGCAACTCCGCGAGCATGGCGGGCATCACGCCGCCGCTGCCGTCGGTCGAGAGGTTCCCCGTGATGACGAGGTCGAACCCGGTGCGGCGGATCGCCGCGGCGAGGGTGCGCGCGGTGAGGCCGAGGTCTGCGCCGGCCAGGCCCGGATCGGCGATGTGCACGGCCGAGCCGGCGCCCATCGCCAGGCCCTTGCGGATGGTCGTCGCGGCGCTCTCCGGCGCCATCGACATGACGATCACCTCGGTGCCGGCGTGCGCGTCGGCGTGGGCGAGCGCCACCTCGAGCGCGCGCTCGCCGATCTCGTCGAGCACCGCCTCACTCGCGGCGCGATCGGCGAGCCCCGTCTCGAGGTCGAGCTTGCGCTCGCCGTACGTGTCGGGGACCTCCTTCACGAGGACGATGATCTTCATCAGGCTCCAGTCCCTTCTTCGAACCCGCCCCGGGAACGATCCCGCCGCACGACCGCCTCGGCCTGCCGCAGGAGTGGTGCGTCGACCATCTGCCCGCGGAAGGCGAACACGCCGTCGCCCTCGCGGCCGCCGGCCTCGGCGAGCATAGCGCGCGCCCACTCCAGTTTCCCGGCGCTCGGCGCGTACGCGGCCCGGACGACCTCGACCTGGCCCGGGTGCACGCAGGCCGTGGCGGCGAAGCCGAGTGCGCTCGCATCCTCTGCCTCAGCGCGGAGGCCGTCCGCGTCGGCGAGGTCGAGGTGGACCGCATCGATCGCCGCCACGCCGTGCGCACCGGCCGCGAGCAGCACCTGGGACCTGGCGTGCCGCGCGACGTCGCGGTATCGGCCGTCGGGGTGACGGCTCGAGTCGCCGCCGAGCGAGGCGACGAGGTCCTCCGCGCCCCACATGAGCGCGGAGACGATCGGCACCGACGCGATGTCGGCCGCGGCGAGCACGCCGCGCGCGGTCTCGCACAGCGCGATCACGTCGAAGTCCTCGAGGGCCACGAGATCGGCCGTGCCCTCGCACTTGGCGAGCATGAGCGTGCGGTAGCCGGTGCGCCGCACCGCGGCGAGGTCGTCGGCGAGGTGCGGGGTGGACGCCGGGTTCACCCGCACGATGACGCGCGCGGGATCGATCGGGTTGGCCACGAGCGACTCGCGCGCCGCCGACTTCCCCGACTCGGCCACGGCGTCCTCGAGGTCGAGGATCACCGCGTCGGCACGCTCGGCCGCCTTGGCGTACCGGTCGGGCCGGTCCGCAGGACAGAACAGCAGCGCGGGCCCGAACGGGAACGGCGGGTGCGTCATCCGCTCACCTCGTCGTGGCCGCGCGAGGCCCGTTCGCCCGCCTCGCGGGTCCAGACGAGCATGGTGCGCGACGCCGTGGCGACCACCTCGCCGTCCTGGTTGCGCGCGGTGTGCCCGAGCACCACGATGCCCTCGCCGGGCCGCGACGACGACCGCCGCTTCGACTCCACGACGCTCTCGCCGTACAGGGTGTCGCCCACGAACACGGGGTTCGGGAAGGCGACCGCACCGAAGCCGAGGTTGGCGACGAGCGTGCCCTGCGTGAGCTGTCCCACCGACTGGCCGACGAGGGTCGACAGGGTGAAGAGCGAGTTGACCAGGACGCGGCCGAACGGCTGGCGGGCCGACCACGCGGCGTCGAGGTGCAGCGGCTGCGGGTTCATGGTCAGCGTCGTGAACAGGACGTTGTCGGCCTCGGTCACGGTGCGGCCGGGTCGGTGCAGGTAGCGCACGCCCTCCTCGAACTCATCGAACCAGAGCCCGCGCTGCACGATTTCGCGCATCTCGGCATCCGACATGACGCTCCCTCCTCCCCGGCGGCCGAGCCGCCCTACGCCGCCAGCCCGAGCTCGCGGGCGATGACCATGAGCTGCACCTCGTTGGTGCCCTCGCCGATCTCGAGGATCTTCGAGTCACGGTAGTGGCGGGCCACCGTCGTCTCGTTCATGAAGCCCATGCCACCGAAGATCTGCGTCGCGTCGCGGGCGTTCAGCATGGCCGCGTCGCTGGCGACGAGCTTCGCGATGGCCGCCTCCTTCTTGAACGGCAGCCCGGCGTCGGCGCGCCGCGCCGCGTCGTGCCAGGCGAGGCGGGCGGTGTGCACGCGGGCCTGCATGCCGGCGATGGTGAAGGCGATGTACTGGTGGCTGGCGATGGGCACGCCGAAGACGTTGCGGGTCTTCGCGTAGGCCATGGCCTCGTCGAGGCAGCCCTGCGCCGCACCCGTCGCGAGCGCGGCGATGGCGATGCGGCCCTCGTCGAGCGCCTGCAGGAAGTTCGCGAAGCCGCGCCCGCGCTCGCCGAGCAGGTTCGCGGCCGGCACCCGGACGTCGTCGAAGGTCAGCGGATGGGTGTCCGAGGCGCGCCATCCGGACTTGTCGTAGCCGGGCCCCACGGTGAACCCGGGGGTGCCGTTCGGCACGATGATCGTGGAGAGCTCCTTCGCGGTGGAGCCGTCGGGGCGCGTGCGCTCCCCCGTGACCGCCGTGACCGTGACGAACGAGGTGATCGGGGTGCCAGAGTTGGTGATGAACTGCTTGGAGCCGTTCACGACCCATTCGTCGCCGTCGAGCACGGCCGTCGTCCGGGTGGCGCCCGCGTCGGATCCGGCCTCGGGTTCGGTGAGTCCGAATCCGGCGAGCGCGCGACCGGCCACGAGGTCGGGCAGGAACTGCGCCTTCTGCTCGTCGGTGCCGTGACGGTAGATCGGCATGGCCCCGAGGCCCACGCCGGCCTCGAGGGTGATGGCGATCGACTGGTCGACGCGGGCGAGCGCCTCGATCGCGAGGCACAGCGCCATGTAGTCGCCGCCCTGCCCTCCGACCTCCTCGGGGAAGGGCAGGCCGAAGAGTCCGAGCTCGCCCATCTGCGCCACGACGTCCATCGACAGCTCGTGGGTGCGGTCGGCCTCGTACGCCTGCGGGGCGACGACGGTGTCGGCGAACTCGCAGACCATGTCGTAGAGCTGCTGTTCCTCATCGGTCAGGTCGTGCATGGTGCTCCTCATTCCTGGTGGGATGCGTTCGGGACGGCGGCGTCGTGGGCGCCGGCCCGGGGTCGGTCATCGGATGCCGCGGGTCCGGCCTCGGCATGCACCGTCGCGGGCTCGACGCGAGCGACGACCTGGTCGCGCGCGACCTGGTCGCCCACGGCGACGCGAAGGCGCGCAACGCCGGCGACGGTCGCGGTGACGCGGTGCTCCATCTTCATCGCCTCGATCGCGAGCACGGCCTGCCCGGGCTCGACGGAGTCGCCGTCGCCCACGAGGATCGTCGTGACGCTGCCGGGCATCGGCGCGCGGAGAGCGGGGTCGGCGCTGCCGCCGCGCTCCAGCAGGGCGAGGCGCGCCTCGAGCGCGACGCGGCGATCCGGCCGCGCGAACGCCCTCGTGCGGCCGTCGAGGTGCACCCACACCGTGCCGTCGGTCGCGGTCGCCACCGTGGCCCGGTCGAGGTCGGAGGGCCGATCGGCCGCTCCGGCCGCCGGCGTGACGCTCGCATCTGAGCCGATTCGCCAGCCCCGGGCGCTGCGCCAGGCGTGGTCGCCCGCCGCGGCGGCGCGCGCGTCGCGCTCTCGCACGGCGTCCGCGACCTGCCCGAGCGGGTCGGGCGACGAGCCCGGGGCGTCCATGGCAGCCGGATCGGAGGGGTCGGCGACGGCCGAGGAATGCGCCGCCCCCGGCGCGCCCGCCGACGCCGCGGATGCCGCTGCGGGGAGCCGGTCGATCAGCCCGGTGTCGAGGTGCCCGTCGCGCACGTCGGGGTGTGCGAGCAGGGTCCGGAGGAACGCGACGTTCGTCTCGACGCCGAGCAGCACGGTGTCGGCGAGCGCAGCGTCGAGCCGATCGATGGCCTCCGCCCGGTCGGCGCCGTGCGCGATGACCTTCGCGATCATCGGGTCGTAGTCGGCGGTGATGCGCTGGCCCTCGCGGATGCCGGCGTCGACGCGCACGCCCTCTCCCGCAGGGACTCGCCAGGCGAGCACGTCGCCCGTCGACGGCAGGAAGCCGCGCTCGGGGCTCTCGGCGTAGACGCGCGCCTCGATCGCGTGGCCGGTCATCCGCACGTCGCCCTGCGCGATCGCGAGCGGCTCCCCCGCCGCGATGCGGAGCTGCTGCTCCACCAGGTCGACGCCCGTCACGAGCTCGGTCACCGGGTGCTCGACCTGCAGGCGCGTATTCATCTCGATGAAGAAGAACTCGTCGGGCGCGGCATCCGAGACCAGGAACTCGACGGTGCCGGCGCCGAGGTAATCGACGCTGCGGGCCGCCTCGCACGCCGCCGCGCCGATGCGCTCGCGGGTCGCGGCGTCGAGCAGCGGCGACGGCGCCTCCTCGACGACCTTCTGGTGACGACGCTGCAGCGAGCACTCGCGCTCGCCCAGGTGGATCACGTTCCCGTGCGCGTCGGCGAGCACCTGCACCTCGATGTGGCGCGGGCGCTCGACGAACCGCTCGAGCAGGAGCGTGTCGTCGCCGAACGCCGCTCGGGCGACGCGGCGGGCCGCGGGCAGCGCGTGCTCGAGCTCGGACTGGTCGCGCGCGACCTGCATGCCCTTGCCGCCGCCGCCCGCCGACGGCTTGACGAGGATCGGGAACCCGACGTGCGGTGCGGCGTCGAGCAGTTCGTCATCCGTCGCCTCGGGCTCGCTGACGCCGGGCACGACGGGCACGCCGGACGCCTCGACGTGCCGCTTCGCGCGGATCTTGTCGCCCATGACCTCGAGGGCCAGCGTTCCTGGCCCCACGAACACGATGCCGGCCTCGGCGCACGCACGGCCGAATGCCGCGTTCTCGCTGAGGAAGCCGTAGCCAGGGTGGACGGCCTGGGCGCCCGTCTCGAGCGCGGCGCGCACGATGCGCGCGGAGTCGAGGTAGCTCTCGGACGCCGCGGCGGGGCCGATCCGCGCGGCCTCGTCGGCCAGCGCGACGTGGGGCGCTCCGGCGTCGGCATCGGAGTAGACCGCGATCGCGCGGATGCCGAGGCGCTTCAGGGTCCGGATGACCCGGACGGCGATCTCACCGCGGTTGGCGACGAGGACACGTTCGAACATTCCCATCACATCCTGAACAGGCCGAAGCGGGGCTCGGGCAGCGGCGTGCGGCTGGCGAGCTCGAGGGCGAGGGCGAGTACCGTGCGGGTGTCGCCGGGCTCGATGACCCCGTCGTCCCACAGCCGCGAGGTCGAGTGGTACGGGCTGCCCTGCGCCTCGTACTGCGCGCGCACGGGCGACTTGAACGCCTCCTCGGCCTCGGACGACCACTCCTCGCCGCGCACGGCCATCTGGTCGCGCTTGACCGTCGAGAGCACGGATGCCGCCTGCTCGCCGCCCATCACGGAGATGCGCGCATTCGGCCACATCCAGAGGAACCGCGGCGAGTAGGCGCGGCCGCACATCGAGTAGTTGCCGGCGCCGAAGGAGCCGCCGATCACGACCGTGAACTTCGGCACGCGGGTCGTGGCAACGGCGGTGACCATCTTGGCGCCGTGCTTGGCGATGCCGCCGGCCTCGGCGTCGCGGCCGACCATGAACCCCGAGATGTTCTGGAGGAACACCAGGGGCACGCCGCGCTGGTCGCACAGCTCGATGAAGTGCGCGCCCTTCATGGCCGACTCGCTGAAGAGCACGCCGTTGTTCGCGACGATGCCGATGGGATGGCCGTCGATCCAGGCGAAGCCGGTGACGAGCGTGTCGCCGTACTCCTTCTTGAACTCGTGGAACTCGCTGCCGTCGACGAGTCGGGCGATGACCTCGCGCACGTCGTAGGGCTGCTGCACGTCGACGGGCACGGCCGCCGTGAGCGTCGCGGGGTCGACGACGGGCTCGCGCGGCTCGCGCACGGCCCAGGCCCGTTCGGGCAGGGCGGGGAGGGTCGTGAGGATGTCGCGGACGAGCTCGAGCGCATGCTCGTCGTCCTCCGCGAGGTGGTCGGTGACGCCGGAGGTGCGCGCGTGCAGCTCGCCGCCGCCGAGCTCCTCGGGCGTGACGACCTCGCCGATCGCGGCCTTCACGAGGGGCGGCCCGCCGAGGAAGATCGTGCCCTGGTCGCGCACGATGACCGTCTCGTCGCTCATCGCCGGGACGTAGGCGCCCCCGGCGGTGCACGAGCCCATCACGGCGGCGATCTGCGGGATGCGCCGGGCGGAGAGGTTCGCCTGGTTGTAGAAGATGCGGCCGAAGTGGTCGCGGTCGGGGAAGACCTCGTCCTGCTTCGGGAGGAACGCGCCTCCGGAGTCGACGAGGTAGATGCACGGGAGGCGGTTCTCGAGGGCGACCTCCTGCGCGCGGAGGTGCTTCTTGACCGTCATCGGGTAGTAGGTGCCGCCCTTGACCGTCGCGTCGTTGCAGACGACCATGACGGGCCGGCCGTGCACGAGGCCGACGCCGGCGATCACGCCCGCGGCCGGGGTGTCGTCGTCGTAGAGGTCGGCGGCGGCGAGCGGGGCGAGCTCGAGGAACGGGCTGCCCTCGTCGAGCAGGCGCTCGACGCGGTCGCGAGGCAGCAGCTTGCCGCGGGCGACGTGGCGGTCGCGAGAGGACTCGGGTCCGCCGAGGGCGGCGACGCGCAGCTTCTCGCGCAGCTCGTCGGCCAATGCGGCGTGGGCGTCGGCGTTCGCGCGGGCGGCGTCGGAGGCCGCATCGACCGCGCTCGTGATGGTGTGCATCCGCTCCCGTTCCGCCTCTCCGTCGTGGCGTGTGCGCGAGCAGTTCGGTGAACGCCCGCTAACCGGGATTCATGTTAGCGATCATTCACCGAACTTCGCAACCGCGGCCTCAGTCGGGCGCGGCGAGCCCCCGGACCAGGTGGTCGAGCCCGTACTCCCACGCGTCGTCGACCGACCCGCCGAGGCGGAACGCGCCCGCGATCTCCATGCTGACGAACCCGTGCATCCACGCCGTGATGGTGCGCGCCGAATCGAGCGCGCGCGCCTCGCCCGAGAGCCGTCGCGCCGCCTCCAGGATCGCGGTGCTCGACCGTTCCATCGCCGAGCCGCGCGCTCTCGCCGATTCGGGCAGGGGCCCGAAGATCAGTCCGTAGCCGTGCGGGTGCTCGTGCGCGTAGCGGCGAGCGGATGCCGCGATCGCGCGCACCGCGCCGGCCGCTTCCGCCTCGGTGGCGAGCACCCGGTCCATGCGCGCGCCGATCTCGGCGGCGACGTCCTCCGCGACGAGGCGCACGAGCGCGTCTCGGTCGCGCAGGTGCTTGTAGAGCGAGGGCGCGCGCACGCCGAGTTCGGCGGCGACGGCCTGCATGGTGAGGCCAGGTTGCCCCTCTCGCTCCAGGATCGCGCGCGCCGTGGCGCGGAGCGCTTCGGGCGTGACCTTCGCGGGTGCCGGCATGGCCGCCTCCTCATGGCTATTGACACTAGCCATCATAGCTATGTATCGTAGCCATCATGCAACTCGCACCCGGAATCCGTCGTGTCGGCAACGAGATCGTCGCGTCCTACCTGTTCATCGACGACCGCGGCGTCACGATCGTCGACGCCGGCCTCGCCGGCAACCACCGCGACCTGCTGGCCGAGCTCGCCGACGCCGGCCTCGCGATCGACGACGTGCGCGCGATCATCCTCACGCACGGCGACACCGACCACCTCGGCTTCGCCGAGCGCCTCCGCCGCGACCACGGCGTGCCCGTCTACGTGCACGCCGCCGACCTCGATCGCGCGAAGGGCGGCGACAAGCCCGCGACCAAGCTCGGCCGCGGCATCCGCCCCTGGCCCGTCGCGCGCTTCTTCGCCTACGCCCTCGGCAAGGGTGGCGCGAAGACCGAATACCTCACCGACGCCCGTACGCTCGAGGGCGGGGAACAGCTCGCCGACCTCCCCGGCTCGCCCGAGATCATCGCGATGCCCGGCCACTCCCCGGGCAGCATCGCGGTCCACTCCCCCGCGCTCGACGCGGTCGCCCTCGGCGACGCGCTCACCACTCGCCACGTGCTCACGGGGCGACGCGGCCCGCAGCCCGCGCCGTTCACGGATGCACCCGACACCGCGCTCGACTCGCTCGATCGGCTGGCGGCGACGGATGCCACGTGGGTGCTGCCGGGCCACGGCACGCCCTGGAACCGTGGCGCCGCCGAGGCGGTCCGGCTCGTCCGCGAGGCGGCCGCCGCGGCGGCGCGCTGAGACCCGCGCGGACCCACCTGCTTGCCACCCGTCGACCGTTCGGTTAGTGTTCATTCACCGAATGCCCCGGGAGGTGCACCCTGACCGAGACGCTCACCGAGCGCGGTCGAGCCAAGGCCGACCGTCGCGCCGCGCTGCTCGCCGCAGCCGCGCGGCTGTTCGCCGAGCGGGGGTACCCGGGCGTGACGCTCGAGGAGCTCGGCCAGGCCGCGGGCGTGTCGGGGCCCGCGGTCTACCGCCACTTCCCCGGAAAGGCCGCGGTCCTCGCGGCCATCCTCGTCGACGCCAGCCGTGGGCTCCTCGACGGCGGCCGTCGCACCGTGGAGGAACTCGCCGCACCCGACGAGGCGCTCCGCGGACTCATCCGCTTCCACGTCGACTTCGCGCTCGCGAACGCCGACGTCATCCGCGTGCAGGACCGCGATCTCGACAGCCTCGGCGACGGCGATGCTCACGAGGTCCGGCGCCTGCAGCGCTCCTACGTCGAACTGTGGGTGGGCGTGCTCGCCCGCCTGAGGCCCGACCGGGCCGAATCCGAGTTGCGCATCCGGGCACACGCCGCCTTCGGACTGATCAACTCGACCCCCCACAGCGCCCGCATCCATGGGCGCCGACCCGCGGACAGAGTCGTTCGCAGCATCCTGGAGGACATGGCATGGTCGAGCCTCACGTCGTGACCCTGCGCGCGACCCGCGCCGGCGATCTCGACGAGTTGTTCCGCATCCAACTCGATCCCGAGGCGAACCGCATAGCGGCCTTCACGGCCTCCGATCCGGCGGATCGCACGGCGTTCGACGCGCACTGGGCGAAACTGTTCGCCCGCGAGGACGTCGACGCGCGCACCGTCCGCTGCGACGGACGGATCGTCGGCAGCGTCGGCCGGTGGGTCGACGACGAGACGCACCTGCCCGAGGTCACGTACTGGATCGACCGCGAGCAGTGGGGTCGCGGTATCGCCACGCGTGCCATGCGGCTGTTCCTCGACACGCAGCCGCGACCCGTGCGCGCGCGAGCCGCCGCCGACAACGCGGCCTCCGTCGCCGTGCTCGGCAAGCTCGGGTTCGTCGAGGTCGGTCGCGACCGCGGCTACGCGAACGCCCGCGGCGCCGAGATCGACGAGGTCGTGCTCGAACTGCGGTGAGGCGCCGACCGGTCGGATCCGGCCGGCGACGGCGTACGGGCCCCCGCCCTGGTCAGCGGTTGCGGTAGAGCTCCATGAGCGGTGCGGGGATCCGACCACGGTCGGACACCTGGTGCCCGTTGGCGCGCAGCCACTCGCGCGCGTCCTTCGTGTCACCGCCCGCGGGGGCGCCGCCACGACGACGGGCCGCCCCGCCGCGCCCGGCGGTCTTGCGCGCCGCCCCGATGTAGGGCGCCAGTGCCGCTTCGAGCTTGTCGACGTTCGCCGACGAGAGGTCGATCGAGTACTGGTCGCCGTCGAACGCGAACGACAGGGTCCGGTCGGCGTCGCTGCCGTCGAGGTCGTCGATGAGCGTCTCGACCACGCGCTTTGCCATTGTGCACTTCCGTTTCTGCGGTGGGGCCGCTGGATTCTCTGGGAACGGGCTATTCCGATCATAAATTCGCGTCGATTGGAATTGCGTGAATTCCGGTCAGATGTGGACAATTCGACGCCCCATTGACATTCGCGGGAATTCACCGCTGGTCGTGCGGGCGGAATGCGGTCGCCGGCGTTCCCGGCCTGGCGACGCGACGTCGCGGCTGACGTCGGTGCGCCCGACGCGGACCCACCGCTCCTGCCATCGGATCACCCCGCCGACGCACCCTGGCGGGCCGCGATCTCGGTGATCCGTCGCGCGAGCGCGACGTCCCTCATCGTGACGCCGCCGACGTCGTGCGAGACGAGGTCGAATTCGATCCGCCCCCACCCCAGACGCACGTCGGGGTGGTGATTCATCGCATCCGCCTCGACCGCCACCGCGTCGAGGAGCCGCACCGCGCCCGCGAAATCCGGCGTGCGGAATTCCGCGAACAGACGTTCGCCATCGTGTCGGAATCCCGTGCGCTCGAGTTCGGCCGCGACATCCGCGCGGGAGAGTGGCCTGCGTTCGTCCATGCGGACATCGTGCCCGCCGGCCGAACGCGCCGCCACCGGGGGTACCGGAAGCCGGCACCGGCAACCGCAACCGGGCGACCGGGAGTGGAACGTTAACGGGAACGGGAGGAACTTCCGGCCGCAGCGCGGCGTGTCGCGCCGCGACACGCCGTGCGGGACCCGGAAGTTCCTCCCGTGCGATACAGGCCATCGTCCGCGCGGGACCCGGAAGTTCCTCCCGTGCGACACAGGCCTCCCGTTCGACTCAGGCCTCCCGTGCGACTCAGGCCATCGTGAGCGCGAGCCCGGGGTCGCGGAGGATCCGGCCGATGTCGGCCAGGAACCGCGAGCCCTGCTCGCCGTCGACCAGGCGGTGGTCGAACGAGAGCGAGAGCGTCATGACGTCGCGGAGCGCGATCTCGCCGCGGTGCTCCCACGGAGTGCGGCGCACGGCGCCCATCGCCAGGATCGCCGCCTCCCCCGGGTTCAGGATCGGCGTGCCGGCGTCGATCCCGAACACGCCGATGTTCGTGATCGAGATCGTGCCGCCCGTGAGGTCGGACGGCGCGGTCCGCCCGGCGCGCGCGGTCTCGGCGAGCGAGGCGATCGCATCCGCCAACTCGATGAGCGTCATCCGCTCGGCGCCCGCGACGTTCGGCACGACGAGCCCCCGCTCGGTCGCCGCGGCGATGCCGAGGTTCACGTGGCCGAAGCGCACGATCTCCTGCGCCTCCTCGTCCCACCGCGAGTTCACCTCGGGCGTGCGGCCGGCGGCGATGCACAGCGCCTTGGCGACCACCGTGAGCGGCGTCACCTTGTGGCCGGCATAGGCGCGGTCGGCGCGGATGCCGGCGAGCAGCTCCATGGTCGCGGTCACGTCGACCGTGAGGAATTCCGTCACGTGCGGCGCGGTGAAGGCGCTCCGGACCATCGCGGCCGCGGTGTGCTTGCGGACGCCCTTGATCGGGATGCGCGTTTCGGTCGGCGCAGCATCGCGGGCAACGGAAGTGGGCTGCGACACGGTCTGCGGCGGCGCGCCCGTGGTCGCGGATGCCGCGGCCTCGACGTCGGATCGCGTGATGAGTCCGCGCTCGCCCGTGCCGACGACCGCCTCGAGGTCGACCCCGAGGTCGCGTGCGAGCTTGCGCACGGGCGGGGTCGATCGCGGCCGCTCGCCGCGGCCCGCCCCATCGCCCACGCCCCGCGGATGCGTCGCCGTGTCGGGTTCGATGCGGTCGTGCTCGGGCGGCGCAGGGACGAGGTCCTCCCTGAGCGCGGCCGCGCCGAGCCGGCGCGGCCGGCGCTTCGGGCCGCGCTCGGCGCCCGCGCCGTAGCCGACGAGCGTGGGTTCACGCACCTCGACGGGCTCGCTCGAGGCAGGGGCCGCGGCGGCGTGCGCGTCCTCGGCCGACGCCGACGCGGCATCCGCCTCGACCGGCGTCGCGGCCGCGGGCGCATCGACCGGCCCGCCGGTATCGCACGAGAACAGCTTCTCGCCGACGTTCACGGTCTCGCCCTCGGCGGCGTGCAGCGCGGTCACGGTCCCCTCGAACGGCGACGGCAGCTCGACGACGGCCTTGGCGGTCTCGACGTCGGCGATGATCTGGTTGAGTTCGACGTGATCGCCGACCCGGACGCGCCAGGCGACGATCTCGGACTCGGTCAGCCCCTCGCCGAGATCGGGAAGTGCGAAGTCGCGGATGGTGCTCACGCGTCGACCTCCGAGAGCGAGTTCGGCCGACCGAGGGCGCGGTCGACGCCGTCGAGGATCCGGTCGAGGTCGGGCAGGTGGTACTGCTCCAGCTTCGCCGGCGGGTACGGGATGTCGTGCCCGGTGACGCGGACGGGCGCGGCCTCGAGGTAGTCGAAGCAGCGCTCGGTGATCGACGCGGCGATCTCGGCGCCCAAGCCGCCCTGCTCACCGGCCTCGTGGGCGACGACGAGGCGACCGGTGCGGCGGACGGAGGCCTCGATCGTCGCGTAGTCGACGGGCGCGAGCGAGCGCAGGTCGATGACCTCGATCGACACGCCGTCCTCCGCGGCGGCGGTCGCGGCATCCTTCGCGGTCTGCACGAGGGCGCCGTAGGTGACGAGCGTGACGTCGTCGCCCGTGGCGACCGTCGTCGCGACGCCCATGGGGCGGGCGTCGGCCAGGTTCGCGTCGAGGTCGACCTCGCCCTTGACGTGGTAGCGGCGCTTCGGCTCGAGGAAGATCACGGGGTCGTCGCTCGCGATCGCCTGCTGGATCATCACGTAGGCGTCGGCCGGGTTCGAGCAAGCGACGACGCGGAGGCCGGCGGTGTGCGTGAAGTACGCCTCCGGCGACTCGGAGTGGTGCTCGGCGGCGCCGATGCCGCCGCCGAACGGGATGCGGATCACCATCGGCATGCGCACGGTCCCGCGAGAGCGGTAGTGGAGCTTCGCGACCTGGGCGACGATCTGGTCGAACGCGGGGTAGACGAATCCGTCGAACTGGATCTCGAGGACGGGGCGGAACCCGCGGTACGCCAGGCCCACCGCGGTGCCCACGATGCCGGCCTCGGAGAGCGGGGTGTCGACGACCCGGTGCTCGCCGAACTCGGCCTTGAGGCCGTCGGTGATGCGGAACACCCCGCCGAGGGTGCCGATGTCCTCGCCCATGAGCACGACCTTGTCGTCGTCGGCGAGTGCGCGGCGGAGCCCCTCGTTGATGGCCTTGCCGAAGGTGATGGTGGTCATCGCTCCCCCTCCTCGTCGAACATCGCCAGGTAGCGCGAATAGCGCTCGCGCTGGCGCTCGAGGTGGCTGTTCGGTTCGGCGTACACGTGGTCGAACACGCTCATCGGCTCGGGGTCGGGGATCGCGGTGAGCCCGGCGCGCAGCTCCGCAGCGGCCCGGTCGGCCGCGGCCTTCGCGTCGGCGTCGACCGCCTCCATGTCGGCACCGGATGCCGCCAGGAACGCGTGCAGCCGCGTGATGGGGTCGCGCTCGCGCCACTCGGCGAGGTCGTCGTCGGTGCGGTAGCGCTTCGGGTCGTCGGCCGTGGTGTGCGGGCCCATGCGATAGGTGACGGCCTCGATGAACGCGGGCCCCTCGCCGCGGCGGGCGCGTTCGAGCGCCCAGCGAGTGACCGCGAGCACGGCGAGCACGTCGTTGCCGTCGACGCGGATGCCGGGCATGGCGAACCCGTCGGCGCGGCGCGCGAGGGGCTGCTTCGACTGCAGGCCGACGGGCTCGGAGATCGCCCAGCCGTTGTTCTGGCAGAAGAACACGACGGGCGCGTCGAAGCTCGAGGCGAACACGAGGGCCTCGTTCACGTCGCCCTCGCTCGTCGCACCGTCGCCGAAGTACGCGATCGAGGCGGCGCTCGAGCCGTCCCACTTCGAGCCCATCGCCCAGCCGACGGCGTGGAGCGACTGCGCCCCGATGATGATGTTCGGGATCGCCATCCGCTTCTCGAACGGGTTCCAGCCGGATGCCGCGGAGCCGCGCCACACGCTGAGCAGCTCGTCGGGGCGGACGCCGCGCAGCCAGGCGATGGCGTGCTCGCGGTAGCTGGAGAACACGAAGTCGTCGTCGTGCAGGGCCCGGGCGGATCCGATCTGCGCGGCCTCCTGCCCCGCGAGCGGCGGCCACAGGCCGAGCTCGCCCTGACGCTGCAGGGCGGTGGCCTCGGAGTCGAGCCGGCGGACCACGACCATGTCGCGGTGCAGCCCGATCAGGGCGTCGACGTCGACATCGGCGACCCACGGATCGAACTCGGGGTTCGCGTGGCGACCGCCGGTCGCGTCGAGGAGTCGGACGAGGTCGTCGGGGCGGGTGAGCAGCCCGGTCGCCTCTCGGTCGGTAGGGGTCATCGTCGAACCTCCGTGTCGGCTCGGCCGCCTTGTGGGCAGCCTCGCACCGGCGCCGATGCCGGATACTCGCAGGGTACGACGATATGGCATTCGGCTCAAGCAACGACGATCGCGTTGAGCATGTTGCATGGTGGCGGGTCCGATACCAGTGCTAACGTGTGGCGGTATGACCGGCTACGACACCGTTGACCGCGCTCTGCTCACGGCCCTCGCGGCCGACCCGCGGGCGACGGTCGTCGCCCTCGCCGAGCGACTGCGGATGAGTCGGAACACCGTGCAGGCGAGGATGGCCCGGCTCGAGTCGTCCGGTGCGTTCCTCTCCTTCGAGCGGAGCATCGATCCGAGCCCGCTCGGCTATCCGCTCGAGGCGTTCGTCGCGGTGCACGCGCGGCAGAAGGTGCTGTCCGAGGTCGTGGACGCACTGGCCGAGATCCCCGAGGTGATCCAGGCGCACGGACTCTCGGGGCAGGTCGACCTGCTCGTGCGGGTCGTGTGCCGCGACGCGCACGACCTCTTCCGCATCGACGAGGAGATCCTCGCCATCGAGGGCGTGGAGCGGACGGAGACCTCGCTCGCGATGGGCGAACTCATTCCCTATCGGCTCGGGCCGCTCCTCGCCGCGAACTGACCGGGTCGTCCGGCGGGAACTCGACGGGACGCGGACATCGGGAGGCTCCGCGGCCTCGCGCCCGGACACCGCCCGACCTGCCATCCTGACGGCCCGGCGCGGACCGATTCCGGTCCCGCCGGGTCGTCGATGGCGCGCTCGGGCCTACTTCATCCCGTGGAGGTTCGCGTTGCACCCCGACTGGCCGAACACGAGGAGCACGTCCGACGCTCCGCGCGGGGCATCGAGCACGAACGGGCTGTCCTTGGTGTGGCCCCAGTTCTGGACGTTGCCCGGACCGGCCGTGCCGCCCTCCGAGCCGTCCTCGAGTCCCGAGAACGAGCATTCGGAATTCGCGTGACTCGGCCCCTGGGTGTCCTTCCCGCTACCGCCGACCTCGCCCGCGAACGCCGCATTGGCCGAACCGAGCACCAGCACCGCGCACACCGCAGCACCGACGAGTGTCTTGTTCATCTCTTCTTCCACCATGCACGTCGGCCGCATGCGCGCGCCGACTGACGCCTGACGAGTCGTCGGATGACGCCCCCCGAGACGCCGACTGACGCCCGTTGTAGCACCGCACACGCGAGGCGGCAAGAGTCCACCGGAGCTTCCTCGGGTCGCCTCCGCCACGCGATGCAAAGAAACCCTTGCAAACAGTTCTTTGCAAGGATATCTTTGCATCATGGCCGATCCGACCGACGACATCGAAGCGCAGCCGAGCAGCACCCGGCACCCCGGCATCGATCACGTGCTCTCGACCGAGAGCCTGAAGAGCCTCGCGCATCCGCTGCGGGTGCAGATCTACGACGAGCTCTCGACGTACGGCCCGTTCACCGCGAGCGGCCTCGCCGAGCGGCTCGGCGAGTCGAGCGGGGCGACGAGCTACCACCTCCGGCAGCTCGCGAAGGCGGGACTCGTGCAGGAGGTGACCGGCCGCGGCAAGGGTCGCGAACGCTGGTGGGAGCGCCGGCCGGGGTCGATCGCGATCCCCGACGCGCGAAACCTCCCTCCGGGCAGCGCCGAACGGCTCGCGGTCAAGCTCGTGGAGGACGAGTGGTTCCGCTCGCGGGATCAGAACTTCCGCGAGTTCCTCGCCACGGGCGAGGAGGTGTTCGGCAGCGACTGGCTCGACATCGCGACATCCGACACCATCAACCTGAAGCTGACCCCCGACCAGCTGCACGGGCTCGTGGCCGACATCGACGCCGTGCTGAAGCGGTACATCGACGCGTACAAGCGCACGCCGTCGCCCGGATCGCGCCCGGTGCAGATCCACATCAACGCCTTCCCGCTGGTTCGCGGGCAGGCACCCGACTCCGACGGAACGGAACAGCCATGAACACGCTCACCGTCTCCCCCGCATCCGGCCGGGCCTCCGACCTGGCCGTGCGCGCGGGGCTGGCCCTCGCGAGATGGGGTCGCCGGCGCACCATCCGCCGCACCGATCGCGAGCGGATGCTGCGGGCCATCGCCGAGCGGTCGGCGGCGCGCGACGCGACCGAGGCCAACGCGCGGGTCCACTCCGCGGCGCGCCTGATGCTCATGTAGGACGGCCCGCGCGGTGCGCGCGTATCGCGTGCACCGCTCGGGTTTGGTCCAGCGCCGATGGCATGTCAGGGTGTACTGCCCGATCCACCCCGCGAAGGAGCGCCATGATCCGCCGACGTCCCCTGCAGCTCGACGGTCGGCTCGCCGTCGTCACCGGCGCCGGCAGCGGGATGGGGCGGGCATCGGCCGAACTGCTCGCGGCTCGAGGGTGCGCGCTCGCGCTCGTCGACCGCGACGCCGCCGCCATGGAGGCGCTCGCGAGCACGCTGCGCGCCGGCGGGACGACCCTCAGCGTCCACGCGATCGACCTCGCCGACCTCGCCGCGGTCGCCGCGCTGCCCGACGCGGTCGAGGCGGACCACGATCGCGCGCCGAGCGTCCTCCTCAACTGCGCGGGCGTGTCGATGCTCGGCAGCTTCGAGCAGGCCACGCTCGAGGAGTTCCGCTGGGTGGTCGACATCAACCTGTGGGGCACGGTCGCGATGACGAAGGCGTTCCTGCCGGCTCTCATCGCCGCCGGCGACGCGCACATCGCCAACGTGTCGAGCCTGTACGGCCTCGCCGCGCCGGCGGGCCGGGTCCCGTATGTCACGTCGAAATTCGCCGTGCGCGGGTTCACCGACGCGCTCCGCCACGAGCTCGAGACGACGGATGTCTCGGTCTCGGCGATCTACCCGGGCGGCGTGCAGACCGGCATCATCCACCACGCCCGCGTCGCCGCCGCCGTCGCGCCCGGTGCCGCCGCCCGCGCGGCCGACGCCCAGGCGGCCCTCTACCGAACGACGCCCGCCCAGGCCGCTGAGCGCATCGTCGACGGCATCGTCCGCCGCCGCCCCCGGGTCTTCATCGGCCGGGACTCGCGGCTCAGCGACCTGGTCACGCGCGTCGCGCCCGTCGGCTACTGGAACGTCATGCGCGGCATCGTCTCGGCGGCGGCCGACACGCGCGGGTAGCGGCCGCCGCCCGGACGACGGGTGCCGGACGACGGACGACGGATGCCCGCCCCGACGAGGTCGGGACGGGCATCCGGTGGAGCGAGCGGATCGACTACGCGTCGACGCCCTCGGCAGGCGCCTCGGCGTGCTCGCCGGTCGCGGCGCGGCCGTCGGTGTCGGCCTCCTCCGCGATGACGGGAGCCAGCGAGAGCTTGCCGCGGTCGTCGACCTTGGTGATCTCGACGAGGATCTTCTGGCCGACGCCGAGCACGTCCTCGACGTTCTCGACGCGCTTGCCGCCGGCGAGCTTGCGCACCTCGGAGATGTGCAGCAGGCCGTCCTTGCCGGGCAGCAGCGAGATGAAGGCGCCGAAGGCGGCGATCTTCACGACGGTGCCGAGGAACTGCTCGCCGACCTCGGGGTTGGTCGGGTTGGCGATCGCGTTCACGGCGGCACGGGCGGCCTCGGCCGAGGGGCCGTCGGTCGCGCCGATGTAGACGGTGCCGTCCTCCTCGATCGAGATGTCGGCGCCGGTGTCGTCCTGGATGCCGTTGATCGTCTTGCCCTTCGGGCCGATCAGCTCGCCGATCTTGTCGACCGGGATCTGCACGCTGATGACGCGCGGCGCGGTGGGCGCCATCTCGTCGGGGCCGTCGATGGCGGCGTTCAGCACCTGCAGGATCGTGGTGCGCGCCTCCTTGGCCTGGGTCAGCGCACCCGCGAGCACCGAGGCGGGGATGCCGTCGAGCTTCGTGTCGAGCTGGATCGCCGTGACGAACTCCGACGTGCCGGCGACCTTGAAGTCCATGTCGCCGAGCGCGTCCTCGGCACCGAGGATGTCGGTGAGGGCCGCGTAGCGGGTCTCACCGTCGACGGTGTCGGAGATGAGGCCCATCGCGATGCCGGCGACCGGGGCGCGCAGCGGCACGCCGGCGTTGAGCAGCGACAGGGTCGAGGCGCAGACCGAGCCCATCGACGTCGACCCGTTCGAGCCGAGCGCCTCGGAGACCTGGCGGATGGCGTACGGGAACTCCTCGCGCGTCGGCAGCACGGGCACGAGCGCACGCTCGGCGAGCGCGCCGTGGCCGATCTCGCGGCGCTTGGGCGAACCCACACGACCCGTCTCACCCGTCGAGTAGGGCGGGAAGTTGTAGTTGTGCATGTAGCGCTTCTTGGTGACCGGGCTCAGCGAGTCGATCTGCTGCTCGAGCTTCAGCATGTTCAGCGTGGTGACGCCCAGGATCTGGGTCTCGCCGCGCTGGAAGATCGCGGAACCGTGCACGCGCGGGATGACCTGCACCTCGGCGTCGAGCGGGCGGATGTCGGCGAGACCGCGACCGTCGATGCGCACGCCCTCGGAGAGCACGCGCGAGCGGACCACGAGCTTGGTGACCGACTTGTAGGCGGCCGACACCTCACCGTTGGCCGACTCGGGCAGCTCGCCCGCCTCGACCTTGGCGGCGATGGCCTCCTTGACGCGCGCCTTCAGTGCGTCGTCGGCGTCCTGGCGCTCGACCTTGCCGGCGATCTGGTAGATGCCCTTCAGCTCGTCGTAGGCGAGGGCGGCGACGGCGTCGTAGGTCTCGCTCTGGTACGGCGGGAACGTCGGGTAGTCGGCGGTGGGCTTCGCGGCGGTCTTCGCGACCGACTGCTGGGCCTCGACGAGCTGCTTGATGAACGGCTTGGACGCCTCGATGCCCTCAGCGATGACGGTCTCGTCGGGCTTCACGGCGCCGGCCTGGATGAGGTTCCACGCGTTGTCGGTGGCCTCGGCCTCGATCATCATGATCGCGACATCCTGCGAGCCGTCGGCCTCGGTCACGACCCGGCCGGCGACGACCATGCTGAAGACCGCGTCCTCGAGCTGCGAGTGCTTGGGGAACGCGACCCACTGGCCGTCGATGAGCGCGACGCGCACGCCGCCGACCGGGCCGGAGAACGGCAGGCCGGACAGCTGCGTCGAGAGCGACGCGGCGTTGATGGCGAGCACGTCGTAGAGCTCGTCGGGCTCGATCGCGAGCACCGTGACGACGACCTGCACCTCGTTGCGGAGGCCCTCGACGAACGAGGGACGCAGCGGGCGGTCGATCAGGCGGCAGGTGAGGATCGCCTCGGTCGAGGGGCGGCCCTCACGGCGGAAGAACGAGCCGGGGATCCGACCCGCGGCGTACATGCGCTCCTCGACGTCGATCGTGAGCGGGAAGAAGTCGAAGTGCTCCTTGGGCTGCTTCGACACCGACGTGGCCGAGAGCAGCATGGTCTCGTCGTCGATGTATGCCGCCGCGGAGCCCTGCGCCTGCTGGGCGAGGCGCCCCGTCTCGAATCGGACGGTGCGGGTGCCGAATCGACCGTTGTCGATGATCGTCTCGGCGAACGTGATCTCAGGACCTTCCAAGAGGTCTCTCTCCTTTGTTTCGGCTCGCACGCCCGTGTGGCGCGCGAGGTGAACAAGGAGCAGGAACAGGCAGATCTCAGGACATCGCGTGATGCCGCCAGCGCTGGCCACCAGTAGAAGTCCACCAAGCTCTCGATTGGTAAGCCACCACAGGGGACCAGCTTCCTGCCGGCCTGCTCCAGTGCGCCCGATGCGGGCGCAAGCTCATGTTGAATTGAGCGGATGCCGCTCGGGCATCCTCAGCGAGCCTATCAGCCCGGCGTGTCGCGACCTAGCCGGGACCCAGCGGACGGACGCACGGATGCCGCAGCACGGCCCGATCACGCGCGGATTCCACGTCGATCGCGCCCGTCGCTCCGGCCCCGGAGATGGACGATCGAGTCGTGCTTGGCGACGCGCCCGTCGCCCGCCGTACGGCCGAGCAGTCGTCGGCCGGCCCAGGGCATCGCGTGGCGGAGCAGCCATTCGGCGTTCGGCAGTGGCGGCGCGTCGGGCTCGTCCGCGTCGCCGTGCAGCACGGCGTCGAGGCCGGCGAGCGCCGCGGCATCCGGCACGCCCAACACATCGGCCGCCGCGTAGGCCAGCGCGCGGTGGCCCGACGGGTTGAGGTGCACGCGATCCTCCGCCCACATTCCGCGGGCCGTGAGACCGGCGTGCGTCGAGGCATCCAGGACCATCGCCCCGGCGTCGCCGGCCCGCGCGACGAGCCGATCGGCGAAGCGCTCGAACGCGAGCCGCACCGTGCCGAGCCGCGCGTGCGCGGGAAGGAACGGCGTCACGACGAGCACGTCGCATCCGGAGGCCCGGAGTCCGTCGACGGCGTCGCCCACGCGGTCGGCCAGCATGTCGGCCCGGGCACCGACGCGGACGAGGTCGTTGCCGCCGATGAGCACCGTGACGAGGTCGGCCCCGAGCTCGCGGGCGCGGGGCAACTGGACGTCGATCGCATCGCCGATGCGCCGGCTGCGGACCGCGAGATTGCCGTACCCGATGCCGTCGCCCGACTGCGCGAGCAGCATCGCGAGGCGGTCCGCCCATCCGCGGTACTCCCCCGCGGCCATCCTCGACGAGTCGCAGAGGCCCTCGGTGACCGAGTCGCCGACGGCGACGAACCGCCGCCACGGCGGAGCGGACCGGGGTCCGTTCGGTTCGCGCGGCGACATCCGCTCGTCGCCCTCGACGCTCGAGGCCCGCGCGACGTCGCCCGCACCCGTCGCGGGGGCCACGGATGGCGCGGAACGGACCCGGTCCGGCATCGGCGCCGCGACGCCGACCGACCTGCCGGGATGCCCGCCCCCGCGCCGCAGTGCACGCGCGTGCTCGTAGTGTCCGAGGAGCTCGTCGCCGAGCGCCGACCAGCTCCGGCCCGCGACGCCCGCGCGCGCGGCTCGCCCGAACGCACGGCGCTTGGCGCCGTCGCCCGCCAGGTCGCGCACGCGGGCTGCGAGCTCGTCCATGTCGCCCGGCCGGTAGAGCCATCCGTCGCGACTGGAGCTCACGAGGTCGAGCGGACCGCCTCGCCCGGTGGCGACGACCGGCACACCGCTCGCGAGCGCCTCCTGGACGGTCTGGCAGAACGTCTCGCTCTCACCCGGGTGGACGAACACGTCGAGGCTCGCCATGGCCTCGGCCAGTGCGTCGCCGCCGAGGAAGCCGGTGAACGCGGCATCCGGGAGCATCGCCTCGAGCGCCGGCCGCGATGGGCCGTCGCCGATCACGACCAGGCGCACTCCGTCGACGGCCGACAGCGCCCGGAGGTCCTCGACCTGCTTCTCCGGAGCGAGCCGGCCCACGTACCCGACGAGCACCTCGCGGTCGGCGGCGAAGCGTCGTCGCCACTCGCGCGACCGCCGCTCGGGGCGGAACCGGTCGGTGTCGACCCCGCGCGCCCAGCGCCGCAGGCGCTCGACGCCGTACCCCTCGAGCTGCGCGATCGCCGCTGAGGAGGGCGCGAGCGTGAGGGTCGCGCGGCGGTGGAGGCGACCGACGTGGTTCGCGAGCGCGGGGGCCGCTCCGGGGAAGCGGTACCGCTCGGCGTAGGCCGGCACGTCCGTCTGGTAGACCGCGACGCTCGGCGCGCCGATGCGCTCAGCCGCCAGGACACCCTGCCATCCCAGCACGAACGGCGAGGCGAGGTGGACGACGTCCGGCGCGAAGTCGGCGAGCGTCGCGGCGAGGCGACGGGCGCCGGCGAAGGTCACCCGCACCTCCGGGTAGCCGGGCATCGGAACGGACCGGAGGAACTCCGCGCGCGCGCCGTGCAGGCCGTGCTCGACGGGGCCGGAGCGGGGAGCGAGGACGAGTGCCTCGTGGCCCTGCCGCTCGAGGTGGCGGAGCACCTGCAGCAGGGAGTGGGTGACGCCGTTCATGTGCGGGAGGAACGACTCGGCGAGCAGTGCGACTCTCACGCCGCCAGCATGGGTGCGACGGCGCGTGCGACACGAACCGGGACGACGTCGTCCGCCGAGGGTTCACCGAGCCGACGGATGCCGTTCGCGCGCCGGTCGTGAACGGGTCAACCCCTCGCGGCGCCCGCCGGGCGGGCGCATGATGGAGCCGGGCGCGCGCTCCGGTGCGTCCGGGATCGTTCGAGGGGGAACGCCATGTCATCGGTCGCACGTGTCACCACCATCACCGCCTTCTCCGAGAAGAGCTTCGAGGACGCCGTCGCGGTCGGCATCGCCCGATCCGTCGAGACGCTCCGCGGCGTCAGGGGCGCTTGGGTGAAGGAGCAGAAGGTCAAGGTCGAGGGCGGCAGCGTCGTCGAGTGGTCGGTCACCCTCGAGGTGACGTTCGTGCTCGACGACTGACCGGGCGCCGTCGGGGTGAGAGGTGCTGCCTCCCACCCCGACGGCGTCGTCGGCTCGCCTCGCCTGATCAGCCGCAGACCTCGAGGGCCTCGACCGTCGCGCCGAGCGCACCGGGACCGCCGAGCAGGATGACGCCGAGCACGCCGCTTTCCACGATGCCCGCCGCCGCAGATGATGGGATGCAGGCCCCGGGAGAGAGGTGGATCGGCGCTCCGAGCAGTCCGGCGAGTGGGCCTCCCGCAAGGGCGTCGGGAAAGCCAGAACCAGAGGCGATCAGCGCGAACTCCGCGTTCGCGAACACTGTCCCGTTCACCGCTGCGGCGGTCGAGTAGCGATCCGGGCCGGCGAGGCGCACGACCCGGTCCTCGCCACCGATGAGCTTCGCGAAGGATGCCTCGATGCCGGGGCTGATCGAACCGGTGCCTCCCGCGATGAAGAGCTCGTCGACGCCGAGGTCGTCGACGAGTGCGGCCGTCTGGGCATCGACCGAGGTCGCCGAACCGTCGACGAGCAGGACCGGTCCGCCGAGGGCGCCCGCGGCCGGCCCCGCCGCCAGCGCGTCGGGGAAGTTGCCCCCAGTCGCGAGGAACGCCGAGGCGGCGCCCGACGCCCCGAACGCGTCGCGCACGATCATCCGAGCGGTCTCGTACCGGGTCGGGCCCCCGAGACGGACGAGGTCGTCGGGCTCGTCGACGTAGCTCGCGAGCTGCCGGAACACGACGTCGGACACCGATCCGGTTCCCCCCGCCACGACGATCCGCTCGGGCCGGATCCGTCTCAGTTCGGCGGCGACCACCGCCGGGATCCGGTCGGCGGGAACCGTCAGCACCACGCCTCCCTTGTGAATCGCCGCGGGGCCCGCGGCGAGCGCGTCGGGGAAGTTGTAGGCGTTGGCGACATAGACGACCGGCGCACGCCCGCCGTCCTCGATCGCGGCCTTCGATATCTCGACGGCCGTGGCGAACCGGTCGGCTCCGCCGAGCCGCCCGACATCGAAGTAGCGGGGTTCGAGCGTGACGTCGCCGAGCTCGGCACGGATGCCTTCCTGGATCACGATGTCGGTGCGCGCGGCGAAGTAGCGGGCATCCTGCCAGTACTCGTCGCCGATCTCGTCGCGATCGACGGTGAAGTGCACCGCATACTCGCCCGGGGGGACGGGTCCGACGTCGAAGGTTCCGTCATCCGCCGTCGAGTACGGCCATTCGCGGACCGGGAGGTACGCACCGGAGTCGGCGTCGAGTCTCAGGAGCGTGACCTGCCCGGCGGTCGGCGCCGGTCCGACGCCGGGCTCCTCGACGAGCACCCTGCCGCCGACGCGACCGCCCGTCTGCAGCAGCGCGTCGATGCCGGATAGCACCTCGCCGTCGGCGACCGTGATCACTGCGCCCGTCGGCCCGACGCCTTCGGGGGTCCAGCGACCGCCGATGGTCCAGCGGTCGAGCAGGGTCGGCGCGAAGCCGATGGTGTACTCGCCCGGCTCGACGGCATGAAATTCCCACGCGCCGCGGTCTTCCTCACGCACTCGATCGAACCCGGCTGCCTGGTACGGGTTCCCCACCTTCCAGATGGTGACATCGCCCTGGAAGGGTCGTTCACCCTCCGGAGCGTGCACCCGCGCGATACCCTCGATCGCCGTGGTTCGCTCCAGCACGATGTCGAGGGCGACGGAATCACCTTCGCGGAGCAGCAGCAGCTGCCCCGGGTATCCGGGGTCGCCCGCTGCGAGACCGTTGTGGTTCTCGGACCTCCACTTCGGACCCGCGGAGAACCGCATGCCGTACTCGCCCGGGGCGACCGAGAGCGCGCGCCACGTTCCATCCGGCGAGACCGTCACGTGCGGGATGTTCAGCGCATTGTTGCAGCACTCGATGTAGTCGTCCATGTAGATGTACGCAGCACCGACGGGGCCGTCGACACCGGTGATCGTGCCGTGGAGATCGACTCCGCGGTCGAACCGCACGTCCGTTGTCACCGTGCCGCCAGGTTCGACGACGACCAGCTCGGACCCGCTTCGGCGGTGCGAGCCCCCCCACCACTCGTTGAGCAGGTCGTCCGAACCGTAGTGGGTGAAGCTGAGGTGGTACTCGCCCGGCGGAAGTTGGAACGAGAACGCACCCGCGCCGTCGCTCCGGGTGCTCCCGACGGCCAGACCGCCGGTGTTGGCGAACGAGGCGGTCTTGACCGACACCGTCGCGTACTGTCCCTCCGGGAGCGGCTGCCCGTCAGGCCCGGCGACGGTGCCCTGCACGAGGCCGAGCTCCGGCTCCCCCGCGTGCGCCGGCGCGAGCACGGGCTGTGCGAGGACGATGGCGAGAGCCGCGGCGAGCGCGGTCGGCAGGCGGGGGCGGCGAGGGCGCACAGGGTCTCCGTCGATCTGCGGCGCGGTCGGGCCCGGGCACGCGGAAGCGAGCATACCTGCCGCCGATCGCCCGCGTCGCGCGGCGGGTTCGCCCCCCCTGGATGGGGCCCGCTCGAGTTCGCCGACGTCGGCGCCGTGCTCGGCGACCGGCCGCTGGTCGCGATCGGTGTCTCCGTCGCTGCGGCGACCGTGCTCGGACTCGCGGTCGACGCCGCGATCCGCCTCGTCTCCGTGCGTCGCGGCCGATGAACCTTGCGCGCACGACGAAGCGGATGCCGCGTCCGGAACAGGTCCGGCCGCGGCATCCGCTCGCCTGGAGCGCTTGCCCCTACTCGCCCGCGAGCCCGCCCAGCAGGTGCCCCATCGGGCGATCGAGTGCGAACGGGTCGCTCACCATCTCGCTGCGGTCGGTCCGCTCGACGAGGTCGGCGAACTCGGTCGCGCCGCGGAAGATGCGGTCGGGCAGCGAACGGACGCCGTCGCCGCCGCCGCCCCAGTCGCCCGTCGCGGCGAAGACGCCGGTCGTCGCGGGGATCGCGTGCAGGTAGGTGAACAGCGGGCGGATCGAGTAGTCGATCGCGAGCGAGTGGCGCGGGGTGCCGCCCGTGGCGCCGATGAGCACCGGCAGGTCGGTCAGCGCCTGGGGGTCGATCACGTCGATGAACGACTTGAACAGCCCGGCGTAGCTCGTCGTGAAGATCGGCGTGACGACGATGAGGCCGTCGGCCGAGGCGACCGCGTCGAGCGCCTCCTCGAGCTTGGGCGGGGCGAAGCCCATGAGCAGGTGGTTCGTGATGTCGTGCGCGAGGTCGCGCAGCTCGAACACCTTCGCCTCGACCACGACGCCGCGCTCCTGCAGGAGGCCGGCGCTGTCGGCGAGGAGCCGATCGGCGAGCTGGCGGCTGGAGCTCGGGGTGGAGAGCCCCGCCGAGACGACGACGATCTTCCTGGTGGTCATCGTGCACCTGCCGTCCGGGTCGCGGCCGGGCCGAAGGCCGAACCGCCGACTGCCACCGGGGCCGGTCCGTCCTGGTACGGCGAGCCGAGCGTGAGGTTGTCTCCGCGGTTGGCGTTGGGGGTCGCCTGGCGCGGTGCGCCGTCCCCGTACTTCGCCTGCACGAGCGAGGCGTGGGTGGGCGCGTCGGGCACGTCGGCCGGCCGGTCCTTCGCGAACTCGCGGCGGAGCACCGGCACGACCTCCTCGCCGAGCAGGTCGAGCTGCTCGAGCACGGTCTTCAGCGGCAGGCCGGCGTGGTCGATCAGCCACATCTGGCGCTGGTAGTCGCCGACGTAGTCGCGGAAGCCGAGGGTGCGGTCGATGACCTCCTGCGGGCTGCCGACCGTCAGCGGGGTCTGCTGCGTGAACTCCTCCATGCTCGGGCCGTGGCCGTACACCGGCGCGTTGTCGAAGTACGGGCGGAACTCGTTCACGGCGTCCTGCGAGTTCCTGCGCATGAACACCTGGCCGCCGAGGCCCACGATCGCCTGCGCGGCGGTGCCGTGGCCGTGGTGCTCGTAGCGCTGGCGGTAGAGCGCGATCATGCGCTGCGTGTGGGACGCCGGCCAGAAGATGTGGTTCGCGAAGAACCCGTCGCCGTAGAAGGCGGCCTGCTCGGCGACCTCGGGCGTGCGGATCGAGCCGTGCCAGACGAAGGGAGGCACCCCGTCGAGCGGACGCGGCGTCGCCGTGAAGCCCTGGAGGGGCGTGCGGAACTTGCCCTCCCAGTCGACGACGTCCTCGCGCCAGAGGCGGTGGAGGAGCTCGTAGCTCTCGATCGCGATGGGCAGGCCCTGGCGGATGTCCTTGCCGAACCAGGGGTAGACCGGGCCGGTGTTGCCGCGGCCGAGCATCAGGTCGGCCCGACCGTTCGACACGTGCTGGAGCATCGCGTAGTCCTCGGCCAGCTTCACCGGGTCGTTGGTGGTGATGAGCGTGGTCGCCGTCGAGAGCTGCAGCGTGCTGGTCTGCCCGGCGATGTAGGCGAGCGTCGTGGTGGGCGAGGACGACCAGAACGGCGGGTTGTGGTGCTCACCGAGCGCGAAGACGTCGAGACCGACCTCCTCCGCGTGCTTGGCGATGGTCAGCGTCGCCTGGATCCGCTCGGCCTCGCTCGGGGTGCGGCCGGTCGTGGGGTCCTGCGTGATGTCGCTGACGGTGAAGATTCCGAACTGCATGTCGCCCTCCTGGGCTCCTTCTCTCGTTCCATGCTTTTGCATGCAATTGACCAGAACGGATGACCCGGTCGAAGTATTCCCGACGTCATCCGGCCAGGTCGAGCACGGCCTGCGCCGCTTCCGCGAGCGCGATCCCGTAGGCGCGGCCGTGCCCGGCGGCGTGGACGGCGAGCGGATGCAGCTGGTGCAGCGGGATGCGCTCCCGCCATCCGTGCCGCAGCGGAGCGACCCCGTCGTACGCCGCGAGGACCTCGTCGAGGAACGGGCACCCGAAGAGCGCGAGCATCGCGAGGTCGGTCTCGCGATGACCGCCGTGCGCGGCCGGGTCGATGAGGACGACGCCGTCGGCCGACCACAGCACGTTGCCGTTCCAGAGGTCGCCGTGCAGGCGCGCGGGCGGCTCGCCGTCGTCGAACGCGCCCGCCGCAACGGCGTCGCACGCCCGCCGGACGAGCGCGGCCTCTGCGGCCGTCAGGTTCCCGGCGTCCTCGGCGACCGGCACGAACGGCAGCACGCGGTCGCGCGCGTAGAAGGTCCCCCAGGAGGCCTCGGCGGCAGCGGGCATCGAGCGGCGCCCGATGAACAGCGAGCCGTGCCATCCGGCGGGGCGGGCCCCGAACGACCCGGCACCGGCGTCGTGGGTGCGTGCGAGGGCCGCGCCGAACGCGGCGGCCGCGCCGTGGGAGGGTCGCACCTCGTCGATGCGCTCGAGCTCGATCCATCCGGGTCCGACGGCCGAGACGCCGGCGACTCGAGCGCCGCGAGCCGCCGCGAGCCACGCGAGCCCGGCCGCCTCGGCCTCGAAGAACCCGTCGGGGGCGTCGTCCCGTCGCTTGAGGATCGTCTGCACCGCCCCAGTTTCGCCCACGGACGCGGGGCCCGTCGCGTCGCGACGGGCCCCGCTGATCGGATCGAGGAGGACTACTCGGTCTCGGTCGGTCCGTGCTCGTGGTCGTGTCCGCCCACGAGGTCGGGGTCGAGGCCACCGGCGTTGCCGCCGATCGTGCCCTCGGGTCCGGCGGGTGCGGGCAGCTTGAGGCCGCCGGGCACCTTCACGCCCTTCACGCCGTTCACCGACTCGGTCGAGTACGAGTACGCGAGCACCGCGGTGGCGATCGCATCGATGTTGACGTCGAGCGCGTGCTCGTTCACGTTGTCGATCGTGTCGCAGGCCTGGTGGTAGCACGGGTCGTACGACGCACCGGCGGTGCCGCCCCAGATGGACGCCTGCTCCTCGGTCTTGACGACCTCGGCGCCCGTGAAGAGGCCACCGGCAGGGATGCCGACGCGGATGAAGGCGTCGTAGTCGCTGCGACCGCTGAACTGCGCGTCGTCGTACGGCTCGCCGACCGACGTGTAGTAGCTCTCGAAGAGCTTCTCGATGGCGATCGAGCCGTCGGGGATCGGCACGCCCGCGGGCGCGAGCCAACCGGACTCGTCACCGTCGTACACCATGAAGATGTAGTTGGGCGAGGCGACCATGTCGAAGTTCAGGTACAGCGCGATGCGGTCCTGCTCCTCCTGGCTGAGCCCGGCGACGTACGCTTCGGAGCCGAGCAGTCCCGCCTCCTCGGCGCCCCACCACGCGAGCCGGATGGTGTTCTGCGGCTCGAGCTTGGAGAGGTTCTGCGCGAGCTCGAGCAGCGACGCCGAGCCGCTGCCGTTGTCGTTGATGCCCGGGCCGCGCTGGACCGAGTCGAGGTGCGCACCGGCCATCACGACGTTGTCGTCGTTCAGGCCGGTCTTCTCCGCGATGATGTTCTTCTGCGGGCGCAGCTCGGGCGCCGGTACCGCGACTCGGGCGCTCGACCCGGGTTCGGCGAGGGCGAGGCCCTGCTCGTAGCTGGCGCCGACGACCGGGATTCCGACCACGTCCGAGCCGCCGAGCGTACCGACGATGAGGCCCTGGCGGTCGTCGCCCGTCGTGTTGCCCTGGTTGAAGATGATCACGCCAGACGCGCCTGCAGCCTCGGCATTCAGCGCCTTGATCGCGAAGCTGCACGCGCCGCGCTGGATCAGCGCGATGTTGCCGGCCTGGAAGCCGGCGAAGTCGGCCGCCTCGCAGCCGCTCGAGCTCGTGTTGCCGAGACCGAGCTGCAGGTCGACCGGCGACACCGTCGCCGTGACGTCGCCGGCGCCGCTGCCGGTGTACGCACCGGTCTCGTACACGGCACTGAACGGGCTGATCTGCTGCAGCTCCGCCGGACCGACGTACGTGAAGTCGAAGTCGTCGATCGACACGTCCCAGCCGGCGGCCTCGAGCGTCTCGACCACGTACTCGACGCTGTCCTCGTAGCCCTCGGTGCCCGCTGCGCGGTTGCCGCCGTTGGCATCCGCGATGTCCTGCAACTCCTGCAGGTGCTCCATTGCACCGTCGGCGTCGACGCACGCGAGCAGGCTCGAGATCGTCGTATTGTTCCGGTTCTCGCAACCCTTGGCGGCCGGAGCCCCCAGTGCGGCGCCGGCGGGAACCAGCGCCAACGCCGCGACCGCCGCTGTGCTGGTCGCGAGCACGGCGGCGCGGCGGGAAAGCCTCGTAGTTCGATACATCGTCTCTCCTATTCGGAGGGCGTCCTCGTCGACGCCCCTCCCGCGAGAGACTACGTGCCCGGACGCGGGAGGTAACAGTCTTGACTTCGCGGAGACCTCCGACTAAGCCATCGACGATTCCTCAGGATCGGTCGTCCTCGGGTGCCCCACCGCCGTTGCCCGTGATCGCCCCGAGTCCGCTGAGATCGAGGTCGACCCGATACGGCCGGCCGGTGCCCTCGATGAGCGCCGGCACGCTGGCGTAGCGGCCGTGCTCGACCCGCAACGCGTCGAGCACGTCGCGCCAGCCCGCGTCGGCGGCGTCGCCGAGGAAGCCCGCATGGCGCGGTCGGTCGCCGCCGACCAGCTGGACGCCGATGCGGTACCGCGGCGAGAGCCAGCGGCGCGCCCGCGGCACCAGGATCGCCCGCTGCGTCTCGCCGCCGTGCAGGCGGGCGAGGTCGATGGCCGGC
Organism: Agromyces excoecariae; assembly: GCF_051715505.1. Taxonomy (NCBI): domain Bacteria; kingdom Bacillati; phylum Actinomycetota; class Actinomycetes; order Micrococcales; family Microbacteriaceae; genus Agromyces; species Agromyces excoecariae. The sequence goes on along the minus strand of NZ_JBPSLA010000016.1, from coordinate 68,207 downwards.
TGGTGCCGGTGGACGTCGACGACGGGGACGACCGTCCGCACGTCGGCGGCGACCGGCGCGGCGTCGACGACCTCGATGCCGTCGAGGCTCGTGAGGTCGCCCATGGGATCGGGATTGCGCATCCGTCGCTCGCGGACGAACGCGACGACGCCCCACGCGGCGGTCAGTGCGATCGCGACCACGAGGGCGACGAGCCATCCGCCGCTGTCCGGCCGGATGACGCCGGTGAGCAGCAGTAGCGCCACGAGGACGAGGTACGGCAGGGGCTCCCAGCGGAGCGGGGAGACGAAGCGGGGCGCGGGCACCCCGACAGGCTACCGGGCGCGCAGACGCGGGGCCCCGAGGCGGCTCACCTGAGCGCCGGCAGCCTCGCCCCGATCTCCTCGAGCACCGCCTCACTGCCCGCGTACAGACCGTGCTCGCGCGGTCGGTGCGACACCACGTCGGTGAAGCCCAGTTCGCGAGCGCGCCCGACGGCGTCCTCGAACGCCGCGACGCTCGCCATGGAGTACCGCGCGTCGCTGTCGAGCGAGAGCACCCGGTCGAACTCGTCGGATGCCCGATCCTCGACCGCCAGGGCGTCCTCGAGCCGCGCGACGCGACCGGCGAGCTGCGCCCACCACGCGGCATCCGTCTCGAGGTCGCCCCCGGTGGTCACCCAGCCCGAGCCGTATCGTGCGGCGAGTCGCATCGCGCGCGGGCCGTTCGCGGCCATGAGGAACGGCATGCGCGGTTGCTGAGAGGGCTCGCCGACCATCCGCGCGGCGACCGCGGAGAAGTGGTCGCCCGAGTACGAGATGCCCGTTCCGGAACCACGCTCGAATCGCAGCAGCACGTCGAGCGCCTCGGTGAACTCGCGGAACCGGTCGAACCGGTCGCGGGCCGAGAGCTCGGACTGCCCGAGGACGTAGGCATCGAACCCGGTGCCGCCGGAGCCGAGGCCGAGGATCAGGCGTCCGCCGGAGACCTGGTCGAGCGTCGCGACGTCCTTCGCGAACGGCACGGGGTGCCGGTAGTTGGGGCTCGCGACGAACGTGCCGAGCCGGATCCGCTCGGTGACCATCGCGGCGGCCGTGAGGGTGGGCACCGTCGCATGCCACCGCTCCCCCGCCAGCCCTCGCCAGGAGAGGTGGTCGTAGGTCCAGGCGTGGTCGAAGCCGAGCTCCTCGGCCTGCCGCCAGCGCCGCGCCGCCTCCGGCCAGTCGTACTGGGGCAGGATGACGAGGCCGAATCGCATGGCCCGAGCCTACGCCGAGGTCGAGATCGGGCCCGTCGGCAGCCCCGCACGCGAGTCCGCGGAGGGCCCGACGGGCGGATCGATCGACGCGTCGGCCGGAACCGGGAGCACGTCCGGGTCGGCGACCAGCGTGGCCGCGTCCCGCGGCGTGCGCTCGAGCTTGACGAGCACGATGCCGCCCAGGATCAGCGCGCCGCCGAGCATCTGCAGCGGCCCGAGCGCCTCGCCGAGGAGCGCCCAGCCGACGATGCCGGCGAAGATCACCTCGGAGAGCCCGAGGAAGGAGGACACGCGCGAGCCCAGCAGGCGGATGGCGGCGATGCCCGCCGAGTAGGCGAAGGCCGTGGAGACCGCACCGACCGTGAGGAGCGGGACCCACCACGGCGCGGTACCGCCGAGGAAGTCGACGTCGACGAGCGCCGCCTGCATCGGCATGAGGCCGAGCAGCCCCGCGACGCCGAGCGCGACCGCACCGACCACGAACCCGGCGGCGATGAGCGCGACGGGCGGCAGGTGCTCGGTCGCGCGCTCCCCGATCGCGTAGTAGACGCAGACGCCGATCATCGCGATCGCGGCGAACACGAGGCCCAGCGGATCGAGGTCGCCTCCGCCGGGCCCGATCACGAGCCAGAGGCCGACGAGCGCGAGGGCCGAGCCGCCGAGCACGATGAGTTGCGGCATCCGCCTCGTGGTCACCCAGGCGAAGAGGACGAGCGCGATCGGCGCGAGGTACTCGATGAGCAGGGTCATCGACACCGGGATGCGCTCGAGGGAGGCGTAGAACGCGAACTGGACGCCCGCGACGGCCACGACGCCGTACAGCAGCACGGTCCAGCGGGCGCGCCAGAGCGGCCTGAGGTCGAATCGCAGGGCGATGAGGGCGGGGACGACGAGGATCGCCGCCGCGATCGAGATGCGCGCGAGCACCGCCGCACCCGGAGACCAGCCCGCCTCGAGCAGGGGCTTCACGAACACCCCGCCTGCGCCGAACGCCAACCCGGCAGCGAGCCCGAGCGCGATGCCGACGATCCCCCGTGATGCACGCACGGCCGCCTCCTCCACAGTCCGCACGCGGTCGGCCCTGTGAGGACCGAACGCCGTTATGCTCGTGACAGTAGTCGAGCGGATGTCAGGAGTCAAATGATTTTCACCGATGACACGGTCGCGGCCCTCGGGTTCATGGCCGCGGTCGCCGACACCGTGCCCGGCGCGTCCGAATCCGGCGACGACGAGCTCGCCACGACGGGTCAGCTCGCCGGCCTGCTCGACGTGTGGGGGTTCTCCGGACGACGGGACGGCGACCGTCGGGAGCTCGAGGAGGTGCGCGCCGTCCGCGAGCGGCTGCGCGAGGTCTGGACCCTCGAGCGCGACCCGATGGCGGGCGCCGTGAACGCCATCCTCGAGGAGGCCCACGCGATCCCGCGCCTCGTACGGCACGACGCGCTCGACTGGCACATCCACGCCGTCTCGCAGGACCGGCCGCTCGCGGAGCGCATGCTCGTCGAGGCCGCGATGGCGCTCGTCGACGTGATCCGCGCCGACGGCATCGATCGACTCGCGCGCTGCCAGGCAGACGACTGCACGGGCGTGTTCGTCGACCTCTCGAAGAACGCGTCGAAGCGCTACTGCAGCACGCGCTGCGGCAACCGCATGGCGACCCGCGCGTACCGGGCGCGGAGCGCCGACTGAGGGCCGCGCGACGGGGCGGCCCGATCGCCTTCAGTGCACGATGGCCATCGCCTGCGGCGTGGTGTTCAGGCGGCGCCCGCCGTCGGCGGTGACGGTGACGATGTCCTCGATGCGCACGCCGAAGCGGCCCGGCAGGTAGACGCCCGGCTCGATCGAGAAGCACATGCCGGGTTCGAGCGGCGTCGCCTCGCCCTCCACCATGTACGGCGGCTCGTGGGTCGTGAGCCCGATGCCGTGGCCGACGCGATGGATGAAGTACTCGCCGTACCCGGCCTCCGCGATCACCGCGCGCGCGACGCGGTCGATCTCCTGGCACGGCACGCCGGGCCGTACCGCTTCGAACCCCGCCTGCTGGGCGCGGACCACCAACTCGTGCACCGCCCGCTCCTCGTCGGTCGGCTCGCCGACGTGGACCGTGCGGGTCGTGTCGGAGCCGTATCCGTGCTTCAGCCCGCCGAAGTCGAGCACGACCATGTCGCCGTCCTCGATCACGCGATCGCCCTGCTCGTGATGGGGATTCGCGCCGTTCGGCCCCGAGCCGACGACCGTGAAGTCGACCTGCGAGTGCCCGTGCGCGATGAGCGAAGCCGCGAGGTCCGCGGCGACCTCCGCCTCGGTCCGGCCTGCGAACCGCACGTCGAGGATCTCGCCGTACGCCGCGTCGGCGGCCGCAGCGGCTGCGGCGAGCCGTTCGAGTTCGTCGTCGTCCTTCACGGCTCGGAGCATCGGCAGCGCGGTCGTCATCGACACGTACGACGTGGTCGCGAGCCGATCCTGGAGGCCGAGGAGGTGCATCGCCCACGCGGAGTCCGACATCGCATAGCGCCCCGGCGCGATGAGCGTCGCGGCCGCGGCGTACGGGTCCTCGCCGTCCATCCAGTCGACGAACCGCAGCACGGGGGCGGCGGTGGCACGCTCGGCATCGGGTCGTTCGAGCTTCGGGACGACGAGCGACGGATCGCCCTCGACCGGTACCACGAGCATCGTGAGGCGTTCGGTGATGGCGACGGGGAGATATCCGGTGAGGTAGCGGAGGTCTGGACCGGGCGTGACGACGAGTCCCTCGAAACCCGCGTCGGCCGCCGAGCGCGCGGCACGGCGCAGGCGCGCGGCGAAGTCGTCGGCGGTGAAGGGGACTGGGGTCGATCCGGTCATCGCGGTCCTCCTCGGGCGGCCGCGGGCGGCCGTGCCCGCGGTCGGTCGGAGGCTAGCGGTCGAGCGCTCCCGCGGCCGGGCCTTCCGACCCGCGGGAGGGCGGCGGGCCGTGCGCGCCCGGGCTCGCCGAGCGGATGCCGCGGCATCCGCTCGTGCGACCTCGGCACGCGAGACGACGAAGGCCCCCGGCCGGCTCGTGGTGAGCCGGGCGGGGGCCTTCGCAAGAAGTTCGCGGTGTCGTCGAGAGCCGCGCGGGCCACCGTGCGGTGGCCGGGTGCGCTTAGCGGCGCAGCCCGAGACGCTCGATGAGCGAGCGGTAGCGGTTGATGTCGACGTCGGCGAGGTAGCCGAGCAGACGACGACGCTGACCGACGAGGAGCAGCAGGCCACGACGCGAGTGGTGGTCGTGCTTGTGCTCCTTGAGGTGCTCGGTGAGGTCCTTGATCCGCTTGGTGAGGATCGCGATCTGGACCTCGGGGGATCCAGTGTCACCGGGGTGAGTCGCGTACTCTTCGATGATCGCCTTCTTGATGTCTGCATCCAGTGCCATAGATGGGATCCCTTCTTCTCGTTGCGCGCTGCCCGGGGCCTGATGCCTGGGCTCTCTTGATGCGCGGCCGTTTCACGGCAACCTCAAGAGTCTAGCAGAGCGGATGCCCCGGGGCTGACGGAGGGGGCACTCCCCCAGGTGCTGAGGCCCGCCATCGCGCGCGTCGGATCACCCCCGTCGGCGGGATACCTCGCCACCCGTCGCGGGAGTATCGTGCTGCACGGATCGGATCGGTCATGGCGTCGGATGACGAACGACGGAACCAGCTCCTGGCACGGGTGTATTCCCGCACCGGACAGGACGAGCCGCGCACCGAGCACGTGGATCCGGCGACGGGAGAACCCCGCTGGGCGAGCGACAGCGAGTGGGAGCTGCTCGAACTCGAGGGTCGCGGAGCGCGTCCGTCGGACGGCGGCGTCGAGGTGGCCGCTCCGGCGGGTTCGCCCGCCGGCAGCGCCTCGCTCGCCGACCCGTGTGCCGGCCGCTCCGGACTCGCCCCGCAGGCGCCCGGTCTTCGACGGCGCCGGCGCGCCGTGGTCGTCGCGTCGATCGCCGCCGGCCTGGCCGTCACCGCGACGTCGGCCGCCTGGGGCTGGTGGTCGTCGCGCTCGGCGACGGTGCCCGCGGACGCGGTGGTCGAGCTCTCGATCGCTCCGCGCGCCCCGGTGCCGGCCCAGGCCGCCGCCCGCATCGGGGCCGGCGAGCCCGCGCGCGGACGGGGCGCGATGGCCGTGTTCCAGGATCCGGAACGGAGCCGCGGTTCGTTGCCGGGCTGGCTCGAGGCGACGTTCCCCTCGTCCAGGGTCGCGCAGGTGCTCGGACCGGACGGACCGATCCCGGCCGTCGGCGTGTACGCCGTCACGACGACCGGCCAGGTCGCGTGCCTGATCGTGCGGATCGAGGCGAAGCGGATGGTGTGGGACTGCACCGCCGTGGACACGCTCGTATCCGACGGGCTGGTGATGCGGACCCCGATCCCGGCGAGCCTCGGGTCGGGCGACGATCCCGACGGCGACGGGGTCTCCGGCGACGCGGCGGTCACCGACGTCCTGGTGGCCGAATGGCACGCCGACGGGACGTTCCGCATCGCTCGCGAAGCCCGGTGACGTCGACCGGCCGCTCGCGTCGACCGACCTGATGTCGTGCCCGGCGGGACGACCTTGCCCGCGGGCACGCTCGTCTCGTCGGGCGTCGAGGCATCCTCAGGTCTAGAGTGAGGCTGACGGGAAGCTCGAGCATGGCCACGCAGGACGACCGCGCAGCGCTCGAGGCGTGGGTCTACTCCCGCGCCGGAGCCGCCGACCCGCGGGTGGAGCGCGTCGACCCGGTGAGCGGGCGGACGGTGCTCGTCAGCGACAGCGAGTGGCGACTGCTCGAACTCGATCGCGCATCCGGCCCGGCAGCGCCGTCCACCGAGTCCCACGTGGGCGGCGAGGAATCCGGATCGAGGGGCGGGTCGTCGCGTGAGGCGGCGTCGAACAGGCCGGCGCCGGCCATCGCGACGCCACCGCGCGACGACCGCGCCGGCGTCCATCGGCGTCGTCGCGCGTGGGTCGCGACCATCGTGGTCGTGGGATCGCTCGCCGCAGCCGGTGCGATCGCGCTCGCGCTCGCTCCGGCTCCGGCACTCGCACCGGCTCCGGCTCCGACGACGTCCGACGACCTGCCTGCTCCGGGAACTGTCGAGCCCTCGGTGACGGTCCAGGTGGTTCCGGCGGCACCGCCCGCCGGCGGCGCGATCGCCGGGACCGCCGACCGTGTACGCGGCCTCGGCACCATGGCCGCCTTCCACGATCCGGACCTCGTGCCGGAGGTGCGCGACGGCCTGCTCGACGCGGCCTACCCATCCGCTCGCGCGGCCATCGTCCTCGACGCGGACGGACCGATCGCGGGCGTCGCGGTCTACGCGATCTCCACCCCGGATCGGGTCGGCTGCCTGGTCGCCCGCATCGGGAGCGCCGGCATGGCGGCGAAGTGCACGGCGCTCCGCATGCTCGCCACCGACGGACTCGTGCTCCGGACGCGGGTACCCGTCGGACTCGTGGCCGGCGGGGTGCCCGGCGACGGCCTCGCCGCGGACGGCATCGACACCGACCTGCTCGTCGCCGAGTGGCACGCGGACGGGACGTTCCTGGTCGCACGTGCGCCGGACTGAGCGGGATCGCAGCGCACGTCGCCCGCCCGACGCGGCGGAATACCTGGGCGGCCCGCGTGGTTCCGGCAAGCGTGGATGCAGTGCCCGTGGACGACGTAGAGGTGGATGTCGCCGTGATCGGCGCCGGGCAGGCCGGTCTCTCGGCCGCCCATCACCTCCGTCGGCGCGGCTTCGTGCCCGCCGGGCTCGACCCCGCCGCCGCCGACACGTTCGTCGTGCTCGACGCGAACCCCGATCCCGGCGGGGCGTGGCAGCACCGCTGGGCGTCGCTGCGCATGGGAACGGTGAACGGCATCCACGCGTTGCCCGGTCACCCCGTGCCTCCGGCCGACCCGTCGGCGCCGAGCCGCGAGGTGCTGCCGCCCTACTTCGCCGAGTACGAGCGCCGGTTCGACCTCGACGTGCAGCGCCCGGTCGGCGTGCGCGCCGTGCGCCGCGACGACGACGACCCGCACGGCCGTCTCCTCGTCGAGACCGATCGCGGCACCTGGGCGGCACGGTACGTCATCAATGCGACCGGGACGTGGACGCGTCCGTTCCGGCCGTACTACCCCGGAATCGGGCGCTTCCGCGGCCGGCAGCTGCACGTCGCCGACTACGTCTCGGCCGACGAGTTCGCCGGTCGACGCGTGATCATCGTGGGCGCGGGCGTCTCGGCCGTGCAACTGCTGGATGAGATCTCGCACGTCGCCGAGACGACCTGGATGACCCGGCGCGAGCCGAACTGGATCGACGACGACTTCGACCTGCCCGCCCGCACCGCGGCGATCGCCGGCGTCGAGGCGCGGGTCCGCGAGGGCCTCCCTCCCCGGAGCGTCATCGCGGTGACCGGCATGCACTGGACACCGTGGGCGCGCGCCGCCGAGGCGCGCGGCGTGCTGGTGCGGCATCCGATGTTCGCCTCGATCGAGGAGGACGGCGTGCGCATGCCCGACGGATCGTTCCGCCCGGCCGACGTCATCCTCTGGGCCACCGGGTTCCGGCCGGCGCTCGACCACCTCGCGCCGCTCGGCCTTCGGACCCGCGACGGCGGCTTCCGCGTCGCCGACACCCGATCGCTCGACGACCCGCGGCTCTTCCTCATCGGCTACGGACCGTCGCAGTCGACCGTCGGCGCGAACCGCGCCGGGCGGGCGGTCGTCCAGCAGATCATGCTGGAGCGCAGGCCGGCGGTCGCGGCCTAGTCGGCGCATGCCCGCCGTTGCCCAGGTGACCGCGCGGGAGGACACTGGCCGCATGGTCATCGTGATCAAGCGCATCCACGACGCCCCCGAGGCATCCGACGGCGTCAGGGTCCTCGTCGACCGACTGTGGCCGCGCGGGATCTCGAAGGAACGCGCCGAGCTCGACGACTGGGCGAAGGATGCCGCGCCCTCCCCCGAACTGCGCACCGAGTGGCACCACGCCGACGCCGATCGGTTCGACGAGTACGCCGCGCGCTACCGGGCCGAGCTCGACGGGAATCCGGCGGCGCGCGCACTGCTGGGACTGGCCGGCGAACACGAGCGCGTGACGCTGCTGTACGGCGCGCGCGATGCGGTGCGCAACCATGCCGCGGTGCTGCGCGACTGGCTCGGCGAGCACGGAGCCGACATCGAGCGCTGAGGCGGATGGCTCCGGGGCCGTGCCGAGCGATCGGTCGGGTGGTCGCGCCGTCCCGTACTCGGTACGCCGTGCAGGAATACAGACGCGACCAGCGTCTTCGATGCGGGACCGATGTCGGTGGGTCCACCGCTCCTCGGTGGTCGGCGTCAGCCACGCGGGTCGCGGCGCGCCATCGCCGACCCGAGCTACGGCGCGATCACGAGCTTGCCCCGCACCGACCCCGCCCCGATGCGCGCGAGCGCCTCGGGCACGCGCTCGAGCGGCAGCACCTCCTCGATCACCGGGGCGAGCGCACCGGATGCCACGAGCTCGCCGAGTTCGTCGAGGCCGCCGTTCGGCGTCGCCGCGAGCAGCCGGAACGTGCGGCCCTCGGCATCCGGGCGCCCGGCCGTCGCCGCGATCCGGGCGATCGCCCGCAGGCGCCCGCCGACGATGACGAACCGTCCGCTGGGCCGCAGCGCGCGACGGTAGTCGGCGAGCGGACGACCCGCGATGAGGTCGATGATCACGTCGAATCGCCCGGAAGGCGGTTCGACCCCCTCGGCGAACAGTCGGTCCGCGTCATCCGCCTCGACCGCCTCGGTCGCGCCCACGTCGCGAACCAGGTCGAGCTTCGCGGCCCGATCGACCCCGACGATCTCGCCCGCCCCGAGGTGCCGAGCGAGCAGCACGGCGATCGTGCCCGCACCTCCCCCGGCCCCGATGATGAGCACGCGCTCACCCGCACGCAGCGCCGCCACGTCGACGAGCGCCTGCCAGGCCAGCCCGCCCGCCTGCGGGATCGCCGCCGCAGCGACGGGATCGATGCCTGCGGGGCGGCGGCGGAGCGCCGCGGCATCCGTCGCGACGAACTCGGCGAACCCGCCCCAGCCCGCCGCAGAGAGATCGCCCCAGACCCCGTCGCCGACGGCGAACCCGGCTGCGTCGCCGCCACGCCCGACCGGGCCACCGGGCCCGATCCCGACGACCTCGCCCGAGACATCCGCCCCCAGCACCGGATGCGCCGGCCGCCACGGCGCGACGATGCGCGACAGCACCCCGCCTCGGAGCAGGTCCCAGTCCCACGAGTTGACCGACGATGCGACGACCTTCACGAGCACCTGCCCGGGCCCGGGCAGCGGGGCGGGTGCGTCGACCAGCCGCAGCCGCTCGGGCCCGCCGTACCGCTCGTACCGCACCGCGCGCATGGCGCGATCCTATCCGCCGGGCAGGCTGCCGGGACCGCGAGGGCGCGGACGACCGAGTCCGGGACGGCGACGGTGGGAAGCGGACGTGCGACCATGGAATTCGAGTGGTCCGGAGCGAGCCGGAGGTCGCGATCCGATGGCGGACATCCCACGACGAAGCGACGAGCGAACGGGCGTTCCGCCGCGCCTGCTCACGGCGGCGGTGCTCGCGATCGGAGCGGTCGCGCTCGCGATCGCCGCGATCATCGCCACGGGTGAGACCACGTCGCGCGCGATCACCTCGACCTCCCCGGTCGCGGCGACCGTGGTCGGCGAGTACACGGAGGAGCGCCTCGTCGCCGACCGGCGGGGAAGCCGCTTCGCGCCGTTCCGGTACGTCGTCGTCGAACTGCCCGATGGGACCACCGCCGACGTGCGCAGCGACGACCTCGCGGTCGGGGCGGATGCCGCGCTCTATCGCAGCGCCGCCGGTGACGTGTTCGAGACGCCGCCCGACGCCCCCGGTCCGCTCGAGTGGGCGGTGTGCGCGTCCGCCGTCGCCGGCGCGATGGCGCTCGGAGCGGGCTCGGTGCGCGCCGTCGCACCGTCGCGGCGGCGGGCATGAGCCGGTTCGGGCAGCCTCGCCGCGTCATCCGTCATCGGCGCACGGGCCCGAACCGGCAGGCGCACTACCCGGCAGGTACCAGCGGGAAGATCGCCGGCCAGCCGTTGTGCGCGTACACGATCACGCAGAACACGATCGCGTCGAACAGCAGGTGCACGACGAGCACGTACGTCAGGGACTTGGTGAGCTTGAACGTGTAGCCCTGGATCAGGACGAACGGGATCGTCAGCAGCGGACCCCACGACTGGTAGCCCAGCTCCCAGAGGAACGAGACGAAGACGATCGCCTGCAGCAGGTTCGCCTGCCACGTCGGGAAGTGCCGTCGCAGCAGCGCGAACACGGTGCAGATGAAGAACAGCTCGTCCCACGTGCCGACGGCGTTCACGCCGACGAAGAGGCGCGCGATCTCGTTCGGCTCGGTCACGGTCGGCCAGTTCTGGTAGACGCCCGAGGTGATGAAGTAGAACGGCAGGATGAGCCAGCCGGCGAAGGTCACGAAGATCAGGTAGAGCCACTGCGTGCGCGTCCACCGCCGGCCCGTGCGCCATGGGAAGCGGATGGTCCGCTCGCGGTAGAGGAACCGCGAGATCGCGAACGGCACCACGACCGCCGCGCCCAGCACGACCGTGAAGCGCAGCATCGCCTCGTCCGAGAGCTGCGCCTCGAGCGACATGGTCGAGATGATCGCCTGCCCGATCGCGATGAGCGCCAGGTCGGGCAGCAGTCGCTCCGTCCGGCCGGACCGGTCGACGAGCCATGCCACGAACAGGCCGACGACGAGCATCGCGTACCCCGGCAGGCGCAACTGGAACCCGAACAGCAGCACCGCGGCCGAGCACACGAGTACGGCAGGGACGAGTGCGATCGGGTGGGTGCGCACCTCGGAGGGGGCGGCGGCGACAGCGGTCACCCCTCCAGCTTCGCACGGGGCGCCGACGCGGACACGGCGGATGCCGCGCTCCGCGGTCCTCGGCGGGGCATCACGCCCTGTCGGCGGCGCGTGCCAGCATCGACGCATGACCCGGATGCCGCAGCCGCCCGCTCCCCGCGACCCCCGCGCCATCGTGTCCGCCCGCGCCCGTGCTCGCGCCGGCATCGTGCCGCCGTACCTGCTCCTGCGGATCGCCGCCGCCGAAGAGCACTACGACGTCGCGGCCGACGCCGCCCGCCGCTCGCTGCTGCGCGACGAGCCGATGCGCGAACTCCGCACCGAGGGCGCGCATCCCGGCCTGCTCCCGCACGAGCACACGCGGTCGACGACGCTCGAGGCCCAGGCCGAGACGGCACCGGGCGAGTACTCCGAGGCCGCGGTCGCCGAGCCCGCGCCCGACCGTCGCATCTCCGATGCCGAGGGCGCCGAGTCGCTGCCCGGCCGGCTGGCGCGCACCGAGGGTCGTCCGCCGACGGGCGACGCGGCCGTCGACCAGGCGTACGACGGCCTCGGCGAGGTCTGGGCGCTCTTCGAGCGGGTCTACGGGCGCGACGCGATCGACGGCGAGGGTGCGCCGCTCGAGGCGACCGTGCACTTCGGCGACCGTTACGACAACGCCTTCTGGGATGGCGAGCGCATGGTGTTCGGCGACGGCGACGGCGAGGTGTTCCGCGGATTCACGCAGTCGATCTCGGTCATCGGGCACGAGCTCGCGCACGGAGTCACCGAGCTGACCGCTCGCCTGCGCTACCGGGGCCAGTCGGGCGCGCTCAACGAGCACGTCTCCGACGTGTTCGGCGCGCTCACCGAGCAGTACGCGATGGGTCAGGATGCCGACGCGGCGAGCTGGCTCATCGGCGAGGGCGTCTTCACCGAGCTCGTGCAGGGTCGCGCGCTGCGCTCGATGCTCGAACCCGGCACCGCCTACGACGACGACGTGCTCGGCCGCGACCCGCAACCCGCGCACATGCGCGACTACATCGAGACGGACGCCGACAACGGCGGCGTCCACCTGAACTCCGGCATCCCCAACCGCGCGTTCGCACTCGCAGCCGTCGAACTCGGGGGGTTCGCGTGGGAGCACGTCGGCCGCATCTGGTACGACGCCCTCACGGGCGGCACCCTGAGGCCGAACGACGGGTTCGCGGAGTTCGCCGCGGCCACGCTCGGGGCAGCCCGTGAACGGTACGGCGAAGGCTCACGCGAGGTCCTGGCCGTGGCGAACGGGTGGAGCGCCGTCGGGATCGAAGCGGAGTAGCATCCGGAGCATGGAGGTCGAGGTCGTCCGCAGCGGAGGGCTCGCCGGGCTGCGGCTCACGTGGACCGTCGAGGTCGAGGACCAGCCCGACCCCGAGGAGTGGGTGCTCCTCGTCGAGCGCCTGCCCTGGAGCGAGACGCCGCCCGGACCGCCCGAGCCGGACCGGTACACCTACCGGATCCGGTGCGAGCCGCACGAGGCGACGCTCGCCGAACGCCAGGTCACCGGACCGTGGCGCGACCTGGTGGATCGGGTCAGGGACGTCGCCGAGCCCGAGCGCAGGCGACCGGATGCCGGGGGGCGGTCCATGCCCGCGCCTACGCCCGCGCCTACGCCCGCGCCTGCACCCGCGCCGGCGCCATCGCTCGCGCCGGCGCGCGAGCCGGGGTCGGAGCCCGCGGCTACCGAGCCGGAGCGCCGATCCGACGCGTGAGCACGCCGAACGCGATGAGGCCCTGCGCGGCCAGGTAGGTCGACATCACGACGAGGTCGTGCGCCGCGAACTCGTAGCCGGGCACGAACCGCCCGAGCGCGAGCACCGAGTCGGAGACCACGAAGAGCGCTCCGCCGAGCGCCACGGCCCCGCCGAGGCCGCCCGCCAGCGCGGCCATCGTGCCGAGCACCGCACCGTAGACCGCGACCGGCACGAGGAGCCCGCCGAGGCCGGGCGCGAGGAGGGCCAGGAACGCCGCGAACCAGACGACGTACGCGAACGTCCACCACGGCAGCCGGCGACCGGCCGCAGGCAGCCGTGCGAACAGCACCACGTACGCGACGTGCGCGGCGAGGAACGACAGCAGGCCGGCCACGAACCATCCGTCGCCAGAACCGGTCAGCAGGGCATCGCCGCCCCATGACAGGACGAGCGCTGCGATGAGCAGCCACGTCGTCGCGACCTCGCGCGGACGCGCGACGAGCACCACGACGATCAACGCGGGCATGAGCAGCAGCTTCGTCGCCGTGACGGCGGCGCCGTCGAACCCTCCGATGAGCACGACGAGGTGGACGAGGCTCAGCACCGCGAATCCCCCGAAGGCGACGAGCAGGTGTCGGCGGTCGGCCCGCGCGAGCGGTGCTGGTGGGGGCGCGGCCTGATCACGCACGGGCGAGCCGGGGAGGGCAGGGGTCACGTCGTCGTGCCTCTCGGGAACGTGGATCGGGTCCCACGCAATCTACCGGCTCGCGCGGCATCGCCCCGCACTGCACCGACCCGGCACCCGCCCGAGCCTCACGCCGCCCTGAGCTCGCCGCGGACGATCGAATCGCCCGAGTGCGCGGGATCGCCGTCGACCGGTTCGGCCGAGACGTCCACCAGCGAGTACTCGTCGAGGTCGATGCCTGCCGGGACGCTGAGACGAACCGAGTCGCCGTCCATCAGGCCGAGGCTGACGAGACCCGAGGCGTCGGAGCGGATGAGCCACACCTCGCGCACCTCGCCGGCGGGGACGTCGGCGTCGAGATCGACGAGGAGCGTGCGCTCGCCCGACGGGTCCTCCTCGACCGTGGCCGAACCGACGGCGTCCCACCCCGGGAAGGCGTCGAGTTCGGCGTTCGCGAGCACGGTCGCGGCGTCGGAATCCCCGCCGGCCCCGCCGATCGAGACCCCGATGCCGATGCCCGCGAGGAGCCCGACGACGGCGGCCGCCGCGGCGATCGGCCACCAGCGCCGCCGACGCGCGCGCCCACCCCCCGTCGCGATGCCGGGTGTGCGCGGGCGACTCGGTGCGACGTGCCGTTCCGTGCCCACCGCCGTCCGCGCATCGGCGGCGGTGCCGGGCGCCTCGGCCGATTCCGCCGGTGCGGGCGGGTCCGCCGGTGCGAGCGGGTCCCCGGCGAGCTCCGGCGCGAGGCCGAGTTCGCCGTGGATGCGCTCCCAGACGGCCGAGGGCGGTGACTCGAGCTCGTCGCCGAGACCCTCGCGCCCGAGCTCGACGGTTCGCGCGAGCGTCGCGTACTCGGCCGCGCACGCCGCGCAGGCCTCGAGGTGGGCGAGGATCGCGACGTCGGGCTCGCCGCCGTCGAGGGCCAGCACGGCGAGCTCCTCAGGCTCGATGTGGTCCATCCTCCACCTCCCATCGTGATCTGAGCCGCTGCAGGCTTCGTCGGACATGGCTCTTGACGGTGCCGATCGGCAGGTCCATCGCCTCGGCGATCTGCGAATGGCTGAGCTGGTCGTAGAACGCGAGGTGCATGACCCGCCGCGGCACCGGTTCGAGCCGGCCGAGCTCCTCGGCGACCATGGCACGCTCGGCGAAGTCGTCGTCGATGTCATCGGCGGCGACGGATGCCTCGGCCACGAGGCTCTCCTGCAGGCGCCGGACGCGAGCGCGCGCCTCGTGCGCGTCGGCGATGCGGTGCTTGGTGATGCCGACGATCCAGGCACTGAGCGTCGAGCGCGAGGGATCGAAGGTGGCCCGCCCGCGCCACGCCGCGAGGTAGACCTGCTGGGTCACGTCCTCGGCGTCGGTGCGATCGCCGAGCGAGCGCAGGGCGAGGCGGAACACGAGCGGCGACCAACGCGAATAGGCCTCGCGGAGCGCACGCTCGTCGCCCGCGGAGAACTGCTCCGCGAGGGCTCGGTCGTCGAGGGTGTCGAAGGCGATCGGGCTCACCGTGCGGCGCTCATCCCTTCGTCGGCTCTGGCGGGACCGCACGTCGACCATGACGAGCGGCGGCGCCGCGATCGTCGACTGCGGCGTGGGCATCAGCATATCGAGCACCCCCTCCTGGCTCCTCGTTCTGCACGGACTCTTCGGTCAACTCGGCACTGCGGTGACGACGAGATTGCTGAGGTATCGCCGGGCGTCGTAGTCGAACGCACCGCCGCATGTGACGAGCGTCAACCGCGGCGGACCGGAACGGTCGAACGCCGCGTCCCAGTCCACGGCGGCCTTCTCGGTGACCTGAAGCGACTCGACGGAGTACGCGTGACGCGTCCCAGCGGCATCCGTCACGATCACCGCGGTCCCGGGCGCCGCGTCCTTCAGCCTCGCGAAGGGCAACACGTCGTACTGCAGGGAATCGACGTGCGCCGCGATGACCGTCGAACCGGCGTCCGAGGCGGGTCCCGGACCCCACCGGTACCAGGCCGCGAGCGACGGGTCGTCGAAGAGGCCCATGGTTCCGTCGGCTCCGAGTCCGACCGGCTCGATCGACATGTCGATGCCGAGGTCCGGGACCTCGATCCGGACCGGTGCCGGTGGTGCGGGCGCCCGATTCGCCTCGAGGGACGCCGAGCGCCGCGGGATCTCGGGAACCGCGGATGCCTGACCGGCCGCGGCCGGCCGGGCGCCGAGCCCGTCGGACGGAGCCGGAACTGGCGTCGTGGCGGTCGACGGAGCGGGGCCGCGGTCGTCGCCGTCGCCGGGCGCCATGGTGCACCCGACGAGCAGCGCCAGAACGGCGGCGGCCGCGACCGGGGACCCGAACACCCCGGCCGCGACCGCCTTCCCCCGCATGATGATCAGCGCTCGGCCTTCGCCGACGCGGCCTTGCGAACCGCACCGGCGGCGATCGCGATCACCGAGAGCGCCGCGATGCCCGCGGCCGCCCAGAGCCCGAACACGCGCTCGGGTGCGTTCGTCGCGACGAGTCCGGCAGCCCCCGCCGGAACCCCGTCGGGGCTCGAGTGCATCCCGGTCACGGTCTGCACCGCGAGTGCGAGCGTGTCGTCCTCGAGGCTCCCCCATGCGTAGGCGATCGTCAGCGTGCCCTCCGCGACGTCGACCGGAGCCGGCCCGAGGACCGGGTCGGTCGTGCCCGCGGCGGCGACCGACGCCTCGACGGTGCCCGCGGGCAGGTCGAGCGACTGCTCGTCGGGGTTCGCGAGGTCCGTGATCACGGCCTCGCCTCCGGCGAGGACGTCCACGGCAGGTGCCGCGGCGACGTGGCGCACCGTCAGCCGGCCCTCGCCGGCCGCGATCTCCGAGACGTCGTTGGTGAACAGGTTCGCGGTCGGGTTGCCCTCGGCATCGAGGTTCGCGACGGCCGTGTAGTTCCCGCCCGCCTCGAGCGGCAGGTCGATCGGGCCGATCACGGGCTCCGAGGCATCCGCGGCGTCGGCCGCCGTGATCGCGACCGAGTAGGTGCCCGCGGCCAGCTCCAACGGGCCGGCCAGGTCGCCCGGCTCGAAGTCGTCGAGTGTCAGCTCGTCGTTCACGTACACGTCGACGGTGAGGCCGGGCACCCCGTGCAGCACGGAGAGCATGGCCGCATCCTCGGCTGCTGTCGCCGGCGCGAGCCCGCCGAGTGCGACGAGCGCTCCGGCGCCGAGGCCGGCGGCGATGAACTTCTTCATGGTGTCCTCCTGGTCGTTCCCGCGGTGCGCGGGGCGGATCTTGCCTGACACCACTTCCTTCCGGATGAGCGGGCCGATCGGATGCACATGCATGCAAGATCTCCCCTGATCGCGTGCGCCGACCGGGTTCGGGACCATGCGGAGACGGCGAGGGCCGGCGCCCCATGCGGGTGCGCCGGCCCTCGCCGGATGCGGTGGTGCTCGGGTCAGCTGACGCCGAGCAGGTCGATCACGAAGATCAGGGTCTTGCCCGAGAGCGGGTGCCCGCCGGCGGTGCCGTAGGCCTGCTGCGGCGGGACGGTGAGCTTGCGGCGTCCGCCGACCTTCATGCCGGGGATGCCCTCCTGCCAGCCGGCGATGAGTGCCTGCAGCGGGAAGTTGATCGACTGGCCGCGGCTCCACGACGAGTCGAACTCCTCGCCCGAGTCGTACTCGACGCCGAGGTAGTGCACGTCGACCGTCGAGCCGGGTGCCGCCTCCGGGCCGTCGCCCACGACGATGTCCTCGATGACGAGGTCGACGGGAGCCGGACCCTCGGGAGCCTCGACCTCGGGCTTGCTGTTCGTATCAGTCATGCGTCCATCCAAACGGATGCCGCCTGCGCGTTCAATCCGGGACACCCGTCCATGCGGGTCTTGTGCTGACGGCGAACACGTTGCAGTCTGTAGCCCTAGAGAGCTCGTCGCCCCGGAGTGCTGTCGGCTGAGGCCACACCGCGGGGCGACGAGTTTCTTCGTGTACGGCGGCCCTGGCCGCCGCGACGAGGAAGGGGCAGGCGGCGGAAACGCCGCCCCGCGGCATGGAGTCTGCGGCTCGTTTCGGCTGCGGTGATGGCCGGCGCCCGGAGCCGACACGGACGCCGGCCGCCGCTCACTCCTCCATGAGCCGCGAGCGGATGAGGAAGCGCACGCCGTCCGGCGCCTCGAGCGAGAACCCGCTCCCCCGGCCCGGCACCACGTCGACGGTGAGGTGCGTGTGGCGCCAGTACTGGAACTGCTCGGCCGACATCCAGAACGGCACGACGCGTCCCGACCCGAGGTCGAGTTCGCCGAGCAGCACGTCGGCCGCACTCGTGACGAAGTCGTCGGCCGGGTAGCACATCGGTGCGCTGCCGTCGCAGCAGCCGCCGGACTGGTGGAACATGAGCGGCCCGTGCTTCGACCACAGTGTCGCGAGCAGGACGCTCGCCGCGGGCGTGAGCTCCACCCGCGGCGAGACGTCCCCCGGCACCGTGACCGATGCGACCACGCGTGCGGCGAGCGCCGCGACATCCGTCGTCTCGATCGTCATGGCCGGATCCCGATCAGAAGTACCCGAGCGGGTTCTCGCTGTAGCTGACGAGGAGGTTCTTCGTCTGCTGGTAGTGCGAGAGGGCTTCCTTGTTGTTCTCACGGCCGATGCCGGAGGACTTGTACCCGCCGAACGCCGCACCCGCGGGATACGCGTGGTAGTTGTTCACCCAGACGCGACCGGCCTCGATGTCGCGGCCGGCCCGGTAGGCCTCGTTGCCATTGCGGCTCCAGACGCCCGCGCCCAGGCCGTAGAGCGTGTCGTTGGCGATGCGGATGGCGTCGTCGTAGTCGCTGAAGCTCGTGACGGCGACGACCGGCCCGAAGATCTCCTCCTGGAAGAGCCGCATGCGGTTCTCGCCCTCGAAGATCGTCGGCGCGACGTAGTAGCCCTCGCTGAGGTCGCCGCCGAGGTCGACGCGCTCGCCGCCGAGGAGCAGTTTCGCGCCCTCCTTCTTGCCGATGTCGATGTAGCTCAGGATCTTCTCGAGCTGGTCGTTGGACGCCTGCGCGCCGACCTGCGTCTCGGTGTCGAGCGGGTTGCCCTGGCGAGCGAGCTTCGTGCGCTCGATGGCGTCGTCGAGGAAGGTGTCGTAGATCGACTTCTGGATGAGCGAGCGGCTCGGGCAGGTGCAGACCTCGCCCTGGTTGAACGCGAACAGGCTGAAGCCCTCGAGCGCCTTGTCGTAGAACGCGTCGCGTCGGTCGGCGACCGACTCGAAGACGATGTTCGGGCTCTTGCCTCCGAGCTCGACGGTCGAGGGGATGATGTTCGCCGACGCGTACTGCAGGATGAGCCGGCCCGTCGTGGTCTCGCCGGTGAACGCGATCTTGCGGATTCGGTTCGACGACGCGAGCGGCTTGCCGGCCTCGACGCCGAAGCCGTTGACGACATTGAGGACGCCCGCCGGCAGCAGGTCGGCGATGAGCTCGACCAGCACCAGGATCGACACGGGCGTCTGCTCGGCGGGCTTCAGCACGACCGCGTTGCCCGCGGCGAGCGCCGGCGCGAGCTTCCACACGGCCATGAGCAGCGGGAAGTTCCACGGGATGATCTGGCCGACGACGCCGAGCGGCTCGTCGAAGTGGTAGGCGACGGTGTCCTCGTCGAGTTGCGTGAAGCTGCCCTCCTGCGCGCGGATGAGGCTCGCGAAGTACCGGAAGTGGTCGCTCGCGAGCGGCAGGTCGGCGTTCAGGGGCTCGCGGATCGACTTGCCGTTGTCCCAGGTCTCGGCGACCGCGAGGAGCTCGAGGTTCGCATCGATGCGGTCGGCGATGGCGTTCAGGATGGCGGCGCGGTGCGCGGTGCTCGTGCGGCCCCACGCCGGGGCGGCCCGATGCGCCGCGTCGAGCGCGGCCTCGATGTCGGCGGCCGTGCCGCGGGCGACCTCCGCGAACGGCTTGCCGTTCACCGGCGAGATGTCGTCGAAGTAGGCGCCCTCGACGGGCTTCACCCACTCGCCGCCGATGAAGTGCTCGTAGCGCGGCTTGAACTGGATCAGTGCGCCGGCGGTGCCGGGCGCGGCGTACACGGTCATCGTGTCTCCTCGTGACGTCGTCGTCATGCCCTCGGAGTGGGGCGATCGTCACGGTACGAGCGCGCGCGTTGCGTCCCGGTTGCCCGGGGGTTGCAGCAGCGTTGCACTGCGGTCGACGGATGCCTCCGGCTCGCGCGTCAGCGGAGCGCCGCGTCGATGCGCTCGAGGTGCGCGACCACCGAAGCACGCCGCGGCGAACGCGGAGGCAGCACCTCGAGGAGCGCGCGCCAGACCCCGGCGTCGTAGCGGTGCTCGTCGCGCTCGGCGAACTCCGCGAGCAGCTCGGGCGATGCGTCGGCGATCATCGATTCGCGCAGACGGCTCGCGAGCTCGTCGCGGAGCTCGACGATGCCCGGGGCGACCGAGGCGGGAAGGAGCGGCCCGGGGTACTGCTCGAGCGCCCGGCGCAGGGATCCCTGCCCGACGAGTCGGGCGACACGCGCGGCATCGACGTCGAGCTCGCGCCCGAGGCGGTACGGGCGCGACTCCGGCGGCGGTTCGCCCGCCGCCTCGAGCACGCGGCGCAGGCGCGTCATCTCGGCACGCAGCGTGACCGGCGACGGGTCGCCCTCGTAGACGAGCGCGGCGAGGCGCTCCGCGCCGATGCCGTTCCGGTGCCATGCGAGCAGGGTCAGGATCTCGGCGTGCCGTGGGCTGAGCTCGTGGGCGCCGAGGCGGGGGCGCCGCTCGCCGAGCACCTCGAGCGACGTGCGCTCGACGGGCAGCGCACGCATGCGGGAGCGGCGGATGGTGCTGCGCACCGTCGTCTCGAGGCTGGCGATGCGCAACTCGGCCTCGACCGCCGCCACGGTCGCCGACACGAGCGAGAGGGCGTGCGGCGCGACGGCGAGGTCGGTCCCCGTGATGTCGATGACGCCGAGGAGCGCTCCGGTCTCGGGGTCGTGCACCGGCGCCGCCGTGCAGCTCCAGGGGTGCACGATGCGGTTGAAGTGCTCGGCGCCGCGGATCTGCACCGCGCGGTCGAGCGCGAGCGCCGTGCCCGGCGCGCTGGTGCCGATGGTGCCCTCCGACCAGTCGGCACCGGCGACGAAGAGCATGTCCTCGGCCCGTCGACGCAGGTAGGGATCGCCCTCGACCCAGAGGAGGCGGCCGTCGGCGTCGCCGACCGCGACGACGAGCCCGCTCTCGTCCGCGCCGTCGACGAGCAGGCGGCGGATCACGGGCATGACCGGGGCGAGCGCGTGGGACGCGCGGTACTCGCGGAAGGCGTCCTCGTCGAGGCCCATGCCGGGCAGCGCGCGGTCCGGGTCGATCGAACCGCGGATGGCCCGCTCCCACGAGGCTCGGACGACCGGTCTCAGGCTGAGCGGCACGATGCCCGTCGCGAGCGCGTCCTCCTGGGCGCGCAGCAGTCGATCGCGCAGGGAGCCGTCACCGCTCCCTCGCGGATCGTGCTGCGGCACGGGCATGCCGTCTCCGATCGCCGTCAATGCGGAACGGGGCCATCATAGTCGTCCGCTCCGGGCGTGCGGGGAGCGCGACACCGAAGACGGCGGGGGTCAGTCGACGGCCACGAGTACGCCGCCGGCGATCGCGGCGTACGCCCGCGACTTCTCGGCGGCGACGCCGAAGACCGCCGATCCCGACCCGACGTCGGTGACCCACCGCAGGGCTCCGGTCGCGGCGTCCATGGCCGTCACCCCACCCGTCGAGGTGCCCGCGACGACCACGTCCTTCCCGAACGCCACGCCCGAGACCTCCACCGGCGAGCCCGCTCCCCCCGTGAGGTCGCTCGCCCAGAGCAGCAGGCCCGTGGCAGCGTCGAACGCGACGACCACGCCCGTCGAGGTCCCCACCGCGACCGTCGACTTGTCGGCCGCGACCGAGGTCACCGCGAGGTCGGTCCCCAGCACGCCGGCGACATCGGTCGCCCATCGCACCAGCCCCGTCGCGGCATCCATCGCCGTCACCCCACCCGTCGAGGTGCCCGCGACGACCACGTCCTTCCCCGACGCCACGCCCGAGACCTCCACCGGCGAGCCCGCTCCCCCCGTGAGATCGCTCGCCCAGAGCAGCAGGCCCGTGGCGGCATCGGCCGCGACGACGACCCCGGTGGTCGTTCCGGCGAACGCCGCATCCTTGCCCGCGGCGACGGAGGTCGCGTCCAGGCCGGTCCCGACCACCGATGCAAGGTCGGTGGCCCAGGTGACCGTGCCGTTCGACGGCGGCGCCGCGACGGCTGGGCCGACGCCGAGTCCTGCGATGAGGATCACCGCTGCACCGGTCGTCGTCGCGAGCGCGCGTGTGAGCAGCATGGGCGGGACCTCCAGGTCGAAGGCACGGCGCCCCAGACGCGTCGCACGCTACACCCGGACGTGGGGCGCGGCAATGGCGATCAGCCGGAGATCGCCCGCCGGTCGCGCGCGACGGCCTCGAGCAGGGCGCGCTCGTCGGCGTGCCGGCCCACGTCGGCCCGGCCGGTCGCGATGATGTTCCGGGTGAACGCCAGGCGCGTGGCGTCCGCGATGAACCGCCGGACCTGCTCGGTGCGCGGCGGTTGCTGCGCGCGAGCCCACGCGAGCGCGGCCCGTCGCCCCGGCCACGTCGAGAGGCCGTCGACCTCGTCCTGGCTGAACCATCCGGCGGCCGCGTACTCCGTCAGCCGCCTGCGGGTCACGCGCTGCTCCTCGCGCCTGAGGAGCACGGTCACCACGATCGCGGCGATGAAGATCGGCACCTGCACGGTGAAGTAGAGCGCGAAGGCGTCGGCGAAGGCGAGCGAGCCGTTCCAGAACGCGTGCAGCAGGATGGCGGCGACGAGGCCGACCAGGAACCACGCGACGACGCCGGCCCCGCGACCGCGCCGGGCGGCGAAGCCGATGGTGACGCCGGTGCATGCCGTGAACAGCACGTGCGCGAACGGCGAGAAGAGCCCGCGGATGATGAATGTCGTGCCCAGCTCGCCCGCGCCGCCCTCGATCAGCGCGACGCCGAAGTAGAGGATGTTCTCGGTGAAGGCGAACCCGGCGGCGACGGTCGCGCCGTAGACGAGGCCGTCGACCGGACCGTCGAAGTGCGACCGGGCGAGCAGGAAGATGAGCAGCACGCCGACGCCCTTCGCGAGCTCCTCGACGATCGGTGCCTGCACGACGGCCTGCAGTGCCTCGTCCGCGGTCGCGCCGTCGGGCGAGCTGAAGGCGGCGAAGAGCTGCACGCCGAGGTCGACGATGAGCGCGATCGCGACCGACACCGCGGCGCCCCAGAGGAACGCGAGCCACAGCGCCCAGCGCGGCTCGGGCTCCCAGCGGTCGATCCAGCGGACCGCGAACAGGACGATGGCGAGCGGCACCAATGCGACGAGCGTGCCGACGGCGACGACGGAGGCGCCGAGCGCGACCGCCAGGTAGCCCGCCACGAGCAGCGCGACGAGGCCCGCCGCGGCGATGAGCACGACGATCGCGGCACCCGCGCCCGTGCCGGTGCGCGTGCGCCCGGGCACCGCGGTCGCGAAGGCGGGGTCCCCGGGGGTCGGTCCGACCGGGTTCGGGGACGCGTACGGGTCGGGCGGCGGCGTCAGGCTCACGCGGGAAGCCTAGCGATGACCTCCCACGCCGGGTGGGAACATCACGCCCGGGTTCAGGATGCCCGCCGGGTCGAACACGGCCTTGATCCGGCGTTGGAGGTCGACCGACGCGTCGCCGAGCTCCTCCGCGAGCCAGCGGCGCTTCAGCACCCCGACCCCGTGCTCGCCCGTCAGGGTGCCGCCGAGCCGCACCGCGGCGCGGAACAGCTCGTCGGCGGCGGTCCAGACGTGCTCGGGCACCTCGTCGCCCTCGAACACGAAGTTCGGGTGCAGGTTGCCGTCGCCCGCGTGCGCGAGCGTCGGGATCTCGACGCCGTAGTGCGCGCCGATCCGCGCGATCTCGCGGAACATCTCGGGCAGCTTCGATCGCGGCACCACGACGTCCTCGATGAGGACGTTGCCGCGCGATGCGAGGGCCGGGTGCATCGCTCGACGGATGTCGAGGAGGCGCTCGCCCGTCGCGGCATCCGTCGACCGCTCGACCCGCCCACCCGCCTCGCCGAACACGCGGGCGATGACGTCCGCCTCGGCCGCGGCATCCCCCGCATCGCACTGCGCGAGGAGGAAGGTCTCGCCCGGGGCGAAGTCGGCGAGCGGCGTGCCGAGGAGCGCGTCGGCGCCGAGGTGCTCGGCGACGCGCGCGAGCCCGACGGGGTCGATGAGCTCGAGGATGGCCGGGCGCACCCGGGCGGCGGCGACGCCTCCGACGGCGACGCCCGCCGACTCGACGTCGGGGAAGGCCGCGGCGACCGTCTCGATCGCCCCGTGCACGATCGGGCGCAGGCGCAGGGTCGCCTCGACGATCACGCCGAGCGTGCCCTCCGAGCCGGTGAGGAGCGCGGTCAGGTCGTAGCCCGTCACGCCCTTGACGGTCCGGTGGCCGGTGCGCAGGAGCGAGCCGTCGGCGAGCACCACGGCGAGCCCCAGCACGCTCTCGCGGGTCACGCCGTACTTCGCGCACAGCAGCCCGCCGGCGTTCGTGGCGATGTTGCCGCCGATCGACGAGATGGCGCGGCTGGCGGGGTCGGGCGCGAACCAGAGCCCGCGCTCCCGGGCGGCGCGGTCGAGGTCGCCGTTCAGCACCCCGGGTTCGACGACCGCGAGCTCGTCGACGTCGTCGATCTCGAGGATCCGGTCCATCTGCGAGAGGTCGAGCACGATCGACCCGCGGCTCGAGATCGCGCCGCCGGCGAGGCCGGTGCCCGCTCCCCGCGGGACGACGGGGGTGCCGGTGGCGCTCGCGATGCGCATGAGCCGCTGCACGTCATCGACCGACGTCGCGCGCACCAGGGCTGCAGGGGGCGCGTCGCTGCGCCATCCGGAGCGGTCCTCGCGCACCGCCTCGAGCTCGGGCCCGTCGAAGGCGACCCGGTCGGCGAACGCCTCCGCGAGGCGCGCGCGCAGGTCGGCCGTCGACTCCTCGGGTGCCGCGTCAGCGGGCCGGGGCACGTCGGTCGGCACGGGCGCGTCGGTGGGCGGGGGCGCGTCGGTGGGCATGGGCTCCAGCGTACCGACGCAGCGATGTCCGATTTCCGCTATGCAAGGTCGGCGGCGGATGCGACGCTGGAAGCGTGACCCCCACCGCTACCGCCGACCCGCTCGCCGACCCCGTCTTCGCCGAGCGCTACCGGGCCATGCTCGCACGCGACGCCCGCTTCGACGGCCAGTTCATCACCGGCGTCCACTCGACGGGCATCTACTGCCGGCCGAGCTGCCCCGCAGCGCCGCCCAAGCCGCGCAACGTCACCTTCTACCGCACGGCCGCGGCCGCGCACGAGGCCGGCCTCCGCGCCTGCAAGCGGTGCCTGCCCGATGCCGTGCCGGGCTCACCGGAGTGGGACCTCGACGACGACCTGGCCGCGCGCGCGATGCGGCTCATCGCCGACGGCGTCGTCGAGCGCGAGGGCGTGCCGGGCCTCGCCGGGCGGCTCGGCTACACGCCCCGGCACCTCACCCGCGTGCTCACCGCCGAACTCGGCGCCGGCCCCCTCGCACTCGCGCGCGCGCACCGCGCGCAGACCGCCCGCGCCCTGCTCACGTCGACGTCGATGCGCGTCTCCGATGTCGCGTTCGCCGCCGGCTTCGGCAGCATCCGCCAGTTCAACGACACCGTGCGCGCGGTCTACGAGCGCAGCCCGCTCGAGCTCCGCGCGACCGCGCATGGCCGACGCGGCGGCCGGGTCGCGACCGCGACCGCATCGGCACCACTCGCCTCGACCGCCGCGACGGACGACTCGGGGTCGCCCGCGCCCGGCGACGCCGGCGTCGTCCGACTCCGCCTTCCCGCACGGCCGCCCTTCGACGCCGCGGGCGTGTTCGCATGGCTCGCGACCCGGGCGCTCGGCGGCGTCGAGAGCGCCGGCCCCGACCACTACGCGCGAGCGCTCGCGCTGCCGACCGGTCCCGCCCTCGTGCGCCTGGCCGCGGTCGGTGATGCAGCTGCGCTCGACGTCGAGGCGCACCTGTCGAGCCTCGCCGACCTCGCCCCGCTCGTCGCCCGGGTCCGGCGCCTCTTCGACCTCGACGCCGACGCAGAGGCGATCGATGCGGCGCTCGCCGGCGACCCGGTCCTCGCGCCGGCGGTCGCCGCGGTCCCGGGCATCCGCATGCCGGGCTGCCTCGATCCGCACGAACTCGTCGTGCGCGCACTCGTCGGCCAGCAGGTCTCGGTCGCCGCCGCCCGCACGGCGCTGACGCGGCTCGCCGCCGACCTCGGCGAACGCGTCGAGCTCGGCGGGGATGTCCGCACGCTCTTCCCCACGCCCTCGGCGATCGCCGCGCACGGCGCCGAGGTGCTGCGCGGCCCGGCCGCCCGCATCCGCACCATCGTCGACGTCTGCGGCCGGCTCGCCTCCGGCGACCTCGTCGTCGCGCCCGAGCGCGAGCGCGGCGAGCTGCGAGCCGAGCTCCTGGCCGTGCCGGGCATCGGCCCTTGGACGGCCGGGTACCTCGCGATGCGCGTGACCCGCGAACCCGACGAACTGCTCGTCTCCGATCTCGCCCTCCGGAACGGAGCCGAACGGATCGGCCTTCCGTCCGACCCGAAGGCGCTGGCCGCACGCGGTGCGGCCTGGGCACCGTGGCGCAGCTACGCCTCGATGCACCTCTGGCGGGTCGCGGCATCCGCGTTGTCGACATGACGGAGCCGCGAGGCGACTTCGTTGTACGTTCTGCACAGCGGGCTCGCGGAGGCGGCCGATAGCCTAGACAGGTGAAGTTCGCGCACCTCCGAGTCGAAGGCCAGACGACCCCCCGACTCGCGGTGGTCCACGACGAGCAGGCGAGCTTCCTCGACGAGCTCATGCCCGAGGCTCCGCGCGATCTGCAGGAGCTCATCGAGCGCGGCCCCGATGCCCTCGCCGACGTGCGTGCGATCGTCGCCGCAGCGCTCGCGTCGGGCACGCCGACGACGCCGATGGCCGACCTCCGCCACGACTCGGCCGTGCTGCGGCCGGCGCAGGTGCTCGCGATCGGGGCGAACTACGCCGCGCACGCGTCCGAACTGAAGCTGCGCTCCGAGTCGGCGATGACGATCTTCTCGCTCTGGCCGAACTCCCTCGGCGCGCACGGCGGCACGGCCACGTGGGCGGGCGACGTCGCCACCCAGGTCGACTACGAGGCCGAGCTCGGCGTCATCATCGGCACGCCCGCCCGCAACGTCTCGCCGCAGGACGCCCTCGACCACGTGTGGGGCTACACGGTGGTCAACGACATCACGGCCCGCGACATCCAGTTCAGCGAGGCGCAGTGGTCGCGCTGCAAGTCGTTCGACGGCTTCACCCCGACCGGTCCCGTCGTGGTCACGGCCGACGAGATCGCCGACCCGCAGGACCTGTGGCTGACGACGAACCTCGACGGCCACATCCTGCAGGACGCCTCGACGAACGAGATGGTCCGGAGCGTCGCCGAGATCATCTCCTACCTCTCGAAGACCGCGACCCTGCCGGCGGGCACGCTCATCTCGACGGGCAGCCCCGGCGGGGCCGGCTACTCGCGCAACCCCCAGGTCTTCCTCCACGACGGCTCGACCGTGACGGTCAGCATCGAGGGCATCGGCTCGCTCACCACGCACTGCCGCGTCATCTGACGAGGCGATCGACCGACCGCGCGGTCGGGATCGCCGGCGCATGGCGCACGCGACGACGGCGACGGATGCCGCGTGGCATCCGTCGCCGTGTCGGTCGACTCCCGGAGCCCGGGTTCAGTCGCTCGGCTCGCCCTTCAGCTCGACGACGTTGATCGCCTGCGTGATCGGGTGCACGCCCGACAGTCGGGACGGCATGAGCTGCCGCGTCACGTCCTCGCGGGTCATGAGTCCGGCCTCGACGACGAGGTCGGCCACCGGACGACCCGTCGCGAGCGCGGCCTTCGCGAGCTTCGCCGCCTCGGCGTACCCGATGAACGGGATGAGCGCGGTGATCACGCCCACGCTGGAGGCGACCTGCGCCTCGAGGTGCTCGGTGTTCGGCAGGATGCCGTCGACGCAGTTCACGCGGAGGGTCCAGCACGCCTGCCGCATCCAGGTGATCGACTGCAGGAGCGAGTGCGCGATGACCGGCTCGAACGCGTTGAGCTGCAGCTGGCCGTTCTCGGCGGCCATCGTGACCGTGACATCCGCTCCCGCGACCGCGTAGGCGACCTGGCTGACCGCTTCGGGGATGACCGGGTTGACCTTGCCCGGCATGATGCTCGAGCCCGCCTGCTTGGGCGGGAGGAAGATCTCGCCGAGTCCCGCCTGCGGGCCCGACGAGAGCAGCCGGAGGTCGTTGCAGATCTTCGAGAGCTTGATCGCGCTTCGCTTCAGGGCGCTCGAGAAGGTCATGAAGACGCCCGTGTCGCTCGTCGCCTCGACGAGGTCGGGCGCGGTCTCGAGTCGCTGGCCCGTGATGTGGCTGAGGTGGCGCACGACGGCGGCCGCGTACCCGGGGTCGGCCGTGATGCCCGTGCCGACGGCGGTGCCGCCGAGGTTCACCTCGGAGAGCAGCTTGATGGTCTCGCGGAGGCGGGCGATGTCCTCGCCGAGCGTGGTGGCGAAGCCGTGGAACTCCTGGCCGAGGGTCATCGGCACCGCGTCCTGGAGCTGCGTGCGGCCGACCTTCAGCACCTCGTGGAACTCGCGGCCCTTGCGGCCGAACGAGATGCGCAGCAGGTCGAGCTCGGTGAGCATCGTCGTCAGCGACGCGGTCATCGCGAGCTTCAGCGCGGTCGGGTACGTGTCGTTCGTCGACTGGCTGCGGTTGACGTCGTCGATCGGGTGGATGAGGTCGTAGCGGGCCCGCGGGTAGCCCGCGATCTCCAGCGCGACGTTCGCGATGACCTCGTTCGCGTTCATGTTCGTCGAGGTGCCCGCACCGCCCTGGATGACGCCGACCACGAACTGGTCGTGGAACTCGCCGTCGATGATGCGCTGGCAGGCCTCGTCGATCCACGCCTGCTTGCGCGGGTCGAGCGCGCCGAGCTCCTTGTTCGCCCGGCATGCCGCCTGCTTCACCTGCGCGAGCGCGACGACGAGCTCGGGGTAGACGGAGATCGGGCGCTTGGAGATCGGGAAGTTCTGGAGCGCGCGCATCGTGTGCACGCCCCAGTAGGCGTCTGCGGGGACCTCGACCGAGCCCAGCGAGTCGGTCTCGGTCCGCGTCTCTGTCGTGTTCGTGGGGATCACCTCGTCGTTGGATCGGACGCTCTCGACGGTGTTGGGATGCGGTCGGGTCATCGACACTTCGGCTCCATCGCCTCGGGGACGCGCGGGATCGCCGCGCTCGGTACGTTCCCGAGCCTACTCGCGGGCCTGCGGCGATTCGTGCTGCAGCGTGTACGTTCCATGCGCGTCCGCTGTACACCGCGTCCGATTCGTGCGTCGCGTGCACCACGTCGGCGTCGGCCGGCTCAGCCCGGCCCCGTGACCTCGAACAGCCGCCACTCGCCCGGCACGCCCTTCAGCACGTGCGTGCCGCGGTCCTCGAATCCGATGCCCGAACCGACGACGAGGTCCTTCACGGTGCTCGAGGCGAACACCGTGCCCGCCTCCGCGCGCGACATGACGCGGGAGGCCAAATGCACCGCGATGCCCGCGACGTCCTCGCCCTGGAACTCGACCTCGCCGCTGTGCACGCCGGCGCGGATCTCGAGGCCGAGCGAGCGCACCGCCGATGCGATCTCCCACGCGCAGCGCACGGCGCGCGCCGGGCCGTCGAACAGGGCGAGGAAACCGTCGCCCGTCGACGAGACGTCGGTGCCCCGGTACCGATCGATCCGCGATCGGACGAGTTCGTCGTGTGCGAGCTTGAGGTCGAGCCAGCGCTGGTCGCCCAGCCGGGCGGC
This sequence comes from Agromyces excoecariae, assembly GCF_051715505.1. Classification (NCBI taxonomy): domain Bacteria; kingdom Bacillati; phylum Actinomycetota; class Actinomycetes; order Micrococcales; family Microbacteriaceae; genus Agromyces; species Agromyces excoecariae. The sequence goes on along the minus strand of NZ_JBPSLA010000016.1, from coordinate 38,847 downwards.
GAGGTCGGTCGAGCCGACGATGTCGGTGAAGAGCACGGTCGCGAGCACGCGGTCGTCGATCGGCGCCGGGCGGTCGCCGGTCACGAACTCCTCGACCTCGTCGAGGAGCCGGTCCGCCTCGACGAACGGCGGATACCAGGCCGCGCCCGGCAGCTCGACCAGCCGCGCACCCGGGATGTGCTCGGCGAGGTAGCGACCCATCGGGAGCCGGTAGTGCCGATTGCCGGACTTGTGGAGCACGAGGGTCGGGACCTGGATGCTCGGCAGCACCGACCGCACGTCGAGCTGGAGCACCCACTCGTACATCCGGGTCGCCGCTGCCGGGGATGCCGACAGGCGCATGTAGCGCCCGACCCACCGCTGCAGCTGGGGGTCGTCGGCCACGTCGGGGGCGGTGAGCGTCAGGACGGCGCCGGTGCCCCAGTTGCGACGCCATTCGCCGAGGAGCAGCTCCGCCGTCGGCTCGGGGATGCCGATCGGGTAGTCCGGCGCGCGGAGCAGTCGCGCGAAGGTGTTCACGAGCACGAGGGCGTCGGTGCGCTGCGGATGGCTCGCCGCCAGCATCATCGCCATGGGCCCGCCCTCCGCGTCGCCGAGCAGCGTCGCCGACGTCGACCCTGCGGCGTCGAGCACGGCGCTCGCATCGTCGATCCAGTGCTCGAGCGTGGGCAGCGCACCCATCGCGACCGGGTCGGAGAGTCCCGCCCCGCGCTTGTCGAAGCAGATCACGCGCGCGAACCGCCCGAGCCGTTCGAGGTATCGCACCATCGACGGGTGCTCCCACATCACCTCGATGTTGCTGGCCCAGTTGCCGATCAGCATGAGGTCGCGCGGTCCCCGGCCGAACACCTGGTAGGCGACGGACCCGTCCTCGCTCTCGGCGTAGCGCGGCTCCGGCGCTCCCGACCCCCACGTCGAGATCCCCTGACCGTGCTCGCCGTCCATCCGCTCCCCGCCCGTTCCCTCACGCGTCAGGGTAGACCCGACGCTGCTCCGAGTGCAGTCCGGAAACGCGGGCGAGGCCCCCGACCGGTGGGTCGGGGGCCTCGGCGGAAGCGGGCGCTCAGACGAAGGCGAGCGGCGCGAACGGCAGCAGGAGCAGGCCGAACGCGAGGAACGCGAGCGTGGCGATGACGACGCCGGCGAGCATGACGGCGTTCAGCACGATGCCCCAGATCGCCATGGTGCGCGCCGACGGTTCGCGGCGCAGGGCGAGGATGCCGAGCACGAGGCCGGCGACGGGCACGACGAACGTGAAGCCGGCGACGAACGAGACGATGCCGAGCACGAGGCTCGACACGGCGAACCCGCGCGTCTCGACGTCGGTCGTCATCGGTGCGGGGCTGATGGTGGTCATGGGTCGGATCTCCTTGTCCATCGGGATGATCCGAGGCTACGGACGCGGCCGATGCGACGACATGGGGCGAACCCCCCGATCGGCGGGGCGGCTACCGGCACTGCAGGATCGGCCCGGCAGGGCCGGCCCGGAACGACCGGCCGGCAGGACCGCCTCCGTGCCCGCAGGGCTCCCCGGCGCGGCTCAACCTGCGAGCAGCGCCTCCACCGGTCCCCGGGCGAAGTAGACCACGAACCCCGCGGCGACGACCCAGAGCAGCGGACTGATCTCCTTCGCCCGCCCCGCGAGCGAGCGGACGACCACCCAGCTGATGAAGCCCGCGCCGATGCCGTTCGCGATCGAGTACGTGAGCGGCATGACGGTGACCGTCAGGAACACCGGCAGCAGCACGCTGAAGTCGCCGAAGTCGATCTCCCGGATCTGCGACATCATGAGCGCACCCACGATCACGAGGGCCGCCGCGGCGACCTCCGACGGCACCACCGAGGTGAGCGGCGTGAGGAACATCGCGAGGAGGAACAGCGCGCCCGTCACGAGGTTCGCGAGGCCCGTGCGCGCACCCTCCCCGATGCCGGAGCCGGACTCGATGAACACCGTGTTCGACGAGCTCGACGTGAAGCCGCCCGCGACCGCCCCGAGACCCTCGACGACGAGCGCCGAACGCAGGCGCGGGAACTCGCCCTTCGCGTCGGCGACGCCCGCCTCCTTCGACAGGCCCGTCATGGTGCCGAGCGCGTCGAAGAAGTTCGTGAAGACGAGCGTGAAGACCAGCATCAGCGCGGCGAGCACGCCGATGCGCTCGAAGCTGCCGAAGCTCACCTGGCCGACGAGCGACAGGTCGGGCAGGCTCACCCACTGCGCGGGCAGCTCGGGCACCGACAGCCCCCAGCCCTGGGGGTTCACCGAACCGTCGGCGCCGAACCTCGGGCCGAGGTCGAGGACGGCCTCGAGCACGAGCGCCAGTACCGTGCCCGAGAGCAGGCCGATGAGGATGCCGCCCTTGACCTTGCGCGCGACGAGCACGCCCGTCAGGAGCAGCGTGACGACGAAGACGACCGTCGGGATCGTGCCGACCGAGCCGTCGACGCCGAGGCCGACGGGCGGGGAGGACGCGCCGGTCGCCGTCACGAACCCGGCGTCCACGAAGCCGATGAACGCGATGAAGAGTCCGATTCCGACCGTGATCGCGAGCTTCAGCGGCATGGGCACGGCCTCGAAGATGAGGCGGCGGAGGCCGGTGGCGGCGAGCAGCACGATGATCAGGCCGTTGACGAGCACGAGCCCCATCGCCTCGGCCCACGTGACCTGTCCGACCACCGAGACGGCGAGGAAGGAGTTGATGCCGAGGCCGGCGGCGAACGCGAACGGCAGGCGGGCCACGACGCCGAACAGGATCGTCATGACGCCTGCGGTGAGCGCGGTGACGGCGGCGACCTGCGCGAAGCCCAGGTTCTCGCCCGCGACATCCGTGCCGCCCGAGAGGATGATCGGGTTCAGGATGACGATGTAGGCCATCGTCACGAACGTCACGACGCCGCCCCGGATCTCGGCGGGGATCGTCGATCCGCGCCGCGTGATCTCGAAGAAGCGGTCGACGGCGCCGGTCGGACGCGGCTCGGCGAGGTCGGGGCTCGGTTCGGTGTCGGGTCGGGAGGTGGTCATCTGGTCCTGGTCGTCTCGTCGGGTGCGCGGCGCGCACGATCGGTCGGTTTCCGCTCACGGGAGCGGACTGCGGGACGACGATGGCCCGACGATGCGGGGCGGCTCAGCCGCCGTGGAGTGCGGGAACGATGAGGTAGATGCCGTACAGCACGGCGAGTCCGCTGAGCGCGAAGCAGGCCCATGCGCCGACGACGGCCGCGCGCTTCTGCCCGTCGGTGAGCGGGCTCTTGCGGGCCGCCTTCGCTGCACGCTTGGCGGCGCGCGCGGCCTCCTCGGGCGAGATGACGGTGATCGCATCCGTGAACTCCGCCGGGGCGACGACGGGCGTGCGACCCCCGATCGTGAGCAGGCGGATGCCGAGTGCGTACGCGCTCACGACGACGCTCGCGCCGACGAGCGAGGCGACGAGCACGATCACGAACGAGATCCAGTCGATCACGAGGCCACCTTCCGCTTCGGCTTGGGATTGCGCTTGATCTTCACAGCGCGACCCGAATCGGCCACCTCGCTGAGGACGTTCCGATGGGAGACCTCGTCGCGTCGCGACCAGAGGAAGATCCCGCCGATGATCACCGCCGCCGCGACGGCGTCGATCAGGACCCCGACGACCCCCATCGTCGCGACCAGTGCCGCGAGCGCGCCGACGCCGCCCGCGGCGGGCAGCGTGAGGATCCAGCCGATGCCGATCCGCCCCGCGGTGCGCCATCGCACCGTCGAGCCGCGACGCCCGAGGCCCGACCCGATGACCGAGCCGGAGGCGACCTGCGTGGTCGAGAGCGCGAAGCCGAGGTGGCTCGAGGCGAGGATGGTCGCCGCCGTCGCGGTCTCGGACGCGAACCCCTGAGCGGGCTTGACGTCGGTGAGGCCGGTGCCGAGGGTCTTGATGATGCGCCATCCGCCCATGTAGGTGCCGAGCGCGATCGCGATCGCGCAGGTGACGATGACCCACATCTCGGGACCCGAGCCGACCGGCTGCGCACCGACCGAGATGAGCGTGAGCGTGATGACGCCCATCGTCTTCTGGGCGTCGTTCGTGCCGTGCGCGAGCGCGACGAGCGAACTGGAGAAGATCTGCGCGTGGCGGAAGCCGTCGCGGCCGTCGGGCTTGCCGTCGTACCGCCTCGTGATCGCATAGGCGAGCTTGGTCGCCGCGAAGGCGACGAGCCCGGCCGTGAGCGGCGCGAGCAGGGCGGGCAGGATGATCTTCGACATGACGACGCCGCCGTCGATGGCCTGGACACCGAAGCCGACCAGCGCGGCGCCGATGAGACCGCCGAACAGGGCGTGGCTCGACGACGACGGCAGGCCGAGCAGCCACGTCACCATGTTCCAGGTGATGGCGCCGATGAGGCCGGCGAAGATGAGCTCGGGCGTGATGAACACGCCGTTCTCCCCCTCGCGGATGAGGCCGCCGGAGATCGTCTTGGCCACCTCGGTCGACAGGAACGCGCCGATCAGGTTCAGGACCGCGGCGAGCGCCACGGCGACCTTGGGCCGGAGCGCCCCCGTCGCGATCGGCGTCGCCATGGCGTTGGCGGTGTCGTGGAAGCCGTTCGTGAAGTCGAAGAAGAGCGCCAGTGCGATGACCAGCACGACGATGAGGGTGAGATCCACCGGCGTCTTTCTGTCGTCGGCGGACCGGGGTTCGCCGGATGTTCACGGAAGGTGGGTTGCGGAATTCGGCGAGCGCCGAGCCCCGTCGATCTTACGCGACCTCGTCGGGCTCATCCACCACGGTCGCGAGGTCCTCGCCGAACACGTAGGTCCGACGCACCCGGCCGCCCGCGAGCACGCCGGGCAGCCACCTCCGCGCGTCGTCCCACATCTCGGCGAGCGGCACCTCGTCGAGGGCGAACCACTCGGGATCGAGTTCATCGGAGGGCATGGGCTCCCCCGTGAACGCCCGCACGACGAAGACGTTCGAGACCTGGCTCCATGCCTCGCGGTGGGGGAAGAGGTAGGTCAGCCGCCCGCGCGACTCGAGGTCGACCGCCGCGACCAGCAGCCCGGACTCCTCCTCGACCTCGCGCACGGCGGCGTCGACGGCCGACTCCCCGGGCTCGAGCTTGCCGCCGAGTCCGACGTAGTTGCCCGCGCCGAGGCCGTGCTTCTTCCGGCCGAGCAGCACCTCGGTGCGTCCTTCGACCTCGCGCAGGACGTAGCAGACGCAGACCTCGGGCAGCGGCATCCGCTCAGCCGAAGAGGATCCGCGCCTCGTCGTAGCGCGACTGCGGGACGACGTTCAGTCCGCCCGTCGCGTCGGCGATCGAGACGCGCTCGATGTCGGTGCCGCGGAGGGTGACCATGCTGCCCCAGGCGCGGTCGACCGCCGCGTCGACCGCGGCCATGCCGAGCCGCGTCGCGAGCACGCGGTCGTACGCCGAGGGGGCGCCACCGCGCTGGATGTGCCCGAGCACGGTGTGCCGCGCCTCGATGCCCGTGCGCTCCTCGATCATCGGGGCGAGCTTCTCGGCGATGCCGCCGAGGCGTGGCCGGTTGAACGCGTCGAGCCCGAGGTGCGAGTGCGCCTCCTCCATGGTGTCGAGCTTGAAGCCCTCGGCGACCACGATGAGCGGTGCGCGGCCGCGGTCGCGGACCGATTCGACGTATTCGCAGATCTCGTCGATGCCCATCGGCTGCTCGGGGATCAGGATCGCGTGCGCGCCGCCGGCCATGCCGGAGTGCAGGGCGATCCAGCCGACGTGGCGGCCCATGACCTCGAGCACGATCGCCCGGTTGTGCGATTCGGCCGTGGTGCGGAGGCGGTCGATCGCCTCGGTCGCGATCTCGACGGCCGTGTCGAACCCGAACGAGTAGTCGGTGGCGGCGAGGTCGTTGTCGATGGTCTTCGGGACGCCGATGACGGGGATGCCGCCCTCGTCCCACAGCCGTCGGGCGGCGGTGAGCGTGCCCTCGCCGCCGATGGCGATGATCGCGTCGATGCCCTCCTCGTCGAGCATGCGGCGGATGTTCTCGGGGCCGCCCTGCTCGCCCTCGAAGGGGTTCGTGCGGCTCGAGCCGAGGATGGTACCGCCCTGCTTCGAGAGGCCGCGGACGTCGTGGCGCGTGATCGGCATGATGTCGCGCTCGACCACGCCGCGCCAGCCCCAGCGGAACCCGACGAACTCCGCGTCGTGCGAGATGACGCCCTTGAGCACGGAACCGCGGATGACCGCGTTCAGCCCGGGACAGTCGCCGCCGCTCGTCAGAATGCCGATCTTCATGCCTGAGTGACTCCTCGTGAGAAGGGACGTTCGCGGGGGTGCCGCATCGTCGAGGCGCGAACGTGACGGAGTCTAGCGGGGCTCGCGGCATCCGGTCGCGCCGCGACCACCGCTCGGGCGGGCGCGGCGGCGACGACGGATGCCGCGGACCGGAACTACAGGGCGCCGTCCAGCGCCTGGCGCAGCAGGTGCTGGAGCGCATCCAGCTGGACGGAATCGGCCGAACCGGGCTCGATGTCGCTGCCGTCGAGCGCGCGGAGCGCGAGCCCCTGCTTCTGGTCGATGAGCTCGGCGATGCGGGCGTCGACGGTGTGCGCGGCGATGATCCGCCACGCGGTCACCGGCTCGTCCTGGCCGATCCGGTGCACCCGGTCGATCGCCTGCGTCTGCTCGGCCGCGGTCCAGCTGAGCTCGGCGAGCACGACGTTCGACGCGGACTGCAGGTTCACCCCGACGCCCGCCGCCGTCAGCGAGCAGACCGCGATCGAGACGTCGGCCTCGGTGTTGAACGCGTCGATCGCCTGCTGGCGCGCGACCGCGTTCTGGTCGCCGCGGATGGACACCGTCCGCAGCTCGCGGGCCGCGAACGCGGCCTCGGCCTGGTCCATGACGTCGATGTGCTTGGCGAAGAAGACGACCTTGCCCGCAGAGCGCGCGAGCTGGGCGGCGTAGTCGGCGGCGAGGCCGGCCTTCGCCTGGCCGATGCGGCGCACCATCGTGAAGACGTTCTCGCCCGACTTCGAGGACTTCGACTCCTCGAGCTCGGAGAGCGCAACGGCGCGGATGTACTGGTCGCGTTCGAGCTCGTCGAGGTCGCCCACGCGGAGCTTCCGCGACTCGACCAACGCGCGGAACCGGTTGGCGAGCCGGTTGCCGAGCTCGCGCTCGGCGGCCCGGATCGAGCGACCCAGCTCGTCGTCGAGTTCGACGTGGAGATCGGCGATGCGCTTGTCGGGGAGGTCCGCGGCGACGTCGACCTTGCGACGACGGACGATGCCGAGGTCGATGACCGTGCGTCGCGCCTCGGCGTAGAAGCCCGGCTCGGCGGGCGTGAGCCCCGTCTCCTCGAGCTTGCCCAGGAGCTCGGGCGACGGCCGGTCGCCGGCGATCCAGCCGAGGAACTGCCAGATCGCCCGGAAGTCGTCGACGTCGTTGATGAGCGGGGTTCCCGTGAGCGCGAGCAGCAGCGGATCGCCGCCCGGCGTGTTCGAGCGGATGCGCTCGGCGAGCGCGAGGACGTTGCGCGATCGCTGCGACTGGAGGTTCTTGATGAAATGCGCCTCGTCGACGACCATGCCGCGGAAGCCCATGGTCGAGAGCCACGACATGTGCCGGTCGAGGATGTCGTAGTTCACGACGACCACGTCGGCGAATGCATCGACCGTGTCGCCGTCGCCGTGGATGACGGTCGCGCGGCGGTGCGGCGTCCACCGCTCGACCTCGCGCGCCCAGTTCATCTTCACCACGTTCGGGACGACGGCGAGCAGGGGGTAGGCGTCGGCGACGGATGCCGCGAGCACCGACTGCGCGGTCTTGCCGAGGCCCGGCTCGTCGGCGAGCAGGAACGTGCGGTGGCCCTCGCGGGCGGACTCGATGAAGCGCGCCTGGTGGGGCATGAGTTCGAGGCCGCGCGGTGCGAGCCGGTCGACCCGCGGCGCCTCGGGAAGGTCCATCGATGCGGCCTGGCCGCCCGATCCGGTCTCGAACGACTTGAACAACGGCCCGAGCAGTTCCCAGTTCGCCAGGCGTCGCACGGGCACGACGTGATGGTCGCCCCGGTCGAAGTCGGGCGCGAGGAACGGGTTCGCGAGCTGCCGCGCCTTCACCGACGGCGGCACGACCTGGTTGACCGCGATCTCGGGCGCCGGTGCCGGCTCGCGGACGATGATCAGCTCGTCCTCGCTGAGCTCGGCACCCGACTCGAGGAGCCAGTCGCGGCGGAACCGCTGCGCGACCGTCGAGATCGAGGCGTCGGGTTCGAGGAGGGTGATGAGGCTCGTGTCGCGCGCGGCCGTCTTCGCGAGGATCTGCGCGATGCCGTCGAGGCGCTTGAGCAGCTCGGCGCGCGCGCCGTCGGCGATCTCGGCGTCGCCCTTCACCCGTGCCCGCTCCTCGCGCATGAGCAGCGCGATGACCTGGAACTTGGTGCGGTTCGTGGGACCCAGCTTGTTCTTCTGGGCCTTCTGCTCGACCTCTCGCACCTTGCGCGCGAGGATCGGGATGATGGGCGCGTCGTCGTCACGCGAGCGCGTGCGCTGTCGCTGCCTCGTCTGGGCCAATGGTCCTCCCCTGTCTGGGCCCGATGGGATCCGGCGATCGGGACCACGGGCGGGTGGTCGGCACCGGCTGACGGGATCGGACGTCGAGGCCGTCGCGGTGCGCCGGATCCGGAGAGGCCGAGCATGGCGGAGCGAGTTCCCCCAGCCGTCGGTCGATGGATGGATCCGTCGAGCGCCTCGGCCATTCTACGCGCCGCGGCGCGATCGGCGCGAATGCGGCCCGATCGGCGCGCCCGGCGGGTCGGGACCTCGGCCCTGTCGGCGGGCCGCACGCGCGGCTACGCTCGTGCCATGGACGAGTCGACGGGGGTCGGCGGGGGCATCGCCGACGATCACGAGTTCCAGGTCGCACAGGACGGCGAGCTTCCGCCCGAGCCCGAGCCCGACGAGGACGAGGACGAGCGACCCGTCGGCGAGGACGCCGACGACGACGTGGTGGGCATCGACGCGGAGCGACGCGTGGTCCTCACCGACGAGCGCGCTCCCGCCGCCGACGAGGAGTGACCCGGGCCGGCCGGGGCGCCCGCCGACGAGCGGCGGATCGGGGCGGGTCAGACGCCGCCGCCTCCTCCGCCTCCGCCGCCACCTCCGGAGGACCCGCCGCCGCCCGAGCCGCCGGACGACGAGCTCGAGGAGGATCCCGACCAGCTCGTGCTCGACACGCTGCTGAACGAGCTCACGCTCGCGGCGAAGTACCCGGCGTTGAAGCCGCTGCGGCCCGAGTACCAGTCGGGTTCGCGCCCCTGCGCGGCGTAGAGCGATGCGAGCACCTGGCTCCACTCGCGCTCCATCCCGAAGAGCACCGAGTACGGCAGGAGCCGCTCGTTGAGCCGCAGCACCGCCTCGGGGTCGGGCGTGCCGTCCGCGCGGATGGGCCGGCTTCCGACCGGCGCCGGGCGCCCGCTCGGCATCGCGCCGGGGGCGGGCGGCGGGATGTCGAGCGCCGGCATCGGCGCCCGCTCCGCTCCGCTCGGGGACTGCAGCACGCGGAGGCGATCGGCCTCGGCGAGGCGGATGTAGTCCCGGAGGCCGTCGAGGTGATCCCGCAGCGCGCGACCGCGCTCGGTCAGCGGGCGGACCCCGCCGACGAGGCCGAACGTGACGAACACCGCGGCGCCGGCGACGAGGATGGTGAGCCACGGCCATCCGCCGCCCATCCGCTCGTCGAGTGCGACGAACCCGAAGACCGCGGCGAGCACCGCCGCTCCGATCGCGAAGAGCGAGAGGAGCGCGCGCATGCCGCGATCGGGTCGGCGCCGGAGGCCCTCGCGCTCCACGCGGGAGTGCACGGAGGTCCGGAGCCGGGCCAGCGTGGTGCCGAGCGCGGCGTCCCGCGACTTGAGGTCGCGCCGCGAGCCGATCACCGCCATCGGCCCGAAGACGGCTCGGAGGATGGCCGACGCGTCTCGGTCGGCCCCCTCGATGGGCGCCGCGAGCTGGACCGAGTACTTGCGCGAGCCGGTCTCGACGACCCGCACGCGGCGGTCGACGGCCTCGGCCAGGAGCGTCGCCGTGATGCCCTTCGACGCCGCCTTGACGAGGTCGGCCGCCTCCATGAGCGTGAGCCGCTCGGGCGGCTCGTACTCGGCGATGATCAGGCCGCGGCCGGGGTGATCACGCCAGCGCGTGGCCCGCAGGACGCCGGCGGTGATCGCGATCGCGACCGCGGCGATCGCGCCCGCGAGGGAGGTCATGGCCGCCGGCGACGACGTGAACCGCTCGTCGCGCGGTTCGAACGTGCCGGCGGTGAACCCGAGCGCGACCGTCAGGTTCTGGTACGGACCGAGGGTGTCGGCCCGGGCGACGACGATCGGCTCGCCATCGGGCTGCACCTCCAGGCTCGCACACGCCGTCGTGGAGCCCTCGTAGCCGCTGTAGCAGGCGACGTCACCCGTGAAGGCCTCGACGAGATCGGGCGCGAGGCGCACCTCGGCCCTGACGGTGCCGAACGGCTGTCGCCATCCGGTGCCGTTGACGTCCCAGTAGAACTCCTGGAGGTCGAGGTCGTCGGGGTCGAAGGTGACGTTGCGCTGGTCGTAGGTGATCACGTAGGTCTGCTCGCCGTGCACGAAGTCGTCGGCGGCGATCGTGACGAGCTCGAACTCGCCGTCCTCGCTCCGCTCGGTCTCGAACGACCTCGGCACGCCGGCCTGGTCGACGACGGAGCGGATGCGGATGTCGGTCGGATGCCCGTCGTAGTCGCGCGGGATCGCGCGGCGGATGCCGCGGTTCTGGTCGTACTCGGGGAAGAGGGCGACGAGCGTCTCGGTGGTGCGGAGCGTGGAGCGGCCGTCGCCGTCGCGGCCGAGCTCGTAGATCGCGTCGAAGCTCGCGAACGTGAAGTCGTCGACGTCGGCCGGGACGGCGGCGACGGGCCGTTCGACGGATCTCGCCGAGGCGCCGGCGTCGGACGACGGCGCTGCCGCCGCCCCCGCGGCCGGGCCCAGACCGAGCGCGAGCGCGGCCAGCGCGCTCGCCGCGACGAGGAGCGGACGCCGCCGGTTCGGACGCGGGGTCGTCATGCGATCACGCTAGCGAACACGGCGCTCCGCGTCATCCATGCAACCGGGCCCCGGCCGTTCGTCCGGGCGTATCCTGACGGGGTGATCGAGGACATCAAGAAGCGGGCGCTGCACCGGACGAAGATCATCGAGGGCCAGCTCCGCGGCATCGAGAAGATGATCGAGAACGACGACTACTGCATCGACATCATCACGCTGTCGCTCGCGGTCCAGAAGTCCCTCGGGTCGCTCAACAAGCTCCTCGTCGAGAACCACCTCCGCACCCACGTCTCGCACATGTACGAGGAGGGCGGCGACCAGCGCGAGGCGGCCGTCGCCGAGCTCGTGCGGATCTTCGAGCTCTCCAACAACCGGGGCTGACCGCCGGATGCCGCGGATCGAGCTCGTCACGGGCGACCTCACCCGCGAGCGCGTCGATGCGATCGTGAACGCGGCGAACTCGTCGCTGCTCGGCGGCGGGGGCGTCGACGGCGCGATCCACCGCGCGGGCGGCCCGGAGATCCTCGCCGCGTGTCGACGCCTGAGGGAGACGACGCTCCCCGACGGGCTGCCGACGGGCGGGGCCGTGGCGACGACGGGCGGGCGGCTCGCCGCGCGCTGGGTCGTACACACCGTCGGACCCGTGTGGCCCGGCGAGGGTCCCGAGGCGGTGCGCCGTCGGGCGCTCCTCGCGCGCGCGTACCGGAACTCGCTCGCGCTCGCGGCCGAACTCGGCGCGGCATCCGTCGCCCTGCCCGCGGTGTCGGCGGGCGTCTACGGCTGGCCGGCCGACGACGCGGCCGAGGTCGCGATCGCCAGCGCCGCCGCGGCGGCCGAGACGCCCGGGCTCGTCCGATTCGTGCTCTTCTCCGAGCCCATGCACGGGGCCTTCGAGCAGGCTGCGGCACGCCTCGGCGCCGACGTGACGGTCGTGCGCTGACCGCGTTCCCGGTCGGCCGGGCCCCGGGTGCCGGGCCTCGGCCGCCCGGCCTCAGGTGCCGGGCGAGGTCGAGGCGATCCACGCATCGAGGTCGCTCGGCTGGTCGGTGATGATGCCGTCGACCCCGAGTGCGCTGACCTCCTGCCAACGGTCCTGGCTGTTGAGGGTGTAGCAGAGCACGGCGAGGCCGGCCGCGTGGGCGGCGTCGATCGCCTCGGGTGCCGCGGTGACGGATGCCGCGGTCGTGCCGAACCCGATGAGCCCGAGGTGCACGGCGAGCGGCACCGGGTCGGCCGGCAGCTCGCGGATCAGCATGATGCGCGGCGTGGTCGGCGAGACGCGCTGGATGGACTGCAGGGTCTCGATGCTGAAGCTCTGCAGGACGACGCGGCCGCGGAGCCCCTGGCGTTCGACGAGGTCGAGCACGGTTCGCACCTGGTCCGGGGTCCAGTCGGCCTTGAGCTCGACGAGCGCACGCGCGTCCTCGCGCTCCGCGAGCGCGACGAGGAAGCCCTCCAGGGTCGGGATGCGCTCGCCCGCCCACTCCACGGAGTACCAGGCGCCGGCGTCGATCCGCTCCAGTCGGTCGAGGTCGAGGTCCTCGACGCGCGCGTCGCGACCGGCGATCCGCTCGAGGTCGGTGTCGTGGAAGAGCACGGGCACGCCGTCTCGCGTGAGTCGCACGTCGGTCTCGACGTACGCGAGCTCGTCCATCGCAAGCTCCAGCGCCGGCATGGTGTTCTCGGGAGCCTGCGATCGATCGCCGCGGTGCCCGATGATGGCCGCCGCATCGCCGGGCTGGCGGAGCGCGCCGAAGACGTCGATCGCGTACACGTCGGTGGGCGTGGAGACGCCCCAGAGCGCGGCGGCGATCGCGACCATTCCGGCGACGGCGAGCGGGATGCGGACGAGCGGCCGCGGCGGGCGGGCGAGGGTGCTGGCATCGGGTCGAGCAGGGGCCGCGGTCGCTGGGACGACCGCGTCTCGGGTGGGACGCACGGAGGGGGCCTTTCCACGACCCGCGCCTCCTTGCGCGGGACCGTGCAGGTCACCCTAGCAAAGGCCGTTACCGTTTCGTTACTTCTTCTCCGTGGTCGCGGGAACCGCGGGCGACGACGCCGACGCGGCGGCGGCCTCCGCCTCCGCAGTGATCCGGTTGGCCATGCCCGCGAACACGATCCCGTGGAACGGGAAGACCGCCCACCAGTAGAGGCGCCCCGCGAGCCCCTTCGGGAAGTACACGGCGCGCTGACGGTAGCGCGAGCCGGAGCCATCCGGTTCGGCCGACATCTCGAGCCAGGCGCGGCCGGGCACGCGCATCTCGGCGCGCAACCGGAGGAACCTCGGGCGCTCGATGCGCTCGACGCGCCAGAAGTCGACCGCGTCGCCCGGATGCAGCGTGTCCGGGTCGCGGCGACCGCGCCGCAGCCCCACTCCCCCGAAGAGCTTGTCGATCCAGCCCCTGACGGCCCAGGCGAGCGGGAACGAGTACCACCCGTTCTCGCCGCCGACGCCCTCGATCACCGCGAACAGGGCCTCGACCGGCGCGGTGGAACGACGCTCGCGATGGTCGGTGTAGACCGTGTGGCCGGACCAGTCGGGATCGCTCGGCAACGGATCGCTCGGGGCTCCCGCGACCTCCGCGTTGCGCCAGCTCGTCTCGACTTCGCCCTCCCGTTCGCGCTCGAGCGCGAGGCGGACGGCCCGGCGATAAGGAGTCAGGCCACCGGCTGGCGGCGGGATGACGTCGTCGATGTCGTGCTCGCGCATGACGCAGTCGAACTGCAGCGACTCGATGATCGGCACGGCGATGCGGCGCGGGATCGGCGTGACGAGGTTCACCCACTGCCCGGCCAACCACGGCGTCAGGACCGGCAGTGCGGCGATGGGCCGCTGCCGGAGGCCGGCCTCGACCGCGTAGCCGTTCATGAGCTGCCCGTACCGGAACACGTCGGGTCCGCCGATGTCGAACGTGCGGTTGACCTCGGGCGGGACCTCGGCCGCGCGGATCAGGTAGTGCAGCACGTCGCGCACGGCGATCGGCTGGATGAAGTTGCGCACCCATCGCGGCGCGGGCATGTACGGCAGCACCTCCGTCAGGTGCCGGATCATCTCGAACGACGTGGAGCCGGACCCGATCACGACGCCGGCCTGGAGCACGATCGTGGGGACGCCCGAGCCGAGGAGGATCTCGCCCACCCGGACCCTCGAGCGCAGGTGCCGCGACAGCCGACCGTCCTCGGGGTGCAGCCCGCCGAGGTAGACGATGCGCCGGACGCCGTTCGCCGCCGCACGGTCGGCGACGTTCCGTGCGATCGCGAGCTCGACGTCCTCGAAGTCGCCGCGCCCGCCCATCGAGTGCACGAGGTAGTAGACGACGTCGATGTCGCGGGTGGCGCGGTCGACGGCCGCGGCATCCGTGAGGTCGCCGGCGACCACGTCGACGTCGTCCGCCCAGGGCACGTCGCGCAGACGCTCGGGTCGGCGGACGATCACCCGAACCTCGTGCCCCTCCGCGACCAGGCGCGGTACGAGGCGTCCGCCGATGTACCCGGTCGCCCCGGTCACCAGGACCCGCACCTGCGGCCTCCTCTCGTCGGCGTCGCGCGGCCTCAGCCGTGCTCGTTCCCCCGACGATAGTTGCCGCTCGCTCGGGCGAGGAGGTGCTGCGCCTGTGAATCGTCCGCACGTTGCAGCGCGGCCACGAGCCTGGCCGCGGAGCGACCGCCCACGGTCATCACCGGGCGGCCGCCGCGCAGGACGATGACCGCGCCGTGCCCGGTCACGCGGTAGTCGAACGGATCGACCACGAGTCGCCCGCGCTCGTCGGAAGCCCCATCGCGTCCGGACATGCGCTGCCGCCTACCGCAGGCTCTTCGTGTGCCAGACCGTCTTCGTCTCGGTGAACGCGGCGATCCGGTCCAGCGCCGGAGCCGCGGCATCCGGACCCTGCTCGGGCCGGAGCACCCGCTTCAGCGTGTCGGCCGCCGCGATCTCGAGGTCGACCCAGTCGAGCGCGCCCGCGCCGACGAGGTCGATCGCGTTCACGTCGGCGTGGCTCGCGAGCCACGGTGCGATCTCGGCGGGCGAGCCGGTCAGCACGTTCACCACGCCCTTCGGCACGTCGCTCGTCGCGAGCACCTCCGCAAGGCTGATCGCCGAGAGCGGGAACCGCTCGCTCGCGACCACGATGACCGCGTTGCCGGCGACGAGCGCCGGCGCGATCGCGGAGACGAATCCGACGAGCGAGGAGTCCTGCGGCGCGACGATCGCGACGACACCCGTCGGCTCGGGCACCGAGATGTTGAAGTACGGGCCGGCGACCGGGTTCGCGTTGCCCGCGACCTGGGCGAACTTGTCGGCCCAGCCCGCGTACCAGACCCAGCGGTCGATGGCCTCGTCGACCTGCGCGCCGGCCTGGGCGCGGGTGAGGCCCTCGGCCTCCTCGATCTCGGCGACGAACTGCGCCCGACGGCCCTCGAGGAGCTCGGCGATGCGGTAGAGCACCTGGCCGCGGTTGTATGCGGTGGCGCCCGCCCAGCCCGCGACGGCGGCGCGGGCGGCGACCACGGCATCGCGGGCATCCTTGCGCGAGGCCTTCGCGGCGTTGGCGAGGAACCCGCCGTCGGCCGAGCGCACCTCGTAGGTGCGGCCGGACTCGCTGCGCGGGAACGCACCGCCGATGAACAGCTTGTAGGTCTTGGGCACGGCGAGGCGGCTCACTTCGCGGCTCCCTTCTTCGCGGGCTTGGTCGTTCGGCGGATGCGGCGGGCCGGCTTCTCGTCGGCGGATGCCGCGGAGGCGGCCTCGACGGCACGGGGCGCGGGGCGGGCGGTCCCGGTGACCGATGCGGGCGCGAGGTACGCGCCGAGGCCGTGGCGGCCGCCCTCGCGGCCGTAGCCCGACTCCTTGTAGCCGCCGAACGGGCTCGACGGGTCGAAGCGGTTGAACGTGTTCGCCCACACCACGCCCGCGCGGAGCTGGTCGGCGACCGCGAGGATGCGGCTGCCCTTGTCGGTCCAGATGCCGGCGGAGAGGCCGTAGGGCGTGTTGTTCGCCTTCGCGATGGCCTCCTGCGGCGTGCGGAAGGTGAGCACCGAGAGGACGGGCCCGAAGATCTCCTCGCGCGCGATCCGGTTCGAGGTCTGCACGTTGGTGAAGATCGTCGGCGCGTACCAGAAGCCGTTCTCGGGGATCTCGCACGGCGCGCTCCAGCGCTCGGCGCCCTCGGCGACGCCGGCGTCGGAGAGCTCGCGGATGCGGTCGAGCTGCTCGCGGGAGTTGATCGCGCCGATGTCGGTGTTCTTGTCGAGCGGGTCGCCGAGGCGCAGCGTCGACAGGCGGGTCTTCAGCCGCTCGACCACCTCGTCGTGGATCGACTCCTGCACGAGCAGGCGGCTGCCCGCGCAGCACACGTGGCCCTGGTTGAAGAAGATGCCGTTGACGATGCCCTCGATCGCTTGGTCGATGGGCGCGTCGTCGAACACGATGTTCGCGGCCTTGCCGCCGAGCTCGAGCGTGACCTTCTTGTGCGTCCCGGCGACCTGCTTCGCGATCGCTCGGCCCACGCCGGTCGAGCCCGTGAAGGCGACCTTGTCGACGCCCTCGTGCCCGACGAGCGCGGCGCCCGTGTCGCCCGCGCCGGTGATGATGTTCACCACGCCCGGGGGCAGGTCGGCCTGCTGCACGATCTCCGCGAAGATGAGCGCCGTGAGCGGGGTCGTCTCGGCCGGCTTCAGCACGACGGTGTTGCCGGCCGCGAGGGCCGGCGCGATCTTCCACGCGAGCATGAGCAGGGGGAAGTTCCACGGGATGACCTGCGCGGCGACGCCGAGCGCCCTCGGGTTCGCGCCGAGACCCGCGTAGTCGAGCTTGTCGGCCCAGCCGGCGTAGTAGAAGAACCACGCCGCGACCAGGGGCACGTCGACGTCGCGCGACTCCTTGATCGGCTTGCCGTTGTCGAGCGACTCCGCGACGGCGAGCTCGCGGGCGCGCTCCTGGATGAGGCGGGCGATCCGGAAGAGGTACTTGCCGCGGTCGCGACCGGTCATGCGCGACCAGACGCGGTCGTGCGCGCGACGCGCGGCGGCGACGGCGTCGTCGACATCGGCCTCGTTCGCGTTCGCGATCATGGCGATGCGCTCCTCGCTGGCGGGCGAGATCGACGGGAACGGGGTGCCGCGGCCGTCGACGAACTCGCCGTCGATGAAGAGGCCGTAGCTGTCGCGGAGCGAGAGGATCGCCCGCGACTCGGGGGCGGGTGCGTATTCGAGGAAGCTCATGATGCGGTGCTCTCGTCTCAGTCGATCGTCACGTAGTCGGCGCCGGAGTAGTGGCCGGACGCCATCTTCTGGCGCTGCAGCAGCACGTCGTTCAGCAGGCTGGACGCGCCGAACCGGAACAGGTGCGGCTGCAGCCATTCCTCGCCGACGGTCTCGGCGACCGTGACGAGGTACTTGATGGCGTCCTTCGAGGCGCGGATGCCGCCGGCGGGCTTCACGCCGATGCGCTGGCCGGTCATCAGGTGCCAGTCGCGCACGACCTCGAGCATGAGGAGCGTGACGGGCAGGGTCGCGGCCGGCTGCACCTTGCCGGTGGAGGTCTTGATGAAGTCGCCGCCGGCGAGGATCGACAGCCACGACGCGCGGCGGACGTTGTCGTAGGTGACGAGTTCGCCGGTCTCGAGGATCACCTTGAGGCTCGCGCTCGTTCCGTCGGGGCGCCGGCAGGCCTCCTTGACCGCGGCGATCTGGTCGAAGACCAGGCCGTACCGGCCGGCGAGGAACGCGCCGCGGTCGATGACCATGTCGATCTCGTCGGCGCCGTTCGCGACCGCCTCCGCGGTGTCGGCGAGCTTGATCTCGAGCGACGAGCGACCGGAGGGGAACGCCGTCGCGACCGCGGCGACCGAGATGAGACCGTCGTCGGGGTCGCCGTGGACCGAGCCCAGGGCGTCGACCGCGTACGGCACCATGTCGCCGTACACGCAGACGGCCGCGACGCGCGGGGTCGTGGCATCCGCGGGGTCGGGGTTCATCGCCTTGGCGACGAGGGAGCGCACCTTGCCGGGGGTGTCTGCGCCCTCGAGCGTCGTCAGGTCGACGAGCGAGATGATGCGGTCGAGCGCCCACTTCTTGGAGGACGTCTTGATGGAACGCGTGCCGAGGCCCGCAGCGCGCTGCTCGAGCCCGACGGCGTCGACGCCCGCGATGCCGTGGAGGTACCTGCGGAGCGTTGCGTCGTCGGGCTCGCCGCCGAGGACGGCGAGTGCGCGCTCGCGCGCGGTGACGAGGGAGGTGCCGGACATGGTTGGTGACCTGTCTTTCGTGGTTCGGCCGGATCAGCCGTCGAGGAGGTGGAGTGCGGTGGCCTCGTCGGTGACGAGGACGGAGCAGAGGCCGGAGCGCACGACCGCGTCGGCGACGGCGTGCTTGCTGCGACCGGCGACCACGGCGATGCGGAGGCGCCCGTCGCGGAGTTGCTCGAGCGTCAGGCCGACGGTCCGCGCGTCGAGCGCGGGATCGACGATGTTGCCCTCGGAGTCGATGTAGCGACCGACGACGTCGCCGACGGCGCCCTTCTGCACGAGCAGGTCGACGTCGGCCTCGGTGAGGTAGCCGCTCTCGATGTGGACCGATGTGTGGTCGGCGGGGCCGGCGCTGAAGAGGTACGCGTCGGCGGACCTGGCGAGCTCGATCACGCCCGCGACGACGCGGTCGGACTCGATCGCCTCCTTCGTCGCGAGGTGCTCGAGTATTGCGGGACTGGGCAGCAGCGTGGCGCTGCCGCCGCCCTTCTGGGCAATGGCGACCGCGGTCGCGGCCGCCGTTCCGGCGCGACGGTTGAGGCTCACGCCGCCGTTGATCTGGACGACGTTCACGCCGGTCGCCCAGCCGTTGCGGAGGTGCTGGGAGATCTCGAACAGCGTGCGGCCCCAGCTCACGCCGAGCGTGCGGGGAACCGGGCGGAGCGCCGTCAGGTAGTCGGCCGCGGCCTGCGCGGTGCGCGCCTGCAGCTCGTCGGGCGAGGCGACGCCGGCCGACGAGACGACGATCGCGTCCTCCAGACCCCGCTCCTCGCGAAGGCGCCGTTCGATCGGCAGGCGCCTGGCGCGCGGATGCAGGATCTCGATGCGGATGAAGCCGCGCTGCTTGGCCTGCGCGAGCAGCCGCCCCACCTTCCAGCGCGTGAGCCGCAGCGCCTGGCCGATCTCGTCCTGCGTCTTGTTCTCTTCGTAGTAGAGCTCCGCCGCGCGGATCGAGAGGAGTTCGTCGGTCTCGTCCATTCGTCTCCTTCCGCCCCATCCAGCGTAGGCAGGCGATCGCGCATCGGCAACACTCGCGTGCAAGTCTGCTCACATGAGCAGAGCGAGACGGATGACGCGCGCCGGATGGCAGCATCGCGCGACCGGGCAGCCCGCGCCGAGGGAACGACCTCAGCGCTGCCGTTCGTCCTCGAGGAACCCGGCGCGCGCGACGACCATCCCGGCGATGAGCGCGGGGACGGCGCTCACGAGCAGCAGCAGCATCGGCGCGATCCAGGCACCGGTCGCCTCGTGAAGGAGTCCGACGGCGACGGGACCGAGCGCGACGACGACGTAGCCGACGGACTGCACGAACCCGCTGAGGGCGACCGAGCCGGCGTGCGTTCGCGTCCGGAGGTTGACGAGCACGAGCGAGAGCGGGAACAGCAGCGGGCCGATGCCCGCGAGCGCCACCCACAGCCAGGTGAGGGCCCCGGGGGCGAGGAGCAGTCCCGCCCAACCGGCCGCGATGGTGCCCGCCGCGATGGCGACCATCGCCCGCACCCGCCCCGGGCGCGTGGCCAGTGCGGGGACGACGAGCGAGACGGGCAGGCCCATCGCGGCGTAGAGCGCGAGCAGTATGCCGGCCGCGGCCGGGCTCGTTCCCGCCGTGTCGGCGAGCATCGACGGCATCCAGGCGAAGACGGCATAGGCGTTGAAGCCGGCGATCGCGAAGACCGTCGCGAGCGCCCAGGCCAGCGGCGACCGGAACGCACGGCGGAGCAGCCCGGGCTCGGCCTCCTCGGGCAGCTCCCCCGGCGCGGCGCGGCGCGGGTGGACGAGCAGCGCGACCCAGGGCACCAGCGCGGCGAGGGCGACCGCAGCCCAGATCTCGAACGAGGTGCGCCACCCCACTGCCTCGGAGACCGGGACCGCGACGAGCGGCGGCACGAACGTGCTCACCGACAGGGCGGTGACGTAGAGCGCGGTCACGAGTCCGATGCGGTCGGGGAAGTACCGCTTGACGAGCGGCGGCAGCAGCACGTTGCCGACGCCGACGGCCGCGAACGTCACCGCGCTCGCGACGAAGAGCCACCATGCCGACCCCGCGATGCCTCGTGCGGCGCTGCCCACGACGAGCGCCACGAGTGCGCCGACGAGCACCGGCTCGAGGCCGACCCGCCTCGTGAGCACCGGCGTCGCGATGCCGAACACCGCGTAGCAGAGCGGCGGCAGCATGCCGAGGACGGCGACCAGCGCCGTCGAGATCGGGATCTCGCGCTCGACGAGGTCGAGGATCGGCGAGAGCGAGGCGACGGCCGTGCGCAGGTTGAACGCGACGAGCAGGATGCCGAGGAGCGCGAGCGTCCGCCCGTGCCAGAGCGGCCTGGTCGTCGCGTGACTCACCCGCCGAGTCTAGGCGCGGCCGCGGGCGCCCGGCCGGACGCGCCGACCACCGGGACGTCGCTCACGCGGATGCGCGCTCGAGCACCTCGGCGACGTGCGCGCCGAAGGTGCAGTCCATGAGATCGGCCGCGTCGCGGTCGCGCTTGGCCGCGAGTCCGATGCCCGATGCGAGCAGCGTGTTGATGAGCATCCCGTCGGCGAGGAACCGATGGATCTGCTCGGGCGTGAACCCGGCCTCGTCGCGGAGCATCCGGAACACCTGCAGGAACCCGTCGCGCGCGGCGGGGCCGATGACCGGGTCCGAGCCCATCATGAAGCCGTGGAGCAGCGTGAGCAGCGTCCCGCGATCCTCGACGAGCTCCAGGTAGGCGGCCCCGAGGCGCGCCTCGCGGTCCTTCGCGTCATCGGATGCGTCGTCGGCGCGGCCGCCTTCGGCCGGCCCGGCACCGGTCCCCTCCGCCGCGAGCGCCGAACGGAACGACGCGAGCAGCCGCGCGAGCGTGCGGTCCAGCGTCTCGAGGAAGAGCTGCTCCTTCGTGCCGAAGAGCCGGACGACGTAGGGCTGGCTGATGCCCGCCGCCCGTGCCACGCGATCGGTGGTCGCGGCCGCGTACCCGAGTTCGCCGAACACGGTCGTGGCGGCGGCGAGGATCTGCTCCCGCCGTTCCTCGGCGGGGATGCGCTCGGGTCGTGGGGTCATGCTTGACATGTTATCAGTCGATAACTACATTCGGTTCTTGTAATCATTCGATTACTTCATTCGATCGAAACGAGTTGCGAAATGCCATCACTCCGCCGGGCTCCCGTCTGGCTCATCCTCGTGGCGACGTCCCTGCCGATGTTCATGGCGTCGCTCGACAACCTCGTCATCACCAACGCGCTGCCCGTCATGGCCGTCGACCTCGGCGCCGGGATCGAGGAGCTGCAGTGGTTCCTCAACGCCTTCACGCTCGCGTTCGCGACCTTCATCCTCCCCGCGGCCGCCCTCGGCGACCGCATCGGCCGACGCACCGTCTTCCTCGCCGGGATCGCCGTCTTCACGGCGGCGAGCGTGCTCACCGCACTCAGCACCGAGCCCTGGATGGTCATCGGCGCCCGAGCCGTCCAGGGGCTCGGCGCGGCGGCGATCATGCCGCTCTCGCTCACGCTCGTGGCGGGCGCCGTGCCGACCAGACTGCGCCCGCTCGCCATCGGCATCTGGGGCGGGGTGTCCGGCCTGGGCGTCGCACTCGGTCCGCTCGTCGGCGGCGCAGTGATCGAGGGCTGGAACTGGCAGTCGATCTTCTGGATCAACGTGCCCATCGGCGTCGTCGCCTTCCTCCTGGCGCGCCTCGTCCTCGACGACGCGCGCGGCGAGCGCCGCCCGGTCGACCTCCTCGGCGTCGCCCTCGCCGGCCTCGGCGTCCTCGGCCTCGTCTTCGGCATCGTCCGCGGCAACGAGGCGGGCTGGACGAGCGGCGAGGTGCTCGTCCCGCTGGTCGCCGGCGCGGTGATGCTCGTCTCGTTCCTCGTCTGGGAGTCGCGCGCCGCCTCGCCCGTGCTGCCGCTGTCGCTCTTCCGCGACCGCAGCTTCAGCGTCGCCAACGCGGTCGGCTTCACCTTCAGCTTCGGCGTCTTCGGCGCGATCTTCCTCCTCGTGCAGTTCCTCCAGGTCGTGCAGGGTCGCAGCGCCCTCGAGGCCGGGCTCATGACGATGCCGTGGACGCTGGCGCCGATGTTCGTCGCACCCCTCGCGGGCCTGCTCGCTCCGCGCGTCGGCACTCGCGCCCTGATGGTCGCGGGGCTCGCCGCGCAGGCGACGGCCATGTTCTGGATCGCCGCCACCCTGAGCGCCGACGTCGCCTACCCGACCCTGGTCCCGGCGTTCGCCCTCGCGGGGATCGGCATGGGCCTCGTCTTCGCCCCCATGGCGACGGCGGTGCTGGCGCACATGCCCGAGCGCGACCACGCGAAGGCCTCGGGCACCAACTCGACGCTCCGCGAGATCGGCGGCGCCCTCGGCGTCGCCGTGCTCACGGCGGTCTTCACGGGCGCAGGGGGCGAACTCACCCCGACGGCGTACGTGGAGGCGGCGATCCCAGCGGTCGCGACCGGTGCGGCGGTGCTCGCCGTCGCCGGACTGCTCGCGCTTCTGCTCCCCGCGGGCCGCTCGACGCAGCCGAGCGGAGCGGTTCCGGTCGCCGACGAGCAGCTCGGCACCGCGCCGGCGACCGCGGCCGTTCCCGTCGCCGGCTGACGCCCCGGCGGGAACCGGCACCGCGGGTTCCGCGACCGCGTCCGCCGGACCATCGGCGGCCGGGTGCAGGACCCGCGGTCGCGACACGAGGCGCCGCGTCTAGGCTGGTGCCGTGGCCGACCTCTCGCGCTATCTGCCGCTCAGCCGGCGCCCCGACGTGGACGAGTCCGGCGTCACCGCCGACCGGCGCGCCGAGACCACGGAGGTGCTGCGAGCGCTCGCCGCGCTGCTGCGCGCCGGAGGTGACGATCTCTGGACGCGCGCCACCGAGCGCACGGGCTGGCGCGTCGCCGACATCGCGGCCGAGCTCGTCCGCGGCTTCGACCGCACTCGCACCAGACGGGCGATCGACGCGGCCGAGCGACTCGTGCGCGGCGGCGAAGCCCGGCGACTCGACGAACTGCGCGCCCTCGACGGCCCCGCCGCCGCGGCCGACGCGCTCGACGCCCGGGCCGCCGACCTCCTCGCGCGGGAACGACCCACGGGCGTCGTCGAACTCGACGACGCGGTGGTCGCGACGCTCCTCGTCAGCGGTGCGGCGGGAAGGGTCGTGCCGCTCTCGCCTCGCGCGTCGGGCACCGTCGCGCTGCGGCGCGCCGCGGCGGCCCCGACCGAGATCCGAGCCGTGATCGCCGGCCACACCCTGCGGGCGACGGATGCCGGATGGGAGTTCGGGCACGGCAGCCTCCTCGTCGACACGGCGAACGGGCTCCTGCGCTTCCTCACCGGCATCGGCACGGTCGCACCGCACCGACCGCTCGACGACGAGTCGTCGCCGGCGCCGACCGCGACCGACTGACGCGCGCGACGCCCACCGCCCGGAGGGCCGCGGTCAGCCGACGAGGGCTCTCGCCCGTTCGACGTCGCGGCCCATCTGCACGATGAGCGCGTCGATGCCGTCGAACTTCTCCATGCCGCGGATGCGGTGGGCGAACTCGACGCCGACCACGTGGTCGTAGAGGTCGAGGTCGCGGTCGAGCACGTACGCCTCGACCTGCTTCTTCGGCACGCCCTCGAAGGTCGGGTTGTCGCCGACCGAGATCGCCGCCGGATAGCGCACGCCGCCGTCGATGAGCCAGCCCGCGTACACCCCGTCGCCGGGGACGAACCCCTCGGAGTCGAGCGCGAGGTTCGCCGTCGGGTACCCGAGCTCGCGACCGCGCTTGAAGCCGTGCACGACCAAGCCGCTGACGGTCGGCACGTGCCCGAGCAGCCGTGCGGCGTGCTCGACCTCGCCGCGATCGAGGAGCTCGCGGATCCAGGTGGACGAGACGCGCCGCCCGCCCTCGGGCACGACGTCCTCGACGACGACGACCTCGAACCCGAACTCCTCGCCTTGGCGGCGGAGCATCGTCACGTCGCCCTCGTTGCCGGCGCCGTACCGGAAGTCGTACCCGACGAGCAGCACCTTCGCATCGAGCGCGTCGACCAGGAACCGGCGCACGAACGCATCGGCGGTGTTCGACGCGAGCGCGGCGTCGTAGTGGAGCAGCACCGTCGCATCGAGGCCGGTCGTGGCGAGCAGCTCCAGCTTCTGGCGGGTGCTCACGAGCTGCGGCGGGCACCGGTCGGGCGCATGGAAGGCGGCGGGGTGCCGGTCGAACGTGATGGCGACCGCCTCGAGGTGTCGCGACTCGGCGATCTCGCGCAGCTTCGCGATGACCGCGCGGTGCCCCTGGTGGACGCCGTCGAACTTGCCGATCGTCACGGCGGACGGACCGTAGTGGGCGGGGACCGCCTCGATCCCCGCGAAGGTCCTCACGCGCGCCCCTCCGCGTCGACCGCGGTGCGCCCGGCGGTTGCGCCGGCGTCGGCCGCGGGATCCTGCACCGGATGGCGCGCGAGCCACCACATGCCCAGCGGCGGCAGCACGAGCGGGATGAACAGGTACCCGCGCCCGAACCACGACCACACGGTGTCGTGCGGGAAGAGGTCGGGCCGCAGGATGCTGAGGAGGCCCACCACGATCACGCCGGTGAACTCGAACACGATCGTCGCCCACGCGATGCGGTACCAGCTGCGACCGGGCATCACGAGCGCGACCGTCGCGACGACGTAGACGACGGCGGCGAGCGCCGAGAGCGCGTAGGCCACGGGGGCCTCGTCGAACTTCTCGACGATCTGCACCAGCGAGCGCCCCGTCGCCGCGAGCGCGAGCACGCCGTAGACGGCGACGAGCACCCGGCCGATGCCGCTGAGTCGCCCGCGCCGACGGGCGCCGACGGGTGCGGTGGATGTCTCGTTCATGTCGTCCGATTCTCCCAGACCGAGCCTCACGCCTGCTGCACGGTCCAGATCTGGAGCATGCGGTAGACCATCACGGCGACGGCGAGCGCCGCGACGCCGCAGACGACGGTCGCCCAGCGACCACGGTCGATGAGCGCCCAGAGGGCCGCCGCGGGCGGCAGCAGCACCGCGCTGACGAGGTAGACCCAGAACTCGAGCAGGCTCCCGGTCGGCGGGTTGCCGACGGCGGGTGCGACGAGCGCGACGACGACCTGGCCGAGCAGCAGCACCTCGACGAGCGCGAGCGCGCCGAGCACGAGGTCGTTCGGCACGCGGCCGGCGAGGCCGAGCACGATGCAGAGCAGACCCGCGACGACCGCGACCCCGACCTGCGTGTAGGCGAACCACTCGATCATGCGACCTCCTCGGCGGGGAACCCCGTGATCACCTTGAGCTGCGGGCCGCGGCGTTCGACGATCGCGACGAGCACGTCGCCCGGGCCGATCGCGGCGACGGGGGTGCCCCCGGCGAGCTCACGGACCGGAGGCGGGGCGTCGACGCGCTTGCCGTGGCGGAGGTCGCGCACCGCGTCGGCGTCGACGTCGACCGCCGGCAGCACGCGCCGTGCCGCCGCCGCGGGCGAGAGCCGCGCCGCGGCGACGTCGAGTCCCTCGAGCGCACCCGCCTCGGCGACGTCGAAGCGGCCGATGCGCGTGCGCCGGAGCGCGGTGAGGTGGCCGCCGACGCCGAGCGCGGAACCGAGGTCGCGGGCGAGCGCCCGCACGTAGGTGCCCGACGAGCAGGCGACGCGCACGTCGAGGTCGAGCCATCCGTCGCCCTCGCGCACCTCGAGGAGGTCGAACGCCGACACCGTGACGGTGCGCGCCGCGAGCTCGACCGTCTCGCCCTCGCGCACGCGCTGGTAGGCGCGCTTGCCGTCGACCTTGACGGCGCTGACGGCGCTCGGGACCTGTTCGATCGTGCCGGTGAGCTCGGCCATGCCGGCTTCGACCTCGGAGCGTCCGATCCCCGCGACGGCCTCGGCGGCGGCCGCGGGGAGCGCCTCGCCCTCGGCGTCGTCGGTCGTCGTGGCCCAGCCGAGGCGCACGGTCGCGAGGTACTCCTTGTCGAGACCCACGAGGTGATGGAGGAGCCGCGTCGAGCTCTCGATGCCGAGCAGGAGCAGCCCGGTCGCCATGGGGTCGAGCGTGCCGGCGTGACCCACCTTCCGGGTGCCCGCGAGGCGTCGCACGCGGGCGACGACGTCGTGGCTGGTCATCCCCTGCGGCTTGTCGACGAGGAGGATGCCGCTGTTCACGCCGTACAGGCTAACAGCGGGTGCCGTCGGTCCCGGCCGGGTCGCCCTACGCTGGTCCGGTGAGGATCGGGATCATCGGCGCGGGCGCGCTCGGCGGCACCTTCGCCGCACTGCTCGCGCGCGCAGGGCACGACGTGGAGGTGACGGCCCGCGGCGCGGGCCTCGACGCGATCCGCGAGGGCGGCATCCGGCTCTCGGGCGGGTACGGCGAGGCGCTCGCGCATCCGGCCGCCGCCGAGCGGCTCACCGCGCGCCCCGACCTCGTCCTCGTCTGCACGAAGGCCCAGGATGCCGCGACCGCGAT
Organism: Agromyces excoecariae; assembly: GCF_051715505.1. NCBI lineage: Bacteria > Bacillati > Actinomycetota > Actinomycetes > Micrococcales > Microbacteriaceae > Agromyces > Agromyces excoecariae. The sequence continues at coordinate 12,150 of NZ_JBPSLA010000016.1, read as the reverse complement.
CACCGCGAACGGCGCCGCGATCGACGGGGTGCCCGTCGTCGTCGTGCAGAACGGCCTCGACGGCGTCGCGACCGCTGAGCGGCTGCTCCCCCGCTCGTCGTGCATGGGCATGCTCTCGATCATCGCGGCCAACTACACCGAGCCGGGATCCGTACGCGTGACGACGACCGCGGCGAGCTACCTCGGTCGCGGCGACGGGGCGCCCGACGACGAGGTGCGACGCACCGCCGCCCTCCTCTCCGAGGCCGTGCCGATCGTCGCCGTGTCGAACTTCCGGGGCGCGCAGTGGACGAAGCTCGTCGTCAACATGCTGAACGCCGTGCCGGCGATCGTCGGTCGGAGCGTCCAGGAGGTCGTCGACGACCCCGCGCTCCGGCGCGTGGTCGCGGCCTCCATGCGCGAGTGCGTGCGCGTGGGGGTCGCCCGCGGCATCCGCTTCGGATCGCTGCAGGGCCTCGGCGACCGTCGCCTGCGCGCGTTCGCGCGCCTGCCGCTCGGCGCCGCGCAGGTGCTGCCGTGGTCGATGCGCGTGCGCATGGGCTCGGTGCCGAACCTCGGGTCGACGCAGCAGAGCCTCCGTCGCGGCCAGCTGACCGAGGTCGACTTCCTGAACGGGGCGGTCGTCCGCGAGGCGCAGGCGGCCGGGATCGACGCGCCGGTGAACCGCGCGCTCACGGCGCTCGTTCACGAGGTCGAGGCCTCCGGAACCCCGCTGCCGGCCGAGCGGGTGATCGCGGTCCTCGGCGAGGTCGGCGCGGACTGACCGGGTCCGGGCCGTCGTGCGGCTAGGGTGCCCGTGCACCCGACCGGAACGACCCGACCGAAGCGAGCCCACGTGGAACCCGACGACACCGCCACCGAGCCGGACCGCTCGACCGATGACCCGACCGAGCCGGAGGCCGCGCACTCGCGCCAGCTCGGCTGGTGGCTGTGCCTGCTCATCGGCGCCGGCGCGGCCGCCCTCGGCCTGCTGCCGTGGCTCGTCGAGGGCATGCGTCTGCCGCTGCAGAACCTGTGGGCGACGGATGCCGCGCCCGAGGAGTACCCGCTGGTCCTCCTGCCCTTCAGCCAGTACTTCCTCACGAGGATCGCGGCGCTGCTCGTCGTCGGCGCCGCGACCGCGGGAATCGTCGCGCGTGCGACGCGCACGCGGCAGCGGCGCTTCGGCGTCGCCTGGATGCTCGTCGGACTCCTCGCGGTGCAGGCGACCGCGATCGTGCAGACCACGACGGTCGTCCGCGGCGGGCTCGAGGAGCGCGTCGAGTCGGACCTCTACGTCGCCGCCCTCGTCGGGATCGCGGTGCTCGCGAACCTCGTCGGCGTGCTCGTGATGCTCCTCGTCGCCGCCGCGCCGCGCGCGGGCGCGGTCATCGCGTTCGCCCTCACCGCCGTGCTCGCGCCGTCCTGGGTCGGCGGCCTCCTCCTGCCCGACCCGGTGACGACCGGTCCCGTCACCGACGCCGTGCTCCTCGTGCTGCGCTGGCTGCCCGCGGTGCTCGTCGGCGTCGCGATCGCGTGGGGCGGCGTCGGAACGGTCGGCCGCGTCATCGCCGCGATCGTCGCGCTCGCGGTGCTGTGGATCGGTCCGGCGCTCATCATCGCGGTCTCGAGCGCCGCCGGAAGCCGCGTGCTCGCACGCCACCCCGACGAGATGCTCGACCAGGCGGTCGGCGTGTTCCGATCGGCCTCGACGATGCCCGACGTCGTCGTGCCCCCGCTCGTCGTCGCCGTCGTGATCGCCGCACTCGGACTGCTCGCCCGCCTCGTCGTCCGGCGGAATCGCGCGTCGACGCGCGCTCGGGGCCCGGCGGAGGGATCCGGCCACCCCTCGGCGGACGTCGACGGGAATGCCGCGCCATGCGGCTCGCCCGCTTCGCGGACGGACTGACGCGCCCGACCGTCCGCGTCGGTCCGAGCGGCGCGGAGCGACCCGACGTCAGTCGGCCTCGGGCGGCGTGCCCGCCGCCTCGGCCCACGCCTCGTCGGCCGGTCCCTCGTCGGCGCCGGCGGCGCCCGCCGCACCCCGCCGCGGATGCGCCGGGTCGGCGAGGTCGACGACGATCGACGCGACCTCGCGCGGATCGCTCGACGCGTAGGCGAGGCGGTCCGCGGCATCGGTCGGCTCGCCGTCGACCGCGATGGCCACGTCCCACTCGTCGCGCAGGCGCGCCCGCAGCAGGAACCGGCCGTCGAGCACGAGGATCGCGTCGGCGGGACCGGTGCGCCACTTCGGCTCGACCCACGCGTCGCGCGCGAGGTCGAAGCCGCGCGTGACGAACGCCGTCGACCCGGCCATCCGGAACGGCTCGATGAGCGTGCGCTGCAGCAGGGACTCGTCGATGCCGTATCGCCAGTAGCGTTCGGGGGTGTCGGGGCCGTACTCGGCCTGAGCCTCGCGCGAGCGGTGGAAGTCCTCGACGCTCGCCCGGAACACCGCGCGGTCGCGCTCGCGGAGCACGTCGGCCAGGTCGTCCCCGAGGTCGGTCTTGCCGCTCCGGAGCGGCCCGTCGATCGCGACGACCACCCGCCCGCGGCCCATGCGGGCGAGCATCTCGTCGGCGACTCCTCGGAGGAACGCCACCCGGGGCGTCGTGACCAGGCGCATGCTCCGAGCGTACGTCGGCGCACTCGACCTCGTCGACCGCCGCTCCGGCGATGCGGGGCCGTACGCTGGACGGATGCCGACCCGCGCGCCGAACGCCGACCCGGCGCCGGCCGGCGCGATCCCCGGCGACCTGAACCGATGGTTCGCCGACGCCGCCCGGCCGCTCCCCTGGCGGGCGGCCGACGTGTCCCCGTGGGCGGTGCTCGTGAGCGAGTTCATGCTGCAGCAGACCCAGGTCGCGCGCGCGCAGCCGCGCTGGGAGGAGTGGATGCGGCGATGGCCGACGCCCGCCGACCTCGCCGCGGCGCCGCCGTCGGAGGCCGTGCGGATGTGGGATCGACTGGGCTACCCGCGTCGCGCGTTGTGGCTGCACCGCGCGGCGACCGAGATCGTGGAGCGTCACGGCGGCGAGGTCCCGCGCGACCTCGACTCCCTGCTCGCCCTGCAGGGCATCGGGCCGTACACGGCGCGAGCGGTCGCGGCGTTCGCGTTCGGGGAGCGGCACCCGGTCGTCGACACGAACACGCGGCGGGTCATCGCCCGAGCGGTCGACGGGCTCGCCGAGGCCGGCCCGCCGTCCACGGCGCGCGACCTCGCCGGGATGGCCGCGCTCCTTCCCGAGGACCGCCGCGAGGCGCGCACGTTCAACGCCGCCGCCATGGAACTCGGCGCGACGGTCTGCACGGCGCGTGCGCCGCGCTGCGACGAGTGCCCGATCGCGCCCCGCTGCGCCTGGCGAGCCGCCGGGTACCCGGCGTACGAGGGCCCACGCCGGTCACGCCAGCCGCGGTTCGAGGGCAGCGACCGCGAAGCACGCGGACTCGTCATGCGCGAGCTGCGCGCCGCGCACCGCCCGATTCCCCACGAGGAACTCGCGCGCGCCGTCGCCGACCCGGACCGGCTCGCGCGAGCGCTCGACGGCCTCGTGGCCGACGGTCTCGCCGTGCTCGTCGACGGCGGCGTCGCACTGCCGGAGGCGTGAGCCCGACTACTCCCCGTCGAGCCCGATGAGCTCGAACGCCTCGACGGGTGCCCGGCGGCCCTTGACCTGGAGTGCGCCGAGAGGACGGAGCACGGCCGATCCGCCGAGCCGCCGTGCGGTGTCCGCGCCGATCGCGACCCCGCCGACGGGCGCCGAACCCTCCAGCCGCGAGGCGACGTTCACCGCATCGCCGATGACGGTGTAGGTGCGCCCGCCGCCGGTGCCGAGGAGCCCCACGTTCGCCACGCCGGAGTTCACGCCGACACGGAACCTCGGCCAGTCCGGGTGCGAGGCCTGCACCGCCCCGGCCGCGCGCTGCAGCGCCAGCGCGGCGCCGGCCGCCCGGCGGGCGTGCGACGAGGTCGAGCCGGCGTCCTCGAACACGACCATCACGGCGTCGCCGATCAACCGGTCCACCCGGCCGCCGAAGCGTTCGACGAGGGGTGGGATCACGTCGGTGAAGTACGCGTTCAACGTCGCGGTGACCTCGGCCGGGTCGTGCGCCTCCGAGAAGCTCGTGAAGCCGGCGAGGTCGGCGAAGAGCACGGACACCTCGCGCTCGCCGGCCGCGGTGTCCTGCGTGTAGAGGCCGGCCCAGCGCTCCTCGCGCCACGACCGCTGGGCCGCGACGACGATGACCACGAAGGCGGCCAGCATGAGGGCGTGCCACTCCCACCACGACAGGTGCCAGTTGCGGCCGAACACGACCGCGATCTCGGCCTCGGCGAGGAGGGTGAAGGCGGCGGCGAACGCGAGCGGCAGCGGCGAGGCGGCGTGCCGCGGCATCCGGAGGTACCGGACGACGGCGACCGCGTAGCACGCGAGCCCGACGATGGCGAGCAGCGCGAAGGGGATCGTCATGCGCTCGGGGGCCGTCTCCGCGAACGGGCCGAGCTCGAGCAACGACACCACGCCCCAGGCGAGCATGGCCGCGACGAGCGCGGCCACGAGCCATGGCGCGAGCCGGAGCACGCGCGCGCCGCGCGCGCCGTCGAGGTCTGAGCTCGACCAGGCCGCGAACACCGCGGCGATCGTGAGGCCGACGGGAGTGGCGAGCGCGAACCCGGTGTTGCTGCCCGAGAGCAGCACGCCCGGCGTCGCGAGCGCGTGCAGCGCCAGGAACCCGGCCGCCGCGAGGAACGACAGCGACACGAGGACGAGTCGTGCGTCGTGGCGCAGGCGCGCCGCCGCCGCGACCGCCCACGCGAGCGCCGCGTTGATGGTCCCGGCCGCGAGCACGAGCCAGAAGTGGGTCGGCTGGTGCTCCCACTCGAGGTCGAGCGCCGGGCGGGCGATCAGGAGCGCCAGCCCGGCGAGCGGGATCGCGAGGAGCACGATCGCCCACGCGATCCGCCCGGCGGTCGGCGGCGGCGCCGCCGGCCCCGTGCCGGGCGCGAGCGCGCTCACGGCCCGGATGCCTCCGACCCGACCGCGGCCGTCGGCGCAACGTCATCCGCAGGTGGAGCTGGCGGGGCCGGTGGCGTGGGCGTTTCCTCCGAGGGCGGTGCGACCCCGAGCGTCGCCGCGGACGCCGGCTCCACCGTGCCGGTCTCGACCTCGGCGAGTCGCCGGTGCACCGAGGACACCACGACCGAGCCCTCGCCGACCGCCGACGCCACGCGCTTGACCGAGCCGCGCCGAGCGTCGCCCACGGCGAACACGCCGGGAACGCTCGTCTCGTGCGGGAACGGCTCGCGCTCGAGGGGCCAGTTCGCGCGTTCGCCCTCGGCGACGACCTCGGGTCCGGTGAGCACGTACCCCCATCGGTCGCGAAGGATCTCGGGCGGCAGCCACTCGGTTCGGGGCGCCGCGCCGATCAGCACGAAGAGCCCGCCGCACTCGACGTCGCGTTCCTCTCCCGTGTCGCGATCCCGCACGCGGATGTGCTCGAGCACGCCGTCGCCGCCGCCGCCGACGACCTCGGCCCGCGTGCGCACGGCGACGCCCTGCGCGACGAGCTGGTCGATGAGGTACTGGGACATCGACGCCGCGAGACCCGAGCCGCGCACGAGGACGGTGACGGATGCCGCGTACCGTGACAGGTGCAGCGCCGCCTGTCCGGCGGAATTGCCGCCGCCGATGATCGTGACGTGGCGGCCGGCCATGCCCTGCGCCTCGATCGCCGACGCGCCGTAGTAGACGCCGGCCCCCTCGAACGGCGTGAGCTCGTCGACCTCGAGTCGGCGGTAGGAGACCCCGGTCGCGAGGACGATCGACGAGCAGCGGATGCAGTCCTCGGGCGCGACGCGCACGCGGAACCCGTCGGCGTCGCGTTCGATGCCGACGGCTTCGCGCGCATGCGCGAAGCGCGCGCCGAACACCCACGCCTGCTGGTACGCCCGCTGCGCGAGCTCCGACCCCGAGATGCCCCGCGAGAAGCCGAGGTAGTTGCGGATCAGCGAGCTGGAGCCCGCCTGCCCGCCGATCGACTCGCGTTCGACGACGAGCACGTCCAGTCCCTCGGATGCCGCGTACACCGCCGCGGCGAGCCCGCCGGGCCCCGCCCCGACGACCACGACATCGGCCTCTCCGTCGAGCGTCGTCGTCAGCCCGTACGCGGCGGCGAGCTCGGCGTTGCCCGGGTCGCGCAGCAGGCGTCCGTCGAGGAGCAGCACCACGGGGACGTCGGGCACCTCGTCCTCGACGCCGACCGCCGCCAGCCGCTCGCGCGCGGCGTCCGAATCGGGTTCCAGCCACTCGTGCGGGATCCCACCTCGGGCGAGGAGGCTCCGGAGCTCGTGCGTGCGCGGCAACCCCGCCTTCCCGATGACCGCGACCTCCCTGGGTCGCAGGCCGATGGAGCGCTCCCACTCGAGCAGGAACTCGGTGATCGTGCGGTGGAAGTACTCGTCGGGCGAGTGCCACGGGCGGATGACGTAGTACTCCAGCTCGGCGGCGGCCATCAGCGACAGGATCTCCTCCCGCACGGCCGCATCGCCCCACTGGCCCCACTCGATGAGGCGGCCGCGCCGGACGTCGGGGAACCGGCGCCGGGCGCGGGAGAAGACGGTCCGGCCCTCGAGGTCGCCCGCGCGATCGGCGAGGATCAGCGCGAGCAGGCCGCCCTCGTCGGCGAGCGACTCGATGCGCTCGGCGGCCTCCTGCTCGTCGTGCGCCTGCACGACCTCGTAGTCGACGCGATAGCGGCGCTCGAGCTCGGTGACCACGGAGGTCCGGGCGCCGGGGTCCCGTACGACCACCATGATGACCGGTCGTGCGACGCTCATGCCTTCTCCTCCCGTCGGCACGCCGCGACCACCCCTTCGGGTCGTCGACCGGGCGACGCCGACGCCCGCAGTGTACCGCCCGCTCCCTCGCTCCGGACAGGGCCCACCGGTCCGTCCGGGTGTCGCATGGACGAGCGGATGCCCCGGGGTCGACCCCGGGGCATCCGTCTGGGTCGGCGGGCGGGTCGACCGCCCGTCGGTCAGGAGATCGTCGCGTCGGCCTCGGTGCGCGCCCGATCGGCGGCGTCGACCTCGCGGAGGTCGAGCCCGCGGGTCTCGCGCGCCGCCGCCACGGCGACGAGCGTGATCGCGCAGGCGATCGCCACGTAGATCGCGATCGGGACGCTCGAACCGTACTGGCCGAGCAGGCTCGTCGCGATGATCGGCGCGAGCGAGCCCGCGAAGATCGAGGTGACCTTGTAGCCGAGCGAGACCCCCGAGTAGCGCATGCGCGTCGGGAACATCTCGGCCATGATCGCCGGCTGCGCGGCGTACATGAGCGCGTGGAAGACCAGGCCGAGCGAGATGGCCGCCCAGATGATGATCGGGTTCCCCGTGTTCATGAGCGGGAAGGCGAAGAACGCCCACGTCGCGCCGAGGATCGCGCCCGCCGCGTAGACCGGCTTGCGTCCGAAGCGGTCGGACAGGTTGCCGGCGACCGGGATCACCGCGAAGTGCACGGCGTGCGCGGCCACGAGGATGAGCAGCGTGTTCGCCGTGCCCTCCTTCACGACCTGCGTGAGGTAGACGATCGAGAAGGTGACGACGACGTAGTAGAGGATGTTCTCCGCGACGCGGAGGCCCATCGCGGTCACGACGCCCCGCGGGTACCGCTTGATGACCTCGACGACACCGTAGCTCGTCGCCTTCGCTGCGTCGCGCTCGGCCTGCATCTCCAGGAAGATCGGCGCGTCGGTGACCTTGGTGCGGATGTACCAGCCGATGAGCACGATGACCGCGGAGAGCCAGAAGGCGACGCGCCAGCCCCAGCCGAGGAACGCCTCGTCGGAGAGCGTCGAGCTGAGCACGAACAGCACGAGCGTGGCGAGCAGGTTGCCGACGGGCACGGCGGCCTGCGGCCAGCTGGCCCAGAAGCCGCGACGCTCGGACGGGCTGTGCTCGGCCACGAGCAGGACCGCGCCGCCCCACTCGCCGCCGAGCGCGAATCCCTGCAGGAAGCGCAGCAGCACGAGCAGCGCCGGTGCGAGGAGCCCGACCTGCGCGTAGGTCGGCAGGCAGCCGATGAGGAACGTCGCGACGCCGATGAGGATGATGCTGAACTGCAGCAGGCGCTTGCGTCCGTACTTGTCGCCGAGGTGACCGAACACGATCCCGCCGAGCGGACGGGCGATGAAGCCGACCGCGTACGTGAGGAAGGCGGCGATGATGCCCGCGTACGGGTCGTCCGATGGCGGGAAGAACGCGGTGCCGAACACGAGCGTGGCGGCCGAGGCGTAGAGGAAGAACTCGTACCACTCGACGACGGTTCCCGCCATCGACGCGGTGACGACGCGCCGCAGGCCGGAGGTGGAGGGCTCGGTGGCGGCGTCCCGTGCGGGTGCCTGGGTCATTCGATGCTCCTTTGCATGGAACGTGGAGGGGGTCGGACGCTGTCGCGTCACCGGATGAGTCTCGCGTGCATGCCTGTGCAGTCCAATGGCGAACCTCGCACCAGTGATGTGCGAAACTGCACAGATGCCAGCCGCACCGCCGCGCCGGGCGCCGAGCGCCGACGACCTGATCGTCCTGCTCGCCGTCGCCCGGGAGGGCCGCTACACCGGGGCCGGCGCACGGCTCGGCCTCAACCACACCACGATCGCCCGCCGCATCGACGCGCTCGAGCAGGCGCTCGGGGGCCGGGTGCTCGTCCGTGGCGCGGCGGGGTGGGTCCTGACCCCGCTCGGCGAGCACGCGCTCGCCGCCGCGGAGGATGTCGAGCAGGCCTTGCGGCGCCTCTCCCCCGACGAGCCGACGCTCGCGGGCGTCGTCCGCCTGTCGGCGACCGACGGCTTCAGCGGGTTCATCGCCTCGCCCGCGATGGCGGCGCTCCGCGCGCGGCATCCGGATGTCTCGCTGGAGATCGTCGCCGCGACCCGACGCGCCGCACAGCAGCGCGTCGGCGTCGACCTGGAGGTCGTCGTCGGCCGCCCGCACGTGCACCGCGCCGAGGCGATCCACCTCGGCGACTACGTGCTCGGCCTCTACGCGAGCCGGAGCCTGCTCGCCCGGCGCGGCGTGCCGGCATCGGTCGACGACCTCGCCGGCGAACCCCTCGTGTACTTCATCGAGTCGATGCTCCAGGTCGACGCGCTCGACGCGGCGCGGCGGTCGACGCGCGGCATGGTCGACGCCGTCTCGAGCACCAACGTCTACGTGCACGTCGACGCGACGCGCGCCGGAGCGGGATTCGGCCTGCTGCCGGCGTTCCTCGCCGATCCGCACGACGATCTCGTGCGGCTCTTCCCCGACGAGGTCGAGGAGCGCCTGCCCTACTGGCTCGTGTGCCGACCCGAGGCGCTGCGACAGCCGACGGCGGTCGCGTTCATCGCCGCGCTCCGAACCCGCATGGCCGAGGCTCGGGCGGCACTGCTCGGACGGACTGCGCCCGACGCCCCGGCGGGGCCGTGATCACGCGGGCTCCAGAACGGCGTCCACCGCTTCGAGCAGACCCCGCATCGGGCCGTCGACGGCCCGAGTGGCGCAGACTCGGGTGGGTCAGCGACCCGCCTCGTCGTCGAACTCGTCGTCGGCCTCGCGCGGCGTGACGTACGGGTCGGCGTCGCCGGCGTACTGTGCACCGGCGGCGAGCGCCGTGGTCTCGGCGTCGCGATCGCGCGCCTCGCGGAGGAGCTCCTCGATGTGCTGCGCGTTCTCGGGGATCGCGTCGGCGATGAACTCGAGCGTCGGGGTCAGCCGAGCCGTGATGTTCCGCCCGACCTCGCTCCGCAGCATCCCCGTCGCGGCCTTCAGCGCGAGCGCCGAATCGCGTCGCTCCTCGTCGGTGCCGTACACCGTGTAGAAGATGCTCGCGTGCTGCAGGTCGCCCGTGACCCGGACGTCGGTGATCGTGACGAACCCGAGGCGCGGGTCGCGCAGGCCCTTGTCGAGGCGACGCGCGACGATCTCCTTGATGCGGTCGGCCAGCTTCCTGGCCCGCTGCGGATCGGCCATGATGGCCTGCCTTTCCGTTCCGCCCCGGATGCCGCGGCTGCGGCGACGCCCGGGACGGTTCCTTCGGTTCTGGTCGAGGGGTCGGGGCCCCGCTCATCTCTCGACGAACGGGGCCCCGCACCGTGGGCCTAGACCCGCGGCTTCTCGCGCATCTCGATGGTCTCGATCTCGTCGCCGACCTGGATGTCGTTGTACTTGCCGAGGCCGATGCCCGCCTCGAAGTCCGTCCGGACCTCGGTGACGTCGTCCTTGAACCGGCGCAGCGACTCGATGGCCAGGTTGTCGCCGACCACGACGCCGTCGCGGATGACGCGTGCCTTGGCGTTCCGCGTGATCGTTCCCGACCGCACGATGACACCGGCGATGTTGCCGAACTTCGAGGAGCGGAACACCTCGCGGATCTCGGCGACACCCGACTGCACCTCTTCGAACTCGGGCTTGAGCATGCCCTTCAGCGAGTTCTCGATGTCGTCGATCGCGTTGTAGATGACGTTGTAGAAGCGAACGTCGACGCCCTCGCGGGCGGCGCGCTCGCGCGCCTTCACGTCGGGGCGGACGTTGAACCCGATCACGATCGCGTTGTCGATCGTGGCGAGGTCGATGTCGCTCTCGGTGACGGCACCCACACCGCGGTGGAGGATGCGCAGCTGGACCGAGTCGTCGACCTCGATCTTCATCAGCGACTCCTCGAGCGCCTCGACGGCACCCGACACGTCGCCCTTGATGATGAGGTTGAGCGCCTCGACCTTGCCCTCCTCGAGGGCACGAGTGAAGTCCTCGAGCGAGATCCGCTTGCGGGCCTTGGCCAGCTGGGCGTTGCGCTCGGCGGCCTCGCGCTTCTCGGCGATCTGACGGGCCGTGCGGTCCTCCTCGGTGACGAGGAAGGTGTCGCCGGCGCGCGGGACGCTCGAGAGGCCCTGGACCTGGACCGGACGCGACGGGGTCGCCGCGGCGACCGCGTCGCCGTTCTCGTCCGTCATCGCGCGGACTCGACCGTAGGCCGTGCCCGCGACGATCGCGTCGCCGACCTTCAGCGTGCCCGACTGGATGAGCACGGTCGCCACGGCGCCGCGCCCCTTGTCGAGCTTGGCCTCGATCGCGACGCCGCGCGCGTCCTTGTCGGGGTTCGCGCGCAGGTCGAGACCGGCGTCGGCGGTCAGGAGGACCGCGTCGAGCAGGTCCTGGATGCCGATGTTCTCGCGGGCCGACACGTCGACGAACAGCACGTCGCCGCCGTACTCCTCGGCCACCAGCCCGAACTCGGTGAGCTGCTGGCGAACCTTGCCGGGGTTGGCGTCGGGCTTGTCGATCTTGTTCACCGCGACCACGATCGGCACGTTCGCCGACTGGGCGTGGTTCAGCGCCTCGACCGTCTGCGGCATGATGCCGTCGTCGGCCGCGACCACGAGGATCGCGATGTCGGTCACCTGGGCACCACGGGCACGCATGGCGGTGAACGCCTCGTGGCCCGGGGTGTCGATGAAGGTGATCGCGCGGTCGATGCCCTCGTGCTCGGTGTGCACCTGGTACGCACCGATGTGCTGGGTGATGCCGCCGGCCTCGCCCGCGACGACGTTCGCGTTGCGGATCGCGTCGAGCAGTCGCGTCTTACCGTGGTCGACGTGGCCCATGACGGTCACGACCGGCGGACGCGGCATGAGGTCCTCGTCGCCCTCGTCCTCGAGCTCCTGGTCGAGGTCGATGTCGAAGCCCTCGAGGAGCTCGCGGTCCTCGTCCTCCGGGGAGACGACCTGGATCTTGTAGCCGAGCTCGGCGCCGAGCACCTCGAAGGTGGCCTCGTCGAGCGACTCGGTCGCCGTCGCCATCTCACCGAGGTGGAACAGCACGGTGACGAGCGAACCGGGGTTGGCGTCGATCTTGTCGGCGAAGTCGGAGATCGAGGCGCCGCGACGCAGGCGGATGACGGTGTTGCCGTCGCCGCGCGGGACGCTCACGCCGCCGAGCGACGGGGCCTCCCGCATCTCGAATTCCTGCCGCTTCGTCCGCTTGGACTTGCGGGCCTTGCTCTTGCCGCCACCGCGACCGAACGCGCCGGCCGTGCCGCCGCCGGGGCCACGGCCGCGGCCGCCGCCGCCACCGGGGCGCGGGCCGCCGAAGCCGCCGCCGGGCGCGCCGCCCGGACGGAAGCCGCCGCCGGCGCCGCC
>NZ_JBPSLA010000015.1:0-212614 GCF_051715505.1 Agromyces excoecariae | reverse complement strand
CCCGCCGGGCCCGCCCGCCCGCCGCCCGCTCGGGAGGAGATTCCGGACGACACGCCGTGGCGGCATCCGTCGGAGTCGGCGTGTCTCGCTCTTCTTCCTCCCGAAGCGCAGGAGAGATCGCGTTCCTCCGAAGCGCAGGAGAGATCGCGCGCTCTGCCGCGCGGCCGACCCCGGAAGCGCCCGCTCAGGACGGCGTGATCTCGCCCGACCCCGACACCGTGCTGCGGATCTCGGGCCGGCCCGCGTACCGCACGGTGCCGCTGCCCGAGAGCACGACGTCGAGCGACTCCGACGCATCGACCGAGATCTCGCCCGACCCCGACAGCACCACGCGCGCGCTGGCCGCGCGCAGCCCGGAGGCGTCAACGTCGCCCGATCCGTCGACCTGGACCTGGAGCTCCTCGGTCGAACCGGACGGCACGATCGACCCGGATCCGCTGATCGACGCCCGCACCGTCCGCGCGTCGAGCTCGTCGGTCTCGATCCCGCCCGAGCCGCGGATCTCGAGGGTCACGTCGTCGGCGTCGCCGAACTCGGCGGTCACGTCGCCGGAGCCCGAGATCAGCACCGAGTCGAGCGAGGTCAGCGTGATGTCGAAGACCAGGTCGCGCGCGCCGACGACGATCGGCCCGCGCTGCATGTCGATGACGAGCTCGTCGCCCTCGACCTCGGTCGTCAGGCGCTCGAGCACGTTCTCGCCGCCCGTCACGGTGAGCGATGGCGCCTCGCCCAGCCGGATCGTCATGTCGCCCGAACCGCGCAGGGAGACGCTCGAGGCGTCGCCGATCTCGCGCGTCTCGGTGCGGGTGTCGCCGGGCGTCACGAACGGCACGCACGCGGTCAGCGCGACGAGCAGGCCTCCGGCGATCACGGCCGCGGCCGTGCGGGCGAGTCCCCGGCGCGGCCGGCGGACGACGGGGCGATCCAGGGCGCGACGCGCGGGCATGTCGGCCTCCTTCGAACGGCGGGCTTGGCCCGAACCTAGGCGCTGCGGGTCGACGCCGTCGGGCCATTGGTCACGCGGGCGCGCCCGTGACCATCCACGCGCGTCCGCGCGCCCGGAGCGAGAGCGTGGCGGCGCGTGCGGCGAGGTAGCCGAGCGAGAACGCGGCCGTGAGCGCCGCGAGCGCCGCCGCGCCGGACACGTCGGCGCCGGAAACATCCGCCCACCACACGACGCCGAACGCCATCGGCACGAACGCGGCGAGGTTCACGAGGCCCGTCCACGCGAGGTACCGGGCGTCGCCGGCGCCGATCAGCACGCCGTCGAGCACGAACACGAGACCGCCGAGCGGGGCCGACAGGCCGAGCACGACGAGCGAGGGCGGCAGCAGCTCCGCGACGTCGGCCGACGACGTGAAGACGGCGGGCAGCACCCAGGCCGTCGCGACCACCAGCGCGCCGATAACCGCGCCCGCGCCGACGCCCCACTCGACGCAGCGGCGCAGCACCGCGCGCACCACGTCGACGTCGCCCGCGCCGAGGCCCTTGCCGATGAGGGCCTGGGCGGCGATCGCGAGCGCGTCGAGCGCGAACCCGAGCGTGAAGTAGATCGTGATCGCCACCTGGTACGCCGCGAGCTCGTCACGTCCGAGCGAGGTCGCCGCCCAGGTCGAGAGGAGCAGCGCCACGCGCAGGCTCGCGGTGCGGAGGAACAGCCAACCGCCGTCCCGTGCGCCGCGCAGCACGCCCGCGTGGTGCGGCCACGGGCTCGCGCCGACGCGGCCGACGTGCCGCGCGACGACGACGAGGTAGACGAGCACCATGCCCCACTGCGCGACGACGGTGCCGATCGCCGAGCCCGCGATGCCCCAGCCGAGCCCGTAGATGAAGATCGCGTTGAGCGCGATGTTCGCCGCGAAGCCGATGCCGGCGACCCGGAGCGGCGTGCGCGTGTCCTGCAGGCCGCGCAGCAGGCCGGTGGCGGCGAACACGACGAGCATCGCCGGGAGCCCGGCCATCGAGATCGAGAGGTAGACGGATGCCTCGGCGGCGACCTCCGCGGAGGCGCCGAAGGCGCCCACGAGCCACGGGGCGGCGAGCCAGCCGGCGAGGGCGAGCACCGCGCCGAGCCCTAGCGCGAGCCAGAGGCCGTCGACGCCCGCGCCGACGGCGCCGCGCGGGTCGCCCGCCCCGAGTCGTCGTGCGACCGACGGCGTCGTCGCGTACGCGAGGAAGACCATGAGCCCGACGATCGTCTGGAGCACGGCGCTCGCGAGCCCGAGGCCGGCGAGCGGCGCCGAGCCGAGGTGGCCGACCATCGCCGTGTCGGCGAGGAGGAACAGGGGCTCGGCGATGAGCGCGCCGAGCGCCGGCACGGCGAGGCGCAGGATGTCGCGGTCGACCGCCCGGCGCGCGGAGGAGGTGCGGGTGGCGTCACGCACTACGCGTCCACGATCTCCTTGCCGAGCGGGGCGAGCGAGACCGGGATCAGCTTGAAGTTCGCGATGCCGAGCGGGATGCCGATGATCGTGAGGCACATGACCACGCCCGTGACGAGGTGCTCGAGCGCGAGCCACCATCCGGCGAGCAGCACCCAGATGACGTTGCCGATGAACGACCACGCGCCGGAGGTCGGCTTGGAGACCACCTGCCGGCCGAACGGCCAGAGCGAGTAGTTCGCGATGCGGAAGGACGCGACGCCCCACGGGATCGTCACGATGAGGACGCACATGAGCAGGCCCGCGAGCATGTACCCGATCCACAGCCAGATGCCCGCGAGAACCAACCAGACGACGTTGAGGATCGTGTTCAGCATGGCTCGATCATCGCATCGCCGACCGACGCCGGTGATCCTCGGACTCCGAAGCGGGGGAGTGCGAAACCTCCCCGCAACAGGCGTATGATTCCGCGGTGACCTTCAGAGGGACGGTCCGCGAACCGCGGCCGCACCGCTTCCGACGGGGCATCCGGCTCCACCCGGCGCAGACCGTGGTGGTCGGCTTCGCCGCCGCCGTCATCGGCGGCACCCTCCTCCTGTGGCTGCCGCCGATGACCGTCGAGCCCGGCGGCACGAGCTTCATCGATGCGCTGTTCACGGCGACGAGCGCCGTCTGCGTGACCGGCCTCACCGTGGTCGACACCGAACTGCACTGGAGCCCCCTCGGGCACGGCGTGATCATGCTCCTCATCCAGCTCGGCGGCCTGGGCATCATGATCTTCGCGTCGCTCGTCGGCCTCGTGCTCGCGCGCAAGATGAGCGTGCGCTCGAGGCTGAACACGGCGGCCGAGGCGAAGGCGGTCGGCTACGACGACCTGCGCGGGCTCGTCCGGGGGATCGTGCTGATCTCGTTCGCGATCGAGGGCGTCACCTGGATGTTCCTGTTCCCGCGCTTCCTCTTCGGGTACGACTACAGCCCGGCGGATGCCGCGTGGCACGCGCTCTTCCACTCGGTCTCGTCGTTCAACAACGCCGGCTTCGCGCTGTACACGAACAACATGATCGACTTCGTCGGCGACCCGTTCATCTGCCTGCCGATGTCTGCGGCGATCATCCTCGGAGGCCTCGGATTCCCGGTGATCATGCAGCTGCGAAAGGAGTTCGCACGCCCGCTGCACTGGTCGATGAACACGAAGCTCGTCCTGTGGGGCACGGTGGTGCTGCTCGTGGGCGGAACCGCATACCTCGCGATCGCCGAGTGGAACAACGAGGGCACCTTCGGGCCCCTGTCGCCGGGCGCGAAGCTCCTCGCCGCATTCTTCATGTCGACCCAGACCCGCACGGCCGGCTTCAACAGCATCGACGTCGGCCAGATGCACGACGAGAGCTGGGTCGTGATGGACGTGCTCATGTTCATCGGCGGCGGCCCGGCCGGCACCGCGGGCGGCATCAAGGTGACGACGTTCGCCGTGCTGTTCTTCATCCTGCTGACGGAATTCCGCGGCGAGGGCGCCGTCAACATCTTCGGCAAGCGCCTGAGCCGTGCGGTGCACCGTCAGGCCATCACGGTCGCGCTCGTCGCCGTGGGCGCCGTCATGACGGCGATCATCCTGCTCATGCACCTCACGAAGCTCGACCTCGACCTCGTCGCGTTCGAGGCGGTCTCCGCCTTCGCGACCGTCGGGCTCTCGACCGGAATCACGGGCGACCTGCCGCCGAGCGCCGAGATCATCCTGGTGGTCCTCATGTTCCTCGGTCGCATCGGCCCGCTGACCCTCGGATCGGCGATCGCGCTCCGCGACCGACGCATCCTGTACGAACTCCCGAAGGAGAGGCCCGCAGTTGGCTAGGTTCACCCTGTTCGGCGGCGCGAACGACACGTCGCGCCGCATCGCCGAGGCCGATTCGGTCGCCGTGATCGGCCTCGGCCGCTTCGGCCAATCGCTCGCCCTCGAACTCATGGCGGGCGGAACGGAGGTGCTCGGCATCGACGCCGACGAGGAGATCGTCCAGTCGCTGAACGGCGAACTCACCCAGGTCGTCCGTGCGGACTCGACCAAGTCCGAGGTGCTGAAGCAGCTCGCCGTCGACGAGTTCGACCGCGTCGTCGTCGCGATCGGCAGCGACATCACGGCGTCGATCCTCACCTGCTCGGTGCTGCTCGGCATGAAGATCCCGGTCATCTGGGCGAAGGCCGTGACCGAGCAGCACGCCGTCATCCTCGAGCAGCTCGGCGTCCACCACGTGATCCGCCCCGAGGCCGAGATGGGGCGTCGGGTCGCGCACCTCGTCCGCGGCGCCGCGCTCGACTACATCGAGATCGAGAAGGGGTACGCCATCGTGAAGACCGCGCCGCCCTCGCGGCTGCACGGCATCCCGCTCGGGCAGACGGCCCTGCGCAAGGAGCTCGGCGTCACGGTCGCCGCCTTCAAGCGAGCCGGCGACGAGTGGCGCAACGCCGACGCCGAGACGGTGCTGGGTCCGGGCGACACCGTGCTCATCGTCGGGCCGACGCGCAAGGCCGAGGGGTTCGCGCAGCTCAGGTGACGTGCGGCCGCGGTTCGCGGCATCCGCTCAGCACCGCCGACCGGGTGCCGCCTAGGCTGTGGGGATGAGCGATGCGACGAAGCCCAGCGGCATCATCCTCGACGAACTCGACGCCGGCGTGCGTCCGCAGGACGACCTCTTCCGCCACGTCAACGGCAAGTGGATCGACCGCACCGAGATCCCCGACGACAAGGCGCGCTACGGCAGCTTTATCGTGCTCTACGAGGAGGCCGAGCAGGCCGTCCGCGAGATCATCGAGGAGGCGCAGGCCGCCGAGCCGGGCACCGAGGCCCGCAAGGTCGGCGACCTCTACGCCTCGTTCATGAACGAGGAGCGTGCCGAGATGCTCGGCGCGACGCCGATCGCGAGCCAGCTCGTCGAGGCGTCGCTGCCCGGCAGCGTCGCGCAGCTGCTCGAGGCGATCGGCCGCCTGGAGCGCCAGGGCGTCGGCGGCTTCGCCCAGCTCTTCGTCGACAACGACCCCGGCGACCCCGAGCGCTACCTGGTCTTCGTCGAGCAGGGCGGCATCGGCCTTCCCGACGAGAGCTATTACCGCGAGGAGCGCTTCGCGCCGATCCGCGAGAAGTACCTCGGCCACGTCGAGCGCATGTTCGGGCTCGCCGCGCTCGACGATGCCGCGGCGCGCGCGCAGCGCGTGTTCGACCTCGAGGCCGAGATCGCGAAGGTCCACTGGACCAACGTCGACTCGCGCGACAGCCAGAAGACGTACAACCTGATGCCGTGGTCCGAGGTCGCGGATGTGGCATCCGTCGACCTCGACCTGTGGCGCGACGCGATGGGCGTGCCCGACGGGGCGTTCGCCGAGCTCGTCGTGCGGCAGCCGAGCTTCGTCGAGGGCGTCGGCGCACTGATGACGCCCGACCGGCTTCCGGCATGGCGCGACTGGCTCGCGTGGCAGGTCGTGCACGGCGCGGCGCCGTACCTCGGCAGCGCGTTCGTCGAGGAGAACTTCGACTTCTACGGCCGGACCCTGACCGGGACCCCGCAGCTCCGCGAGCGCTGGAAGCGGGCCGTGTCGTTCGTCGAGGGCGCGATGGGCGAGGCCGTCGGTCGCATCTACGTCGAGCGGCACTTCCCGCCCGCCGCGAAGGAGGCGATGGACGAGCTCGTCGCGAACCTCGTGGAGGCGTACCGCGACTCGATCGCCGGGCTCGACTGGATGGGCGAGGAGACGCGTGCGAAGGCGCTCGAGAAGCTCCGGAAGTTCACGCCGAAGATCGGCTACCCCGTGAAGTGGCGCGACTACTCGACGCTCGAGGTCTCCGCGGCCGACCTGGTCGCCAACGTTCGGGCGGCCGCCGAGTTCGAGTTCCAGCGCCAGCTGGGCAAGATCGGCAAGCCCCTCGACCGCGACGAGTGGTTCATGACGCCGCAGACGATCAACGCCTACTACAACCCGGGCTTCAACGAGATCGTGTTCCCGGCCGCCATCCTGCAGTTCCCGTTCTTCGACGAGACCCGCGACGCCGCTGCGAACTACGGCGCGATCGGCGCGGTCATCGGGCACGAGATCGGCCACGGCTTCGACGACCAGGGCTCGCGCTTCGACGGCGACGGCCGGCTCATCGACTGGTGGACCGAAGACGACCGCGCCGCGTTCGAGGAGCGCACCAGGACGCTCATCGAGCAGTACGACGTGCTGGTGCCCGCACAACTCGCCGACGACGAGCCGGGGGGCTCGTCCGACGACGAGGGCGATGGCGGGGCGGATGCCGCGGGCACTCCCGCCCACGTGAACGGCGCGCTCACCATCGGCGAGAACATCGGCGACCTCGGCGGTCTGGCGATCGCGTGGAAGGCGTACCTGCTCTCGCTCGACGGGAAGGAGGCGCCCGTGATCGACGGCCTCACCGGTGCGCAGCGGTTCTTCCTGTCCTGGGCGCAGGCCTGGCAGATGAAGGGTCGCGATGCCGAGGTCGAGCGCCTGCTCGCGATCGACCCGCACTCGCCGAACGAGTTCCGGTGCAACCAGATCGTGCGCAACATCGATGAGTTCTACACTGGATTCGAGGTCACGCCCGATGACGAGCTCTGGCTCGATCCGGCCGACCGCGTCCGCATCTGGTAGCACCTCACCACAGATCCCCGTCCGATCCCGTCGAGCGCACCGCGATGCCGCGGTGGGGGAGCGCGCGACCCGAACGAAAGCCGCTGTTCCTGTCGTGGTGACCTCGTCCCAGGGTTCCGAGCGCCGAGCTCGGCACGCATCATTCCGACGAAGCCGCCACCGCACCGACGAACATGTCGAGGATTTCTCGCGTGGCTTCGACTCCCTGGGCGAGCTTGCCCTCGGCGGCGTCCAGGTGTCGGCCCGGGCGACCGACCTGGCGACGGGTCGCGTGCTGTTCTCGGTCGACGACCACGTCGTGATGCCGACGGCCTCGATCGGCAAGGTGCTGCTGCTCGTCGAGGTCGCCTCGCGGCTCGGGCACGCGAGCCCCGAGGCGTTCACGGTGCTCGACCGGGCGCCGCGCGACGCGGTCGGCGACTCGGGCATCTGGCAGCACCTCCAGACGCCCTCGCTGCCGATGGCCGACCTCGCGGCGATGGTCGGCGCGACCAGCGACAACCTCGCCACCAATGTCCTCATCCGGCACATCGGCCTCGAGTCGGTCCGCTCGCGCACCGAGACGCTCGGGCTCACCCGAACGGCGCTCCTCGACCTGGTGCGCGACCACCGCGGACCCGACGACGCGCCGCAGCTGTCGATCGGCTCGGCCAAGGAGCTCACGTGGCTCTTCGCCTCGCTGGCCCGCGGCGAGATCGTCAGCCCCGAGGTGTCGCAGCGGGTCGTCGGCTGGCTCTCGCTCAACTCCGACCTGTCGATGGTCGCGTCGGCCTTCGGGCTCGACCCGCTCGCCCACCGCACCCCCGACCACGGCCTGCTCCTCATGAACAAGACCGGCACCGACGGTGGTGTGCGGAGCGAGGTCGGCGTGCTGCGCGGGCCGCGCGCGGGCGTCGCCTATGCGGTGTCGATGTACTTCGCCGACACGCAGCTCGCGTCGCGCCTCGCGGTGCTCGACGGGATGCGGCGCGTGGGCGCCGACCTGCTCGAGTACGTGCACTGACCTCGACGCGACGGGACCAGGGTCCCTCGCGCGGGGCGATCGCACCGGTAGAACTGGTGTCGACCCGTCTCGCACAACGCCGTCGCCGCCCTGCGCCCCCGCTCCGGCTCCACACCAAGGGGAATGCAGGATGTCAGAGGCGACGCCCGCCGGGCGACCGATCAGCCGACGCACGTTCATCGCGGCCGCGGGCGCGGCCGGCGCCGGATTCATGCTCTACCTGATGCTGCCGGGCGGCGAACGCGTCGCGCTCGCGCAGATCCCCGGCGGAACGCTGCCGCCGGGCGACGTGCCGAAGTTCGTCACTCCACTGCTCGTGCCGCCGGTCATGCCGCGGGCCGGCACGATCAACCGCAAGGGCGGCAAGCCCGCCGACTACTACGAGATCTCGGTGCGGCAGTTCGAGCAGCAGATCCTCCCGGCGGGCCTCCCGATGACGACCGTCTGGGGGTACGGCGCGATCACGTCGGCGAGCAAGAAGGGCCTGCTCGTCCACAATGCCCCGTCGCTCACCATCGAGTCGAAGTGGGGCCGCCCGGTCCAGGTCAAGTGGATCAACGAGCTCGTGGACGGCGCCGGCGACGCTCTGCCCCACCTGCTGCCCGTCGACCCGACCCTGCACTGGGCGAACCCGCCGGGCGGCGAGGCCGGTCGCGACAGCCGACCGACGTTCACCGGCGGAACCCCCGGCGCGTACACCGGGCCCGTCCCGCTCGTCACGCACCTGCACGGCGCGGTCGGCGTCGGCGACGAGAGCGACGGCTACGCCGAGGCATGGTTCCTCCCGGACGCGGCCGACATCCCCGAGGGGTACGCCACGCACGGCACCTGGTACGAGTTCTTCGCCGGCAAGGCGGCCGCCGCGTTCGGCGTCGAGTGGGGCCCCGGTCACGCGGTGTTCGAGTACCCGAACGACCAGCGCGAGTCGACGCTCTGGTACCACGACCACACCCTCGGGATGACGCGGCTCAACGTCTACGCCGGACCGGCCGGGTTCTTCATCGTCCGTGGCGGACCGGACGGCGAGAAGGCCGTGCTCGATTCCCGGAGCGGGACGACGGCCGTCCTCCCGTCGCCCGCGCCGATGGAGGGTGACCGGTTCCCGCCGAACAAGACCTACCTCGAGATCCCGATCGTCGTGCAGGACCGCTCGTTCGATGACGACGGATCGCTCTTCTACCCCGACACGCGTGCGTTCTTCGACGACATCGTCGGACCGTACATCCCCGACGGCGAGTTCTCGCCGATCTGGCAGCCCGAGTTCTTCGGCAACATGATCATGGTCAACGGCAACACCTGGCCGTTCCACGAGGTGCAGCAGCGCCGATACCGGTTCCGACTCCTGAACGGCTGCCAGTCCCGGTTCCTGATCCTCGACTTCTCCGGGATCCCGGGTGTCGAGGTCTGGCAGATCGGCAACGAGGGCGGCTTCCTGGCCGCGCCCGTGAACCTCACGGCCGACCACGGGAACCGGATGCTGCTGGGCCTCGCCGAGCGCGCGGACGTCATCGTCGACTTCACGAACGTGCCGGTCGGTTCGTACGAGCTCGGCAACGTCGGCCCCGACGAGCCCTTCGGCGGCGGTGAGCCCGATCTCGACTTCGACGTCGCGGACCCGGATTCGACGGGACTCGTCATGCGGTTCATCGTCGGGCCGGCCGTGGGAGCCGACACGACCACCCCGCCGCAGTACCTGTTGCTTCCGCCGATCACGCCCCTCCCCGCGGAGACGGTGGTCCGGCCGCTCGCGCTCATCGAGAGGTCCGCGGAGGGGTTCAACGATGAGGGCGACGTCTACGAGGGTCCGGCCGAGGCGCTCCTCGGCGACATCCAGTCGGGCGTCTGGACCGACCGGGTCTGGGCGGATCCGGTCACCGAGAACCCGGCCCTCGGCGCGACCGAGGTGTGGGAGTTCGTCAACACGACCGCCGACGCGCACCCGATGCACGTGCACGAGGTCGTGTTCGAGGTGGTGAACCGCCAGGCACTGCAGATCGGCCCGGACGGCGGAGTGGCCCAGCCGGTGCAGCCGATCGGCGATCCGCGACCGCCCGAACCGTGGGAGACGGGATTCAAGGACACGGTCATCGCCTACCCCGGCGAGGTCACGCGCGTGCGCGCCAGCTTCGTGAATCCCGGACAGTACGTCTGGCACTGCCACATCGTGGAGCACGAGGACAACGAGATGATGCGTCCCTACCGGATCGGGCCCGAGCAGCCGGGTCAGCCCGCCTGACCCCGGAGGTGTGCGACGCCCTCGAGCACCGCACGGTGGGTCTCGACGGCGCCGAGCACGCGGAAGTGCCCGCTGACCGGCACGCGGATGTTCGTCGCGCCGTCGAGGAGGCTGCCGTCGGGGATGTGGGGATCGAACCGCCCGAAGACCGAGACGATGCGGGCGTTGACGGATGCCGCGCGCCCGAGCAGCACGATGGTCTCGTCGCTGGGCAGCAGCGCGCGCACGCTCGGATCGAGGATGAGCCGCGCCATCCGCGAGCCGGCGAACGGGGTCGCGACGGCGACGAGGCCGAGGAGTCCGCGGGTGCCGTCGGGCGGGTGCGACGCGTCGCCCGCGGCTTCCGGACCCGCTGAGGCATCCGACCCGGAGACCAGCAGCTGCTTGGCGACCAGGCCGCCCTTGCTGTGCGCGATGATCACCCGGCCCGCCTCCGGCGCCGGACGCTTCCCGAGCGCCCGGCCGAGCCGCGCCGCGGTGTCGGCGATGCCGCGTCGGTTCGTCCCCATCCCGTGCACGACGCGCACGCGGTAGCCGGCCCCGTTCAGCGCGTCGCCGAGCGGCCGCAGGAACGACCAGTGCTCGTAGATGCCGGGCAGGAGCAGCGCCTCGGGCAGGTCCTCGCGGCCCCGGCGCCAGCGCGCGGGCGGACTCCACCCCTCGGCGACGATCGCGACCTGGCGGATGCCGGCGTACACGTAGTCGCGCGCCCACCACCAGCCCCGCGCGATCGCCGAGAGCTCCTGCGGCTCCGACACGCGCTCGACCTCGTGCCCGACGTGCTCGCCGCTCGCGTGCCGCGCGACGAGGTCGGCGACGCGCTCGCCCGCCGTCACCATGGTCTCGTGGCCGCGGTCGGCGACCTCGACGTAGCGGCCGCGCGGCACCATCCGCGCGACCTGCTCGGCCCACGCGCGCGGCGCGAGGCGGTCGTGCTCGCCCCGGACCACGAGCGTCGGGGCGGCGATGTCCGGGAGCACCAGTTCGATGCGGTGGTCGAGCATGCGCCGGAGCTGCCGGAAGTACCAGCGCGGTCCGGCCTGCAGGTACGAGCGGATGCCGAGCGCCACGACCTTCGGGCGCGTCAGCGACGGATCCTCCAGCAGGCGCGCGCCCTGCATCAACGCCGATCGCTCGCGGGGGTTCACGGTCGGTGCGATGAGCACGACGGATGCCACGAGCCCGGGCCGCTGCGCGGCGGCCTCGGCCACGACCTGCGTGCCCATCGAGTGCCCCACGAGCACGGCCGGCTCGCCGCCGCACTCCGCCTCGAGGAGCGCGGCGAGGTGGGCGCCGGTCTCGGAGATCGTCTGCGTCTCGCGCGGCTCGGGCGCGTCGCCGAATCCCGGGAGGTCGAGCGCCAGGACGCGCCCGTCACGGGCGAGCTCGTCGGCGAGGTCGGACCAGTACCGGTGCCCCATGCCGATGCCGTGCACGAGCACGTAGGTCGGGCGCCCGGCGCCCGACTCGGTGATCACCGTCGTCTGGTCGCCGCGGCGGAACTCGCGCGTCCGCGACATCCGCACCCCCTTCCGCCGGCCCCGCTTCGATCATGCCGGATGCGGCGGTGGTCGCGTCGCGCCGAGCCCGGGCGCGGATGCGCTCGCCCTCAGTCGACGAGGCCGGATGCCGCGAGCCGCCGCAGCACCTCGACGCCCGCCGGCGGACAGCGGTCGGCGTCGGCGGTGCCGACCCAGTGCACCGCGCCGACCTCGCCGGACGGCACGGGCGCGGCATCCGTCTCGGCGAGGAAGACGTGCATGCGCACGTGCTGTCCCTCGCCCTGCCCGTGCGCGAGCTCGCGCACGGTGAAGGCCTCGACGAGCCGGGCGGGGTCGAGGACGAGCCCGACCTCCTCCAGCGCCTCTCGTGCGGCGGCCTCGGCGGGCGTCTCGCCCGGGTCGAGCTTGCCGCCCGGCATGTAGTGCACGTCGCGATCCCGTGCGGTGACCATGAGCACCCGGCGGTCGCGCACGAGCGCGATCGCGGCGACGTGCAGGTCGGGCAGCGGCATCCATCAAGCCTAGGCGCCCCGCCTCGCGGCGCCCGCTACGCTCGTCGCAGTCCCGACGCGAAGGAGCGATGCGAATGGCCGAGGCGACCCGCGGGTTCGCGCGAGCGGTGCAGTCCGAGGTCTACCGCGCGGGGCTCTCCGGCACGCGCCCGGTCGTGCCTGTCGATCCGGAGGCGCTCGACCGCGCGGCCCGGAAGGCGCTCTCGGCCGAGGCGTACGCGTACCTGGCCGGCGGGGCGGGATCCGAACGGACCATCGCCGCGAACCGCGCCGCCTTCGCGAAGTGGGGCATCTGGCCCCGGGTGCTGACGGATGTCGCGGAGCGCGACCTCTCGATCGAACTGTTCGGCCGGCGCCGCCCGACCCCCTTCGTGCTCTCGCCGATCGGGGTCGTCGAGCTCGCCCACCGCGACGCCGACGTGGCGGTCGGGCGCGCCGCCGCCGCGCTCGGCGTGCCGTACGTGCTCTCGAACCAGGCATCGCGGCCGATGGAGGAGGTCGCCGAGGCGATGGGCGACGGCGCCCGCTGGTTCCAGCTCTACTGGAGCGCCTCCGACGACCTCAACGCGTCGCTGCTGCGCCGCGCCGAGGCGGCCGGCTGCGAGGCCGTCGTGGTCACGCTCGACACGCACCTGCTCGGATGGCGCACGCGCGACCTCGACCTCGGCTTCCTGCCGTTCACACGCGGGCAGGGGATCGCGCAGTACACGAGCGACCCGGTCTTCGCCGAGCTCGTGCGCGAGCGGGTCGCGCGCGGGGAGGGCGGCGGACCGCGGCCGAAGGTCACGCCGACGCTGCTCGGGTCGGCACTCGCGATCGCCCGTGCCGGCGCACGGAGCCCGCTCGTCGACGGCGGCGTGCGCGACGCGCTGCGATCGCCCCTCCCGCGCGCGGCGATCGAGACGTTCCTCGACGTCTTCGCACAGCCCGCGCTCACGTGGGACGACCTCGTGAAGCTGCGCGACTGGACCGGCCTGCCCGTCGTGCTCAAGGGCGTCCTGCACCCGGATGACGCCGAGCGCGCGATCGACCACGGCGTCGACGGCATCGTGGTCTCCAACCACGGCGGCCGCCAGGTCGACGCCTCGGTCGCGTCGCTCGCCGCGCTGCCGGCGGTCGCCGCGCGGGTCGCGGGTCGCGTGCCGATCATCGTCGACAGCGGGGTCCGCGGCGGCGCCGACGCCGTGATCGCCCTCGCGCTCGGTGCGACGGCGGTGGGACTCGGGCGGCCCTACGCCTACGGACTCGCGGTCGCGGGCGAGGCCGGCGTGCACGAGGTGATCCGCAACCACGTCGCCGAGTTCGACCTCACGATGGCGCTCGCGGGGCATCGATCGGTCGGCGAGATCGGACCGGAGACGATCCGTTCGGTGTGAGCCGGCGGCATCCGTCGTCGCGCCGTCGGCTCGACCGCCGGCTCAGGGGTGCTGTTCCGAGGTGAAGACGTCGTTCAGCGTGACGGTGGTGAGTCCGCGCTCGTCGAGGATCGCCTTGAGGCGCGGGAGGGCGCCGATCACCGGGTCGTGGTTCAGATGCCCGATCACGATCCGGCCGGGGCCGAACCACTCGTCGGCGAGGTCGATGACCTGCTGCTGCGACAGTTCGCCCGAGTCGCCCAGCGAGCCGTACCAGAGCGTCGGCACCGTGTAGCCGATCGCGGCGGCCGCGGCATCCACCCGCGCGTCGTGCACGCCGTACGGCGGACGGAAGTACGGACGCGCGTCGATGCCGTACACCGACTGCAGGTAGTCGTGGTTGTGCTGCAGCTGCCACTGGATCTCCGCGTCGCTGAGCGTCGTCAGGTCGGGGTGCGACCACGTGTGGTTGGCGAGCTGGATCTGGCCGCGTTCGACGAGCGGCCGGATGGCGTCGGCGTTGTCGTCCCACGACGCGTACACGCCGTTGACGAAGTACGTGAGGCGGATGCCGTTCGCCGCCGCGAACGCGGTGTAGGCGCCGACCACGGCGGAGTCGGTGCCGTCGTCGACCGTCCAGGCCATCACCGGTCCGGCATCGGCGGGGAGCTCGGTGAGGGCGCCCGCGGGGACGGCGACCCGTGCGAGCTCGGGAGCCGGGAACTCCTCGACGGCGGCCTGCTCCTCGTCGGCCTCCTGGCGCTCGGCCATCACGCGGCCCACGGCGAGGACTCCGACGACCGCGACGCCGGTCAGGAAGACGCGCCTGGTGAAGCCCATGCGTCGCTCCCTCCTGCGATGCGTCGCCGTGCGGTGGGGTCGGGTGCCGGTCGCCGTCCGGGTCGGCGGTCTCAGGCCGTTGTACACCGGCGGGCGGCCCGCGGCCGGGCGTGCCGCCCGTGCGCCGCGAAGCCGCGGCATCCGACGCCCTTCACATTTCGTAGGATGGACAGCGACTTCGCGGGCGACTCGCCCGATTCCCTTCCTGGACCATTGGAGCCACCGTGGCCGCACCCACCCGTCTCGATTCCGTCATCACGCTCGCCCAGCACCGGGGCTTCGTCTTCCAGGCGGGTGAGATCTACGGCGGATCCCGGTCCGCGTGGGACTACGGCCCCCTCGGCGTCGAGCTGAAGGAGAACATCAAGCGGCAGTGGTGGCGGTCGATGGTGCAGGGCCGCGACGACGTCGTCGGCCTCGACTCGAGCGTCATCCTGCCGAAGCAGGTGTGGGAGGCCTCCGGCCACGTCGAGGTCTTCAGCGACCCGCTCATCGAGTGCCTGCACTGCCACAAGCGCTTCCGGGAGGACCACCTCGTCGAGGCGTACGAGGAGAAGAAGGGCCGCGAGCCCGAGAACGGCCTCCTCGACATCGTGTGCCCGAACTGCGGCACCCGCGGCCAGTGGACCGAGCCGCGCGCCTTCTCGGGCCTGCTGAAGACCTTCCTCGGCGTCGTCGACGACGAGTCGGGCCTGCACTACCTGCGCCCCGAGACCGCGCAGGGCATCTTCGTGAACTTCGCCAACGTGCTGCAGGCGGCGCGAATGAAGCCGCCGTTCGGCATCGGCCAGATCGGCAAGTCGTTCCGCAACGAGATCACGCCCGGCAACTTCATCTTCCGCACGCGCGAGTTCGAGCAGATGGAGATGGAGTTCTTCGTCGAGCCGGGCAGCGACGAGGAATGGCACCAGTACTGGATCGACACGCGCTTCCAGTGGTACGTCGACCTCGGCATCGACCCCGAGAACCTGCGCCTGTTCGAGCACCCGAAGGACAAGCTCAGCCACTACTCCAAGCGCACCGTCGACATCGAGTACCGCTTCGGCTTCACGGGCGGCGAGTGGGGCGAGCTCGAGGGTGTCGCGAACCGCACCGACTTCGACCTGTCGACGCACGCCAAGCACTCCGGCAAGGACCTCTCGTTCTTCGACCAGCAGAAGAACGAGCGCTGGACCCCGTTCGTCATCGAGCCCGCGGCGGGCCTCACCCGCTCGCTCATGGCGTTCCTCGTCGACGCCTACCACGTCGAGGAGGTGCCGAACGCGAAGGGCGGCGTCGACACCCGCACGGTGCTGAAGCTCGACCCGCGCCTCGCGCCGGTCAAGGCCGCGGTGCTGCCGCTCTCGCGCAACGAGAAGCTCTCGCCGCTCGCGCGCGAAGTCGCCGCGACCCTTCGCAAGCACTGGAACGTCGACTTCGACGACGCCGGCGCGATCGGCCGGCGGTACCGCCGCCAGGACGAGATCGGCACGCCGTTCGCGATCACGGTCGACTTCGACTCGCTCGACGACGACGCCGTGACGGTGCGCAACCGCGACACCATGGGCCAGGAGCGCGTGCCGCTCTCCGAGCTCGAGGGGTACCTCGCCGCTCGCCTCGTCGGCGCCTGACGCGCTGGGCGCTCCGGCGCCTGACGCGCGGCCCGGCGTGCGCCGGCTCCCGCAGCGCCTGCCGGCCCGAGCCGCCCACGACCGCGAGCCGCCCGCACCGCCAGGCTCCCGCACCCCGCGACCCGCGACCCCGAGGCGCCCGAGACCCCACGCGTCCGCACCCCGCGAGCCCCGGAAAAGGGCTGCTGCTCCTCGCCATTCCGCGGAAGTCGCCGGGAGGTGACGGGGCGCGGGGGCGGCGTCGGCGAAGCCGCGGTCGCTCTGGGCGTGACGGCCGTCAGGGTTCCGTAATGCCACCGCCCGGCGGGGAGCGGGGGCCACGACGTACCGTGGAGGGAACGGGCGGAGGTCGCCCGCGGAACGAGGACACCGTGATGCCCGAACGCCCCGCCCGCCCCATCGCCGCGGCGATGCTGCTCGTCGCCGCGCTCGCACTGACCGGCTGTGCCGCTCAGGCGACGGATGCCTCCGGCGCGAGCGCCGAGCCCACGAGCTCGGCCGAACCGTCGACCACCGAGGCGACGCCCGACGCGACCGACGAGTCAGAGGCATCCGAAGACGCCGAAGCGGCTGCCGCCGCGCCGGCCGAGGGCGCGTACCTCGACTACACCGATGGCGCCATCGAGGCGACCGCCGGGCCGAAGGCGCTGTTCTTCCACGCGAGCTGGTGCCCGAAGTGCCGCGCGCTCGACGAGGACCTGAAGGCGCAGGGCGCGCCCGACGGGCTCACCGTGTTCAAGGTCGACTACGACTCGCGCACCGACCTGCGCCAGCGGTACGGCGTGACGATCCAGACGACGATCGTCTTCGTCGACGACGCGGGCGAGAAGATCTCGAGCGTCGTGCTCTACGAGGACCCCTCGGTCGAGTCGCTCGTCGCCGCGATGCCGTGAGGGGGCAGGCCCTCCCGTGACCGCGTCGCTCACCCTCGCCCTCGCCGCCGGCGTGCTGACCGTCGCTGCGCCCTGCGTGCTGCCGTTGCTGCCCGTCATCGTCGGCGGTTCGATCGTCCAGGGCGGCGACGAGCGGCGGGCGCGGTACCGCCCCTACGTGATCGCCGCGTCGCTCGCGGCATCCGTCGTCGCCTTCACGCTGCTGCTCAAGGCGACCACGGCGCTCCTCGGCATCCCGCCGCAGGTCTGGCAGGTGATCGCCGGCGGCATCGTGATCCTGCTCGGCGTCGACATGGTGTTCCCGCGACTGTGGGAGCGGGTGTCGACCGCACTCGGCTGGGGCGCGAAGAGCGGCGAGCTGCTCGACCGCTCGGTCCGCCGGCAGAGCGTCGGCGGCGACATCCTGACGGGCGCGGCCCTCGGCCCGGTGTTCTCGAGCTGCAGCCCGACCTACGCGCTGATCGTGGCGGCGGTGCTCCCGGTCTCGTTCGGCGAGGGCGTGCTGTACGTCGTCGCCTACGCGGTCGGGCTGGCGGCGATGCTGCTGCTCATCGCGCTGCTGGGTCGGACCCTCGTGCGGCGGCTCGGGTGGCTCGCGAACCCCGACGGATGGTTCCGCCGCACCATCGGCGTGATCTTCATCGCCGTCGGGGTCATGGTCGTCACCGGCTTCGACAAGACGCTGCAGACGTGGATCCTCGACGCCGGGTTGTACGATCCGATCGCACGCCTCGAGGAGGTGATCGGTGGCTGACCAGGTCGACCTGCTGCTCGACGGGCGCCTCGTGCTCCTCGTCGACGACGACCCGACCGTGCTCGAGGTGTGCCGCGCGTACCTCGAATCGGCGGGCTTCCGGGTGCAGGATGCCGCGGACGCGTTCGTCGCGCTCGACCGGATCGCCGCGGAGCGCCCCGACCTCGTCGTGCTCGATCGCATGCTGCCGGGCGTCGACGGCATCGAGGTGTGCCGTCGCATCCGCGCGACCTCGCAGGTGCCGGTCATCATGCTCACGGCCCTGGGCGGCGAGGACGACCGCATCGCGGGCCTCGAGGCCGGCGTCGACGACTACCTCGCGAAGCCGTTCTCGCCGCGCGAGCTGACGCTGCGCGTGCAGTCGGTGCTGCGTCGGGCGCTCGCCGTCGAGGCCGCCGGAGCGGCCGTCGCGGGCTCGGAGGCCGCGGTGATCTCTCGCGGGCCGCTCCGCATCGATACCGCCGCCCACACGGTCGACCTCGACGGGCGCCGGCTCGCGCTCACGCAGCGGGAGTTCGAGCTGCTCGCGTTCCTCGCGCGCCGGCCGGGCACGGTGTTCTCGCGTGAGGACCTGCTTCAGGGCGTCTGGGGCTGGAGCCACGGCGACCTGTCGACCGTCACCGTGCACGTGCGGCGGCTGCGGGAGAAGATCGAGGCGGATGCCGCGAACCCGCGCATGCTCGTGACGGTCTGGGGGTACGGCTACCGGTTCGACGATCCGGGCGCGAACGGCGCGCCCGGCGCCGGCGCGAGCGGCGGACCGAGCACCGGCGCGAGCGGGGAGGCGACCCCATGAGCGGCACCGACCTCCTGCTCGTCGTCGCGGTGTCGGCCGCGATCGCCGCGGCGGTCGGCTTCATCGCCTGGCTGCTGCTGCGCCGCTTCGCATGGGCCCCGATCGTGGTGCACCTCGTCACGGTGGTCGTCGCGGCCGTGGCATCCGTCGTCGGGGGCGTGCTCGTCGCGACCCAGGCGATGTACCTCTCCGACCACGACGCGCAGATCGCGCTCGCGATCGCCGTCACGAGCGGGGTCGTCGCGATCCTCACCGCGTCGATCCTCGGGGCCGAGATCGCGCGCGCCGCGCGCGTGCTGCGCTCGGCGGCCGAGGATCTCGGCCGCGGCGTCCCGGTCGAATCGCGCCCGCTGCCGATCGGCGAGTTCCGGGCCGTGCTCGACGAGCTCGCGGCATCCGATGCGCGCATCCGCGCCGCGCGCGAGGAGGTCGAGCGCCAGGAGCAGGCCCGCCGCGAGCTCGTGACGCGCGTCGCGCACGACCTTCGCGTTCCGCTCGCCGGCATCCGCGCGCAGGCCGAGGCCCTGCAGGACGGGCTCGCGCCCGACCCCGACCGCTACCTCGCCCGCATCGCGGCGCAGGTCGACCGGCTCGACGCGCTCGTCGCCGACCTGTTCGCCGTCTCGCAGATCGACGCGGGCGCCCTGCGCCTGCGCACCGAGCGGCTGTCGCTGGCGGATGTCGCGAGCGACGCCGTCTCGGAGCTCCGCGGCCTCGCCGACGGCGCGGGCGTCCGGCTCGACCTCGTCGTCACGGCCGAGGAGTCGAGCACGGTCGAGGGCGACGCGCTGCAACTCGGGCGCGCGGTCGCGAACCTGCTCGCGAACGCGCTGCAGCACACCCCCGCCGGCGGACGCGTCGAGGTCACCGTCGACGGCGGGGACGACGCGGTGCGCCTCGCGGTCGCCGACAGCGGTCCGGGCTTCGCCGAGGAGGACCTCGCGCACGCGTTCGAGGCCGGATGGCGCGGCTCGTCGGCGCGCTCGCCGCACCGGCTCGACGTGACCGGCGGCGCCGGCCTGGGGCTCGCGATCGTGCGCGGCATCGCCCGCGCGCACGGCGGCGACGCGTCGGCGACGAATGCGCCCGGGGGCGGCGCGGTGCTCGCGGTGACGCTGCCGCGCGCCCGCTGAGGCACGTACGGAGTCCGCCCGACGCGCTCGCCGGATCGCGGCGACGGGCGGATCGAGCCCTGGGTCAGTCGGAGCGGGCCGCGCGCAGCGCGCGCCACTCGCGCCGGAGCATGCCGTACGACGCCGTGTCCTGCCACTCGCCGTCGTTGTACTCCTCCTCGACGAGGGTCGCCTCGCGCCGCATGCCGAGGCGTTCGCAGAGACTCGCGGATGCCGCGTTGCGGGCGTCGAGGTGCGCGACGACGCGGTGCGCGGCCAGCCGGCCGAACGCGAGGTCGAGCAGCACGTCGGCTCCCTCGGTCGCGAGCCCGCGGCCGTGGAAGTCGGGGTGCACGACCCATCCGATCTCGAGTCGCGCGTGCTGCGCGCTCGCGAGGCGGACCATCAGGTCGCCGATCACGCGCCCGTCGAGCGCCATCGCCAGGAAGATCGCGTCGCCGTCGGCGACGAGCCGGCGCATCGCCGCGCGCGCCTCGGTGTGCTGGCGGGCCTCGTCGCGCGCTCGTTCGGGCCAGGGGATGTAGCGGAGCACCTCGGGCAGGCGCTGGTACTCCCACACGTCGTCGGCATCGGATGCCGCGAGCGGCCGCAGCGTCATCCGCGCGGTCGTGAACGGCCGTCGCTCGGCCTCGGCCACGTCGTACGGAAGGCGAAGGGCCGGCGGGCCGGCGTCGGCCGCTTCGTCGGGCAGCGCGTGGAGGATCGTGGACATCGAACGGCAGCGTACCGCGCAGCACGGCCCCTCGGGCCGCCGCGGTGGGATCGGGTCAGCGGGAGCCGGAGGCGCGACGTTGTTCCGCGTCGACGGTGTCGTCGGCGTCGGACGCCGGGGCGGATCCGACCGGCTCCGCCTCCGGGCGGATGCCGAAGATCGCCTCGAGCCCGTC
This sequence comes from Agromyces excoecariae, assembly GCF_051715505.1. Classification (NCBI taxonomy): domain Bacteria; kingdom Bacillati; phylum Actinomycetota; class Actinomycetes; order Micrococcales; family Microbacteriaceae; genus Agromyces; species Agromyces excoecariae. The sequence goes on along the minus strand of NZ_JBPSLA010000015.1, from coordinate 192,077 downwards.
CAGCCAGGCCTGCTGCTCGCCGTTCCGGGCGTACTCGCGCGAACGGACCATCGGGGTGTGGAGCAGGACGCCCGCCATGTGCCGCAGGGCCGCCTCGGTGCGGCCATCGTCGTCGCCGCGCGAGCGGGCGCGCTCGATCTCGGCGTCGAGCACGTCGAAGACGTGGCGGCGGAGGGCCACGACGGCCGGGGCGAGGTCGAGCTCCTCGGCGACGCTGCCGAAGTTGCGGGCGGCGCGGTCGACGATCTCACGGGCGGCGTCCGTCGAGCCGAACTCCTCGAGAGGCGCGTGGATCTTGATGGTCTCGAGGTCGAGCAGCTCGACGCCCGCGACCTCGACGACATCGGGCGCGACGTTGCGCGGCAGTCCGAGGTCGATGACGAGCTGGCGCGGCACCGCAGCCGCGTCGTCCGGGGCGCTCGAGGCATCCGTCGCGCCCCCGGCGCTCGACCGGCCCGTCGACGCCGTCGACTCGCGGCCCGGCAGCAGCGCGACCGGAGCGGGCCCGCCGGCCACGGCGAGCTCGGCACGCCCGAGCTCGAGCAGGTCGCGATCGACGACGTGGTGGTCGACGGTCGTGCACGTGACGATGAGGTCGGCGCCCGCGGCGGCCATCGCGTAGTCGGGGTTCGACACCGCCTCGATGCCGTGGTTCTCGGCGAAGCGCCCTGCGCGACCGGAGACGGAGTGCACGGCGACGTCGACGACGCCGCGGTCGCGGAGCGCCGCGAGCGTCGCGCCCGCGTAGCGGCCGGTGCCGACGAGGAGCACGCGCACGGCCGACCAGTCGGTCACTCGGCTCTCGGCGAGCTCGAGCGCGAGGCGCACGAGCGAGCGGCCCTCGTTGCCGATGCCCGTGCGGTTCTTCACCTTGCGCGAGGTCTGCGAGGCGCGCTGGAAGAGGCGCTCCAGTTCGGGCGTGGTCGTGCCCTCGGCACGGGCGCGCTCGAGCGAGCGGCGCACCTGGCCCGCGATCTCGCCCTCGCCGACGACGACCGACTCCAGGCCTGCGGCGACTGAGAACAGGTGCCCGGCGACGGCGTTGCCGTGCACGAAGTCGAAGGTGCTCCGCAGCTCGTCGGTCGAGAGGCCCGCGACGTCGCCGACCGCGAAGATGGCGTCGTGCACGGCCTCGACGGGGGAACCGCCGTGCGGCACGTCGAGGTCGAGGTACGCCTCGTAGCGGTTGCACGTCGAGACGACGACCGCGCCGCGGACCGCGTCGTGCCCGTCGGCCAGCCGCGGTCCGGCGTGCTCGGAGGACGCCGAGAGACGTTCGAGCATGTCGAAGCCGGCGTTCTTGTGGCTCGCGGAGAGGCAGATGAGCACCGGTCGATTCTACCCGGCGTCGAAACCGCCTCCGACCGGCCGCGTCACATCACTCGGAGTCGACGGCTCAGGCCGCGGCTCGCCCCTGCCGGACGACCGGGATGGCGCCCGTCACCGGCGGGAGCTCGAGGCCCTCGGCCGCGAGTGCGGCACGGTGCCGCGCCTTCCATGCTCGGACGGTCGCGAAGAACGGCGCGTCGGTGAGCGCGTACCGTCCGGGGCGCGGGTCGCTCAGCATCATCGGCAGCTCGATGCTCGAGCCGTCGCGGCGGATCCGCACGACCGCGACGGGAACGCTCGTGCTGCCCGCGACGGTCGAGTCGGCTCGGATGTTGCGCACCTCGCGCCACGGGAAGGCGGCGGCGCGCCTCGGGCGTCGCCCGCCGCCCCAGAACGCGATGCCGTGGTCGTCGGCCACGATCGAGAACCGAGCGGGCAGTCGCGGGGCGCGGCTGCCGGGACGGGTCAGTCCATCGAGGCGGCCGACCAGTTCGCGGTTGCGGATGCCGCACCCCACCGCCCCGGCGTGGACCGACTCGAGTGCGCGATGGCGGGCCCGCGCTCGCGCGGACGCTGCGCCGCGCACGATCGCCGAGACGAGGATGACGAGGCCGGCGACGACGGCGAGCCCCAGTGCGATCGGGGTGCCGGGCACCTCGGGAAGGGTCGGGACGACCCGCTCGACCTGTCGAGCGCCGAGGACGAGCACGGCGATGACGACGGCCGCGATGACGGCGACGAGCACGATGAGTCCGGTGCGGTGCCGCGTTGCGATGCTGGACACAGTGGTGTTCTCCGTGGGTGGCGGAGGCGCGCGAGCGCGGGGGGCGCGGAGCGCGTCGTCGTGGCGGGGACGCACGACCCGACCGACCATAGCGTCGTGGGAGCGCGGCCACCAGCCCCAGTCCTCCGAACGGCCGACACCCGGCGCGCGCCTCCGTGCCGCCCGGGCGAGCGGCATCAGTGCCCGCCCAGCCCGATGGGGGAGGATGTCACGGTGAACCTCTCCCCGCAGCATCCGCTCGCCGCCGGCCTGACCCACGACTCGCGCCTCGTCCGCGCCTACCGGGGCCTGCGCAGCGACACGCTGCCCGTCTGGTTCATGCGGCAGGCCGGCCGGTCGCTGCCGGAGTACCGCGAGCTGCGCGTCGGCACGAGGATGCTCGACGCGTGCCTCGACCCGGCGATGGCCGCGGAGATCACCCTGCAGCCGGTCCGGCGGCACGGCGTCGACGCGGGCATCTTCTTCAGCGACATCGTGGTGCCCCTGAAGCTCGTCGGCGTCGACGTCGAGATCCAGCCGGGCCGCGGTCCGGTGTTCGGTCGGGCGTACGCGGATGCCGCGGCCGTCGCCGAGCTCACGGCGATCGACCCCGCCCGCCTCGACGAGGCCGCCGGGCCCATCACCGAGGCCGTGCGGCGCACCGTCGCCGAGCTCGCGACACTCACCGCGCCGGGTGCGCCGACCTCGACCCCGCTCATCGGCTTCGCCGGCGCGCCCTTCACGCTGGCGGCCTACCTCGCCGAGGGCGGGCCGTCGAAGGACCACCTCGCAGCCCGCACGCTCATGCACGCCGACCCCGGCGCCTGGCGCGCCCTCATGGACTGGACCGCCGAGCTGACCGGCCGCTTCCTCCGCACGCAGGTGCTGGCGGGGGCATCCGCAGCCCAGCTGTTCGACTCGTGGGCGGGCGCGCTCTCGCTCGCCGACTACGAGGCGCACGTCGCGCCCGCCTCGGCCGCGGCCCTCGCGCACGTGCACGACCTCACGTACGAGACGACGGATGCCTCCGGCACCGCCGGCACGCACGCGGTCCCGGTCGTGCACTTCGGCGTCGGCACGGGCGAGCTCCTCGGCGCGATGAAGTCCGTCGGCGTCGACGTCGTCGGCGTCGACTACCGCGTGCCGCTCGACGTCGCGGCGCTCCGCGTGGGCGAGGGCGTGCCGCTGCAGGGCAACCTCGATCCGGCGCTCCTCGCGGCGCCGCGGCCGGTGCTCGAGGCCGCCGTCCGCGACGTGATCGCGCGCGGCCGCACGGCGCCCTCGCACGCGTTCAACCTCGGGCACGGGGTGCCGCCGGAGACCGACCCGGCCGTGCTCACGCGCGTCGTCGAGCTGGTGCACGAGGCCGGACGATGACCGACGCCGCCGCACCGCTCGACCACCGCTCGACCGACGTCGTCGTGCTCGGCGGCGGCGTCGCGGGGCTCGTCGCCGCGCTCCAGTGCGCGCGCCTCGGCCTCGGCGTCGTGGTGCTCGAGCAGTCCGAACGCCCGGGCGGCTGCGTCGGCCGCATCGAGGTCGACGGCCTCGCGCTCGATGCGGGCGCCGAGTCGTTCGCGACCCGCAACGACTCGGTCTCGACGCTCGTCGAGCGCCTCGGCCTCGCCGACGCCGTCGAGTCGCCGAATCCGGCCGGTGCCTGGCTCGTCTGGGGCGACCGGAGCGGGCGCCGCGCGGCTCGCCTGCCGCGCACCGGCGTGCTCGGCATCCCCGCCAACCCGCTCGGCGAGGACGTGCGCGCGATCATCGGCTGGGGCGGCGCCTGGCGCGCGTGGCGCGACCGCATCACCCCGATCCTGAAGATCGGCCGCGCCGAGCGACTCGGTCCCCTCGTGCGCCAGCGGATGGGCGACGCCGTGCTCGACCGCCTCGTGACGCCGATCTCGGCGGGCGTCTACTCGACCGACCCCGACGACCTCGACGTCGACGTCGTCGCCCCCGGCCTCAACGAGGCGATGACCCGCGCCGGGTCGCTCTCCGGCGGCGTCGGCCAGCTCATCGAGGCCCGACGCGCCGGCAGCGCCGTGCTCGGGCTCCGCGGGGGCATGCACACGCTCGTCGACGCGCTCGCGAACGAGCTCGCGCGCTTCGGCGCCGAGGTCCGAACGGGAGTCCGTGCGACCGCGCTCGAGCGGACCGTCGCCGACGCGGACGGCTCGGCGGCGACTTGGCGCGCGATCGGCGAGCCCGTGCCGGCCGATGCGGGCGTGCCGGCCGGCGACCTCCCGGCCGATGAAGCGCCCGCGGCATCCGTCGTCGTCGATGCGCGCTTCGCCATCGTCGCCACGCCCGCCCACGTCTCGCGCGCACTGCTCGCGGGGATCGCGCCCGCCGACGCACTCGTCGAGGAGTGGCCGGCCGCGGCATCCGTCGAACTCGTGACGCTCGTGCTCGACGCGCCCGAACTCGACGCCGCACCCCGCGGCACGGGCGTGCTCGTCGCGGCGGGCACGCCGGGTGTCGCGGCGAAGGCGCTCACGCACTCGAGCGCGAAGTGGCCCTGGCTCGCCGAGGCGGCCGGCGGTCGCCACGTGGTCCGGCTGTCCTACGGCCGGGCCGGAGCCGCGAGTCCGCTCGACGGCCTGGGCGACGACGCCGTCGCAGAGCTCGCCCTGCGCGACGCCTCCGCGCTGCTCGGCGTCGACCTCGACGCGTCGCGCCTGCGCGCGCACGGACGATCCGCCTGGCGCGACGCGCTCTCGCAGGCCGCCGTCGGCCAACGCGGTCGCGTGCGAGCGCTCGAGGCCGCGCTCGAGCACGACGAGGACCTCGCGCTCGCCGGTTCATGGGTCGCCGGGACCGGGCTCGCGTCGGTCGTCCCGCACGCCGTCGAGGCCGCCGAGCGCATCCGCCGCCGGTCGCTCCGCCTCGCCGAGGATGCATAGCCGGATCGGCATACGATCGCCCGGATCGCCCGGCAACCCCCTTGCGCCGCATCCGCCGGGGTCTACGCTGGAGTGACGCTGTCTGAAGAACCGCAGCGGGGGATGGGGTGCACATGAAGGGCAAGATCCTCTTCGTCGTCGGTCTCGGCGTGGGCTACGTGCTCGGCACGAGGGCGGGGCGGGAACGCTACGAACAGATCCAGAAGGCCGCCCAGGGCGTCTGGAACCAGCCCGCCGTCCAGGACGGCGTGCAGACCGTGAAGGACTTCGCGATGGCTCGCGCCGGCGACGTGGGCGACGCCGTGCTCGACAACGCCAAGAAGCTGGTGCGGCAGATGACGGAGGGGTCGTCGACGACCGGCACCGGTTCGACGAGCGGCGCGAAGTCGACGGCGTCGACGGCGTCCACGTCGAAGTCGTCCGGCTCGAAGTCGTCGACGTCGAAGTCCTCCGGGTCGAGCTCGTCGACCCGCTCGAGTTCGGCGAAGTCCGGCGGGTCGGGTTCCAAGGCCTCGGGCTCGTCCGACTCGTCCTCGTCCTCGTCCTGACCGACCAGCGGAGGTGACACCCGATGGCTGCACCACTCAACGACGACCGGTCGCTGTTCACCCTGGTCGGTGAACTGCCCGACCAGATCCAGGCGCTCGTCAAGGCCGAGATCGACCAGATCAAGGCCGAGCTGAGCTACAAGGCCAAGCACTTCGGCATCGGCGCGGGGCTGGTGGTCGCCGCGGCGTTCATCGGCATCTTCCTGCTCGGCACGCTCATCGCGACCGGCATCCTCGCGCTCTCGCTCGTGATGCCCGGCTGGGCTGCCGCGCTCACCGTGTCCGGCATCCTGCTGCTGCTCATCGCGATCCTCGTCGGTGTGGCGCTCGCGAACTTCCGACGCGGCAGCGAGCCGCTCGAGACCATCGAGAGCGTCCGCAAGGACATCGACGCCATCACCGGAAGGGGCGACTATGACGGGCACTGACGTCGTCCGGCTCGACAGGAAGCAGCAGCGCAACTTCACGCGCCTGCAGGCGCACGACAATGCGCGCGCCGCACGCGACCAACTCGCGGGCACGCTCGGCGCGCTCGAGGAGAAGCTCAACGTGCCGAAGCGCGCGGCGCGCGCGACCGCGCGGGCGAAGCGCAGGATGCAGCGCTTCGCCGACGAACAACCCGGCGCGGCGATCGCGCTGGCCGTCGGCGTCGCGGCGGCCGTCGGTGTCGGGGTCTGGCTCGTGGTGCGTGCCAACCTCGACCGCTGAATCCGGGCGCGTCCACGCCGTGGCGGCCTCGACGGCCGTCGAGCGCGTCACCGCGGTGCTGCGCGACGAGATCCTGAGCGGAGAGCTCGCCCTGGGCACCCCGCTTCGCGAGGAGCACGAGTCGGCCCGCCACGGCGTGTCGCGGCACACCGTGCGCGCCGCGTTCCAGCGGCTGGTCGCCGAGCGCCTCGCCGTCGCCGAGCCGTACCGCGGCGTCCGCGTGACGAGTTTCGACGATCGCGAGATCGTCGCGTTGCAGCAATTGCGAGCCGCGCTCGAGATCGAGGCGCTGCGCATCGCGTTCGCGCGGTACGGCGGCACGCTGCCCGACCACGTGCTCGAGCCCGCCCGCGCGGCGGTCGATGCCATGGAGCGCGCCGGCGACGACGGCCCGGGCGGGGCGACGGATGCCGCGTGGCGGCGCATCGAGCGTTCCCACGCCGACTACCACGCGGCGCTCGTCGCGGCATCCGACAGCCCCCGCATCATCGAAGCCCACGCGGCGATCGGCAGCGAGATGCTGCTGTTCGTCGCGCACATCCGGCGGCACTCCAGCGTCGCCGACCTCGTCGAGGACCACCGGCGCCTGCTGGTCGAGCTCCTCGAGCGCGGGCCCGAGGCCATGCGCGCCCATCTCGAGCACTCCACTCGGCTGCTCACCGACTGAGCGGCCCGCGTCGCCCGTTTGGTGCAGCGGCCGCGACGCGGCGAGGATGGCGCAATGGACCAGGCCGAGCTCCGGGCGCTGCAGGCGCCGCTGAAGGACCGCTACCGCACCGACCCCGACTCCGCGATCGCGCCCGTCGCGGCGCGTGCGAGCTTCTCCGATCCCGGCATCACGGCGACCGTCGAGGGATGGGCGGGGCCGGTGCGCACGGGCCTGCACCCCACGACCGGCGGCGACGGTTCCGACGCCTGCTCGGGCGACCTGCTCCTGCAGGCGCTCGTCGGGTGCGCGGGGGTCACGCTCCGGTCGGTGGCGACGGCGATGGGCCTCGAGATCCGCTCCGCCGAGGTGCGCGCCGAGGGCGTGTTCGACGCGCGCGGCACGCTCGGCATGAGCCGCGACGTGCCGGTCGGGCTCCTCGACGTGGTCGTCACCGCGGTCGTGGACACCGACGCCGACGACGCCGCGCTCGAGCGCCTCCGCACCGGGACGGAGCGCTTCTGCGTCGTCGCGCGCTCGCTCGTCGAGACCCCCGAGTTCGTGATCGAGCGTGCGGCGCGCTGAGCGCGGCATCCGTCGACGCCCTTTTTTGACCTTTCAGGTTGCGGGGGGAGGATAGTGCCATGTCTTCCCCCGCTGCCGAAGGGGCAGCCGCGAGCGCACCCGAGTCCGATCCGACCCCCTCGCCCGAGGGCTACACGCTGTTCGCCGTGCTCCGCAAGGATCCGGCACGACCCGACGACCTCGACGGCCGCGACGTGCCGCGCTTCGTCGACGAGCTCGACGGCGTGATCAACCTCGTCGAGGACGAGGGCGTCGTGGTCCGCGGCATCTACGACGTGTCCGGCCTCCGGGCCGACGCCGACGTGATGCTCTGGCTGCACGGCCCCACCGCCGAGGGGCTGCAGTGGGCGCTTCGGGAGCTGCGCCGCTCGCGGCTGTTCCGGGCGCTGCTGCCGACGTGGAACGCCATGGGCGTGCACCGCGACGCCGAGTTCAACAAGGCGCACGTGCCCGGCTTCCTCCGCGGTATCGAGCCGAAGGCCTGGCTCACGGTCTACCCGTTCGTCCGCAGCTACGAGTGGTACCTCCTGCCGCCCGAGGAGCGCGGCCGCATGCTCGCGGAGCACGGGCGCAAGGGCGCCGCGTTCAGGGGCGTCGTCGCCAACACGGTGTCGGCGTTCGCGCTCGGCGACTACGAATGGCTCCTGCCCATGGAATCGGACGAGCTCAACGACCTCGTCGACATGATGCGCGACCTGCGCGCGACCGACGCGCGTCGGCACGTGCGCGACGAGCTGCCGTTCTACACCGGCCGCCGCGTCACGACCGCCGAGCTCGTGGAGGTGCTGCAGTAATGGCCGCGACGAACCTCGGCGGCGCGGGCGCCGAATCGGCCGAGCGCGCGCAGGCCGCCGCGGCGGGCCACCCGCTGCGCGGGGTGAAGCCCGCGGCTGCGACATCCGCCCCCTTCGCTCCCGGTGCGGTCGTGCCGGGCGCGACCGAGCCCGCGCAGTCCGGCCCCGAGCACGTCGAGGCGCCCGTCGCCTACGACGCGATCCTGCTCGCCGGCTTCGGCGGGCCCGAGGGCCAGGACGACGTGATCCCGTTCCTGCGGAACGTCACTCGCGGTCGCGGCATCCCCGACGAGCGCCTCGAGGAGGTCGCGCACCACTACCGCCACTTCGGCGGCGTGAGCCCGATCAACGAGCACAACCGCGAGCTGAAGGCGGCGCTCGAGGCCGAGCTGGCCGGCCGCGGCATCGACCTGCCGGTCATCTGGGGCAACCGCAACTGGGACCCGTACATGAACGACGCGCTGCGCGAGGCCGGCGATCGGGGCTTCACGAAGCTCATCGCGGTCGCGACGAGCGCGTACTCGTCGTACTCGAGCTGCCGGCAGTACCGCGAGGACTTCGCTGATGCCCTGGAGGACACCGGCCTGGGCGGTGTCATCCGGATCGACAAGGTCCGGCAGTTCTTCGACCACCCCGGCTTCGTCGCCCCGTTCGTCGAGGGCGTGCGCGACGCGCTTGCGAAGCTCGAGGCCGACCACGAGTCCTTCGATCCGACCACCGACGTCGAGGTGCTGTTCGCGACCCACTCGATCCCGACGACGGATGCCGCGAAGTCGGGTCCCGCTGAGCGGGGCTTCGGCGAAGGCGGCGCCTACGCGGCCCAGCACACCGCCGTCGCCGAGGTCGTCATGCGCGAGGCCGGTGCGGCCGACGTGCCGTGGCAGCTCGTGTACCAGTCGCGCTCGGGGCCGCCGACGCAGCCGTGGCTCGAGCCCGACGTCAACGACGCGATCGCCGAGCTGCCCGCAGCGGGCCGCAAGGCCGTCGTGATCGTGCCGCTCGGGTTCGTCAGCGACCACATGGAGGTCATGTGGGACCTCGACGAGGAGGCCATGGAGACGGCGGAGGAGCATGGCCTGGCCGCCGTGCGCGTGCCGACGCCCGGCGTGCACCCGGCGTACGTCGCGGGTCTCGTCGACCTCGTGCTCGAGCGCGTCAACGGCACGCCCGCCGCCGAGCGCCCGCACACGACCGACCTCGGCCCCTGGTACGACGTCTGCCGGCCGGGCTGCTGCGAGAACGTGCGACTCGGCTTCAAGCCGGCCCTCGCGGGGATCGCGCCGTGACCGCCGCGGCGGCCAAGCGCGACGTGATCCGCGTCGGAACGCGCGGCAGCGCCCTCGCGCTCGCCCAGACCAACCAGATCGCCGAGCGCCTCGGGAAGGCTGCCGACGCCGATATCGAGATCGTGACCGTCACCACGCAGGGCGACACGTCGCGGGCGTCGCTGCAGTCGATCGGCGGCACGGGCGTCTTCGCCGCCGCGCTGCGCGAAGCACTCGTCGCGGGCGAGTGCGACGTGGTCGTGCACTCGCTGAAGGACCTGCCGACCGCCGACCACCCCCAGCTCAGGCTCGGCGCGGTGCCCAAGCGCGCCGACGCGCGCGATGCGCTGTGCGCGCGCGACGGCCTCACGCTCGCCGAGCTGCCCGAGGGGGCCCGCATCGGCACGGGCTCGCCTCGCCGCATCGCGCAGCTCGCCGCAGCGCGCCCCGACGTGGTCGCCGTCGACGTGCGCGGCAACATCGACACGCGCCTCGGGTTCGTCGAGCAGGGCGAGCTCGACGCCGTCATGCTGGCGGCCGCGGGACTCGGCCGACTGGGGCGAGCGGATGCCGCGACCGAGCGCTTCGCGCTGAGTGACTGGCCGACCGCTCCCGGGCAGGGCGCGCTCGCGCTCGAAGTCCGCGACGAGCGCGCGTCCCGCCACCTGCAGCGCGCGCTCGACGCCGTCGACCACGGCACCACGCGGGCGACGGTGCTCGCCGAGCGCCTCGTCCTCGCCGGCCTCGAGGCCGGCTGCGCGGCCCCCGTCGGGGCGACCGCGTTCGTGGAGGACGAACTTCTGTTCCTCACGGCGACGGTGTACAGTGCCGACGGGACGCGGCAGTTGACGAGTTCGCACGCCGCGACCCCCGACAGCCGCTCGGCCGCCGACTTGGCGGATGCGGCACGCGACGTCGCATCCCGCGTCGTCGCGGACCTCCTCGGCAACGGCGCCGCCGACCTCGCACCTGCCCAGGAGTCGCCGTGACCGAATTCGAACCGATGACCGGCGCGATCAACCTGCCCGGAGCCGACGGCTCCAAGCCGCTCGCAGGTTGGCGCGTGCTCGTGCCCCGCGGCGGGCCCTGGGGCGACTCGGTCGCCGCATCCCTCCGCGCCCGGGGAGCCTCGCCGGTCATCGCGCCGATGATCAACTTCGCGCCGACCGACGACCAGCCCGCACTCGAGGCGGCGCTCGCGAAGCTCGCCGCCGGCGGCTTCGACTGGGTCACGGTCACGAGCGCGACCACGGTCGACGTGCTCTCCTCGTACGGTGCGGTCATCCCGGAGGCGACGAAGGTCGCCGCGGTGGGCGAGACCACCGCGGCCGCCCTCGTCGCCGCCGGCTACCGCGCCGACATCGTGCCCAGCGAGGAGAACTCCGCGCGCGGGCTCCTCGAGGAGTGGGAGGCCGCCACCGAGGGCGTGGTGCCGCTGCGCGTGCTGGCGCTGCGCTCGGCCATCGCCAAGCAGGTGCTCTCGGTCGGCCTCGAGCGCATCGGCCACCACGTCGAGGCCGTGGTCGCGTACCGCACGGTCGGCGTGCCGGTCACGCAGAAGGTCGTGGACGACGTGCGGGCCGGCAAGGTCGACGCGATCCTCGTGACCTCGGGCAGCGTCGCCGAGCAGGTGCAGGCGCAGCTCGGCCCCGTGCCCGAGAAGACCCTCGTCGCGGCGATCGGCCCGCAGACGCAGAAGGATGCCGCGGCCTTCGGCCTCCGCGTCGACGTGATCGCGGCGGAGCGGTCGGCCGAGTCGCTCATCGACGCAGTGGTGAACTCCGCGCTCGCGAGCGCCTGAGTCCGCCCGCGGCATCCGCTCGCCCGCGCACGCGACCGCGCGCTCGCATCGGAGTGCCGTTTCTGCGGTGGAGTGCGGTTCCATCCGGACCTCCACCGCAGAAATCGCGCTCGGACGGCGGCGGCCACTCGGCCCACCCCGCGCACCCGCGCCCACCGACCGCACAGGCGCGCCCGCGTAGGCTTGCCGGGTGACTTCCGCACCCGCGCCCCGCGTGCGGCCCCGGCGACTCCGTGAGACGCCGGCCCTGCGCCGCCTCGTGTCCGAGACCCGCCTCGACCCCGCCGAGCTGGTCCTCCCGATCTTCGTCCGCGAGGGCGTGAGCGAGCCGATGCCGATCGCCTCGATGCCGGGCGTCGTGCAGCACTCGCTCGACTCGGTGAAGCAGGCGGTGACGGATGCCGCAGCCTCGGGCGTCGGCGGCGTGATGCTGTTCGGCGTGCCCGAGACCCGCGATGCGACCGGCTCGTGCGGTGTCGACCCGAACGGCATCCTCAACGTCGCGACGCGCATCGTGGCCGACGAGGTCGGCGACGCGCTCGTCGTGCAGACCGACCTGTGCCTCGACGAGTTCACCGACCACGGCCACTGCGGCGTGCTCGACGAGCTCGGCCGCGTCGACAACGACGCGACGCTCGAGCGGTACCGGGAGATGGCGCTCGTCCAGGCGGCGTCCGGATCGCAGCTCCTCGGCCTCTCGGGCATGATGGACGGCCAGGTCGCCGCGGTGCGCGACGCGCTCGACGGCGCCGGATTCACGAGCACCGCCATCCTCGCGTACTCGGCCAAGTACGCCTCGGCGTTCTACGGCCCGTTCCGCGACGCGGTCGAGTCGACGCTCGAGGGTGATCGCCGCACGTACCAGCTCGATCCCGGCAACCGCCGCGAGGGCCTCCGCGAGGCCATGATCGACATCGACGAAGGCGCCGACGTCGTGATGGTCAAGCCCGCGGGGTCGTACCTCGACGTGCTGGCCGACGTGGCCGCCGCGAGCGAGGTGCCCGTCTGGGCGTACCAGGTGTCTGGCGAGTACGCGATGATCGAGGCCGCCGCCATGCACGGCTGGATCGACCGCCGCCGCGCGGTGATCGAGTCGGTCCGGGGCATCCGCCGTGCCGGCGCCGACGCCGTGCTGACCTACTGGGCGACCGAGCTCGCCGGATGGCTCCGGGAGGGGACCGAATGACCACCGCATCCACGGCGACCAACGCCGACCTCTTCGCCCGCGCGCAGGCCGCGATCCCGGGTGGCGTGAACTCGCCCGTCCGCGCCTTCCGGTCGGTCGGCGGCACGCCGCGCTTCCTCGTCTCGGCGCGCGGCCCGTACGTCACCGACGCCGAGGGTCGCGAGTACGTCGACCTCGTCGCCGGATGGGGGCCCGCGATCCTCGGCCATGCCCACCCCGAGGTCGTCGCCGCCGTGCAGGACGCGGCCGCCCGCGGCCTCTCGTTCGGCGCGTCCACGCCGGTGGAGACCGAGCTCGCCGAGCTCATCGAGCAGCGCGTCGCCCCGGTCGAGAAGCTGCGGCTCGTGTCGACGGGCACCGAGGCGACCATGAGCGCCATCCGCCTCGCCCGCGGGTTCACCGGCCGCGACCTCCTCGTGAAGTTCGCCGGGCACTACCACGGCCACTCCGACGGCCTGCTCGCCGAGGCGGGCTCGGGCCTCGCGACGTTCGCGCTTCCCGGCTCCGCGGGCGTGCCGGCCGACGTCGCCGCGCTCACGCTCGTCGTGCCCTACAACGACCTCGACGCGCTACGCGCGGTGTTCGCCGAGCACGGCGACCGCATCGCCGCCGTGATCACCGAGGCGGCCGCCGCCAACATGGGCGTCGTGCCGCCGCAGCCCGGCTTCAACCGCGCGCTCGTCGAGCTCGCCCACGCGCACGGCGCGCTCGTCATCAGCGACGAGGTGCTCACCGGCTTCCGCGTCTCGAGGGCCGGCTGGTGGGGCATCGAGGCCGCGACGGATGCCGCGTACACGCCCGACCTCGTCACGTTCGGCAAGGTCGTCGGCGGCGGCATGCCCGTCGCCGCGCTCGGCGGTCGTGCCGACGTGATGGAGCGCCTCGCCCCGCTCGGCCCGGTCTACCAGGCGGGCACGCTCTCGGGGAACCCGGTCGCCGTGACCGCGGGCGTCACGACGCTGCGCCTCGCCGACGACGCGGTCTACGCGAAGCTCGACGAGGTCAGTGCGCTGCTGCAGCGCGAGGTCTCGGCCGCGCTCTCCGCCGAGGGGGTCGCGCACGGCGTGCAGGTCGCGGGCAACCTCTTCAGCTTCCTGTTCGGCGAGGCCGTCGCCGGGGGCGCGCACGACTACGCGGGCGTGCTCGCCCAGGAGTCGTGGCGCTACGCGCCCTTCTTCCACGCGATGCTCGACGCCGGCGTCTCGCTGCCGCCGAGCGTCTTCGAGGCGTGGTTCGTGACGGCCGCGCACGACGAGTCGGCGGTCTCGCGGATCCTCGACGCGCTCCCGACCGCAGCGCGCGCGGCGGCATCCGCTCGCCCGCCGGCCGCCTGACCCGCATCCTGCCGGCGAGCCTCGCCGCGCGATGAGAGGTTCCGGCAACGGAACCGATCCTGCCTTTGTGGAGCGTCGACCACGACCATGACGGCGGGCTCGGGCAGGATGGGAGATATGGCCAACCTGCGCGTCCACAACGATCGGCTCGAGGTCCACCTCACGCCGGCCGAGAAGTCGCTCGCGTTGCGCGGCGCCGACGTCATCGTCCAGCGCGACGACATCCGCTCGGCCATCATCACCGACGACCCGTGGATCTGGATCCGCGGCATCCGCCGCCGTGGCTCCGAGGTGCCGCTCGTCATCGCCGTCGGGGTCTGGAAGACGCACAGCGGCAGCGACTTCGTGCTCGTGAAGGGCAAGCGCCAGGCGGTCGTGCTCGAGCTGTCGGACGGCGAGTTCGGCCGGCTCGTCCTCAGCACCAGCCGGGCGACCGAGCTGATCGACCGGCTGAAGGTCGGCGCACCCGACGACGACGACGCCCAGCCGGCCGCGCCGCGCGTCGAGGCCGACGACTTCGCACAAGAGGAGACGAGCGGCGACTGAGCCGGTCATTCCCGCATGCGGCGCGAGAAGGCCGCCGGCGAGGCTCAGGCGAGGAGCAGCAGCAGCACGAACCCGATGAGCGGCAGCGTGCCCTGCACGAGCGCCGGGCGCAGGTAGCCGCGGCCCGTCGTCGTCAGCACCACGGCCGCCGCGGCCATGCACGCCGTGCTGAAGAGCGCGAGCGCCAGCCCGGCCCTCGGCAGCTCCGTCCACAGGAGCCAGATGCCGGCGAGCGCCCCGATCGCGAGGAACAGGTTGTAGAACCCCTGGTTGTACGCCATCGGGCGGAGCACCTCGGCCTGCTCGCGGTCGCGCACGCCGAACACGCGCCAGGTCGACGGCTGCATCCAGCGGACGCTCTCGAGCACGAAGATGTAGACGTGCAGCAGCGCGGCGAGCACCACCACGGCGCTGCCGACGATCGCGAGCAGGTTCATGGACGGATGCTACGCCCGCGACGGCACGTCACGATACGTCGCGGCGCCACGTCGTCGCCCCGCCGATGATCGTCGTCACGACGGCGATGCCGAGCAGTACGAGCCCGCCCTGCCACCACTCGAGCGCGTCGCTCGCTCCGAGCGAGGCCACGCTGTAGAACGAGGCGCCGACGAGCGCGTCGCTCGCCGCCCCGGGCAGGAACCGCCCGATCGACGCGGTGACGTCGTTGAGCGACGACACGAGCCGCAGCACGGGCTCGACGAACTGCGTGAACGCGATGACGATCACGATCGCCGCGACCTGGTTCGGCACGAGCGCGCCGAGCCCGACCCCGATCGCCCCCCAGAGGGCCATGGCGAGGATGCCGCGACCGATCAGCGCCCAGGTGTCGCTCGAGTCGAGGCCGGTGTCGAGGTCGAAGGCGGCGAGGGCGGCGGCGCCGGCCCCGACGGAGGTGGCGAAGCCGATGACGCCGAAGGCGGCGCCGACGACGAGCTGCGAGGCGAACTTCCCCGAGAGGACCGTGGTGCGGTGCGGCTCGGCGAGGAACGTCGTCGTGAGCGTGCGGTGCCGGAACTCCGTCGTCACCGCGAGGGCGCCGAGGAGGACCGGGAACACGTATCCGATCGACGACGCGAAGCTGTAGAGCAGCGGCGCGAGGTCGACGCCCGGCGGGACCCCGGTGTTCCCGCCCGCTGCCGCGGCGGCATCCGGGTTCTGGATCGCCCATCCGAGGAATGCGCCGAAGCCGCCCGACATCACGGCGACGTAGCCGACGAGAACGATCGCGAGCAGCCACCACATGCGGGTGGTCAGGACCTTCTGGAACTCCGCACCGACGGAACGCACGATCGACATCACGCCTCGCCCTCGCCCTCGCCGACGAGCGCGAGGAACGAGTCCTCGAGCCCCGACTTCAACGGGTGCAACGAACTCAGCTCGACGCCGCCGAGGAACGCGGCATGCCCGACGATGCCCGGATCCGGCTCGACGACGATGAGCCCGCCGCGACCCTCCGTGTAGTCGAGGCCGGCCTGGTCGAGCGCGGCGGCCAGTCGGGCGCGGTCGGGCGAGTCGACGACGGTCCGCGGCGAGGCGTCGAGTTCGAGGCTCGAGAGCGAACCGGTCCGGACGAGCCGCCCGCGCGAGATGATGACGACCTCGTCGACCGACTGCTGCACCTCGCTCAGGAGATGCGAGCTCACCAGCACGGTGCGACCGTCGCGGGCGAGCGACTGCAGGAACCCGCGGATCCACTTGATGCCCTCGGGGTCGAGGCCGTTGATCGGCTCGTCGAGCACGAGCACGCGGGGGTCGCCGAGCAGCGTGGTCGCGAGCGCCAGCCGCTGACGCATGCCGAGCGAGAACCCGCCGACGCGGCGGTTCGCGAATTCCGACATGCCGACCTGCTCGAGCACCTCGTCGACCCGTGACGAGCGGATGCCGGCGGAGGTCGCGGTGACGCGCAGGTGGTTGCGGGCCGTGCGGCCCGGATGGAAGGCCGCGTCGAGTGCTGCGCCCACCGTCTCGAGCGGCTTCCTCAGGTCGCGGTAGACGGTGCCGCCGAAGGTCGCCGTGCCGGCCGTCGGGCGTTCGAGGCCGAGCAGTGTGCGGAGCGTGGTCGTCTTCCCGGCGCCGTTCGGCCCGAGGAACCCGGTCACCCGGCCGGGTTCGACCGTGAAGGTCAGGTCGTCGACGGCCGTGACGGCGCCGAAGCGCTTGGTGAGTCCGGTGATCTCGATGGTGGTCCCATCGCCCATGCGCGATCCTCTCGATGTGTCGTGATGCCGTCGCGGCCCGGCGGCGGCTCAGTTCAGTGGGCGGATGCCGCGGGGCAGCACGCCGCCGCGGTACAGCATGGCCGCGAGGTCCTGCAGCGACGCGAGCGCGACGCGCTGCGAATACGGCCCGTACGAGATGCGTGCGACGCCGAGTTCGGCGAGCCGGTCGGGCGGCGGGACGTCGGGGAGGCCGATGAGGCTCACCCAACGCCATCCGATGCCATCGACCAGCTCGGCGACGACCTCCTCGCCGAAGTTCCCGGGCACGAACACGCACGTGGCTCCTGCATCGAGGTAGGCGCGCCCCCGCTCGATCGCGTCGGCGATCCACACCTCGCGCGGCCGGTCCTTGCCGCGGAGCCAGGCGTCGGTGCGAGCGTTGAGCGCGAACGGGACGCCCTCGGCGTCGGCCGCGGCGACGGCGGCCTCGACCGCGGCCACCGAGTCGGCGAGCGGCCGCAGCTGGTCCTCGAGGTTCGCGCCGACGACGCCCTCGCCGATCGCGCGCCGGATCGTTCCGCCGGGGTCGCCGTAGCCCGCCTCGAGGTCGGCGCTCACCGGGACCCCCACGGCGCGTGCGATCCGCCCGACCATGTCGAGCATGAGCTCGACCGGGATGTGCTCGCCGTCCGGGTATCCGTAGGCGGCGGCGATCGAGTGGCTCGCGGTCGCGAGCGCCCGGGTCTCGGGAAGGGCGGCGACGGCATTCGCGCTCACCACGTCCCACACGTTGACGACCTGGAGCAGCTCGTCGTCGACGTGCAGTCGGCGCAGTTCGGCGCCGGCCTCGGCGGGGGTCATGCGCCCAGACTATTGCCCGGCGCCCGCTCGGCGGAGGACATGCCCCGGTTCGTCGCAGGTCGCGACCCGGATCTCCTCCCGCATGGATTCCGGCAGATGGGGTCGCGGGGGCGGTGAGTGGCGGATTCCCATGCGCCTGAGGGCGCGCAGCGCGGCCGCGTCAGGCGACGGCGCGTCGCAGGCCGGCGATGAGGCGATCGACGTCTTCGTCGTCGGTGTAGGGCGCGAGCCCGATGCGCAGTCCGCCGTCGTCGCCGAGCCCGAGGTGGCGCGACGCCTCGAGTGCGTAGAAGTTCCCGCTCGGTGCGAGCACCCGGTCCGCGGCGAGGGCGTCCGAGACGGCGGATGCCTCGTGGTCGGCGAAGGTGGCCAGCAGCGTCGGGGTGCGCCGCGATGCGCGCGAGTGCACCGTCGTGCCGGGCAGGTCGGCGAGCGCCGACTCGAGCCGGGCGAGCAGGCGCGACTCGTGCTCGTGCAGGGCGGCGTACGACGCGGCGAGGCGCGTGCGCCGGGAGCCGGAGGCATCCGCCGTGCCGCCGGCCGTCTCGGCGGGCCCGTCGGCCGGGGCGGCCAGCGCGGCGAGCACGTCGACCGCGGCCGTCACGCCCGCGAGCAGCTCGTACGGCAGCGTGCCGAACTCGAACCGCTCGGGAACGACGTCGGTCGCGGGCAGCAGCTTGTCGGGCGCGATGGACTCGAGGAGCGTCGGGTCGGCGACGAGCAGTCCGCAGTGCGGCCCGAGGAACTTGTACGGCGAGCAGGTGAGGAGGTCGGCGCCGAGCGCGACGAGGTCGGGCAGCTCGTGCGCGGCGTAGTGGACGCCGTCGACGAAGAGCAGGGCGCCCACGGCGTGCGCGGCCTCGGCGATGGCGGGGACGTCGGGCATCGTGCCGATGAGGTTCGAGGCCGCCGTCACGGCGACGAGCCGGGTGCGGTCGGTGAGGGCGGATGCCACGGCCTCGACCGGGAGCTCTCCCGTCGCCGGGTCGAACGCGACCCACCGAACGGTCGCGCCCGCACGCTCGGCGGCCTGCACCCAGGGGCGCACGTTCGAGTCGTGGTCGAGCCGGGTGACCACGACCTCGTCGCCGGGGCCCCAGCCCGTCGACAGGTGGCGCGAGAAGTCGTAGACGAGCTGAGTTGCGCTCCGGCCGTGCACGACGCCGCGCGGGTCGGCGCCCGTGAAGTCGGCGACCGCCGAACGGAACGCCGCGACCGCGGCATCCGCTCGCTGCGCCGACTCGCCGAGCTGCCCGCGGTTCGAGAGCGGACCGGTGAGCGTCGCGGCGATCGCCTCGCCGACCCGGCGCGGCGCCTGCGTGCCGCCCGGGCCGTCGAAGAGCGCCCAGCCGTGCTCGAGGGCGGGGAACCAGGAGCGGATGCGGGCGACGTCGTAGGCCATGGCCGCGAGCCTAACCGCCCCGACTCGGCGCATGAGAATCCGGTCGGGGGTGCCACGGGGCGCGGCATCAGCCGGATCCTCATGCGCTGGTCGGACGTCGGCGGGCGCGATGGGGCCGCGAGGTCGGAGGGCGCGATCAGGGAGCGCGAGTACCATGCCCGGTATGGCCGCGCACCGCGTGGCGCACCGGCATCCGCACTCGCACCGGCACGTCGCAGCCGCCGTCGTCGCGGCGGTGGCGATCGGGGCGATGAGCGGATGCGTCTCGGGCCCGCCGTACGACCAGCTCCTCACGGGCGACGAGGAACTGCTCTCGATCGCGCGCGCGCAGTACACGAACGCCGGGGATCGCGTCGCGATCGCGCTGATCGACGGCGACGAGGTGCGGACCGCCTTCGTGACCGCCGATGCGGGGACCCGGTTCGGGTTCGGAGGAGCGACGAGTGCGCTCACCGGGCTGCTCCTCGCCGACGCGATCGACCGTGGCGAGGTCGCCCTCGACGACCCGGTCTCGGCCTACCTCGACCTCGGGGACGCGCCGGCCGCCGCGCTGTCGCTCCGAAGCCTCGCGACCCACCACGCCGGGCTCCCGCAGGACCCGCTCGGGCCGGGAGCCTACGAGCCGGCCGCGGCCCCCGGGGAACGGGCACTCGACCGGGGCGGCCTCGACGCCCTGATCGCCCGGGTCGCCTCGCTCGACCTCGTACCCGAACTCGAGTACAACCCGAGCGACTTCGACGGCGCGCTCGTCGGGCAGGCGCTGGCGGCTGCCACCGGGACCCGGTACGCCGACCTGCTCGCGGAGCGCGTGTTCGCTCCCGCGGGGATGGCGGACGCCCTGGTGGTCGAATCCGGCGACCTGCTGCCCGACGGCCTCGCGCAAGGGCACGACCGGCAGGGCGAACGCGTGGCCGCGAGGGGGTCGGGGGCCTATGCGCCCGCCGTCGGCGCCGTGGTCACGATCGGCGACGCGGTCGCGCTCGCCCGGGCGATCCTCGACGGACCCTTCGCCGAGAGCGCGGCCCTCGAACCGGTCGACGCCACCCGGTGGCCGCAGATCGAGGTCGGACTGTTCTGGGAGCGCATCTCGTCGGACGACGGCGAGGTCGTCTACGTCACCGGCTCCGCCGAGGGGTTCACGGCGGCCGTGCTCGCCGACCAACGCGCGGGCCGCGCGGCGGTGCTGCTCTCGAACTCGGAGGAGGCGTGGCCGTGGCTGCGGCTGCGCCCGCTCCTCGGCCTCGTGGTCGGCTGATGCGGCACGGGAGCCGCCGGAGTACCATTCGGGGCGAACCGAGGTGGGGTGATGCATGCGGGCGTAGCGTCGTCGGCCGCGCGGGAGCCGCTCCGATTCGGTGCCGCGTCGATGATGGTCGCGGCAGTGCTGCTCGTCTCCGGGTGTTCGGTCGGCGATACCGCCGCAGACTCGGCCGGCACCCGGACGCCGACGCCCCCGTCGTCGGGTGGGGCGACGTCGGGCGACGCCGAACTGCTCGCCGCCGTCGGCGGCACGTTCGGCGATGGGGTCGATCGGGCGGCGGTCGCCCTGGTGATCGACGACGAGGTGCGCACCGCGTTCGTGAACGCCGACGCCTCGACGATGTTCGAGTTCGGATCGATCACGAAGGCGCTCACGGGACTCCTGTTCGCGGAGGCCGTCCGACGTGGTGAGGTGGCCGTCGACGACCCGGTCGGCGACTTCCTCGAACTCGGGACCTCGGATGCGGCGTCCGCCACCCTCGACCGGCTCGCGACCCATCGGGCCGGGATGCCGGACCTCCCGGACGCGTCGACGGACGACGACCCCTTCCCGGACGAGGCGGGTGCGCTCGTCGCGCAGGCGATGACCGTCGAGGTCCTCGATGACGCCGACTTCTCGTACGACAACGTGGGCCCGGCCCTGCTCGGCCAGGCGCTCGCGGCGGCCGCGGGCACCGAGTACTCGCAGTTGCTCCGGGAGCGCGTCCTCGATCCGGCGGGCATGGACGGCGCGGTGGTCGTCGGCACGGATGCCGAGGTGCCGGACGGCCTCCAGCCGGGCTACACGCTCGCCCAGATCCCGGTCGAGCCGTGGACCTTCGGCGAGTACGCGCCGGCTGGGGGCGTCGCCGGGACCCTCGACGACCTCGTGGGCCTCGCGCGCTCGGTCATCTCGGGTCCCTTCGCCGACAGCGCGGCACTCGATCCGGTGTTCGAGATCAACTCGCGGTTCGCGATCGGCTACCTCTGGTTCGTCGATTCGCGCAGCGCTCGCACGGTCACCCTCCACTCGGGCCAGACCGGGGGCTACTCGAGCGTGCTGTTCGTCGACCGCGAGGCGGGCGTGGCCTCGATCGTGCTGTGGAATGCTCCGGGCGACGCGGAGGAGGTCGCCCTGCGACTGCTGCTCCTGGCCGACTAGTCGCGGCGAGGAGGCACTGCGAGTCGGCGCTCGGCGACGAGTTCGCCGAGGAGGGCGTCGGCGAGGGCCGCGACGATCGGATCGTCGTCGCCCGGATAGCGGACGGTGAGCTCCGCGCCGTCGAGGACGCCGCCGACGGCCGCGAAGCGCGAGCCGCGCTGGTGCATCCAGTCGAGCGCCTGCGCGTCCCAGGCGGAGCCGGCGAAGACGAGCGCGCGGTAGTCCTGCGTCTTCGTGAGGTAGACGTCGACGTGCGACCAGTCGCCGGTCTCCGACGCGAAGGCGCCGAGGCGCGGCACCTCGCGCAGCATGAGCGCCGACTGCTGGGCGCTCGACAGGCGCTCGGCGGGCGCGAGCGCCCAGGTGCCGTCCGGCCCCGTCAGCAGGTCGGCGAGGGGGTCGAGCCAGTCGCCGGACGAGTGGAGCAGCGCCGCGTTCGCGTCGGCCCCGCGCCGCAGGGCCGCGGCGTCGAACCGTGCGGGCGGCGCCGTGCCGAGGAGCTCGGCGAGCACCTCGTCGAGCACCGTGAAGGTCGCGCGGAACGTGCGGCACGCGACGCCGGACGCCTCGACCCCGGCGTGCAGCGGGACCACGACGTCGGCCGCCTGGGCGAGCGGCGACTCCGGGCGATTCGTGATCGCGACGAGCCGACCGGTGCCGCGGTAGCGCTCGATCGCGCGGAGGACCTCGACGCTCCCGCCGGTGGCGGAGACCGCCACCACGACCAGGTCGGGCGCGGCGGGCGGCAGCAGCTCGACGCTCGCGAGCTCCACGAGCACGTTCGCCCCGACGGCGCGGAAGCGTCGCGCGACGACGTCGGCCGCGTAGCGGCTCGACCCCATGCCGAGCACGAGCACGCGAGAGGCGCCGAGCAGCGCGAGGCGGTCGAGCCCCGCGATCCCGTCCTCGAGCGCGTCGGCGAGCCGGCCGAGCGCGTCCGGGATCAGGTCGAGGTCGGCTCGAAAGGCGGCGGTGTCCACGGGTCCTCCGGAAGCTCGTCGGTCGAGGGGTAGCGGTGCGTGATCGCCGCATCGGGCGCGTAGCGCCAGCGCGGCAGGAACCGGTCGGCGTACGTGAGCTCGGCGGCCAGCTGCTCGGCCTCGAGCCCGGGCACGAGCGCGGGGTCGAACAGCTCGCTCCGCACGAGCGTCGCACGGTAGGCCTCGAGCAGCGCGCGGCGGGCGCGGTCGGCCCAGGCGAACGCGGCCGGCTCGGCCCGGCCGAGTCGCTTCTGGGCGACGGCCGCGACGAGGTCGAGCGACACGAGCAGGTGCGCGACGTCGCGCGCGGCGGCATCCGCCCGGCCCCGTTCGGAGGCGTCGAGCTGGGGATCGCCGTCGAAGTCGATGACCGTGTACCTCGGCGGAGTGCCGGGGGAGCGGAGCACCTGCCCGACGTGCAGGTCGCCGTGCAGGTCGAACGCGAGGCCGGGCGCTGCGGTACCGAGCGAGCGGATGTCGCGGCGCAACTCCTCGGCGCGGTTCGCGAGGCGAGCGGTCGACGGGCCGTCCGAGCGGCCGGTCGTCTCGAGCGCGGCGTCGAGCGCCGCGAGCGCGCGCTGCTCGCGCTCAGCGGGCGCGTCGTCGGGCGCGGGCCGCGCGTGCGTGCCGAGCACGTCGTGCAGCCGCGCGACGGTCGCCCCGAGCACCGCGGGGAAGTCGGGCTCCGGCCCGTCGCCGCCGAGCGACGCGACCACGTCGTCGACGGCCCAGTCCCAGCCGTCCTGCGCGTCGGGCAGGTACTCGGTGACGACCGCGAGCGTCGAGGTGCCGAGCGCGGGATGCTCCCAGTCGACGCGTCCGGCGTAGCCGGCGACATCCGTCGACCCGGCCTCGGCGAGGAGCTGCAGGAGGTGCGCGGCCCGATCGGCCGCCCCCCGACGCCCCACGACCTTCACGACGAGCCGTGCGTCGACGATGATCGACGTGTTCGTCTGGTCGACCGCGATCGCCCGCTCCGCGGCATCCGTCGGAACGCTCGGATCGACGAGCCGCGCGAGCTCGCGCGCGATGCCGTCGCCAGCCGCCGGTCGTGCCCCGTCGAACGTCACCTCGCCGGAGGGCGCGACCGCGAGCGTGCGGCCGGCGATCTCGGGCCGCTCGCCACCGAGCAACGAGTTCATTGAATCCGGATTGTAACAACTGTGCAAAACAGGCTCCAGAGCGTCCAGAAAAGCATTGCGGTTTCTTGATGCCCGGTGCAACAATTCCTCAACCTTTCCGACGTCCCCAGGAGGTACCTCATGCCCACCATGCGTCGCATCTCCATCGCAGCGGCCGGCACCGCTGCACTCGCGCTCGTCCTCTCGTCCTGTGCCGGCGGTGACGGCGGCGACGGGTCCGGCATCGACCGCACCGCCGACCTCTCCGAGCAGACGCTGACCGTCTCGATCTGGGCCGACTACTACCCCGAGGACCTCGCCGAGAAGTTCGAGGAGGCGACGGGCGTGAAGACGACCATCGTCAACCACGCCACGAACGAGGACGTGGTGGCCAAGCTCACCGCGAGCTCCGACCCCGGCATCGACGTCGCCTTCGTGTCGGGCCAGTACGCGCAGGCACTCGCCGAGCAGGGCCTCCTGCAGGAGCTCGACAAGGAGCTCGTCCCCAACGAGTCCAACCTGTATCCCGAGGCGCTCGAGCTCGCCTACGACGAGGGCAACGTCTACTCCGAGCCCTATGCCTGGGGCACCACGGGCCTCTGCTACCGTCCCGACCTCACCGGCTTCGCACCGACGTCGTGGAACGACCTGCTGAACCCGAAGCCCGAGCTCGACGGCAAGACCACGATGCTCTCGACCGACCGATGGCTCGCGCTTCCCGCGCTGAAGGCGGCCGGGTACTCGGTCAACACGACCGACGACGCCGAGCTCGAGGAGGCGAAGGCGCAGCTCCTCGAGACCAAGCCGACCCTGCTCGCCTACGACGACACGACCTTCTACTCCAAGCTCGTCTCTGGCGAGGCCGCCATGGTCGAGGCGTGGGACGGATGGTGCAACTACGGCATCGCCGAGAACCCCGACATCGAGTTCGTGGTCCCCGACGAGGGCGCCGACCTCTGGGTCGACACCATGACGGTGCTGAAGAGCTCGGAGAACAAGGAGGCCGCGATGGCCTTCATCAACTACATCCTCGACCCCGAGGTGCAGACCTGGGTCGCCGAGAACATCCTCTACAAGGTGCCCAACCAGGTCGCCATGGAGGCGCTGGACCCGACGCTCATCGAGTCGTACCCGACGCTCGGCATCACGGTCGACGAGCTCTTCGAGCAGGAGGTGATCGTCGACCTCGGCGAGGACTCGCTGAAGTACGTCGACCTGAACGCGGAAGTCCTCGCGACCAACTGACCCGGAGCGCCGTGACCACCACGACCCCGCAGGCGACCCCCGCCGTGCGCGCCCAGCGCGCCCGGCGGGGGCTCGCCGCCGCCCCGTTCCTCGCGCCCGGCATGCTCTTCCTCATCGTCTTCATGGCGATCCCGGTCGGGCTGCTGGCGTTCTACACGTTCTTCAAGCGAGGCCGCTTCGGCGGGCTCGTGTTCGAGTTCACGCTCGACAACTGGGCGAAGCTCGCCGAACCGCTCTACGTGGGCGTCATCCTGCAGTCGATCGGGCTCGCGTTCATCGTCACCGTGCTCGCGCTGCTCCTCGGCTACCCGATGGCGTACGCGATCGCCGGGCTCTCGCCCAAGTGGCGGACCGTGGCGCTCGTCGCCGTCGTGCTGCCGTTCTGGACCAACTTCCTCATCCGCACGTACGCCTGGATCCTGCTGCTGAACAACGCCGGGTTCGTGAACCAGTGGCTGCAGGCGATCGGCCTGACCGACGAGCCGATCTCGATGCTCTACACGCCGCAGGCGATCGTCGTCGGCCTCCTCTACATGTACCTGCCGCTCATGGTCCTCCCGCTCTACGCGTCGCTGCAGCAGCTCGACCCCTCGCTCCGCGAGGCCGCGACGAACCTCGGCGCCTCGCCATGGCGAGCGTTCCGCACCGTGACGCTGCCGCTCTCGCTCCCCGGCGCGCTGACCGGCTGCATCTTCGTCTTCGTGCCCGCCATGTCGAACTTCGTGATCCCGGAGCTCATCGGCGGCGGCAAGACCGTCATGGTCGGCAACCTCGTGCGCGACCAGTTCTACGAGGCGCGCGACTGGCCGTTCGGCGCGACGCTCGCGCTCGTGCTCACGATGCTGCTCGTGGTCGTCATCGTGATCCAGGCCGCGGTCTCCCGCCGCATCACGGAAGGACCGCGCCGTGGCTGACGCGACCGCTCCCGAGACCGAGACCGCGATGACGGATGGCGCGCCCGCGCCGCGCACGCCGGCCCTGCGCCGCGGGAAGCCCCGCGGCATCCTCGTGCCCCTGTGGCTCGGCTACGTGTTCCTCTACCTGCCGATCCTCGTCGTCGTCGTGATGAGCTTCAACGAGTCGCGCAACCTGTTCGTCTGGACCGGGTTCTCGCTGCGCTGGTACCCCGAGCTCTTCGCCGACGAGGCCATGATGCGGGGCCTCGTGAACACGCTCATCGTGGCGACCGGGGCGACGCTCATCGCGACCGTGCTCGGCACGCTGCTGGCCTACGGCATCCACCACTACACGCGCGGCGGACTGATCCGGGCGTTCGCCATCGCGCCCGCGATCCTGCCCGACCTGCTGCTCGGCATCGGACTGCTCACCTTCTTCTCCCTGCTGAGCGTCACGCTCGGGCTGCACTCGGTGATCCTCGCGCACGGCGTATTCGCGACCGCGTTCGTCACGGCGATCGTGCTCGCGCGCATGGCGAACCTCGACCCGAGCCTCGAGGAGGCCTCGCGCGACCTCGGCATGGGGCCCGCGAAGACGTTCCTCCGGGTCACGCTGCCGCAGCTCGCGCCCGGCATCGTCGCGGGGGCCCTGCTCGCCTTCACCCTCTCGCTCGACGAGTTCGTGATCGCCTTCTTCACGACCGCGCCGACGCAGCCGACGCTGCCGATCGTCATCTACTCCATGGTGCGCTTCGGCGTCACCCCCGAGGTGAACGCCCTCGCCACCCTCCTGCTGCTCGTGAGCATCGTCGCGGTGATCTCGGCGCAGCGCCTCACCCGACTGACAGGACCGCAACGATGACCGCCGAACCCCTGCTCCGCGTCGACGGCGTCCGCGCCGTGTACGGCGACACCGTCGCCCTGCACGACATCTCGCTCGACATCGCGCACAACGAGTTCTTCGCCCTGCTCGGCCCGTCGGGCTGCGGCAAGACGACGCTCCTGCGCTCGATCGCCGGCTTCGAGACGCCCGCCGCCGGCCGGATCACGGTCGACGGGCTCGACCTCCTGCCCCTGCCCGCGCACAAGCGTCCCGTGAACATGATGTTCCAGAGCTACGCGCTCTTCCCGCACCTGTCGGTCGAGAAGAACATCGCGTACGGGCTCGAGGCCGAGGGCGTCGGCCGCGCCGAGATCCGCACGCGCGTCGGCGAGGTCATGGAGGTCGTGCGGCTCGGGCACCTCGCCAGGCGCCGGCCCTCGCAGCTCTCGGGCGGCCAGCGCCAGCGCGTCGCGCTCGCGCGCGCGATCATCAAGCGGCCGAAGCTGCTGCTCCTCGACGAGCCGCTCTCGGCGCTCGACCGGCAGGTGCGCGCGTCGATGCAGCTCGAGCTCAAGCGCCTCCAGCACGAGGTCGGGCTCACGTTCGTCGTCGTGACGCACGACCAGGAGGAGGCCATGTCGATGGCCGACCGCATCGCGGTGCTCAACGAGGGCCGCCTCGAGCAGCTGGCGACCCCGCAGGAGCTCTACGCCGAACCCGTCTCGCGGTTCGTCGCGGCGTTCATCGGCACCGCGAACCTGCTCGACGGCGACGCGACCGCCGACGGCGTGGCGGTGCCGGGGATCGGGCTCGTTCCCGCGTCGCACGCGCTCGCCGCGGGGTCGCCCGCGACCGCCGTCGTGCGCCCGGAGGACGTCACGGTCGGCGCCGACGTCTCGGGCGGGCTGCGCGGCACGGTGGTCGACACCTACTTCCTCGGCGGGGCGACGACGATCTCGGTCGAGGTGCCGGGCCTGCCCGCGCCGCTCCTCGCGAGCGTGCACGGCGCGACGCGGCTCGCGCGCGGTGTCGAGGTCGGCGTGGCGTTCGGCCGCGCGTCGGCCGTTCCGCGCGACCCCTCGCAGCCGCCGTCGCACGGCACGACCATCCCCACGACGGCGATCCCGGTGACGGATGCCGCGGCGGCCGAAACCGACGACGACGGCGGCGCGGACGCGGGCATCGCGACCGCGTCCGGCCGAACCGGAGCGCCCGGGGCATCAGCCCCGAACCGGTCTCAGGACGTCAGCGCGTGACCCGTCGCCAGGCGCGCGTACTCGCGCAGCAGCTCGGCCGCCGCCGCGCGGTCGAGCGTCGGGTGCTTGGCGACGATGCGATAGCCGTACGCATCCTCGAGCGCGACGAGGTTGCGCGCGATCACGAGCGTCGGCTGTGCGAGCGTGAAGAGCCCGCGCGCGGCGCCCTGCTCGAGGACCACCTGGTACATGCCGACCTGGCGGTCGTAGAGCGTCGTGAGCAGCGACGCCATGAGCGGGTTGCGGCCGGCGGAGCCGCCCAGCTCGCACAGCAGGCGGACCTCGGTGTCGTCGGAGCCGCTCGGCAGCCCGGAGTCGATGAGGGCGAGCAGGCGCACGACCGGGTCGTCGGGCAGGCCCTCGAGCATGCGGACGCGGCCCTCGTAGAACCGCTCCATGCCGGCGCGGTTCGCCTCGAACATGAGCTCGTCGATGTCGGGGTAGTAGTACAGCACGGCGCCGGACGTCAGCCCGGCCTCCTCGGCCACCCGGTTGAGGCGCGCCCCGTCGGGCCCGTGCGCCGCGATCGCCCGCTGCGCCGCCGCCACCAGCTGGCTCCGGCGTTCCTCCTGCCGCTTGGGCCTCGCCATGGTGCTCCCTCCCGAGCGGACAGATTGTCTGCACTGCCCCGCAATGTTAGCCCGGAATCGCCTCGAAATACAGGGTTTCCGGTGTGCTGAATTCTCTATATCCTGCTGCAAAGAATCGATGAACGGAGTCGCAATGTCCGACGCTCGCCGCACCTTCCTCTTCATGCCCGAGAGCGCCTACGGCCCCACCAACAACTGCATCGGCATCGCCAACGAACTCGTGAAGCAGGGCCACCGGGTGGTGTTCGCCGCCGAGCGCTCGTGGCAGGGCAAGCTCACCGCGCTGGGCTTCGAGGAGGACCTCGTCGACCTCGCGCCGGTCGAGGAGCCGGCCGAGGGCGCCGAGGAGGCCGAGCAGGACGCCGGCCAGTTCTGGAAGGACTACATCAAGGAGGTCGCGCCCGAGTTCCGGAAGACGACCGCCGAGCAGCTCGAGACCGTGACCCTCCCCATCTGGGAGGAGCTCGTCAACGGGGCGAAGTTCTGCGAGCCGCAGCTGCAGGCGATCATCGGGCGCGTGCAGCCCGACGTCATCATCGAGGACAACGTGCTCACCTTCCCGGCGCTCGTCACCGCGGGCGTGCCGTTCGTGCGGATCGTCAGCTGCAACCCGCTCGAGGTTCCCGGCGACGACATCGCGCCGGTGTTCTCCGGCCTCGGCGAGGACGACCGCGAGGGCTGGGCGGCGTTCCGCGCCGAGTACGACCGCACGCACCGGGCGCTCTGGGAGTCGTTCGACGCCTGGGTGCAGGAGCAGGGCGCGCCGCCGCTGCCCGACCTCGAGTTCATCCACACGGGCGACGCGAACCTCTACGTCTTCCCGGAGGAACTCGACTACACCGACGTGCGCCCGCTCGACGACAGCTGGCACCGGCTCGACTCGTCGGTCCGCGAGACCGAGCAGGCGCCGGCCGACCTGCCCGACTCGTTTACCGACGGGAGCCGGCCGCTCATCTACTTCAGCCTCGGCTCGCTCGGCTCCGCCGACGTCGACCTGATGAAGCGCGTCATCGCCGCGCTCGCCGAGCTGCCGGTCAACGTGATCGTGTCGAAGGGTCCGCTGCACGACGAGTTCGAGCTCGCCGACAACATGTGGGGCGCCGAGTTCCTCCCGCAGACCAGGCTGCTGCCGCTCGCCGACCTCGTCATCACGCACGGCGGCAACAACACGACGACCGAGGCCATGCACTTCGGCAAGCCGATGATCCTGCTGCCGCTCTTCTGGGACCAGTACGACAATGCCCAGCGCGTCGACGAGCGGGGCTACGGCCGTCGCCTCGACACCTACGGCTTCACGGCCGACGAACTCCGCGCGACCGTCACCGGGATCCTCGCCGACGACGAGCTCCGCGCCCGCTGCGAGGCGGCCGGCACCGCCATCCGCTCGCGCCACGGTGTCGCGAAGGCCGCCGAGATCATCGCGGGCGTCGGGCTGCCGGTCGGCGCGGGCGTCGGCTCCTCCGCTGCGGGGGTCGAGTGAGTGCGTCGATGACGGACGCCGCCGCCGCGGCGATCTCCGACGCCGCACCTCGCCCCTACTGGACCGACCGCCCCGAGGCGCCGGCCCGGCGTCCGGCCCTGGCCGGGCGGCACGAGGCCGACCTCGTCGTCGTCGGCGCCGGGTTCACCGGGTTGTGGGCCGCGTGGCGCGCGCTCGAGCGCGGGAGCGCGGCATCCGTCGTCGTGCTCGAGGCCGAGCGGGTCGGCTACGGGGCGAGCGGGCGCAACGGCGGGTTCGTCTCGTCGTCGCTGACCCACGGGCTCGCGCACGGCACCATGGTCTGGCCCGACCAGGTCGGGGCGCTGCACGAGGAGGGCGAGCGCAACCTCGCCGACCTCGTCGCGACGATCGAGGCCGCGGGCATCGACTGCGACCTGCGCCGCGTCGGCAAGACGACGCTCGCGGTCGAGCCGTGGCAGGTCGACGGGCTCCGCGAGGCGGTCGAGCTCGGCGCGCGCCACGGCGTCGCCCTGGAACTGCAGTCGCGAGACGAGGTGCAGGCCGACGTGCACTCGCCCACGTACCTCGCGGGGCTCCGCGACCGGAGCGGCACCGTCCTCGTCGACCCGGCGCGACTCGCATGGGGCATGGCCGTCGAGCTCGAGCGCCGGGGGGTCCGGATCCACGACGGTTCGCGCGTGACCGGGATCGATCGCTCCGGGACCGGAGTCGTCGTGCGCACCGACGGAGGCGAGGTCGTCGCGCGCGGCGCGATCGTCGCGACCGCGGCGTATCCCGCGCCGCTGAAGCGCCTCGGTTCGTACATCATGCCGCTCTACGACCACGTGCTCATGACCGAGCCGCTGACGAGCGCGCAGCGCGAGTCGATCGGCTGGGCGGAGGGCCAGGGGCTCACCGACGCGGGCAACCAGTTCCACTACTACCGGCCGACCGCCGACGGGCGCATCCTGTTCGGCGGCTGGGACGCGGTCTACCACCGCGGCGGGCGCGTCGATCCGGCCTACGAGCAGCAGGGCGGCTCGCACGCGCTGCTCGCGCGCCACTTCGCCGACACCTTCCCGCAGCTCGAGGGCGTGCGGTTCACGCACCGGTGGGCCGGCCCGATCGACTCGACCACCCGGTTCACGGCCGCGTACGGCACCGCCCGCGGCGGACGCGTCGCCTACGCCGTCGGCCACACCGGGCTCGGGGTCGGCGCGTCCCGCTTCAGCGCCGACGTCGCGCTCGACCTGCTCGCGGGCGAGCCGACCTCGCGGCTCCGGTACGACATCGTGCGCCGCCGCCCGTTCCCCGTCCCGCCGGAGCCGTTCCGGAACCCGATCATCCAGTACACGCGGCGCAGCATCCTCGCCGCCGACGCGCACGAGGGCCGCCGCAACCTGTGGCTGCGCACCCTCGACCGCTTCGGCCTCGGCTTCAACTCCTGAAAGGCACCCCATGACCACCACCGGCACGTTCATCGGCGAGTACCGCGCCGGCACGGGCGGCGACGCCGTCATCGTGAACCCCGCGACCGAGACCGAGGTCGCGGCGTACCGCGAGTCCGGCCTCGCCGACGTCGACGAGGCCGCCGCCGCCGCCCGCGCCGCCCAGCCCGACTGGGCCGCGAAGACGCCGGGGGAGCGTTCGCTCGCACTGCTCCGCCTCGCCGACGCCATCGAGGCCGACGCCGAGCACCTCGCGACGCTCGAGGTGGAGGACTCCGGCAAGCCGTGGACCACCGCCTTCGACGGCGAACTGCCGTTCGCCGTCGACAACCTGCGCTTCTTCGCGGGGGCCGCGCGCTCCCTCGACGGCACCGGCGCCGGCTCGTTCTCGAACGGCTACACGTCGATCCTCACTCGGCGCCCCGTCGGCGTGGTCGCCGGCATCACGCCGTGGAACTTCCCGCTCATCATGGCGGTCTGGAAGGCCGGCCCCGCGCTCGCCGCGGGCAACGCGGTCATCGTGAAGCCGGCTCCCGCGACGCCGCGCACCACGCTGCGACTCGCCGAGCTCGCCGTCGAGTCGGGGCTTCCCGCCGGGCTCCTCAACGTCGTCACGGGCGACGCCGAGGTCGGCCAGGCGCTCGTCGGCCACCGCGAGGTCGACATGGTGAGCGTCACCGGTTCCACGCAGACCGGCAAGGCCGTCATGCGCGGCGCCGTCGAGGGCGTCAAGCGCGTGCACCTGGAGCTCGGCGGCAAGGCGCCCGTCATCGTGTTCGCCGACGCCGACCTCGGGGCGATGGCGCAGGCCGTCGCGCTCGGCGCGACCTACAACACGGGTCAGGACTGCACCGCGGCCACCCGCGTGTACCTCGAGCGGTCGGTCTTCGACGACGGCGTCGCGGCGCTCCGGCAGGCGCTCGCAGGCGTCGTCGCCGGCGATCCGATGGACGCCGACACCCACATCGGCCCGCTCATCTCGCGCGGGCACCGCGACCGCGTCGACGGGTTCGTGAGCCGCGCCGTCGCCGAGGGCGCCGAGGCGCTCGTCGGCGGCCACGCGATCGAGCGCACCGGGTCGTACTACGCGCCGACCCTCCTCGTCGGCGCGGCCCAGTCGTCGGAGATCGTGCAGGGCGAGGTCTTCGGGCCCGTGCTCGTCGCACTCCCGTTCGACGGCGAGGCCGATGGCATCCGCCTCGCCAACGACAGCGCCTACGGGCTCGCGTCGTCGGTCTGGACCTCGGACGTCGCCCGCGCGATGCGCGTCAGCCAGTCGCTCGACGTCGGCGTCACCTGGGTGAACGACCACCTGCCGATCGCCTCGGAGGCCCCGCACGGCGGGGTCAAGGGATCCGGGTTCGGCAAGGACATGTCGCTCGAGCCGCTGCTCGACTACTCGGTCACGCGGCACCTGATGATCCGTCACGCGCCGCCGCCGGAGACGACGGGCTTCCGGCCCGCCTGAGTCGCCGCACTCCGCCTCGCACCGCCGGGATGCGCCGCGGCGGGGCTAGCATGCGAACATGCGGGCGGAGGTCGTCGACGACAGGCCTCCGCCGCCCCTGCCGCCGCGCACGTCGTTCACGAGCCTGCTCGACGGGTTCTTCTTCGTGTTCGCCGGGGTCGCGGCGGTCTGGCTCGCGTGGCTCATCTTCAACCAGTCGTTCTCGTTCGGCTGGGCCGGCATCGGCTTCTTCCTCGCGTTCTGGGTCGTGCTCGCCTACCTCGTCCTGCCTCGGCTGCATCGCATCCTGACCACGATCTACGTCCCCGACTACTTCATCGGGCGCACGCGCACGAGCGACGGGCTCCTCGGCGACCCGGTGAACCTCGCCTTCGACGGCGAGGAGGCGGCGCTGCACGCCGCGATGCGGGCGGCCGGATGGACGAGGGCCGACGACGTGACGCTGTCCTCGAGCCGGCGCATCATCACCTCGACGCTCACCCGCCGCAGCTACGACGAGGCGCCGGTGAGTCCGCTGTTCCTCTTCGGCGCGAAGCAGGACTTCGCCTACCAGCAGGAGGTCGCGGGCAACCCCGCGAAGCGGCACCACGTGCGGTTCTGGCGCACGCCCGACGGTTGGCTGCTCCCCGGCGGCCGCCGCGTCGACTGGCTCGCGGCGGGCACGTTCGACCGCTCGGTCGGGTTCTCGCTGTTCACGCTGCAGGTCACGCACAAGATCGACGCCGACATCGACGTCGAACGCGACCACATCGTGCAGACACTGATCGACGCCGACCCCGGAATCCGCGTCGAGACCCTCCGCGACTTCTCGACCGGCTACCACTCGCGCAACGGCGGCGGCGACACCATCCGGACCGACGGCGACCTGCCGGTCGTGCGGGTCGGGCTCCCGAACGCGGTCGAGCCCGAGGTGCCGGGCGACGCATCGACCGCGGCCGAGTCCCACGCGGCTGCGCGCTCGACGACCGCGGAGGCCATGGGCACCGGCACCGGCACCGGCACCGGCTCGCGCTCAACCGACCGAACTGGCACGGTCGCGAAGCGGGCCGCGTTCGAGTCGCCGCTGCGCCTCGCCGAGCGCGAACCGCTCCGGCGGATGCCTCGGCCGACTGCGACCGCATTCGGCGCCGCGCTCGTCGTGCTGCGGGTCCTCGCCGGCGTCGTGTGGATCATCGGGGTCGCCATCCAGTGGGACCAGCTCCTCCTGAACGAACTCGGCGTCGACGCCGCGACCGATGCCGACACGGCCGACGCCGCACGACTCGCCCTCGTCTTCGTCGTCGTGCTCAGCAGCGCGGTGCTCCTGGTCGAGCTCCTGATGGCCTTCCGGATCTGGGCCGGAGGGAACCTCTCGCGCATCGCCGTGATGCTCTTCGCGACCTTCGGCATCACGGGCGCGGCCGTGGCCTCCTTCAACGGCGATGCCGAGGTCACGGTGCGCACCACGTTCGTCACCGTCGCCCTCGACATCCTGGTGCTGCTCGCGCTGTCGAGCCGCGACGCGCGCGCGTTCGCGCGGCAGTCGCGCCGGCGCGGACGCCCGCGCCGAACGGCGCGCCGTCCCCAGGCGGCGTGACCGCACGCGGCGTGACGTCAGGCGAGCCCGATGGCACGCCCGGAGAGCTCCAGACCGAGCCATCCGGCCAGCGAGTCGAGTTCGCCGAACACGGCCTCGACGACCTCGCGGGTGAACGGCGCATCCTCGTGGATCGCGTCGACGCGGAGCACGCCCCCGGCGCGGTCGGCGGTCGCGTCGACCTTCCCGACGAGTCGATCGCCGTGCAGGATCGGCATCGCCCAGTACCCCCACCGCCGCTGCGACTTCGGCTTGTACATCTCGAGCACGTACTCGTAGTCGAAGAGCTCGTCGAGGCGCCGCCGATCGAAGACGAGCCGGTCGAGCGGCGACAGCAGGGCGGTCCGAGGCGCGAGCGGCTCGTCGACCCGCGTGAGCGCCTCCTGGTCGACGCGCCACGTTCCGCGCAGCCCCTCGACGCGCGCCGCCTCCCCGATGCCGCGGGTGTCGATCGGCTCGCCGGGCGAACTCGCCCCCCGTCCCTCGCGAAGGATGCCGAGCGAGGCGAGCTGGCGCTCGTTGCGGCGGCGGTACGCGACCTCCTCGTCGACATCGTCACCGGCCGGGGCCGCGGGGTGCACGCGCTCGGCGAGGTCCCAGAGCCGGGCACCGTCGCGCCGCCCCGAGACGGCGACGTCGCCGCGCGCCGCCAGCACCTCCATCATCCGCTGCACGTTCTTGTCGTTCGTCCACCCCGTCGACGACCACGGCACGACCGAGGTGTCCGGGATCTCGGTCGCCGGCAGCGGCCCCTCGGCGGCGAGCCGGATGAGGACATCGCCCCGGAACGCCGCATTCGCGGCGAGCCAATTCCGCGTCGGCTCGTACACGGGCGCGTCCCGCATGGCCGGCCGGAACAGCGCGAGGTCGCTCATCGGCCGCACCATCATGTCGATTTCGAAGACCGTGCGGTCGACCTTGAGCGCCCGCGTGAGCTCGGCCGGATCGTACGACTCGCCGAGCCGGCTCCAGAGCACGAGGTCGGCGCTCGGCGCGACCGCCGAGACCGGATCGACCTTGAGGAACGTCAGCCGTCGCACGACGTCGAGCACGTCGACCGGCCGCTCGGCCTCGAGCGCCTGGGCCCGTACCGCGATGCGGCGGGCCTGCGCCCGCGACAGCTCGACGACCATGCCGCCACGCTACGCCCGCCCGCCGAAGTGCAGCCGTCTCGGCGGCCGTCGATCGAGGGTGTCGTCAGAATCGGCGGGTTCGGAGCCCGGGGCACTCGCCGAATGCGACGACGACCGACGACGGCCGATCGTGGAGGCGCGGGTCAGGCGACGGATGCCGCGTGCTCGGCGCACCACGCCGGCGTGCACGCCTCGCAGCGCACGAGCTGCGTGCGGCACGAGGCATCCGCGCAGTTCACCGTGCGGTTCGTGGCCCCGCCGCAGCCCTCGCAGACGCCGACGACCGCCGCGTGGTCGCTGAAGTCCACCGAGCCGCGCCCGTCGAACACGTAGAGCGAACCCTCCCAGAGCCCGTCGTCGCCGTAGCGCTCGCCGTACCGGACGATGCCGCCCTCGAGCTGGTAGACCTCGCCGAAGCCGCGGCTCGCCATGAGGCTCGAGAGCACCTCGCAGCGGATGCCGCCCGTGCAGTACGTGACGACCGGGCGGCCCTTCAGGTGGTCGTACGCGCCCGAGTCGAGCAGCCCGATGAAGTCGCGCGTCGTCTCCGTCGGCGGCACGATCGCGTCGCGGAATCGACCGATCGCGGCCTCGACCGCGTTGCGTCCGTCGAAGAAGACGACCTCGTCGCCCCGCTCCGCGACGAGTTCGTGCAGCGCGTCGGGGGAGAGGCGGGCACCGCCGCCGACCACGCCCGACTCGTCCACGCGGAGTTCGCCCGGCGCACCGAACGAGACGATCTCGTCGCGCACCTTGACGCTGAGCTTCGGGAAGTCGACGCTCCGCAGGTCGTCGTCGAGCCCGCTGCCCTCGCTCCACTTCACGTCGAGTCCGCGGAACCCGGCGTACTCCTTCGTCTTCCGCACGTAGCGCTTCAGGGCGCCCATCTCGCCGCCGAGCGTGCCGTTGATGCCGTCCTTCGACACGAGCACCCGCCCGCGGAGGCCGAGCGACTCGGCGAGGTCGCGCTGCCACAGCCGGATCGCGTCGGGGTCGGCGAGCGGCGTGAAGGCGTAGAACAGCAGGATCTTGGGCGTCGGCACCCCGAGATCCTAGGGGCGCAGGCTGGGCGGATGCCGCGACGCGGCGTGTGCGCGGAGGGCGGCATCCGGTCGGACGTACCCTGACCCCGACCGCCGACCGGGCCGTCCGCCCGGACGTCGCCGACCAGGAGGTTCGAGATGCTCGACGTGGATCCCTACGACGCGTTGCAGAAGCTCCGCCCAGCGGGCTCGTTCGCGGTGACCAGTTCCGACTTCGTCGACGGCGGGCCCCTGGCCCGGCCGCAGTGGAGTCATGGTGCGGGCGGCGTCGACCGCTCGCCGCAGCTGTCGTGGAGCGGGTTCCCCGAGCGCACGCGCGGCTTCGCCGTCACCTGCCTCGACGTCGACGCGCCGACCGGCTCGGGCTGGTGGCACTGGGCGGTGCTGAACCTGCCGCTCGAGACGACGAGCCTCGATGCGGGGGCAGGTGCGCCCGGCGGACCGCCGCTGCCCGACGGCGCGATGGTGCTCGCCAACGACGACGGCGACCGCGGGTTCGGCGGCGCGTCGCCGCCGCGCGGCACGGGTGAGCACCGCTACGTGTTCGTCGTGCACGCGCTCGACGTGCCGAGCCTCGAGCTCGACCCGGCATCGAGGCCCGCGGTGCTCGGCCTCCGGTGCTTCGCCCACGCGCTCGCACGCGGCATCCTCGTCGGAACCGTCAACCGCGACTGAGGGCGCCCGGCCGCGGTCCGCCGCGAGCGGGTCAGTCGACGCGCCGCCCGAACAGGAAGTACGAGATCGGGCCGATGAAGTTCACGGCGATCACGATCGCCCAGACCCACTTGCGGCCGTTCACGTCCCGCTGGTCGCGCTTGGCCAGGTCGGTCCACGCGGCTGTCGCCAGCGCGAGCTGGATCACCCCCGTGACGATTCCCCTGACCTGCTGACCCCGACTGAGGTCGCTCCACTGCTTCGCCTTGGCCATGGCTCCTCCGATCCCCGGTGCCGGCCCGTCCCCACCGACTGTTCTAGTGCTTGTTCCCCGACAGCGCCAGCACTCCGCCGAGGCCGATCATCATGACGCCGCCCGAAGCCGCGAGGTGCGACGCCCGCCGCGGCGAGCGCGCGAACCAGTCGCGCGCCCAGCCGGCCGCGAGGGCCCACACCGAGTCGCACGCGAGCGCGAGCACCACGAAGGCGGTGCCGAGCATCGCCATCTGCAACGGGATCGCGCCCGCGTGGAAGTCGACGAACTGCGGCAGCACGGCGACGAAGAACGCGATGGTCTTCGGGTTCGTGACGCCGACGACGAAGCCCTCGCCGAGCAGGCGCCACGGCGAGCGCGGCGCGACCTGACGGGTGACGGCGTCCGCGGCATCCCCCCGATGCCGGATCGCCTGGATGCCGAGGTAGACGAGGTAGAGCGCCCCCGCGATCTTGATGCCCGTGAACAGGACGACCGACTGCGCGACGACCGTGCCGACGCCGAGCGCGACCGCCGCGACGAGCGGAAGCATGCCGATGGCGTTGCCGATGACGCTGAGCAGCCCGCCCATGCGGCCGAGCGCGAGCGAACGGCCGATGACGAACAGCACGCTGGGCCCCGGGATGACGATGAGCACCACCGAGGCCAGCACGAACGCCCAGAGGTTGGAAGCCGGGACCACGAGGGCGATCCTACGCTCGCCGGCGGCGAGCGACTGCTCGGCGGGCGACTGCTCGGCGGGCTACTCCTCGTCGGGCGGCGGCGCGATCGGCTGCCCGAGCCGCACGCGGGTGCCGAACGGGTCGCTGACGAGCGAGACGCGCTCGCCCCACTCGCTGTCCGACGGCTCCTCGACGACGAGGAACCCGGCTTCGGCGAGCGAGGTCGTCACCGCGTCGACGTCATCGACGTAGAACCACAGCAGCATGCCGGCGCCTTCGCCGGCCGTCGCCCCCTCGGCGAGGCCGAGGCCGACCTGCGAGGACCCCGCCTGCAGGGTGGCGAACACCGGTTCGCCCTCCGGCGGGAAGCGGTACGTGACGGTGGCGCCGAGGCCGTCGCGGTAGAACCGCAGCGCGGCCTCCATGTCGGGCACCTCGACGATCGGGAACGCGGATTCGATCATGGTCCCTCCCGTGCCCGACGCTACGCGGCCCGAGGGGATGCCGCTACCGTTGCACCGTGAGCGAGCACATCTCCGCGAGCGTGGCCGACGGCGTCGGCCACCTGACGCTCGAGCGGCCCCAGGCGCTGAACGCGCTGAGCTACGAGATGATCCGCGCGCTCACCGCCGTGTTCGACGCGTGGCGGCACGACCCCGAGGTCTCGATGGTCGTGCTCGACGGCGCGGGCGAGCGCGGGTTCTGCGCGGGAGGGGACGTCCGCGAGCTCTACACGTACGCCACGGGCGGCCACGTCGCCGAGGCGCTGCGCTTCTTCCGCGACGAGTACCGGTTGAACGCCGCCATCGCGCGCTACCCGAAGCCCGTCGTCGCGATCATGGACGGCATCACGATGGGCGGCGGCATCGGGCTCGCCGGCCATGCGTCGATCCGCATCGTGACCGAGCGCTCGCGCGTCGCGATGCCCGAGACCCGAATCGGCTTCACGCCCGACGTCGGCGGCACGTGGCTCCTCGGCCGGGCCCCGGGCGAGCTCGGCACGCACCTCGCCCTGAACTCGCGCACGATGGACGCCGCAGACGCGATGCACGCCGGCTTCGCCGACGCCTTCGTGCCGAGTGCGAGCATCCCGCACCTGCTGCAGGCGCTCGAGGAGCGCGCCGACCCCGGCACGCCGTCCGAGATCGTGATGCTCTTCGACGAGACGCCCGGGCCGTCCGCGCTCGCCGCGGCCCGCCCGTGGGTCGACGCCTGCTTCTCCGCGCCGACCGTGCACGGGATCATCGACCGCCTCCGGGCGTTCGCCGAGGGGCGAGCGGATGCCGCGTGGGGCGCGCCCGGCGGGGGCGACGGGTCCGTCCATCCGGCCGGCCAACCGGCGCACGCCTATGCGGAGGCGGCCGCCGACGAGCTCGAGGCGCTCTCGCCCACCGCGCTCGCCGTCACGCTCGAGGCGGTGCGGCGCGCCCGCACCCTGCCGAACCTCGAGGCGGCACTCGAGCAGGAGTTCCGCGCCGTGTCGTGGTTCATCGGCCAGCACGACCTGCACGAGGGCATCCGCGCGCAGGTCATCGACAAGGACCGGTCGCCGACGTGGGACCCGCCCACGCTCGACGACGTGCCTGCGGGGCTGCCCGCACGCGTGCTCGAGGAGCAACTGCACGACCCGGTCTGGCCGGGAGGCCGCTGAGGTCCGCTCCGCGGGGTGCCGGGTCAGCGCGCCTTCGCGACCGCCGCCTCCAACGCGACCCACGAGAGCATCGCGCACTTGATGCGCATGACGTACTTCGAGACGCCGTGGAACGCGATCGCGTCACCGAGCACGTCCTCATCGGGCACGCCCTCGCCCTTCGAGCGGAGCATCGTGCGGAACTCCTCGGCGAGTCCGAGCGCCTCCTCGACCGGTCGCCCGGCCACGAGGTCGGTGAGCACCGACGCCGATGCCATCGAGATGCTGCATCCGTCGCCCTGCCAGGCCACCGCGTCGATGCGCTCGTGCGCATCGTCGAGCTTCACCCGGAGCGTGATCTCGTCGCCGCACGTCGGGTTGTATTCGTGATGCTCGGCGTCGGCGCCCTCGAGCGGACCGTCGCCGTGCCTCGCCTTCGCGTGGTCGAGGATGATCTCCTGGTAGAGGCCTTCGAGGTTCGCCATCACGCGGCTCCCGTTCCGAGTCCGAAGAAGGTGCGGACCTCGCCGAGCGCGGCGACGAACCGGTCGGCCTCTTCCGCGGTCGTGTAGACGTGGGCGCTCGCTCGCGTCGTCGCCGTGATGCCGACCGCACGGTGCAGCGGCTGGGCGCAGTGGTGGCCGACCCGCACGACGAGTCCGGCGTCGTCGAGGAACTGGCCGACGTCGTGCGCGTGCACGCCGTCGACGGCGACGCTCACGAGCCCCGCGCGGGCCTGCCCGGGCTGGGGCCCGACGATGCGGACGCCGGGGATGCCTGCGACGCCGGTCGCGACGCGCTCGGCGAACGCGTCCTCGTGGGCGGCGACGGCGTCCATGCCGAGTCCCTCGAGGTAGCGGACGGCCGCGGCCAGCCCGATCGCCTGCGACACCGGCTGCGTGCCGGCCTCGAAGCGCTGCGGTGCGGGCAGGAACTCGGCCGTCTCGAACGTCACGCGCGTGATCGTCGAGCCGCCCGTGCGGGCGGGCGGCAGTGCGTCGAGGAGCTCGGCGCGCCCGTACAGCACGCCGATGCCGTTCGGCCCGAGCATCTTGTGGCCCGAGAACGCGGCGAAGTCGACGCCGTAGCCCGCGAAGTCGACGGGGCGGTGCGGCACCGACTGGCAGGCGTCGAGCACGACGAACGCCTGCGGCGCCCGGGCGCGCACCGCCGCCACCACGTCGGCGACGGGCACGATGAGCCCCGTCACGTTCGAGATCTCGGCGAATGCGACCACGCGCGTGCGCGGGGTGAGGACCGCGACGAGGTCGTCGACCGACCAGCAGCCGTGCTCGTCGACCTTCACCGGGACGAGTCGGGCCCCGGTCCGCTGGGCGACGCGCTGCCACGGCAGCAGGTTCGCGTGGTGCTCGGCCTCCGTCAGCACGATCTCGTCGCCGGGCTCGAGCGCGAAGCGCGCGGCATCCGCCCCGCCGATGCCGGCGCTCGCGTCGGCGATGCCGAGCGCGACCATGTTGAGCGCGTCGGTCGCGTTCTGCGCCCACACGATCTCGCGGTCGTCGGCCGCACCCACGAACCGGGCGAGGTCCGCACGGGCGTCCTCGAAGCGGGTCGTCGAACGGCCGGTCGCGGCGCTCGCGCCGCGGTGCACGGCGGCGAGGTCGTGCTCGAGGTAGTCGCGTTCGGCGTCGAGCACGGCCGTCGGGCGTTGGGCCGTCGCGGCCGAGTCGAGGTACGCGGTGGGTCGTGCGTCGCCGGATGCCGCGAACGCCGGGAAGTCGTGCCGGATGTCGTCGATGGCGCGTGCGCCCACGCGTTCGGTGTCGGTGGGGATCATCCCCTCCATCGTCCCATGCCCCGGCCGTGAGGTCGCCGTCAAGACCGGGCGCGACCCGGCGCGGTTCGATAGCGTGAGCGACGTGAAGATCCATCACCTGCGTACCCACCGGAGCGACGAGAACCTCGCACGAGAGGGCCAGCTCGCCTGGCAGCTCGCGGGCGTCGCGGTCGACCCGGTCGAGGTCGACGACGAGGTCGTCGACATGGTCGTCAACCGCGTCATCGACAACGCAGCCGTGGCTGCGGCATCCCTCGCCCGCAAGCCCGTCGTGGCGGCCCGCAGCCAGGCGCTCGCCCACCCGGTCTCGATCGGCGGCGACGGGGCGACCGTGTTCGGGGCGGATGCCGCGCGGCGGACCTCGCCCGAGTGGGCGGCGTGGGCGAACGGCGTCGCCGTGCGCGAGCTCGACTTCCACGACACGTTCCTCGCGGCGGACTACTCGCACCCCGGCGACAACATCCCGCCGATCGTCGCCGTCGCGCAGCACCTCGCCGCCTCGCGCGGGCTCACCGGCCGCGACGTGGTGCGCGGCATCGCGACCGGGTACGAGATCCAGGTCGACCTCGTGAAGGCCATCACGCTCCACGCCCACAAGATCGACCACGTCGCCCACCTCGGCCCGTCGGCCGCCGCCGGCATCGGCACGCTCCTCGGCCTCGACCAGGAGACGATCTTCCAGGCGATCGGACAGGCGCTGCACACGACCACGGCGACCCGGCAGTCGCGCAAGGGCGAGATCTCGACCTGGAAGGCGCACGCGCCCGCCTTCGCCGGGAAGATGGCCGTCGAGTCGGTCGATCGCGCGATGCGCGGCGAGACGAGCCCGGTGCCGATCTACGAGGGCGAGGACGGCGTGATCGCCTGGCTCCTCGGCGGCCCCGAGGCGACCTACGAGGTGCCGCTGCCGGAGACCGGCGAGGCGAAGCGCGCCATCCTCGACTCGTACACGAAGGAGCACTCGGCCGAGTACCAGGCGCAGGCGCTCATCGACCTGGCCCGCAAGCTCCACGACGAGTACCCGCTGATCCTCGACGACCCCGACCGCATCGAGTCGATCACGATCCACACGTCGCACCACACGCACAACGTGATCGGCACCGGCGCGAACGACCCCCAGAAGTACGACCCGGATGCCTCGCGCGAGACGCTCGACCACTCGATCCCGTACATCTTCACCGTCGCGCTCCAAGACGGAACATGGCACCACGCGGACTCGTACGCGCCCGAGCGCGCGCACCGCCCCGACACCGTCGCACTGTGGCGCAAGGTCTCGACCGTCGAGGACCCGGAGTGGACGCGCCGCTACCACTCGCTCGACATCGGCGAGAAGGCGTTCGGCGGCCGGGTCGTCATCCGCCTCGCCGACGGCAACGAGATCGTCGACGAGATCGCCGTCGCCGACGCGCATCCGCTCGGCGCGCGGCCGTTCGGCCGCGAGCAGTACGTGCAGAAGTTCCGCACGCTCGCCGAGTGGGTGCTCGAGCCCGCGGAGATCGACCGCTTCCTCGAGGTCGCGCAGCGCCTGCCCGACCTCGGTCCCGACGAGCTCGGCCGCCTCACGATCACCGCGGCCCCCGGGGCCCTCACCCACGTCGAGATCCCCACCGGCCTCTTCTAGCCGGGTTGTGGGGGGGGGGGGGGGGGGGGGGCCCGCCGGGGCCCCCCCCCCCCCCCCCCCCCCACGCCCGGTCACCCCGAGAACCAGGGCGAGAATCGCAGGGCGCCGCTCCAGCCCCGGCGGCGGAGGTTGGCGGCGACGCGCTCGACGAGCTGACGAGGCTGGTCGAGGTCGGCTTGGGTGATCTCCGTCACGTGGAAGCCGAGCGACTCGAGCGTCGCCTCGCGGG
This sequence comes from Agromyces excoecariae, assembly GCF_051715505.1. Classification (NCBI taxonomy): domain Bacteria; kingdom Bacillati; phylum Actinomycetota; class Actinomycetes; order Micrococcales; family Microbacteriaceae; genus Agromyces; species Agromyces excoecariae. Next base: position 148,955 of record NZ_JBPSLA010000015.1, on the reverse strand, counting down.
TCCGGTCGCGACGCCACTGGCGCACGTCGGTGCGGTGGTGGTCGCCCTGATACTCGAGCAGTTCGCCGTAGCGCTCGAAGGCGAGATCGACTCGCGCGACGAATCGCCCCGCGCCATCTGTGACGATCTTCTGGCATGTCGGAGCGGGCAGGCCGGCAAGGCGCACGAGGACGCGCAATTCCGATTCCTTCGGAGACTCGCTGGCGATGTCCCGCAGGCGGGCAGCCATGGCGAGCTTGGCACGCAGTCGATGGTCCGGGAACGCCGCGATGGCCCGGGCCAGTTCCGGGTGCGGCGTCGCGAGCGCGTCGGCCACCGCCACCAGTTCGGGCACCGAGAGATCCCGGGCCAGATCGCAGAACGTCCTCACAGCGGAGGTCACGCGAACCTCGTCGTCGACGACGTCGCCCGGCGCGACGCGGAGCGCCCGCCCCAGGACGCCGCGCCGACGGGGTGCCCTCGATGTGTGGGGGACGCCGACCTCGACGATTCCGAGCAGTCGCGGCGGAATCGGAAGCCGGTGGTGCTGCGCGGCTGAGCGGCCGCAGAGAAACGCATCGCTCCGCAGGACCCTGAGCACCGCACGGTGGCAGTTCCTCGGCCGCGGCATCGATGCGCACACCGGATGTCGGTGCGACGAGATCCGAGGCGCGAAGCCGGCTCCCTCGAACTCCGGCTCGCGATGCCTCGCGCACGGTGAACGCGCGATCAGGGCGCAACGGTTCGGGCAGGGGTCTCCTCGCGGTCATGCAGACGACTCTTGCCTCCCGAGGCGGCCCGAGCCGCGCGCCATCGCCCCTGGTGAGATACCCCGGCAGCCTGCTTGGGGTGTCGAGGACGAGAGGTCGTCGTGCGGGGGGGGGGGGGGGGGGGGCGGGGGGCCCCGCCGGGGGGGGCGGAACCCGCCGGGGGGCGCGCCCGGCGCGCCGGGCCCCCCCCCCCCCCCCCCCCCCCCCCCCCCCCCCGACAACCGACCGGGCGCCCGCGGGCGGCGGGCCGTAGGCTGGGGGAGCGGTCGCGACGAGGCGACCCGCCCGTCCGAAGAGCCCCACGAGGAGCACGATGAGCGAGCAGACCCCGCAAGCAGAGACGCCGAAGATCTACAAGGGCCTCGCCGGCGTCCCCGTCGACGTCACCGCGATCTCGAAGGTGAACCCCGAGACGAACTCGCTGCTGTACCGCGGCTACCCGGTGCAGGAGCTCGCGGCATCCGTCACGTTCGAGGAGGTCGCGTACCTGCTCTGGTACGGCGAGCTCCCGAACGACGCGGAGCTCGCCGCGTTCGAGGACCTCGAGCGCAGCCACCGCGGCCTCGACCACGAGACCAAGCGCATCGTCGACGAGCTGCCGCTCACCGCCCACCCGATGGACGTCGTGCGCACGGCGGTCAGCGTCATCGGCGCGAGCGACCCGAAGACGCCCGACGACTCGCACGCGGCGAACCTCGAGAAGTCGGTGCGGCTGTTCGCGAAGCTGCCGTCGATCGTGACCTACGACCAGCGCCGTCGCCACGAGCTCGAGTTCGTCGAGCCGAACAACGACCTGGGCTACTCGGCCAACTTCCTCTGGCAGGCCTTCGGCGAGACGCCCGAGCTCGAGGTCGTCAACGCGTTCGACACGTCGATGATCCTGTACGCGGAGCACTCGTTCAACGCGTCGACCTTCACCGCCCGCGTCATCGCGTCGACCCTCTCCGACCTGTACTCGGCGGTCACCGGTGCGATCGGCGCGCTCAAGGGCCCCCTGCACGGCGGCGCCAACGAGGCGGTCATGCATGCGTTCGACGAGATCGGCCCGGGTGAGGGCGGCGCCGAGCGCGCCGTGGCGTGGCTGGATGCGGCGCTCGCCGACAAGCGCAAGATCATGGGCTTCGGCCACCGCGTCTACAAGCACGGCGACTCGCGCGTGCCGACGATGCGCGACGCCCTCGAGCGGATGGTCGAGCACTACGACCGCCCGGACCTCCTCGAGCTGTACACGGCGCTCGAGGAGGCGATGGACGAGCGTAAGGGCATCAAGCCGAACCTCGACTACCCCGCGGGCCCGACGTACCACCTCATGGGGTTCGACACCGAGATCTTCACCCCGCTGTTCGTCGCGAGCCGCGTGACCGGATGGACGGCGCACGTGATGGAGCAGCTCGCGTCGAACGCGCTGATCCGCCCGCTGTCGGTGTACGAGGGGCCCGACGAACGGCACGTGCCGCCGCGCGGCAACGCCGCCGGCGAATAGGTCGCGCCTGCGGGCTTCGCGGCTCTGCACAACGCCGCGCCGCGGCATCCGTCACCGCACTGTGCCGGCTCACCAAGCTGTGCTGATCCACCACCGGATCGGTCATATCCTCGTGGACTATGCACATGCTGTTCCGGACCCTGCTGCACATGCTGTTCCTGTCGCGGCGCAAGCCGACGCTCGGGCACTACGACATCGCGCGCACCCGGTTCATCACGCTGCCGACCGACCTCGACGTGAACCGCCACATGAACAACGGCGTGTACTTCTCGATCATGGATGTCGCCCGCTTCGACATGCTCGTCCGCAACGGCGTCTTCGGCCTGATGCGCGAGAAGGGGTGGTACCCGGTCGTCGCGAGCGAGACGATCACGTTCCGCAAGTCGCTCCAGCTCTGGCAGCGCTTCACGATCGAGTCGCGCCTGCTCGGCTACGACGAGCGCGCGGTCTACGTCGAGCACCGCCTCGTGCGCCCCGACGCCTCGGGCGAGCCCGAGATCTACGCCCGCGCGTTCATCCGCGCCCGGTTCCTCCGCAAGGAGGGCGGCACGGTCCCCGTGTCGGAGCTCATGGAGGTGTTCGGCACGCCGCCCGCCGACGACGAGCTGCCCGAGTGGATCGAGCGCTGGGGGGCGGATGTCGCGCTGCCCGCAACGCGTGCGGCGGCGCCGTCGGTCTGGAGCTGACGGGTCAGCTTCGCGCCTTCCACGGCACGACGACCTCCTTGACGATGAGGAGGATGCCGGCGGCCACCGGGATCGCGACGAGCGCGCCCGGCAGCCCGGCGAGCGTGCCGCCCGCGAGCGCGGCGATGAGGACGACCGACCCGGGCACCTGCACGGCGCGGTTCATGACGCGGGGCGTGAGGATGTAGGCCTCGACCTGCATGTAGATGAGCATGCCGATGAGCACGATGATCGCGGCCGTCGGCGAGGTGAAGAGGGCGATCACGGTCATGAAGGCCGTCGTCAGCACGGTGCCGATCATCGGGATCAGCGTGATGAAGAACGCGGCGACCGAGATGACGAGGGCGAACGGGACGCCCGCGATCGTCAGCAGGATCAGGCTGTAGACCGCGTTGAAGAACGCGAGCACGACCATGCCGCTGAGGTACCGGCCGACGTTCTGCATGATCTGCTCGGAGATGTCGACGATGCGCTGCCGATGCGAGGCGGAGATCAGGGTGTAGATCGCCGCCTTCGACGAGTCGAGCGTCGCGGTGAAGTAGATCGTCAGGATGAAGATGAAGAACGCCGTCGAGATGCCGCCGATGATCGCGAAGCCGACGTTCAGCGCGCCGCCCCCGACCGTGGCCCAGGTCGCCGGATCGGTCGCGATGTCGACGACCGTCGAGTACAGGTTCGCGAGCAGTCCGTTCGAGTCGGACGAGAGCTGCATGAACCAGTCCTGCTTCTGCAGGTTCGCCCACAGTTCGGGGATCGAGGCGATGAACTGCGCCGCCTGCGTGACGACGAGCGGGAGGACCAGCCCGAGCATGCCCCCGATCACGAGCACGAAGAGGATGATGACGGTGAGGATGGCCCAGCCGCGGGTCATGCCCCGTCGCTGGAAGAAGCGCACGAGCGGGTCGAGTCCGAGCGTGACGAAGATCGCCGCGAACACGGAGAACACCACGGTCGACAGGCTCACGATCGCGGCCGCGAGGGCGAGGGTGACGAGCACGCCCGCGGCGGCCAGCAGCCCCCACACGAACGGCCGGTTCGTCATCATGCCGCCCGTCGCGGACTCGCGCAGGCGGACCTCCTCGAGCTGCCTGGCACGCCGTTCGATGGGCTTCACGGCGTCAGTCTAGGGGCGGGCGCAGCCGCGCCGGGGGACTTTCGGGTGAGCGGCGCGATGCCTCCGACCTCGCGCGTACGTTGCGTGCACCGTGCGCGCACGACCCTGCCGACGGGGAGGGTCGGCCTCAGGCGCCCCGGATGGTGTCGGCGGCGGCCCCCTGCGGGACGTGCAGCGAGCGGTAGGTGTCGACCAGGCCCGGGTCGTACGACGACCACTCCGGCATGTCCGTGCCGCTGCGGGCCGCGGCCAGCCGATCCAGGAAGTAGTCCCAGCCGGGCCCGATCGAGGTCGCGTCGGCGGCGGTCCGCAGGCGCTGGCCGAGCGTGAGCGTCGTCATCCCGCCGGCCTCCCGCAGGTGGCAGAAGACCCGGACGGCGTCCTCGCCCTCGCCGATGTCGGCGTGGAACCCGTGCGGTGCCTCGCACTCGAGGATGGAGGTGTTCTGCCACTCGGCGTCCTCGCTCGACATCCGGAACCGGACCGCGCCGGTCGACGGATTGCCCGTGTAGGTCCCGATCCACGAGAGCATCGCCGTCGGGTTCGTCAGCGAGTACCAGACGTCCTCGATGGGCGCATGGAACAACCGATCGAACTGGAGGTAGAGCCCGTCGCCCTTGTGAACGTAGTGGCCGGTCGCCCGAGTGATGGTCATCGTCGCCCCCATGCGTGTCGTCCTTCCCTCAGGCTAATCCGGGCGCCGCAGGACGGCTAGAGTGACGCGCATGAGCACTCGGGGAACCTCGCAGCAGTCGCACGACGAGCAGACGCTCCAGATCGCCGGCCGGCACAGCGGCATGTGGGGGTGGTTCAGCGGCATCATCGTGCTCGCCCTGATCGCCGTGCCGCTCAGTGCCGCGTTCGCGTTCGCGACCAACCCGGGCACGCAGCAGCTGTTCAGCGGCCGCCTCTCGGAGGCGACGCAGGGCGGCTACCAGGCGTTCTGGTGGGTCGTCACGCTCCTGCTCGTCGCGCTGCCGATCCTCGTCGGCTACGGCGTCGCGAAGATGTCGGGCCGCGCGCTCATCATCGTCGGCGCGGTCGTGGCGCTGTTCGTGATCGCGATCATGATCCTCGGGCAGCTGTTCGTCTTCTGACGCAGGCCGGTCGGCCGCGGCGCGAGCCCGTGGCATCCGTCGCCGTCGACCTCAGGGGAGATCCTCCTCGAGCACGGCCATCGCGGCGTTGTGGCCGCCGATGCCGCTGACCGCGCCGCCGCGGACCGCGCCCGAACCGCACACGAGCACGCGCGGGTGCGCGGTCGCGACGCCCCAGCGTTCGGCGGGAGTCGCGGGCTCGGCGCCCGGCTCGGTCCACGGCCACGACAACGGCCCGTGGAAGATGTTGCCGCCCGGCATGTTCAGCGCCTCCTCGAGGTCGCGCGTCGTCTTCACCTCGATGCACGGGTGCCCGGCGGCATCCGTCGCGATGACGTCGGCGACGGGCTCGGCGAGCACGGAGTCGAGCGAGGCGAGCACGGCGTCGCGCAGGCGGTCGCGCAGCGCGTCGTTTCCGTGCGCGTCGACCAGCCGGTCGGGCACGTGCAACCCGAACACCGTGAGGGTCTGCGCGTCGGATGCCGCGAGCTCGGGTCCGAGGATCGTGCGGTCGCTCAGCGTGTGGCAGTAGATCTCGCACGGCAGCGGGTCGGGCAGGTCGCCGGCCGCGGCGCGGCGGTAGGCGTCGGCGAACTGGGACTCGAGCTCGTTGATGTGGAACGTGCCGGCGAACGCCTGCTCGGGCGCGACCGACGCGTCGGCGAGTCGCGGCAGGCGGGTGAGCAGCAGGTTGACCTTCACCTGGGCGCCCTCGGGCATTCCGGCGCGCGCGAGACGGCGCCGGGTGGCTTCGTCGAGGGCGACCTCGTCGGAGCCGGGCGCGGCGGCGGGTTCGTCGCGGGGGGCGACCGTCGCGCCTCCCGGTACGGAGACGTCGGCGGATGCCTCGGGGCCGGAGCCGCCCGCTGCCGCCTCGGCGCCGCGACCGGATGCCGCGACGAGCCGCTCGAGCACGATGGGCGCCACGTTGGCGAGCACGACGTGGGCGCGCGCCGCGCGCTCGCCTCCGTCGTCGAGGCCGCCCTCGCGCCATCGCACCTCACCGGACTCGGCGTCGATCGCGACGACCTCGGCGTCGGTGCGGAGCACGGCGCCCGCCTCGCGAGCGGCCCGCGCGAGCTCGCCCGACACGGCGCCCATTCCGCCGACGGGCACGTCCCAGTCGCCCGTTCCGCCACCGATGACGTGGTACAGGAAGCAGCGGTTCGCGTCGAGCGACGGGTCGTCGAGGTCGGTGAACGTGCCGATGAGCCCGTCGGTCGCGACGACCCCCCGCACGAGGTCGTCGGCGAAGCGCGCGTCGATGGTCTCGCCGAGCGGACGTTCGACGAACCCGTCCCACACGCGGTCGTCGCCGACGAGCGAGCGCGCCTCGGCGCGGGTCGGCAGCGGCTCGGTGAGCGTGGGGAAGAGCGCCTCGGCGACGCGGGCGGTGTCGGCGTAGAAGGCCTGCCACGCGTCGGCGTCGCCCTCCGCGCCGACCCGGGCGAACGCGTCGCGAGCGGCGGCGGCATCCGCCTCGACGTCGACGAGCAGGCCGCGCGACGGGTCGCGCGGGTCGGGGGTGTACGACGAGAACCGGCGGCGCACGAGTCGCACGTCGAGTCCGAGGTCGTCGATGATGCGCTTCGGGAGCAGGCTCACGAGGTACGAGTACCGGCTGAGTCGTGCGTCGACGCCCTCGAAGGCCTCGGCCGAGACCGCGGCGCCGCCGAGGTGGTCGTCGCGCTCGAGCAGCAGCACGCGCTTGCCCGCGCGGGCGAGGTAGGCGGCGGCGGTCAGGCCGTTGTGGCCGCCGCCGACGATGACGACGTCGTGATCGGCGGCTCGGTCGGGTGCGCCGGCACGCTGGGACGCGTCGGCAGGGTGCGCATCGGTGGGCATCCCACGAGCGTAGACGAGCGGATGCGGCGTTCCGCACGCCGTACGTGCGCCGCCGTTTCATCGCCCACCGATCCATTCCGGACGGATTCCGACCGGATCGGGTCGAGAATCGGAGCATGGCCGCGACGACGTCCCGCACGCTCGACCTGCTCTCCCTGCTGCAGAGCCACCGGCACTGGACGGCGCGCGAACTCGTCGACCGCCTCGGCGTGAGCGACCGAACGCTGCGCCGCGACGTGGAGCGCCTGCGCGAGCTCGGGTACGCGATCGAGTCGACGCGCGGCGTCGCCGGCGGCTATCGGCTCGCCGCGGGCACCGGGTTGCCGCCGCTGCTGCTCACGGACGACGAGGGCGTCGCGATCGCGGTCGGGCTCCGTTCGCAGGCGGCGGCCGGGTTGCGCGGCGCCGAGCACACGACGTTCAGCGCCCTCGCGAAGATCGAGCAGGTCCTGCCGCCCGCACTGCGGAGGCGGATCGAGGCGCTGCAGGCCGTCGCCGCCCCGGCTGCCGGACCCGGCGCGGGACCCGCCGCTGCGCCATCCGTCGACAGCGACCTGCTCGGCCTGCTCGCGATCTGCTGCCGCGACGCCGAGCGGATCCGGATGAAGTACACGGATGCCACGGGCGCGGCGAGCACGCGGTCGGTCGAGCCGCACCGGCTCGTGCCGCTCGGCCGGCGCTGGTACCTCCTCGCCTGGGACCGCGACCGCGACGACTGGCGGACCTTCCGGCTCGACCGGATCGACGACGTGTTCCAGACCCGGGTGCGCTTCGCGCCGCATCCGCTCACCGACGACGACGCGCTCGAGCGCGCGCAGCGCGCGGTGCGGTGGCGCGACCAGGCGGTGCGCGCCGACGTGCACGTGGCGATGCCGGTCGAGGAGTTCCGCGAGCGGCTCGGCTGGTGGGCGCGCGACGCGGTCGCGGCGCCCGGGGGGACGGCCACGGTGTGGCCCGTCGAGGGGGAGTCCGTCGCCGGGATCGCTGCGGCGCTGCTCTGGGTGCCCGAGGGCGTCGGATGCCGCGTCGACGGGCCGCCCGAACTGCGGGCGTACCTCGCGGCGCAGGCCGAGCGGTTCGCGGCGGCGGCGGGCGAGGTGACCCGTGCCTGAGCGGTGCATCCTCGAACCGGCCGACGCGCGCTCCCGCAGCGCTCGACTCCCGTGAAACGGCGGGGCGAATCCGCCATTCCACGGAGTTCGTCGAGCGCCGGGACGCCGGCGCCATGTCGGGGGGCCGGGGTCGAATGAGGGCATGGACATCGCCTTCATCGCCGGATTCGGCCCGATCGGCACGGTCGACTCCGCGTCGCACGACTTCTGGGCCGGCGCGCTCGGCATCCCGTTCCACGAGAACGCACCGCGCTACTTCCACACCGAAGAGGTCGAGGGAGCGAAGGCCTTCGCGATCTGGCCGCTCGACCAGGCCGCCGAGGCGACGTTCGGCACGACCGAGTGGCCCGCCGAGCATCCCGTGCCGCAGGCGTGGATCGAGTTCGACGTGTCCTCGCCCGAGGCGGTCGCGCCGGCGGTCGAGGAGCTGCGCGCGAAGGGCCTCGAGATCCTCGTCGAGGCGCACGAGGAGCCGTGGGGGCAGACCACGTCACGGCTCATGAGCCCGGAAGGGCTGCTCGTCGGCGTCAGCTACACGCCGTGGATGCACGGCGACGGCGCGTCCTGACGGAGCGACCTCGCGGCCCTTCGAATCGGCGGCCCGCGCGGCCGGCGCCGGCGCGCTCAGCTGGAGCGTTCGAGCGTGCCGATCGGCGAGCCGTCGTCGCCGAGCACGGTCATCGAGTCGTCCGCGACATCCGCTGCGGTCATGCCGGCGAGCCAGTCGTCGACGTCGTCGCACGCCTTCTTCGTCGACGCCACGTTCTCGAACTCGACCTGGTCGGCCTCGTTCACCGACCACGTGCCGTTCAGCGTGTTGCAGCCGTCGCTGCCGGTGAAGTCGCCGCCGTCCTCGAGGGTGAGGAACGGTTCACCCTGCGCAGACGAGTCGCCCCACGTGCCGGTCGGATCGAGGTCGCCCCCGGTGTCCTCGCCGGCGACGCCGCTGCACCCGCTGAACGCGAGCGCCGCCGCCAGCACCCCCATGCCGATGACGAGTCTCTTCCCCCTGGTCATGGTCGCAGCGTAGCGGGGCGCGCCGTCGGCGTCACCCCGTTCAGTCGTGCGTCGCCGGAGGTTCGCTGCGGGCGGCCGCGCGGGCGAGCGCGTCGCGCGCGGCGACGACGGCGGGCCGCCGCGCCGCGGCGCTGCGGGTCGACGAGAACACCTCGCGGAACGGATCGTCGGGAAGCGATGCGAGCTGCACGCTCGGCGCCTCGCCGGCCCACACGAGGTCGGGGAGGAGCCCGACGGCATTGCCCGAGCGGATCAGTCGGATGTGCGCCATGAGGTCGGCGGTCTCGAAGCGCACGTCGGGCTCGAAGCCGGCGCGACGGCAGAGCTGCTCGGCCCACTCGCGCGAGGCGGTGCCGGGCGGCTCCATGACCCAGGGCATCTCGGATGCCGCGGCGAGGCCGTCGTCGGCGACGGATCGAAGCAGCTCCGTCGGGGCGTCCTTCGGCAGCGCCGCCGCGGCGGGGTCGGGTCGACGCAGTCCGCGACGGCGGGCGGCCGGATGCGGCGGGAGGGCGAGCCGGATGGCGTCGCGCGCGAGCGGCACCCGGTCGAGCTCGGGGTGCAGCGGCCGCGTGTAGCCGGGGTACTGCTCGGCGACGACGAGGTCGAAGTCGCGCGCCGCGACGTCGAACAGCGCGAGCTCGGGCTCGCGCTCGGTCACCTCGACGCGCAGCGACGGGTGCTCGGCCGCGAGCAGGGTGAGCGCCTGCGGGACGACGGCGTGCGCCGCGGACTGGAACACGGCGATGCGCACCGTGCCGCTGACGGTCGTGAGCGAGCGCGCGACATCCGCCTCGGCCTCTTCGAGCCGTTCGAGCACGGCCTGCGCGTGCCCGACGAGCAGCTCGGCCTGGGGCGTGAGCTGCACGCGCCGGCCGACCTGGACGAGCAGTGGCACGCCCGCCTCGCGCTCGAGCTGGCTGAGCTGCTGCGAGACCGACGACGGGCTGTACGAGAGGGCCTCGGCGACGGCGGTGAGGGTCCCCCGCTGGCTGAGTTCGACGAGGAGGCGCAGGCGTCGGACGTCGAGCATGCGGGCACCTCCTCTCCGCGGCATCCGCCCGGCATCGGGCGCCGACGCGGCGCGGCGGGACCGCCCGAACCGAACGTTCGGGAAACATGAACAGTATGCATCGGATTCATTCGCTGTACCGAATGGAATCCGGAGCGCACACTGGAGGTGCCGGGCGTGCACCATCCCCGTGCGCCCTCCGAGACCTAAGGACACCGCAGTCGTGACCACTTCGAAGCTCCTCACGGACGTCGTCCCCGACACCGATCACGTCATCGCCCTCGTCGAGCGCTGGCTCGCCGAGAGCGCGAACCACCCCGTCGACCCCGCCGCGCAGCGTCTCGCGGGCGTGCTGAAGGACGAGAACGGCCTCGCCTTCACCGTCGGCTTCGTCGACGGCGTCATGCGCCCCGAGGACCTGGGCGTCGCCGGCCGCAACCTCGCCGAGGTCGCGAAGCTCACGCCGAAGTTCCTGCCCGCCTACCTCAAGGCCGCGATCCGCCTCGGCGGCGCGATGGCGCCCACGTTCCCGTGGCTCGTCATCCCGATCGCGCGGCGCGTGCTGCGCGCCATGGTCGGCCACCTCGTCCTCGACGCGACGCCCGCGAAGCTCGGCCCCGCGATCGCGAAGCTCCGCCAGTCGGGCAACCGGCTGAACCTCAACCTCCTCGGCGAGGCCGTGCTCGGCGAGCACGAGGCCGACCGGCGCCTCAAGGGCACCTACGACTTCCTCGCACGCGACGACGTCGACTACGTCTCGATCAAGGTCTCGAGCGTCGTGAGCCAGCTGTCGATGTGGTCGTTCGACGAGGCCGTCGAGAAGGTCGTCGCCAAGCTCACGCCGCTGTACGAGCTCGCCGCGAAGGGCGCCGCACAGGGCGCGGCCAAGTTCATCAACCTCGACATGGAGGAGTACCGCGACCTCGACCTCACGATCGCGGTCTTCAAGCGGCTCCTCGACCAGCCGCAGCTGCAGGGCCTCGAGGCCGGCATCGTGCTGCAGACCTACCTGCCCGACGCGCTCGGCGCGATGCAGGAGCTGACCGAGTGGGCGCAGGCCCGGCGAGCGGCGGGCGGCGCCCCGATCAAGGTGCGCGTCGTGAAGGGCGCGAACCTCGCGATGGAGAACGTCGACGCCCACATCCACGACTGGCCGCTCGCGACCTACTCGACCAAGCAGGACTCCGACACCAACTACAAGCGCGTGCTGCACTGGTCGATGACGCCCGAGCGCATCGACGCCGTCAAGCTGGGGATCGCCGGTCACAACCTCTTCGACGTCGCCCACGCCTACCTCACCGCGAAGGAGCGCGGCGTCGAGCAGGGCGTCGAGTTCGAGATGCTGCTCGGCATGGCCACCGGCCAGGCCGCGGCGGTGCGCGGCGACGTCGGCCGCCTGCTGCTCTACACGCCCGTCGTGAACCCGTCGGAGTTCGACGTCGCGATCGCGTACCTCATCCGCCGGCTCGAGGAGAACGCGAGCCAGGACAACTTCATGTCGGCCGTGTTCGAGCTGAACGAGAACCGCGCCCTCTTCGAGCGCGAGCGCGACCGCTACCTGCGTTCGCTCGCCGCCCTCGCGGGCGAGGACCCGGAGGGCCCGGCGCCCTCGCCGAACCGCACCCAGAACCGCCGCACCGAGTGGGACGAGAAGGATGTCGCCGACCTCGCCGGCACCGTCGTGGGCGCGCCCGCGCCGGGCGACGAGCACGAGGGCTCGCTCACGAGCGTCGTCCTCGGCATCACCCGCGGCTCCGCCCTCGACGGGGAACTGACGGATGCCGCGGCCCTCGCCGCTGCCGAGCTCACCGGCCCCGGCGTCACCCCCGGCTTCCGCAACGAGCCCGACACCGACCCCGCGCTCGCCGCGAACCGCGACTGGGGTCGCCGCATCCTCGAGCGAGTGCCGACCTCGACGCTCGGCATCGACACGCTGAAGGCGAACCGCATCGAGACCGCCGACGAGCTCGAGCAGCTCATGACCGTGGTCACCGAGCGCGCCGCCGCCTGGGCGGCCCTGCCCGGCGACGAGCGTGCGGCGCTGCTGCACCGCGCGGGCCTCGCGCTCGCCGCGAACCGCGACCGCCTCATCGAGGTCATGGCCGCCGAGACCGGCAAGACCATCGCCGAGGCCGACCCCGAGATCTCCGAGGCGATCGACTTCGCGCACTACTACGCCGAGCGCGCCCGCGAGCTCGACCACGTGCAGGGGGCCCGCTTCGTGCCCTCGAAGCTGACGGTCGTCACCCCGCCGTGGAACTTCCCCGTCGCGATCCCGGCCGGCGGCGTGCTCGCCGCGCTCGCCGCGGGCTCGGGCGTGATCATCAAGCCCGCGAAGCTCTCGCAGCGCTCGGGCGCGATCATGGTCGAGGCCCTGTGGGAGGCCGGCATCCCGAAGGACCTGCTCGCGCTCGTCGACCTCGGTTCACGCGAGCTCGGCACCAAGCTGGTCTCCGACGAGAAGGTCGACCGAGTCATCCTCACCGGGGCGTACGAGACGGCCGAGCTGTTCCGCTCGTTCCGCAAGGACCTCCCGCTCCTCGCCGAGACCAGCGGGAAGAACGCGATCATCGTCACGCCGTCGGCCGACCTCGACCTCGCGGCATCCGACGTCGTCAAGAGCGCGTTCGGCCACGCGGGCCAGAAGTGCTCGGCCGCGTCGCTCGTGATCCTCGTCGGCTCGGTCGCGAAGTCCGAGCGGTTCCGCCGCCAGCTGGTGGATGCCGCGACGAGCCTCCGCGTCGGGTGGCCCGAGCACCCGCAGAGCCAGATGGGCCCGATCGTCGAGCCCGCGAACGGCAAGCTGCTGCACGCGCTCACCACGCTCGGCGCCGACGAGGAGTGGCTCGTCGAGCCGCGTCAGCTCGACGGCACCGGCCGCCTGTGGTCGCCCGGCATCCGCGCGAACGTGAAGCCCGGCTCCTACTTCCACCTCACCGAGTTCTTCGGCCCGGTGCTCGGCATCATGCACGCGAAGGACCTCGACGAGGCCATCCGCTTCCAGAACGCCGTCGACTTCGGGCTGACCGCGGGGCTGCACTCGCTCGACTCCGACGAGCTCGCGACCTGGCTCGCGAACGTCGAGGCCGGCAACCTCTACGTCAACCGCGGCATCACCGGTGCGATCGTGCAGCGCCAGCCGTTCGGCGGCTGGAAGCGCTCCTCGGTCGGCGCGGGCGCGAAGGCCGGCGGTCCGAACTACCTGTTCGGCCTCGGCGACTGGGCGCCCGACCACTCCGAGCCGAGCCGCTCGCTCCACCTGCGCGGCCTCGAGCAGCGCGTGACCGACCTCATCGAGGCGTCGCAGTCGTCGCTCGACTACGAGGCGTACGAGGTGCTGCGCCGCTCCGCGCTCTCCGACGCCGTCGCCTGGGCCGACGAGTACGCCACGGTGAAGGATGTCTCGGGCCTCGGCGTCGAGCGGAACCTGTTCCGCTACCTGCCGCTGCCGGTCACGATCCGCGTGAGCGAGGACGCGACGCTCGCCGACGGCCTCCGCGTCATCGCCGCGGGCCTGCTCGCGAAGTCGCCGCTGTCGATCTCGACCGCGCACGAGCTGCCGAAGGGCGTCCGCGCCCTGCTCGCCTCCCGCGACGTCCGCGTGGTCCGCGAGGGCGACGCCGGCTGGATCACGCGTGCCGGCACGGGCGAGGTCACGGGCCGAGTGCGGCTCGTCGGCGGCTCGGCCGCGGCGCTCGCCGAGGCGACCGGCGGCACGCCCGACCTCGCGGTCTGGTCGCACCCGGTGACCCCGTCGGGCCGCGTCGAGCTCCTGCCGTTCCTGCACGAGCAGGCGATCTCGATCACGAACCACCGGTTCGGCAACCCGACGACGATCTCCGACGGCGTCATCTAGGGGCGTTTCGAAACGGATGCCACGGGGGCGGTCGCGCGTGCGGCCGCCCCCTTCGTCGTGCCCCGGGCGCGCCCGATCGTGCCCGCGCGAGCCCGCGCCATCCGCTGCCCTCGACCTTGTGCGCGCCCTGAGGCTGCGCTAGACACGGAGCAGGTTGCGACGCCGCGTCCTGAACCATCCGCACGGGGGCGGATCGAACAGGGAGGGGGCCCTGATGGCATCGACGACCGAGCCGCGGGCGGCCTCGAAGTTGAGCCTCCCGGCGCTGACCGCGATGGTCGTCGGCTCGATGGTCGGCGCGGGCGTCTTCCAGCTCCCCGCACGCTTCGCGAGCCAGACCGGCGTGTACGGGGCCCTCATCGCCTGGGCGATCGCCGGCCTCGGCATGCTGACGCTGGCGCTCGTGTTCCAGACGCTCGCGATGCGCAAGCCGAAGCTCGACAACGGCGTCTACGTGTACGCGAGGGCCGGGTTCGGGGTCTATCCCGGTTTCCTCTCCGCCGTGGGCTACTGGGCATCGGCGTGCGCGGGCAACGCGTTCTACTGGGTGCTCATCATGACCACGCTCTCGCAGCTGTTCCCCGAGTTGCGTCCGGTGCTCGGCGAGGGTGACACGTGGCCGTCGTTCTTCATCTCGGTCGCCGCCGTCTGGGGCGTCTACCTGCTGATCCGGCAGGGCGTGCGCGAGGCCGCCGCGATCAACTTCATCGTCACGATCGCGAAGCTCGTGCCGCTCGCGCTCTTCCTGGTGCTCGTGGTCTTCTTCTTCGACTGGGACGTCTTCGTCGGCAACCTCTCGGGCGACGCGGGGCCGGCGGGCGACGAGGCGCTGTTCGCCCAGGTGCAGGGCACGATGCTCATCACGGTGTTCGTGTTCCTCGGCATCGAGGGCGCGAGCGTGTACTCGCGCTACGCGAAGAAGCGCTCGGACGTCGGGCGGGCGACCGTGCTCGGCTTCCTCTCGGTGCTCGCGCTGTTCGCGTCGGTGTCGATCCTGTCGTACGGGATCCTGCCGCAGGCCGAGATCGCGGAGCTGCAGCAACCGTCGGCGGGCGGCGTCCTCGAGGCGGCGGTCGGCCCCTGGGGCGGCGCGTTCATCCGCGTCGGGCTCATCATCTCGGTGCTCGGCGCGTACCTCGCCTGGCAGCTGCTCGCAGCCGACGTCGTCTTCGCGGCCGCGAAGGACCAGGACCTGCCGCGCTACTTCGCGCGCCTGAACGCCCGCGAGGTGCCCGAGCACGCCGTGCTGTGGACGTCGATCCTCGTCACCGTCATCCTGTTCCTCGTCCAGTTCGTGAACGACGCGCTGGACTTCACGCTCGACCTCACGGCGGCCCTCTCGCTCACGCCATATGCGCTGGCCAGCGTCTACGCCGTGAAGATCGCCGTGCAACGAGACGGCTACGAGGATGCCGCGCCCGCGCGGCGCACGCGCGAGCTGGTGATCGCGGCGATCTCGACGGCGTACACGCTGTTCCTGATCTGGGCGGCCGGATACGTCTTCCTGTTCCTGGCGTGCATCCTGCTCGCCCCGGCGACCGCCCTCTACGTCGTCGCCCGGCGCCAGCAGCAGGCGCGCGTCTTCACGCTCACCGGGCTCGTCGTCTTCGTCGTCATCCTGGCCTTCGCCGTGATCGGCCTCGTCCTGCTCGCCACCGGGGCCGTCCGGCTCTGATCGTCCTCGCGCTGCGGCGCAGAAGGGAGCACGCCATGTCCGACCAGTCGTACGGGGTCCATTCCGAGGTGGGCCGGCTCAACACGGTCCTGGTCTGCCGACCGGGGCTCGGCCATGAACGGCTCACCCCGAGCAACAGCGACGCGCTGCTCTTCGACGACGTGCTCTGGGTGCAGAACGCCCAGCGCGACCACGCCGACTTCGTGCAGCAGATGCGGGACCGGGCCGTCGACGTGGTCGAGCTGCACGACCTGCTCGCCGAGACGCTGGCCGTGCCCGGCGCGCGCGAGTGGCTGCTCGACCGCAAGATCGTCGCGAACGAGGTCGGCGCCGGACTCGTCGCCGACACGCGCGCGTTCCTCGACTCGCTCGACCACGCGACGCTCACCGAGTACCTCATCGGCGGCCTGTCGACGCGAGACCTGCCGGCCGAGTTCCGTGCCGCGGAGGTCGCGCTGGTGCGCGAATCGGCGGGCATGACCGAGTACCTGATGCCGCCGCTGCCCAACACGATCTACACCCGCGACACGACGTGCTGGATCTACGGCGGACTGACGCTCAACCCGCTGTTCTGGCCGGCCCGGCACGCGGAGACCATGCTGATGAAGGCGATCTACGACTTCCACCCCGACTACACGGGCAGCACCGTCTGGTGGGGCGATCCCGAGCAGGACCACGGCCAGGCGACGCTCGAGGGCGGTGACGTGATGCCGGTCGGCAACGGCGTCGTGCTGATCGGCATGAGCGAGCGCACGTCGCGGCAGGCGATCACGGCCGTCGCCGGGCGCCTGTTCGAACAGGGCGCCGCGAACCGCGTCGTCGTCGCCGGCATGCCGAAGCTCCGCGCCGCCATGCACCTCGACACGGTCTTCACGTTCGCCGACCGCGACCTCGTGACGTACTACCCCGACATCGTCGACGGCATCCACACGTTCTCGTTGCGCCCCGACGGCGACGGCGGCATCGAGATCGCCGAGGAGCGCGCCTCGTTCATCGACGTGGTGGCCGAGTCGCTCGGCCTCGCGAAGCTGCGTGCCGTCGAGCCGGGCGGCGGATGGTACGCGGGCGAGCGGCAGCAGTGGGACAGCGGCAACAACGCCGTCGCCGTCGAGCCCGGCGTGGTGTTCACCTACGACCGGAACACGTACACGAACGCGCTCCTGCGCGACGCGGGTGTCGAGGTCATCGAGATCGTCGGCGCCGAACTCGGCCGCGGCCGGGGCGGCGGACACTGCATGACCTGCCCCATCTCCCGCGACGCCGTGGACTACTGACGATGGCCGTCCACGCACCCATCCTGACGCTGACCATGAACCCCGCACTCGACGTCTCGAGCACGGCCGACCGGGTCGTCCCCGAGCACAAGCTGCGGTGCGGGCCGAGCCGGTTCGACCCGGGCGGCGGCGGCGTGAACGTGAGCCGCGCCATCCGGAACCTCGGCGGCAGTTCGATCGCGGTCTACCCGCTGGGCGGGCCGACCGGACAGGCCTACCGAGGCTTCATCGAGGAAGCCGGACTCGTCGCGCGCGTCATCACCATCGCGGGCAACACGCGCGAGAGCTTCACCGTCGACGAGCTCTCGACGGGCGACCAGTTCCGGTTCGTGCTGCAGGGGCCGACGATGCGCGAGCCCGAGTGGCGCGCCTGCCTCTCGGTCGTGGCCGACGAGCTGCCCGTCGGCGGATTCCTCGTTGCGAGCGGCAGCCTGCCGCCGGGGGTTCCCGTCGACTTCTACGGCCTGCTCGCCGAGATCGCGGCCGACCACGACGTGCGACTGGTGGTGGATGCCTCGGGGCCGGCCCTGCGCCGCGCACTCGAGGCCGGCGTGTTCCTCATCAAGCCGAGCCGGGACGAACTCGCCGAACTCGTCGGCGCCGAGGGCGAGCTCGACGAGCCCGAGCTGGTCGAGGCGGCCCGCGTGCTCGTCGCGTCGGGTCGGACCCAGGTCGTCGCGCTGACGCTCGGCGGACGGGGCGCCGTGCTGGTGACCCGCGACGAGGTGCTGCGGCTGCCCACGCCGCGCGTCCGGGTCGCGAGCGCCGTCGGCGCCGGCGACGCGTTCCTCGGGGCGCTCGTGCTGCGGCTCGCGCAGGGCCGCACGATCGGCGAGGCGTTCCGCACGGCGGTCGCCGCGGGCAGTGCGACGGCGATGCAGCCCGCGACCGAGTTGTGCCGCCCCGAGGACGTGGCGCGGCTCGAGGCCGACCTCGCCGTGGCGTGAGCCGCGGCATCCGTCACCCCTGATCGTGGCGGGCCTCAGGCGCGCCCGCGGTTGCGGCGACGGATGTCGCGGGGCGCGCGACCGCCGACGAACGAGCGACCCGCGTCGACGAGGAACCCGTTGCGGAGCGCCTCGCGCCCGATGAGCATGCGGAAGCCCATTTCGTCGCGATTCGTGAGCGTCACCTCGGCCCTCACCGGGCGGCCGTGGAGCACGAGGTCCATGAGCACGACGAGCCGCTCCTGCGTGTGTCCGGTCGAGCTGCGGATGACCCGGCGGTCGTGGACGGGGAGCTCGACCGTCGCGGCATCCGCGTCGGTGTCCTGCCAGGGGTGGATGCCGAATCGCACCCAGGCCGCCCCGTCGCGCTCGAACTCCTCGACGTCGAAGGCGTGCAGCGCCGACGAGCGCGCGCCCGTGTCGAGCTTGGCCTTCAACCACTCCACGTCGGCCTGTGGGAGGCGCACCCATTCGCGCCATCCGGCGATGGTGTTTGAATGGTTCGGCACATCCGTCACCCGATCATCTTCGCAGGGACTCCCGAATGAAACTCGCGATCCTGTCGCGCGCGCCGCAGGCGTACTCGACCCAGCGTCTCCGTGCTGCAGCGCTGCAGCGCGGACACGAGGTCAAGGTCCTCAACACCCTCCGCTTCGGCATCGACCTCTCGGGCGCCGAACCCGACCTCCAGTACCGCGGCCGGCCGCTGTCGGACTACGACGCGATCCTGCCGCGCATCGGCAACTCCATCACGTACTTCGGAACCGCGGTGGTGCGGCAGTTCGAGCAGATGGACGTCTACACGCCGAACACCGCGAACGGCATCACGAACGCGCGCGACAAGCTCCGCGCGAACCAGATCCTCTCGCGCCACAACATCGCGCTGCCGGCGACGACGTTCGTGCGCAACCGCGCCGACCTGCGTCCGGCGATCGAATCGGTCGGCGGCGCGCCCGTCGTGATCAAGCTGCTCGAGGGCACGCAGGGCATCGGCGTGATCCTCGCCCCGACGGTCAAGGTCGCGGAGGCGATCATCGAGACGCTGCACTCGACCAAGCAGAACGTGCTGATCCAGAAGTTCATTGCCGAGAGTCGCGGACGCGACATCCGCGCCCTCGTCGTCGGCGACCGCGTGGTCGCCGCCATGCGCCGCGTCGCGAGCGGCGACGAGTTCCGATCGAACGTGCACCGCGGCGGCAGCGTCGAGCCCGTCGAGCTCACGCCCGAGTACGAGCAGGCCGCGGTGCGGTCGGCGCAGATCATGGGCCTCAAGGTCGCCGGCGTCGACATGCTCGAGGGCAACGAGGGCCCGCTCGTCATGGAGGTGAACTCGTCGCCCGGCCTGCAGGGCATCGAGACGGCGACGAAGCTGGATGTCGCGGGCGCCATCATCGACTACATCGGCAACCAGGTCGCGTTCCCCGAGATCGACGTGCGGCAGCGCCTCACGGTGTCGACGGGGTACGGCGTCGCCGAGCTCCTCGTGCACGGCGCGGCCGACCTGGTCGGCAAGTCCCTCGGCGAGTCGGGCCTGTGGGAGCGCGACATCACGGTGCTGACCCTGCACCGCGGGGCCACGGTGATCCCGAACCCGCGCAAGGGCGTCGTGCTCGAGGCCGAGGACCGCCTGCTCTGCTTCGGCAAGCTCGAGGAGATGCGCTCGATGATCCCCGAGCGTCGGCGGCGCCGGCAGAAGGTGCGGCGGCTGCCGAAGGAGCCGATCCCGGCGCCGCCGGAGTCCGCGGCGAGCTGAGGCGCGGTCCGCGCGCTCCGCTCGGCGTCCGCCCCGCTTGCGGACGGTTTCTGCGGTGGCGGGCCGAATGAATCCGTACGCCACCGCAGAATTCGTCCGCGGGCGCGACCCCGCGGGTCAGCGCCGGGCGCGGAGCGCGCGTGCGACGGCCGCCTCGGCGGCATCCGTCGTCACGCCCAAGCGCTCGACGGTCCCGGCGAAGTCGGATGCCGCGGCCTGCAGCGCCTGCTCGACGGGATCGCCGGCGGCGCTGACGTACGTGCCCGCGCGCCCCCGCCCCTCGACGACGCCGTCGGCCTCGAGCTCCTTGTAGGCGCGCGCGACCGTGTTCGCCGCGAGGCCCAGCTCCTCGGCCAGGCCGCGCACGGTCGGCAGCTTCGAGCCGGCGGCGAGGCGGCCGTCGCGGACCGCGTCGACCACCTGCATGCGGAGCTGCTCGTAGGGCGGCGTGTGCGCGTCGTCGTCGACGGTGAATCGCATGAGGGAGGCTCCGGAGTCGGATCGAGGTGCGGTGGGTCGCGGTCAGTCGCGGTTGCGGTTCACGAGGCGCGACAGCACGATGGCGCTCCTCGTGTGGTCGACGTTGGGTGCGATGCGCACGCGCTCGAGCGCCTCTTCGAGCGAGGTGATGTCGCGGGCGCGCATGTGCACGATCGCATCGGCGCTGCCCGTCACGGTGCCCGCGTAGACGACCTCGGGCACGCCCTGCAGGATGCGCTGCAGCTCGTCGGGCGCGACCGTGCCGCGGCAGAAGAGCTCGACGTACGCCTCGGTGCTCATGCCGTCGACGGCCGGATCGACCTGGATGGTGAACGCCTTGATGACGCCGTCGGCGACGAGCTTGTCGACGCGGCGCTTCACGGCGGAGGCGGAGAGCCCGACGGAGGACCCGATGTCGCCGTACCCGGCCCGCGAGTTCTGGCGGAGCAGGTCGAGGATGGCCCGATCGAGGTTGTCCATGGGCCGAGTGTAGGACCGTCCGTTGCGTCGCGATACGGACCTACGCCGGATTCGTGCGTGGCGTTGCGGATTCGTGATCGCCCAGCGCGATGCGACGCGCGGACGCGGCATCCGTTCGCTCGTGGCGCAGGCCGCGGGAACCCTTCGCCGAGGGGCGTAGCGTGAGTCCATGACCCCGAACACCGCTCCCGCGCGCCTCGGCGTGCAGCTGCAGCCGCAGCACGCGACCTACACGCAGATCCGCGACGCCGTGCTCCGCATGGAGGACCTCGGCGTCGACGTGGTCTTCAACTGGGACCACTTCTTCCCGCTCTCGGGCGACCCCGACGGGCTGCACTTCGAGGCGTGGACCATGCTCGGCGCCTGGGCGGAGCAGACCGAGCGCGTCGAGTTCGGCACGCTCGTCAACTGCAACTCGTACCGCAACGCCGACCTGCAGGCCGACATGGCCCGGACGATCGACCACATCAGCGCGAAGGGCGGCGACACCGGCCGCTTCATCTTCGGCACCGGCTCGGGATGGTTCGAGCGCGACTACGACGAGTACGGCTACGAGTTCGGCACGGTCGGCTCGCGCCTCGACGACCTCGCCGAGGCGCTGCCCCGCGTGAAGGCGCGCTGGTCGAAGCTGAACCCGGCGCCGACGCGCGACATCCCGATCATGATCGGCGGCAAGGGCGAGCAGAAGACGCTGCGCCTCGTCGCGGAGCACGCCGACATCTGGCACTCGTTCGTGCGACCCGATGAGCTCGGCCACAAGCTCGACGTCCTCACGGCGTGGGGCGAGAAGGTGGGGCGGGATGTCTCGGACATCACCGTCTCGAACGAGCTCTCGCGCCGCGGCCTCGACGACGACCACGCCGACGCGCTCTATGACGCGGGGGTGCGCCTGTTCACCCTCGGCATCTCGGGCCCGCGCTACGACGACACGGCCGTGAAGCACTGGCTCGCATGGCGCGACCGTCGCAACGAGCAGGCAGGGGTGCGCGCGGCCTGACCGTCGACGGCTTCAGGTGCCGACGGACACCGTGCCGGTCGCCCCCCACGTCACCGTGATGAAGTCGCCCTCGAGATCGAAGCCCAGCTGGATCTCGCCGCCGGGGAAGGCATCGTCCGGGGTGCAGCCGGATGCGGCCGCCTGCTCGCCGCGCGCGGCGAGCAGGCAGATCCCGGGACCGTCGACGGCGCGACCGGCGTACACCTCCGTGCCCTCGGGGAGGGACGTCAGGAGCCGGGTCGAGTCGCCGTCCACGCCCATGCTCTCCGCGGGCATGACGAGCGACGGGATGTCGGCTTCCGCCTGCTCCCGCTCGAACACCGCTCCGGCGCGGGCGTCCTCGAGGGCGACGTCGGGCGGGACCTCGGACAGGGGGAACACGAGCGACGAGTCCGGCACGTCCGGCTCGGTCGCGGCACCGGCGATGCCGAGGGCGGTGGCCCAGCCCGCCGCGAAGCCGATCGCGAGCGCGACGGCGGCGGCCACCGCGGCGACGCGCACGATCGTCGCGTTCGGGGTGGTCCCCGCGCGGCGCGGACCGTCGGTGTCGGCGTGGAACAGATCGTCGAACACGTCGCCGTGCGTGGCTGCCGAGGCCTCGTCGCTCGAGGCGGTGGGCGACGCCGACGTCGTGTCGCCCACTCGCGGGTCCGGATCGCCGCTCGCACGGATCATCGCGAGTTCGGCCGCCGCGGCCGCGCGTCTGTCGTCGTCGGTGCCTGCGCCGTAGGCCTGGCGCTGCAATTCGGCGATGCGTCGGGCGTCGGGCACGCGGGCCTCCTCGGTCGGCCGGGGTAGGGGCGGCCGGACTCCGGCTCAGGATGCCGTACCTGCGTCATCGTCGGCAACCACGCCTCCTCCTCCGCGCCTCCTCCGTCTCCGTCGATACCCCCGCCCGTCCGAACGGCGGCGAGGGTATGCCGAACGACGCCGAACCGGCTCATGAACCGACATTCGCCATACTCTCGCGGGCTCGGCGAGGCCGGGGTAGGGGCGGGGCGGGCGAGGGCGGGGCGGGCCGAGGCGGGGCGGGCGACGGCGGGGCGGCCGAGGCGGGCCGGGCCGGGGCCGGGCGGGCGCGGAGGGCCGCGGTGGAATCGTGCGCCCGTGCGCCGCGCCACGGCGCGCGATGCGAGCGCAAGTAGCATCCATCACCCCTCGATCGTTGCGTGAGGCGCCAGAACGCGCACGAATCGTGTGCGAGAAGCCGAGAACTCGCAGGGCCCGAGCGCCACACTGGAGGTGGCGTCCCGACGGCGGTGAAATCCGAACACCGCCGCCGGGGCTCGAGATGAGCGACCTGGTCCGCCGACACCCCACCGGCCCAGCCGGCGGCACGCCGCCGTGCCCGGCCGACGAACCCACCTCGAGGAGTGAGATGTCGACCGTGATCGAGACCCAGACGACCCCGACCCCAGCAGTGCCGGAGCGCTCGGCGTCGAAGAAGACCGTGCTGATGTGCCGCCCCGAGCACTTCACCGTCGTCTACCAGATCAATCCGTGGATGGATCCTGCCAAGCCCACCGACACCGCGCTCGCCGTGGCGCAGTGGCAGACGCTGCACGACACGTACGTGGGCCTGGGCTTCGACGTGCACCTCATCGATCCCGTCGAGGGCCTGCCCGACATGGTCTACGCGGCCAACGGCGGCACGGTGATCGACGGCATCGCGTACGGCGCGAAGTTCACGCACGCGCAGCGCGCGGCCGAGGGGCCGGCGTACATGGACTGGTTCCGGCGGGCGGGCTTCGACGTGCGCGAGCCGGCCGAGACGAATGAGGGCGAGGGTGACTTCCTGCTCGTGGGCGACGTGGTCCTCGCCGGCACCGGGTTCCGCAGCGACGGGTCGAGCCACGAGGAGCTCGCCCGCATCACGGGCCGCGAGGTCGTCACGCTGAGGCTCGTGAATCCGAGCTTCTACCACCTCGACACCGCGATCGCCGTGCTCGACTCCCGGCCGGGCCAAGAGCACATCGCCTACCTGCCGAGCGCGTTCGACGGGCCCTCGCTCGAGGTCCTGCGCGAGCGCTACCCCGACGCGATCCTCGTCTCCGAGGAGGACGCCGCGGTGCTCGGCCTCAACTCGTACAGCGACGGCCGCAACGTCGTGATCGCCGCGCGTGCGGCGGGCTTCGAGCGGCAGCTCCGCGATGCGGGTTACCACCCGATCGGCGTCGACCTGTCCGAACTCCTGCTCGGCGGTGGCGGCGTGAAGTGCTGCACGCTCGAACTCCGGCGCTGATCCCGCTACGATTCCGCAGGACCCCACCCACCGACCCACCCCCGAGGGATCGACGATGGCACCTGCGAACACCGACCAGAACGCTGCCGTGAAGGCGCTCGGCGCCGCCAAGCAGCTCGCCGCCCGAGCCGGGCAGGCCACGCGCGAGCAGCTCCGCAAGCTCCGCCGGAGGAACACGGCGGATGCCGCGGGCGCGGCGACCGCGGACGACCCCGCCGCGCCCGCCGCGACGGGCGAGCCCGTGGCGAGCGGATCCGGGTCCGCGCCCGCGCCCGCGCCGAGCGTCGTCGAAGCCGTGCCCGCGCCCGCCGCTGCGGCATCCGCCGGACCGCAGGCCACCGCGACCCCCACCGCCCCGAAGCCCGCCGCGAAGCCGGCCACCGCGAAGAAGCCCGCGGCCAGGCCCGGCGCGAAGCCCGCGGTGAAGCCGGGTGCGAAGCCCGCGACGGCCGACCTCGCGTCGCGCACGGTGCCCGAGCTCCGCGCACTGGCGAAGGAGCGCGGCGTCACGGGCTACTCGCGCATGACGAAGCCGCAACTGCTCGAGGCGCTCGCCGGCTGAGTCGGCGCGGCGCCGCGGCCGCCTACGACGCGACGAACGTCAGCAGCACCGCGTTGACCTCCTCCGCGTGCGTCCACAGCATGCCGTGGGGCGCACCCTCGATCTCGATGTACTCCGCCGCGGGCAGCATCGGGTGGAAGCGCCGGGCCGTCGCGTCGATCGGGAGGATCCGGTCGGCGGTGCCGTGCATGATGAGCGCCGGCACGTCGATGCGCCCGATGTCGGCGCGGAAGTCGGTCAGCCACGTGTCGACGCACGCCGACGCGGCGTACCAGCCCGCGCTCGTGGCCGTCGCCCAGCTGCCGCGCACGGCGGCCTCGGAGATGCGCGAGCCGAGGTTCTCGTCGAGGTTGTAGAAGTTGGCGAAGAACCCGTCGAACCAGGCGAACCGGTCGGACTCGGCCTGCGCCTTCAGGCCGTCGAAGTCCGGCGCGGCACCGTCCGGGTTGTCGTCGGTCTGCCGCATGTACGGTTCGAGGGATCCGAGGAACGCGGCCTTCGCGATGCGATCGCTGCCGTAGGCGCCGAGGTAGCGGCCGACCTCGCCGGTGCCCATCGAGAAGCCGACGAGCGTGACCTCCGTCAGGTCGAGCGCATCGAGCAGGGCCTTCAGGTCGGCGGCGAACGTGTCGTAGTCGTACCCCGTCGTGGGCTTCGACGACCGGCCGAAGCCGCGCCGGTCGTACGTGACGACGCGGTATCCGGCGCCGAGCAGGGCTCGCGACTGCTTCTCCCACGATGCGCCGTCGAGCGGATAGCCGTGGATGAGCACGACCGGCCGGCCCTCGCCGTGGTCCTCGAAGTAGATCTCGACGGGTGCGGAGTTCTCGGTTCCGACGGTGATGTACGGCATGTTCGGTGTCCCCCTGAGGTGGTGCGTGCGGTCGTCTGCCTCGGAAAGTCCAGCACCCGCCGCTGGGCGGGACAAGGCCCCGTGACGGATGCCGCGACCCCTGACCGCTCG
Source organism: Agromyces excoecariae (assembly GCF_051715505.1). Lineage (NCBI taxonomy): Bacteria > Bacillati > Actinomycetota > Actinomycetes > Micrococcales > Microbacteriaceae > Agromyces > Agromyces excoecariae. The sequence continues at coordinate 123,610 of NZ_JBPSLA010000015.1, read as the reverse complement.
CGGCGAACGGGTGTAGTGTGCTGGGCCATGCGAGACGACGATCGTCCGATGGGGGAGAGCGACGAGTCGGCGGCCGGGGCGGGGGCGAGCGCCGGGGTGACGGCGCCGCCGACCGAGTCGGGTGGCCGCGACGACCGGGCGGACCGGGGCTTCTTCGGCCAGCCGCGTGCGCTCGCGCACATCTTCGGCGTGGAGATGTGGGAGCGCTTCAGCTTCTACGGCATGCAGTCGATCCTGCTGCTGTACCTGTACTTCTCGGTGTCCGAGGGCGGCCTCGGCATGGAGCAGAGCGCCGCGGCCGGGATCGTCGGAGCGTACGGCGGCGCGGTCTACCTGTCGACGATCCTCGGAGCGTGGATCGCCGACCGCATGCTCGGCAGCGAGCGCGTGCTGTTCACCTCGGCGATCGTCATCATGTGCGGGCACATCGCGCTGGCGCTGCTGCCGGGCTTCCTCGGCGTCGGCGTCGGGCTGGTGCTCGTCGCCTTCGGCTCGGGCGGGCTCAAGGCCAACGCCACGAGCGTCGTCGGCACGCTGTACACCCGCGAGGATCCGCGGCGGGACGCCGGCTTCGCCCTGTTCTACCTCGGCATCAACCTCGGCGCCTTCCTCGGGCCGCTGATCACGGGGCTCCTGCAGTCGACCGTCGGGTTCCACTGGGGCTTCGGTGCGGCGGCGGTCGGCATGGCCATCGGACTCATCCAGTACTCGTTCGGTCGCAAGGGACTTCCGCCCGAGGCATCCGTCGTGCCCAACCCGCTGCCGCGGGAGCGGCGCGGCCTCGTCGTCGGCATCGCGATCGCGGCCGTGATCCTCGTGGCGGCGCTCGTGCTGACGCGGCTCGTGACCGCGGAGAACCTCGTGACGTGGGTCATCGGCGGCACGATCGTCGCAGCGGTGGCCTACTTCATCGTCATCCTGACCAGTCACGCGGTGAGCGCCGTCGAGCGCAGTCGGGTGCTGGGGTTCATTCCGCTCTTCATCGCGAGCGTCGCCTTCTGGTCGCTGTACCAGCAGCAGTTCACGGTGCTGACGATCTACTCCGACGAGAAGCTGAACCGCGACCTGTTCGGCTGGGAGATGCCGATCTCGTGGGTGCAGTCCATCAACCCGGTGTTCATCATCCTGCTGTCTGGCGTCTTCGCGGCGCTGTGGACGAAGCTCGGCGACCGCCAGCCGTCGACCCCCGTGAAGTTCGCGCTCGGCACGACGATCATGGGCGTGGCGTTCCTGCTGTTCCTCCCGTTCGCCGGCGGCGGGGCGAACTCGACCCCGCTCCTGGCGATCGTCGGCATCCTCTTCGTCTTCACCGTCGCCGAGCTGCTGCTCTCGCCGGTGGGGCTGTCGGTGGCGACGAAGCTCGCGCCCGAGAAGTTCCACACGCAGATGGTCGCCCTGTTCTTCCTCTCGGTCGCGCTCGGCACCGCGATCGCGGGTCAGCTGGCGGAGTTCTACACGGCCGTGCCCGAGACCATGTACTTCGGGGTGCTCGGCGCCATCGCGATCGTGCTCGGCGGGGCGCTGGCGCTCGCGACGCGGCCGGTGCTGCGGCTGATGCAGGGGGTGCGCTGAGCCGGTTCGCCGCCCGCCAGCACCGGCCGGTACGATGCCCTGACATGTCGTCGCGTGGTGAGGAGCAGCCGTTGAGCCGACCCCTCGTCGTGATCCCCACGTACGACGAGCGCGAGAGCCTCCCCGGGGTCGTCTCCCGCGTGCGCGAGGCCGTGCCGGGCGCGACGGTGCTCGTCGTCGACGACGGGTCGCCCGACGGCACCGGCGACCTCGCCGACGAGATGGCCGCCGCGGATGCCGCGGTGCACGTGCTGCACCGACGGGGCAAGGAGGGCCTCGGCGCGGCGTACCTCGCCGCGTTCGACTGGGCGCTCGAGCGCGGCTTCGATCCGATCGTGCAGCTCGACGCCGACGGATCGCACCTGCCGGAGCAGCTGCCGGCACTCCTCGATGCGCTCGAGACGACGGATGCCGCGGGCCGGACGCCCGATGCCGTGATCGGCTCGAGATGGGTGCCCGGCGGTTCGGTGGTGAACTGGCCGCGCCGACGCGTGTGGCTGTCGAAGACGGGGAGCACCTACTCGCGCTGGATGCTCGGGCTGCCCGTGCGCGACGTGACCGCGGGGTTCCGCGTGTATCGGGCCGAGGCGCTGCGCGCCCTGCACCTCGAGGACGTGCACACGCGCGGGTACGGCTTCCAGGTCGACATGACGTGGCACACGGTCATGGCGGGGCTTCGCGTCGTGGAGGTGCCGGTCACGTTCGTCGAGCGCGAGCTCGGACGGTCGAAGATGAGCGCGGCGATCGTGTTCGAGGCGATGGGACGCGTCACGGCCTGGGGCATCGCACGCCGTTTCCGCCCGACGCGTCAGGCGAGCGCCGAGACCAACCAGGATCGCAGGCCGTCGCGCGCCTGACGTCGCGCCCCCTCGAGCCCGAGCTCGTCGCCCGACCGTCCGGCCGTCAGACGGGGGATGGAGCCCAGCGCCCCGCCGCCGATGGTCGGTCGGTTGTCGCGGAAGGATGCGTCGATGTCGGCGACGAGGGGTGCCCACCATCCGCCGACGATGACCACGTCGGGATCGATCGTCGGGACGACGACCTGCAGGGCGCGGCCGATCCAGAGTGCGGCGTCCAGCCACGCCCAGCGTGCGCGGTCCTCGGAATCGGCGATCCGCACGGTCAGTTCGGCGATCGCGGCCCGGCGGCCGTACGTCAGCTCGAAGTCCTGGAGCTCGGCCTTGGCGAGCACGACGTCCGGTGCAGCGACGGTGGCGAGGCATCCGCGCTGGCCGCACGCGCACCTGATGCCGTTCGGCACGATCGGGAGGTGCCCGAACGTGGCGGCCAGCCCGTGCGCGCCCGAGTACGGCTCGCCGCGGATCACGATCGCCGCCGAGACCTGCGCGTCGCCGGCGACGTGCAGCACGACCTCGTCGCGGTGCCCGGCTCCGTCGGCGGACCGGGCCCTCGCCTCGCGAGCGGCGCGGGCGGATGCCGCCGCGCGGAGCGTCGGCGGGACGGCGAGGTCGTGCTCGATGCCGGCCAGGCGATCCGACCGGGCACGTAGGGCCGACACGACGTCGAGCGGGTCGAGCCCGAGCGTGGCGTCGCCGATGGCGAGCTCGGGCGTGCCGACGACCGCGCCCTGCACGAGGAGCGTGGCCTCGGCGATCCGGCGGCCCTCGCGCTCGGCCTGGGCGATGGCACGGTCGACGACGACGGCGAGCGCGTCGAGGGGTGCGGCGTTCGCGGGTCGCGGGTCGACGTCGGCGACCGCCACGGGCTCCTCGTAGCGCGCGAGCTCGGTGCCGTCGAGGTCGGCGAGCGTTGCGACGGCGTCGTCGCCGGCGACCCCGGCGGTGAGGAGCAGCCGGTCGGCGATCGTGAGGCGCAGCCTGCCGTGGCGCGCGTGGTCGCCGCCGCCGGGTTCGACGAGCACGCCGGCTTCGAGCATCCGGCTCACGAGCCCCGACACGGCGGTGCGTCCGAGCCCGGTCGCACCGGCGAGCTCAGCGCGCGTGGCGTTGCCGTGCGCGAACAGGTGGTCGATCAGCCGCCCGGCGTTCTGGGCGCGGCCGGCCGCGTTCGCCGCGGTGCTCTCCGAATGGTCAGGGGCTTCGGTGGCGCCGGGCTGCGTCATGGCGCCAGCATGACGGCTCGGGACGGCACCCGAGAAGTGCCCCGTTCGGGGGGTGGCGGGTCCGGTCACACGCCGGCGAGCGGCCGGGCCGAAGCGTATGCGTCCGGAACGGTGGCGATGGTCGTGTCGTACACCCGGGCCGGGAAGGCCTCGCCGGCCGCGGTCGGCCACGACGGATCAGCGCCGCGGACGAACGCGACGACGTCGGCGTGCAGGTGGTCCGCCAGCCCCTGCGGTGGGCGGGGTCCCGCGATCGCGGGCACGTGACCCTCGCCGAGCACGTCGAACACGAACGGCACGTCGAGGCAGTGCACCGCGGCGCCGGAGACGGGAGAGCGCCACGAGAACCGGTACGCCCAGGTCGCGGCGGGGGCCGCGCCATCCGCCGCCGCCACCGCCGCGCCGAGCTCGCGGGCCGCGACCATGCGGACGAGGGGCGCACGGAAGACCTGATCGCTGACGTACCGCCCGAGCACGGCCCCCGTGCCGTGCAGGCGTTCGCCTCGGTTCGCCGCGAGCCACTCGGAGCGTCGCGGCTCGCGGAGGCCGAGGCGCTTCAGCGCCGCCTTCCTGGACGCCCAGCGAAGCCGTCCCTCGGCGCTGCGGAACGACGAGGAGAACTCGTCGTCGGTCGTGCCGATCACGAGCGGCACCGCGGCCCCGGCGCCGGCGGCGATCGACGACGCGGTCTTGGCGGGGATCACCCGCCCGTCGACGACCGGCCCGAGCGGAAGGCCGTCGGCGACCAGATCCGCGGCGCCGCCGCGGGCACCGCGAGGCTGGAGCGCCTCCCGCTGCAGCTGCCGCACGCGCTCCTCGGACAGCGAGCGGAGCCCGTCGAGGTCGGCGCGGACGCCGCCGAGCTCGCCGATCCGCTGCGCGAACGCCTGCGCCCGCTCGCGCGACACGTCGGCGACCGCGGGGGAGACGGCCCACACGCGGTGGAAGAGGCCCTGCGCCCGCGGCATCCCGAGCAGCGTCAGCACGGCTCCGCCGCCGGCGGACTGCCCGGCGATCGTCACGCGCCCGGGATCGCCGCCGAACGCGGAGACGTTGTCGCGGACCCACTCGAGCGCGAGCAGCCAGTCGAGCACGCCCCGGTTCGGGGCGGCTCCCGCGATCCAGCCGAACCCGTCGAAGCCGAGCCGGTACGAGACGTTCACGGTCACCACACCGTCGCGGTTGAACGCGCGACCGTCGTACCAGGGGCTCGCGGGCGAGCCGGCGACGTAGCCGCCGCCGTGGAACCACACGAGGACGGGCAGTGCGCCGTCGCCGCCCGGATCGGTCGGGCTCCCGGTCCTCGGCGCGGGTGTGAAGACGTCGACGTTCAGCGTCGCGTCGCCGGGCACCGACGGTTCCGGGATCAGCGTCGCCCCCGGGTCGCCGCGCTGCGGCGTGGGCCCGTGCTCGATCGCGTCGCGGACGCCCTCCCAGGGGCGCGCGGGCACCGGCGGGGCGAAGCGGAGGTCGCCGACGGGCGGCTCGGCGAAGGGGATGCCGAGGAACGCCGCCGAGGCTCCCGGCGTACCGGCAGCGCCGCGCCACCATCCGCGCACCGACCCCGCCCTCGTCCGGACGTCGACGGTCGGTTCGGGGTCGGGCACGGGAGCTCCTTCGGTCAGGCCTCGGCGGGCGGCGCCGGCGACGTCGGTGCACCGGGGGACTCGAGCAGTCGCAGCAGCGCCGACACGTGCGCCGCCATGTCGAGCGTCGGGTCCATGAGCCACTGGACCTGCAGGCCGTCGGCCGACGCGAGCATGAGCATCGCGGCCTGCTCGGCGTCGAGGTCGGCGCGGACCGTTCCCTCGGCCTGCATCCGGCGGATGTCGACGGCGACGATCTCGCGGAACGTCCGCGTCCGATCGGCGAAGAACGCATGCGCCGGGTGGGCGGGGTCGGTCGCCTCGGCGGACAGGCGCACGTACAGCTGGATCAGGCCGGGCACGTCGGCGTTGCGGTCGATCGTCTGGCGGAACGCCTCGAACGTGGACACCTCGCCCAGGCGTTCCTCGACCCGTTGCAGGTCGGTCTCGTCGCGCTTGCGGAGCACGGCGGCGAAGAGCTCCTCCTTCGTGCCGAAGTAGTGCAGGAGCCCGGCCTGGCTCAGCCCGACGGCCTCGGCGAGCTCACGGACGGACGCGCGCCCGTAGCCTTCGCGCGCGATGACGTCGAGCGCGGCCGTGAGGATCTCCTCGCGCTTCGCGACGCCCTTCGCGTACGCCCCCCGCCGTGCCATGCCTCGATCCTAGGTTGCGTCGCCCGATCGACCAGTCAAGGGGTTGGGAGCCCGATGCCTCGCGGCGTACGCTGCCCCTGCGGGCGACCCGCCAGGGCCGCCCTGACGACACGCGAGGGGGACGCATGCCGAAGACCGCTGCCGACCGCGACGCCCGCCGAGACGCCAAGCGGGCCGTGAAGGAGGCGGAGCGCGCCGAGAAGCAGGCGCGCAAGCTCGCCTCGTCGTTGCCCGAGCCGGCGAAGTCGCGGGTGAAGTCCGCGGCCACCGCCGAGAAGCGGCGCATCGTCATCGTCAAGCGCGATGCCGACCGCGCGCCCTACGCCGCGCGCCGCGCCGCGAAGCGCTCGTCGGCGCGCCTGGAACGCGTCGCCGTCAGGTACGGGACCGCGGGCGGGCGGGCGTCGTCGGCCGACGCGTCCCGCCGGGGCGGCGCCGCGAAGTCCATCGAGCGCCAGCGCAAGCAGGTGAAGCGGCCGTCGAACATGGCGATCGTGAGTGGCTTCCGTACGCTCTTCACCACGATCACGACCCCGAACGACCAGGAGCGCGCGCGCAAGACCGCGAAGGAGCGCGTGCGGCGGATGCGGCGGGCGGGCTGACGTGACGACGCCGAGCCGCATCCGGCGCCGCGTCACCGGATCGTAAGGAACCTCCTCGATCCGGCGGAGCGGGGGACGGGCAGGGTTGAGCCATGGAAACGGTGGGGGTGATCGGCGGCACGGGACTCGCCGCGCTGGTCGACGGCGACACGAGCGAGCGCTCGACGCCGTTCGGCCCGGCGATCGTCACGTCGGGTGAGCTCGCCGGTCGCCCGGTCGCGTTCCTCGCCCGCCACGGCGACGGGCACACCATCCCGCCGCACCGCATCAACGCGCGGGCCAATGCCTGGGCGCTCGCCGACCTCGGCGTGCGCGCGGTCGTCTCCACTGCGGCGGTCGGGTCGCTGCGCGCCGAGCTCCCGACCCAGTCGTGGGCGATCCCCGACCAGCTCCTCGACCGCACGTGGGGACGCGCGGACACCTTCTACGACGGGTCCCTCGTACGGCACCTGCCGTTCGCCGAGCCGTTCTGCCCCGAACTCCGGCGCATCGCGGTCGAGGCGCTGCCGGATGCCGCGCCGCGGGCGACCGTCGCGGTGATCCAGGGCCCGAGGTTCTCCACGCGGGCCGAGGCATCCGTGCTCCGCGACGGCGGTGCGGATCTCGTGAACATGACGCTCTGCCCCGAGGTCGCGCTCGCCGCCGAGCTCGGCATGGGCACCGTGACGCTGTGCCTCGTGACCGACACCGACACGGGCCACGTCGAGGACGACCCCGACGCGGTCACCGCCGAGCTCGTGTTCCGCCGACTCGCCGAGGCACGGCCGCGCGTGCTCGCCTCGCTCGAGCGGATCGTCGCCGCGATCCCCGCGGACTACTCGCCGCGTGAGCTCATCGACCCCGGGGCCATCGCGCACGTGCTGGGGATGCCGGTGGTGCGATGACGATCCTCGTCACGGGCGGTGCCGGGTTCATCGGGGGCGAGGTCGTGCGGCTCGCGCTCGAACGGGGCGAGGCGGTCCGGGTGCTCGACTCGCTGCGGGCCGACGTGCACGCGGCATCCGTCGAACCGCCCGACGGCGTGGACCTCGTGCGCGGCGACGCGCGCGACCCGGCCGTGCTCGACCGCGCCCTCGACGGCGTCGACGCGGTGTTCCACGAGGCGGCGAAGGTGGGCCTCGGCGTCGACCTGCAGGACGCGCCCGACTACGCGGCGTCGAACGTGCTCGGCACGGCCGAACTCGTCGCCGCGATGGCGCGGGCCCGCACGGGGCGGCTCGTGCTCGCGTCGTCGATGGTGGTGTACGGCGAGGGGGCCTATCGCGACGCCGAGGGGCGGCGGCGCAGGCCCGCCGCACGCACCGTCGCCGACCTGGACGCCGGCCGGTTCGAGCCCCGCGACCCCGAGACGGGGCATCCGCTCGCGCCCGACCTCGTCGACGAGGACGACACGCTCGACCCGCGGAACGTCTACGCGCTGACCAAGCTCGCCCAGGAGCATCTCGTGTCGGCGTGGGCACGCGCCGGCGGCGGTCGGGCGGCCATGCTGCGCTACCACAACGTCTACGGACCGCGGATGCCGCGAGACACCCCGTACGCCGGTGTCGCGGCCATCTTCCGCTCGTCGCTCGCGCGCGGCGAGGCGCCCCGCGTCTTCGAGGACGGCGCGCAGCGCCGCGACTTCGTGCACGTGACGGATGTCGCCTCCGCGAACCTCGCCGCCGCGGATGCGCTCGGCGGGCTGCCGGAGGGCACTGCTCGTGCGTTCAACGTCGGCTCGGGGGTCGTCACGACCGTGGGCGACCTCGCGGCAGGGCTGGCACGAGCGATGGGCGGGCCGGATCCGGTCGTGACGGGGGAGTACCGGCTCGGCGACGTGCGGCACATCACCGCGTCGTCCGCGCGGGCGCGGGACGAACTCGACTGGGCGCCGCGCGTGGCCCTCGCCGACGGGCTCGCGGAGTTCGCGTCGGCCGGCGCCGACCCGGCTCCGGCAGCCGCGGCGGTGGCCGACGGAGCCGGGCCAGACCGGGGCGGCGTCGAACGGACGGGGGCCGCGCGATGAGCGGCGCGGCGCCGAGCGTCGACCTCGTCCTGCCGTGCCTCGACGAGGAGCGGGCGCTGCCGTGGGTCCTCGGGCGACTGCCGGACGGCGTGCGCGCGATCGTCGTCGACAACGGCTCGACCGATCGCTCGGCCGAGGTCGCGCGCGATCACGGCGCGACCGTCGTCACCGAACTCCGTCGCGGCTTCGGTGCGGCGGCCAACGCCGGTCTCGAGGCGGCCACGGCGCCCCTCGTCGCGTTCTGCGACGCCGACGCGTCGCTCGATCCCGCCGACCTGCCCCGCCTCATCGGGCTCGTCGAGCGTGGCGACGCCGACCTCGTGCTCGGCCGTCGGAAGCCGACGAGCGGGGCGGCGTGGCCGGTGCACGCGCGGGTGGCCAACCGCGTGCTCGCCGAACGCATGACGCGCCGCACGGGCACGCGCCTCCACGACCTCGGCCCCATGCGCGTCGCCCCGACCGCCCGCCTGCAGGCGCTCGGCATCCGCGACCGGCGCAGTGGCTTCCCGCTCGAGATGGTGCTCCGGGCGGCCGCCGACGGATGGCGCATCCGCGAGCTCGACGTGCCGTACCGCCCGCGTGAAGGCCGGTCCAAGGTGACGGGGACCGTGCGCGGCACCCTCACGGCGATCGGCGACATGTCGCGCATCTTCCGCGAGGTGCACGCATGACCGCCGCCGCCGTCATCGCGAAGGAGTGCCGACCGGGTCGCGTGAAGACCCGACTGACGCCGCCGTTCACGCCGGAGGAGGCCGCCGCACTCGCCGCGGCCGCACTGGACGACACCCTGGGCGTCGTCGCCGACCTGCCCGTCGACCGACGTGTGCTCTACTTCGACGGCGACGTGGTGCCCGAGGCGGCGGCCGGCTTCGACGTGCTCGCCCAGCCGACGGGCGACCTCGACGAGCGGCTCGCGTACCTGTTCGACGTGGTCGACGAGCCGATGCTCCTCGTGGGCATGGACACCCCGCAGCTGTCGACCGGACTCGTGGCGGCGGCGCTCGGCGTCGGCGACGCCGACGGGGCGGTCGGGGCGTGGCTCGGCCCGGCCGCCGACGGCGGCTTCTGGGCACTCGCGATGCGGGAGCCCGACGGCGCGGTGCTCCGCGGCGTGCCGATGTCGCGAGACGACACCGGACGGCGCCAGCTCGAACGACTCGAGGCGGCGGGGCTCGTCGTGGGCCTCCTCGACCAGCTCACCGACGTCGACACGGCCGACTCCGCGGCATCCGTCGCCCTCACGGCACCCGGCACGCGCTTCGCGAGACTGCACCGCGAGCTCACGCGAGGTCGGCGATGAGCGCCCCGCCGCTCCGGCCGCCGCCGCCGACCACCGGGCCGAGCGCCCCGGCCCGCGGAACGCCGGCGGACGGCGATGGGGCATCGTCGCCTCGCCCCGCGCCGCCCGACACGGTCGCCTTCGGCGCCGGCCGCGGCGAACCGTACGTGCGACTGCTCGCCGGTCAGGATGTCGCGACCCTCTCGCTCCGCGGAGCCGACGGCACCTCGTACCGGCTCGACGCGGGCAGCTGGGTGCGTCCGGCGGGCGATGCCGACCTCACGGTGCTCGACCGCGCCACGGGGCCGCTGCTCGACGTCGGATGCGGTCCCGGCCGGATGCTGCACGCCGCCGACGCCCGATCGCTGCCGGCGCTCGGCATCGACGTGGTGCCGCACGCCGTCGAACGGGCGCGTCGATCAGGCGGACTCGCGCTGCAGCGGTCGGTCTTCGACCGGCTTCCGCTCGAGGGGCGTTGGCAGAGCGTGCTGCTCATGGACGGCAACATCGGCATCGGCGGCGACCCGTCCGCGCTGCTCCGTCGCTGCGCGGAGCTCGTGGCCGGGGGCGGCCAGGTGCTCGTCGAGGTCGATGCCGACGCCGACCTCGCGGTCGTCGGCCACTGCACGCTGGTCGACGGCGACGGGCGCGAGAGCGAGCCGTTCCCGTGGGCGCGTCTCGGCTGGGCGGCGGTGGCCGACCTGGCCTCCGATGCAGGCCTCGCGGTCTCGGAGCACTGGGACGCCGCAGGGCGTCACTTCGTGCGCGCCGCGCGCTCGGCGCGGAGGAGCCTCGTGCGCGAGACGCGCAGGGCGATCGTGGCGACCACGAGCAGCACGGCCCAGATGACGGCGATCGCGACGCCGTAGGAGCCGACGAGGATCGTCGGGTTGGGATTGCCCAGGGTCGAGGCGACGAGCGCGGGCACCGTGATCGCCGTCAGGATCGCGCCGACGACGAGCGCGCCCTGCGCGACCGCGACGCCTCGATCGCCGACCCGGCTCCGCACGCGCGCGGCGCCGAGCCCGACCGCGACCACGACGGGCGCGACCACGCCGTCGTGGAGCAGGATCGCGGCGCCCACCCACACCACGATGCCGAGCCAGCGCGAGGGCGCGATCCCGGTCAGCGCCAGGAACGCGCCGAACGCGGCGAGCCCGAGGCCGCCCGCGATGAGGATCCCGCGCGCCGCCCTCATGCGGTCACCTCGATCCGCCGCAGCCACTTCGTCTGCATGACGCCGGGCCGTCCCGGCGCGATCACCCGAGCGGGGTAGCCGTGGTCGATGTCGAGCGTGCCGCCGTTCACCTCGAGCGCGACGAGCGTGAGCGGGTCGCGCGCGTACTGGGGCGGCATCTCCGTCCGGGCGAACGCGCCGTGCTCCTGCAGGCTCTCGATCCGCAGGGGGGCGGTCGGTTCGCCGGCATCGGCCGCGGCGAGCAGGTCGACGAGTCGCACGCCCCGCCAGGTCGCCGACTGGCTCCACCCCTCGACGCACGCGATCGGCAGCACCTCCTCGGCCTGGGGCAGCGCCCGCAGGTCGTCGAGCGTGAAGTCGGTCGAGCCCGACGGCGTCGCGACCGTGAGCACCCAGTCGGGCGCGACCGCCGTCTCGGTGACCCCCGCCTGCGCAGCCGTGCGGTTGACGGGCAGGCCCTGCGGGCCGACGCCCATCCGGCGCGGTGCGAGCACGTTGAACGGTGCGAGCGCGGGCACCGCCTGGCCGGCGGTCAGCACGACGGCGGATGCCGCGGCGGCGCCGACCGCGCCGAGGAATCCGCGACGCGACACGAATCGCCCCGTGGCGTCCGCTCGATCGCCCTCGGGTCGTCGCCAGACCTTCACGATGACGGGCAGCTTCACGCCGAGGTGGATCGCGAGCGCCCCGATGAGCACCCACGCGAGGGCGAAGTGCGTCGCGCGGAACGGGAAGGGGAACGCGTACCACTGCACGAGGTTCATCAGGCCGATCGTCACCTCGACGAGGGAGACGCCGACGAGCACGGCGATCGACGCCCGCTCGAGGAGGTGCGGCACGGACGTCACGGGCGGCCACAGGAACAGTCGCGGGTACACCGTCCAGAGTTTCGCGAGCAGCAGCGGCACTGCGGCGGTTCCGGTGATGACGTGCAGTCCCTGCGTCACGCGGTAGAGCTCGACCGGCCGTGTCGGCATCGGCAGCCACGGCAGGGGGCTCTGCAGCAGGTGGCTGTACACGCCCGTGGCGAAGCACACCAGGAAGGCGGCGCCGAGGAGGCGACCGACGACCACCGTCGTGCGTGCGCCCTTCACCGGCGGGTCGGCGGCCGCGCCGTGCGCGGCGCCCATGAGCGGCTCGAGTCGCTCCGCGATCCGGGCGGAGGCGCGTTCGGTGAAGCCGGCCATGCTCCCAGTCGACCACTGCGGCGCGGCGGATGCGAGGCGCGGACCTTACGGTTCGCGGACGGCGTCCCCGGGCAGCGCCGCGCGGTTCCGACTTCCGTAAGAAGTCCACCCCTGCCCGGGCACGTGCCCCGTCCGTAGTCTCGGAGGGTGCAGGTCGAACCCGAGGGTCCCGGCGGCGCCGACGGCGCGTCCGCGGCCCCCACCGCCCCGGATGCGGCATCCGTCCCGTCCGCTTCGCGTCGTCGCACCCTCGTCGTGGTCGCACCGTGGGTCGGCCTCGGCGTCGCGCTCGTGCTCATCGCATTCGCCATGATCGTGCCGCCGCTGCTCGGCCAGAGCGTGCACATCCGATCGTTCCCGCCGCTGCACGCCGAGTGGATGCCGCGGCTCGGGCCGGGCACGCTGCCCGCCGTGCTGCTCGCGGTCGCCGCATCCGCGTGGGGTGTCCCGCTCGCGCGCCGGTTGCGCTGGGGCGCGCTGCTCGGCGTCGTCTACGCCGCCGGCGTGGCGTGGATGGTCGCGCTCGCGACCGTCGACGGCTGGGACGGGATCGGGCGGATCCTCGAGCACCGGTACGAGTACCTCGGCACCGCGCGCGAGGTCGACGACTTCAGCGCGACCCTCCGGGACTACGTCGCGCACATCCCGCTCGACTCGGAGGACAACTGGCCGGTGCACATCGCCGGTCACCCGCCGGGCGCGCTGCTGTTCTTCGTCGTGCTCGTCCGCCTCGGACTCGGCGGCGGGCTCGCGGCCGGGTTCGTGGTGCTCCTCGTGGGAGCGACCGCGGCGCTCGCCGTGCTGACCCTGCTCCGCCGCTTGGGGGCCGAGGACGCCGCGCGACGGGCGGCTCCATTCCTGGCGATGGGGCCCGCGGCGATCTGGATCGCGGTCTCAGCCGACGGCATGTTCGCCGCGATCGCCGCGTGGGGGCTCTGCGCGCTCGGGTTCGCCGCGACCGCGCGTCGTCGCGTGCCGCCGGTCGATCAGGGCCGGCGGTTGGCTCGGGGCACGGGAGCCATGGTCGCGTGGAGCGTGCTCGCCGGGCTGCTGCTCGGCTACTGCGTGATGCTCTCCTACGGCCTGCCCATCCTCGGAATCCTCGCGCTCGCCGTGCTCGCGCTGGGCGGCGACTGGCGGCCGCTTCCCATCGCGGGTGCCGCGGCGCTCGCCGTCGTGCTCGCCTTCGCGGCGTTCGGCTTCGCCTGGTGGGAGGCGTTCCCCGTGCTCGTCGAGCGCTACTGGGACGGCGTCGCGAGCCGCCGCCAGTTCACCTACTGGGTGTGGGGCAACCTCGCCGCCCTCGCGTTCAGCGCGGGCCCGCTCGTCGGCGCGGGCGTCGCGACGGCCGGGGCGCTCGCGATCGGATGGCGCTCGGAGGCGCGCCCGGACCGCGTGGTGATCGTGCTCGCACTCGCGGCGGCCGCCACGATCATCGCGGTCGACCTCTCGCAGATGAGCAAGGCCGAGGTCGAGCGCATCTGGCTGCCGTTCGTCCCGTGGCTCCTGATCGGCACGGCCCTCCTCACCGAGCGTTGGCGCCGTGCCGGCCTCGCCGGCCAGCTCGCCTTCGCGCTCGTCGTGCAGCACCTCCTCGTCACGAGCTGGTGAGCTCGCGGCCCGGTCGGGTCGGGCCGGATCGGACTGCGAACCGGCGCGACAGCGAACTGCCGGCCGCACAGCTCGGGCGCGTCAGCGGCGCTCTTCGGCGACGGCGTTGCCGCCGTCGACCGCGAGCAGCTGCCCGGTGACGTACGACGCGCCGGGGCTCGCGAGCCAGGCGATCGCCGAGGCGACCTCGTCGGGGCGGCCGCTGCGCCCGACGGGCACGAGGAGCCCCTCCTCGGCCTCGCTCGGAAGCTGGCTCGCCGTCGCGATCCAGCCGGGCGCCACCGCGTTCGCCGTGATCCCGGAGAGCGCCTCGTCGACCGCGAGCGCTCGGACGTAGCCGAGCATGCCCGCCTTCGCCGTCGCGTACCCGACGTCGCCGCGCGAGGCCATGAGCGGTCCCGAGACGCTCGAGACGCAGATCACCCGCCCCCATCCGGTCTCGCGCATGCCGGGGAGCATCGCCCGGGTCAGCAGGAACGCCGTCGTGAGGTTCATCGCGAGGCCCGCGTTCCAGTCGGCGAGCGACATCGTCCCGTCGCCGCGCAGCATCTCGGGGTCGCCCGTCGCGATCATGCCCGCGTTGTTCACGACGATGGTGGGGCGGATGCCTCCTGCCGCGAGCTCGGCCGCGAGGTCGTCGACGTGCTCCTCGAGGTCCAGTCGCGCGATGAGGCCGGTCGCGGTGATGCCGGTGCGACGAAGTTCCTCGGCGCGCTCGTGGACGCGCTCGCTCGTCGCCGTGAGCACGACCCCGGCGCCGAGCTCGCCGAGCGCCTTCGCGGTCGCGAATCCGATGCCCTCGCGGCTGCCGGCGCCGCTCACGATCGCGACTCGTCCGTCGAGGTTCCATGCGGCGGGAAGGTCCATGGCGCCATCCTAGGCAGGGCGGCCGCCGTTCGGATCAGGGCAGCGGCACGACGCACGCGGGTGCGCGCAGTTCGAGCACCCCGCGGGCGATGCCCGTCACGAGGTCGACCTCGACGAGCGCATCGCCGAGCTGCGCCGCAACCACGACGGTGCGGTCGTCGAGGTGCGCATGGTGGCGCGGCCACGCCGAACCGATCGGCAGCTCAGCCGCCAGGCGCGGGCGCGCGGCATCCGTCGCCTCGAACACCGAGACCGTGTCCCGGCCGCGCACGAGCGCGGTCAGCAGCCGACCCGACGGGGCGCGGTCGAGGTGCGACGGCTGCACGACGGCGTCTCCGCCGGCCTCGGCGACCGCCGGCTCGCTGCCGGTCGGCGCGACGCTCGACGCGTCGAGCTCGAGGGTGTGGAGACGCCCGTCGAGCTCGCCGACGACGTGCAGCAGCCCGCCGCCGACGACCATGTGCCGCGGACCCGTGCCGGGCGGCAGCTCGAGCGTGCGGACGATGCGCAGCGCGGGAGCTGCGGCATCCGTCGCACGTTCGATCCGCAGCTCGTGGATCGCGTCGCCGCCGAGGTCGCTCACGAGGTGCGTCCCCCACGGCGTCGCCGCGAGCTGGTGCGCGTGCGGGGCCTCCTGTCGGTCGGCGACCGGCCCGGTGCGATGGGGGAGCGCGAGGGTGACCGGCCGGCCGAGCTCGCCCGAGGGCTCGAACGGCACGGCCGTGACCGAGCCGCCCGTGTAGTTCGCGATGAGGAGCACGCCCTGCTCGGAAGCGACGACCACGTGGCACGGATCGGCCTCGCCGTGCTCGACGACGGCGATCGGCGCGATCGCGTCGCCGTCGAGGCGGAAGCTCGCCACCGATCCGGACGAGTCCTCCTCGACCGCGAACGCGAGGTCGCCGGATCGCGCGACGAACGACGGATTCGAGGCCGTCGCCGACGTCACGATCCGCCATGCGCCGTCGGCCGAGCGCTCCGCGAGGTGCACCGATGGCGCCGGACCGTCCGGGGTGTACGACCCGAGGAGGAAGCGGCGGGTGCGGGGCTCCTTGGGCGCGGACATGGTTCAGACCCTAGTCGGCACCCGATCCGCGACCTGCTCCGCCGCTGCGGCGACCGGTCGGGCGACCGGCACGAGACGCGTGAGCTGGGTGACGTGCTTCGGCGTCAACTCGTCGAGCGTCGCGACCTCGAGCAGCTTCATCGTGCGGACGATTTCGCTGCGGAGGATCTCGATCGTCTTGTCGACGCCGCGGCGCCCTCCGGCCATGAGCCCGTACAGGTAGGCGCGGCCGACGAGCGTGAACCGGGCGCCGAGCGCGATCGAGGCGACGATGTCGGCGCCCGACATGATGCCCGTGTCGACGTGCACCTCCAGGTCGCCGCCCACCTCGCGCACGACGTCGGGCAGCAGCAGGAACGGCACCGGCGCGCGGTCGAGCTGGCGGCCGCCGTGGTTGGACAGCACGACGCCGTCGACGCCGCGGTCGGCGAGGAGCTTGGCGTCCTCGACCGTCTGCACGCCCTTGACGACGATCTTCCCGGGCCAGATCTGTCGGATCACGTCGAGGTCGTCGAATGAGATGGTCGGGTCCATCGCCGAGTCGAGGAGCTCGCCGACCGTGCCGCCCGTCGATGAGAGCGATGCGAACTCGAGCTTCGGCGTGGTGAGGAAGTTGATCCACCACGCCGGCCGCGGGATCGCGTTGACCACGGTGCCGAGCGTGAGCTGCGGCGGGATCGAGAAGCCGTTGCGCTTGTCGCGCAGGCGCGCACCCGCGACGGGCGTGTCGACCGTGAAGAAGAGCGTGTCGAAGCCGGCCGCCGCCGCACGCTCGGCGAGGCCGTACGAGATCTCGCGCTGCTTCATGACGTAGAGCTGGAACCAGTTGCGGCCGTTCGGGTTCGCGGCCTTCACGCCCTCGATCGACGTGGTGCCGAGCGTGGACAGCGTGAACGGGATGCCGGCCGCACCGGCGGCGGCGGCGCCCGCCTCCTCGCCCTCGGTCTGCATCATGCGCGTGAAGCCGGTGGGCGCGATGCCGAACGGCAGTGCGCTCGGGCCGCCGAGCACCTCGCGGCTCGTGTCGACCTCGGGCACGTTGCGCAGGATCGACGGGTGGAACTCGATGTCGAGGAACGCCTGGCGGGCACGGGCGAGCGAGATCTCGGCCTCGGCCGAGCCCTCGGTGTAGTCGAACGGCGCCTTCGGCGTGCGGCGCTTGGCGATCGCGCGGAGGTCGGCGATGGTGAGCGCCTTCTCGAGTCGCCGGTCGGTGGGGTTCAGGGTCGGCGTCTTGAACCTCATGAGCTCGGCGAGCTCGCGGGGGTTCGGCAACTGGCGCTGGACCATGCTGGTGCTCTCTTCCTACGGGTGGGCGGGCGCGTCGGGCGCGCCGGCGGCGGGGGTTCGGTCGTCGGTGGGGGCGTGGGTGTGCGGCGCGGGGGAGATCTCGGCGTAGTACCCCGAGATGTGGTCGTGGATGCGGGTGCGCGCGGCCGCGGCATCCGCTGCCCTGATCGCGTCGACGACGCCGCGGTGCTCGCTGCGCAATCGCGCGGATGTCGTCGCCCAGTCGGCGATGCGCCCCTGGCCCGCGAGCGCGTAGCCCTCGATGCCGCTGCGGAGGCCCGCCATCGTCGCGGTGACGACATGGTTGCCGGATGCCTCGGCGAGCGCGAGGTGGAAGGCGGCGTCGAGCGCGAGGAACTCGGCCGGGTCGAGGGCGGGGTCGTCCATGGCGTCGAGCAGTCGCTCGGCGGCGGTGAGGTCGGGGCCGGATGCCGCGCCTCGCGCCGACGCCGCCGCGAGATCGGCGGCGACGTGCGTCTCGAGCACGAGGCGCGTCGCGACGATGTCGGCGACCGGGAAGCCGCTCGCGGCGACCTGCAGCCGCATGAGCGCGCTCATGCCGCCGCCGGGCGTGGCGATGATGATCGCGCCGGCGGTCGGGCCCGACCCGGCGTGGGTGCGGATGAGCCCGAGCACCTCGAGCACGCGCAGTGCCTCGCGCACGCTCGAACGGCCGACGCCGAGGTCGGCCGCGAGCTGCCGCTCGCCCGGGAGTCGGTCGCCGGGGGCGAGTTCGCCCTCGAGGAGCCTGCGCTCGACGTGCTCGAGCACGGCCTGCCAGGCGCGCGGCTCGATCGAGCGGGCGGATGCCTCGTCGCCCATGCCGTCTCCCTTGCGCGTGCCGGCGGCCTTCCGGCCCAACCGACGTGTGGTCTGACCACAGCGTAGCAGATGTGGTCAGACCACATGCGCGACGAGTTCGGACCGCGGGGCCTTTGGTCACTGGCGCGAAGCGGACCAGGTGCGACACGCTGGATGCATGAGCGGATACGCCGATCCGGAACGACCGCAGGAGCGACTGAGCGACGCCGAGCGCGAGGAGGCCGTCGGGCACCTCATGACGGCGCAGGCCGAGGGGCGCATGACGACGGCCGAGCTGGCCGACCGATCCGCTTCGGCGCGCGCCGCCGTGACGCGAGGCGATCTCGCGCCGCTGTTCGCCGACCTGCCCTCGGCCGCACCACGACCCGCCGCCCCGACCGTGTCGGAGCCACCCCTGACCTGGGCGCCCGTCCCCGAGCCGACGGCGCCGATGGGACGACGCTCCCGAGCCCTCGGCGGTCGGGCCGGCGACACCATCATGGCGCTCTCGCCGTTCATCGCCCTGCTGCTGTTCTTCGGCTTCGGGTTCTGGACCCCGGGAGGCTTCACCTGGTCGTGGCTGTTCTTCTTCCTGATCCCGATCACCGGCATCGTCGTGTACGGCGGCGGATCTGCGAAGGAACGCGACCGCTGAACGACGACGCGGGGCGGCTCAGCCCTTCTTCGGCCTGATGCGCACGCGATTCTGACCAGGGGTCTCGTCGAGTTCGACGACGCCGCCGCGCGACTTCAGGAAGTCGGTGAACGACGCGAACCCGAGCTTGCGCTCCTGGAAGGACGGATCCATGCGGAGCATCTGGTTCTTCACCGCGCCGCTCGGCTGCCACTCCTCATCGGACTTCGCGCGGAGCAGTTCGAGCGCCTTCAGCAGCAGCCGACCCGGGTTGCGCGTGGTGCCCGCGGGAGACTCGTCCGACGCCTGCCCCGGGGCCATGAACTGGACGGCCGTCGTCGGCGCCGACGGCTTCTCCTCGGCCGCATCGGTCGCTCCCTCGGCGGGTGCGGCATCCGTGCCCTTCTTCGACGACGCGCGCCGCCGGCGCGGCGGCGCCTCCTCGTCCTTCGGGGCCTCGGACGGCTCCGCCTTCTTCGCGGACCCCGCCGACGCCTTGCCGCCGCGCGCCGTCGCGCCCTGCGACGCCGTCGCGCTCGCCTCGTCGTCGGCCACGGCGGCATCCGTCGCGAGCAGCGCGTCGTAGTCGGCGTACTCGTCGCACGCGGCGGTCAGCGCACGGCTCGTGCCGCCAGCGACGCCGATGCCGACCACGTACCGGCCGAGGCGCTTGGCCTTCTGCGCGAGCGCGACGTAGTCGGAGTCGCCGGCGACGATCACGATGTGCGAGAGGTCGTCGATGCGGAACATGTCCTCGACCGCGTCGACGGCCAGGCGGATGTCGGCGCCGTTCTTCGTCGCCGACAGCGGGAAGAGTTGCACGAGGTCGACCGCGCGGTCGATGAGCTGGCCGCGATAGCTCGCGTTCACGGGCGTCGACCAGTCGGCGTAGGCGCGCGCGATGGCGATCGTGCCGAACGTGGCCGCGAAGTCGAGGACGGCGTCGACGTCGACCGTCGCCTCCTTCAGGCGCTCGGCGGCCTTCGTGCCGGGCGAGACCGACTTGGTCCGCGAGGTGTCCTTGCGGTACTGCATGTCACCGTGCAACTGGTCGTACCGCGAGATGACGATGTTGTCGAAGTCGAAGTAGAGGGCGACGCGGGGTTCTGCCGAAGCGGGCATGGGGACCTTCCGTCGTGGTGTTCCTCGATCGTAGGCCCGGCGCCTGACGGTCGACCGGGAGCGCGCGGGCGCGCCTCAGCCGGCTGCGGCCACCGCGTTGTGCAGTTCGTCGGCGTCGACGCCGAACCGGCCGAACCCGCCGCCGAGGTTCGTCAGGAGCACGAAGCACACGCCGAGCGACGGCGTGACCCAGAACTCGGTGCCCGCCCAGCCGCCGTGCCCGAAGGCGTCGGTCGTCAGCAGGCCGGGTGCGGAACGCCGCAGGTTCCACGTGAAGCCCCAGTCCTGGCCGCGCTCGACCGGGTAGGGCTCGAGCTTGGGGAGGCCTTCGGTGAGCGGGCGCAGCATCGCGGCGGCGGTGACGGGCGCGACCACCGCGCCGTCGTTCCGCAGCAGTGCGCCGCCCAGCGCGAGCAGGTCGGCCGCGCGGCCGAGCAGCCCGGCGCCCGGATGCCGCAGCGCCGAGAATCGCCCGTAGTCGAGCCCCTGTGCGGCGGCGTCGACGGGTGCGTGCGGAGAGGCATCGGCGTCGAAGGTGAGGCCGGAGGCATCCGCTCGCCGTGCGACCTCGGCGACGGCCTGCTCCCAGGGCGCACCGGAGGCGTGTTCGATGAGGGCCGCGATGCCCTCGAACGCGATGGTCGAGTAGCGCGAGACCGTGCCCGCCGCGAAGTCGCGGCCGGGCGCGAGGAGCGAGGGCCGGAGTCCGTGGGGCGTGTCCAGCGGCGGCTCGACGATGCCCGAGGTGTGGCTGGCGAGGTGTCGCAGGCGGACGATGTCGGTCCGTCCGGAGCCGAAGCCGGGCAGCGCCCGTTCGAGCGGGGTGTCGGGCGTGAGCCGGCCCTGCTCGACGAGGCGCAGGGCGGCGAGCCCGACGATCGGCTTCGTGATCGAGAACAGCGGGTAGTGGTCGTCGACGGATGCCGCGCCGAACGCGTCGAGCGCGACGATGCCGTCGGCGTTCGCGACGCCGAGCACGGCGTTCGGGAGCGGGCCGTCGTCGACGTTGCGGCGGACCCAGTCGAAGGCGTGGTCGAACTGCGGCATCGGGTGGATCCTCTCGTGGCGGTGCGGGTGCGGGTGCGGGTGCGGCGGGGACGAGCGGGTCAGCTGCGGAGCACCACGTTGCGCGGTTCGTCGCCCCGGAGCATCCGCTCGATCTGGTCCCGGAGCAGCCGCGCCATGCGCGGCATCATCGCGGTCGTGGCGCCGCCGACGTGCGGTGAGACCAGCACGTTCGGCAGGGCGAAGAGCGGATGCCCCTCGGGCAGCGGCTCGGGGTCGGTGACGTCGAGCGCGAATCGCAGCCGCCCCGACGTCGCCTCGGCGAGGATCGCCTCGGTGTCGGCGACCGCGCCGCGCGCGACGTTCACGAGGAGCGCGCCGTCGGGGAGCGCGGCGAGGAAGGCCGCGTCGACGAGTGCGGTGGTGTCGTCGGAGAGCGGCACGACGACGATGGCGACCTCGGCGTCCGGCAGCAGGACGGGCAGTTCGTCGACGCCGTGGATCCGCCCGCGATCGTCGTCTCGCGCGCGGCTCGCGACGCGCGTGAGCTCGACCTCGAAGCCCGCGAGGCGCTCCTCGATCGCACGGCCGACGCCGCCGTATCCGATGAGCAGCACCCGCCGATCGGCCAGGCTCGCGTGCCGAGCAGGCGCCCAGCGCCCCTCGTCGGCCGCGCGCACGAAGTCCGGGATGCCGCGCTGCGCGGCGATCGCGAGCCCGACCGCGAGCTCGGCGGTCGAGGCCTCGTGCACGGATGCCGCGTTCGCGAACACGTGCCCGGGCGGCAGCGCGGCGGGCACGTCGTCGTAGCCGATCGACTGCGACTGCACGAGCCCGACGTCCAGTCCGTCGAGCACGCCGAGGCGCGCCGAAGCGCCCATGTAGGGCGGAACCACGATGCCGAGACCGCCGGATGCCGCCTCCGGCGGCGGGCCGGCCATGTCCCACTCGACGACGTCCACGCCGGCCGGTACTCCGCCGGGCGTCTGCTGGAGTGCGCGGAGCAGGGTCGCGCCGGGCACGGTGACGACGAGGTTCGAGTGGTCGGTCATGCGTCGATCCTCGCAGAGGCGCTGACCGGACTTCCGGTCCTCGCCGCCCGCGGGAGGCGGGTGCTACCGTGGCGCGCATGGACGAGGCGGACGCGTCGGCGGGCGTCGGCGGGAGCGGCCGTCGGAGTCGGCTGCGTCGGCGCCGCGGTCTCGACGACGTGCCCGTCGAGGAGATGGCGGAGGCGCTCAAGGAGCGCGTCTACGCGACCTTCACGGGTCTCGCGATCGTGCTCGTGCAGCACGAGAACGCCGACCACATCTCCGCCGGGCGCGCGACGCTCACGCTGCTCGTCGGCATCGTCGCGATCACCGCGGCCGGGTTCGTCGCCGACGTGATCTCCCACCTCGTCGTGCACGCCGACTTCCCGCGCGGCCGGGAGCTGAGGCGGATGCTCCGCGTCGCCGCGTCCGCGTTGGGGTCGGCGAGCATCCCGCTCGTCATCCTCGTCCTCGCGGTGCTCGGGGTGTTCGAGCTGAAGGGGGCGCTGTTCGCGGCGTCGATCGTCTACATCGCGACTCTGGCGCTGATCGGCTACGTCGCCGTGCGACGCAGTCGACTCGCCTGGTGGGAGCAGGTCGTGGCGCTCGGCCTGCTGGTGCTCCTCGGCCTCGCGGTCGTGGGGCTCCAGCAGCTCGCGCACGGGCACTGACACGGACACGGATCCGAGCCGGCGGTCGGCACGGGCGCGGATCGCGCGCATCCCGACCCGAATCTCGGCCACGCCCCGCTCAGCGCGTCGTCGGCTCGTAGCGCCGCGGTGCGAACGCCTGCGCGACCAGTGCGCGCATCGACTCGAGGTCGCCGCCGACGAACCCCTTCGCCCTCGCCTGCACGAGCACGTTGCCGATCGCGGTCGCCTCGACCGGACCCGCGAGCACGGGGATGCCCGCGCGGTCGGCCGTGCGCTGGCACAGCAGCTCGTTGAGCGAGCCGCCGCCGACCACGTGGATCGTCTCGACGTCGACGCCCGAGAGGACCGAGGCGTCGCGCACCGCCGTGGCGAACGCCTCGGCGAGGCTCTCGATGATCGAGCGCGCGAACTCGGCTCGGCTCTGCGGCGCTCGGACGCCCCGCTCGGCGCACCACTCCGCGATGCGGCCGGGCAGGTCGCCCGGCGCGAGGAACCGCGGATCGTTCGCGTCGAACACCGCGACCTCGCCGGTGACCGCCCCGGCCTGCGCGAGCAGCGTCGGCAGGTCGATGGTGTCGCCGTCGCGCTCCCACCACCGCACCGACTCGCTGAGCAGCCACAGGCCCATCACGTTGTGGAGGAACCGGATGCGCCCGTCGACGCCGCCCTCGTTCGTGAAGTTGGCCTCGCGCGAGGCATCCGTCGTCACCGGCGCCTCGAGCTCGACGCCGACGAGCCCCCACGTGCCGCACGAGATGTACGCCGCGGACTCGGCGCGCATCGGCACGGCGACGACGGCCGAGGCGGTGTCGTGCGAGCCGACCGCGACGACCTCGAGGCCCGCGGGCGCGCCGAGGTCGGCCGCGACCTCCGGTCGGAGGCCGCCCAGCGTCGCGCCGGGCGACACGAGCGGGGGCAGCACGGATGCCTCGAGCCCGAGACGCTCGATCAGCTCGATGTCCCACTCGCCGGAGGCGACGCCCAGCAGGCCCGTCGTCGACGCGTTCGTCCGCTCGGCGACCTTGGCGCCCGTCAACAGGAACCCGACGAGGTCGGGGATCAGCAGCACCGAATCGGCGAGCCCGAGCCATCCGCTCTCCTGCTCGGCCGCGAGCTGGTAGACCGTGTTGAACGGCAGGAACTGCAGGCCGTTGCGGCGGTAGAGCTCCGCGAACGGGACCACGTCGTGCACGCCCGCGACGGCGCGTTCGTTCCGCTCGTCGCGGTAGTGGAAGGGTTCGCCGATGAGGCGGTCGCCGCGGAGCAGGCCGTAGTCGACCGCCCAGGAGTCGACGCCGACGGAGCGGATGCCGGGCTCGCGGCGGAACGCGTCGGCGAGGCCGCGGGTCAGGTCGTGGTGCAGGCCGGTGATGTCCCAGTGCAGTCCGGAGGCGAGTCGCACGGGGCCGTTCCGGAATCGCGCGACCTGGTCGAGTGCGAGCGTGCCGGTGCGGCCGTCGACGTGGCCGACGATGACGCGACCGCTCGTCGCGCCGAGGTCGACCGCGGCGACGGTGCCCGCGCGGGCCGTGCCGGGACGGGAGCTCATCGGAGGAACGCCGCGGCGACGCCCGAGTCGACGGGGATGTGCAGGCCGGTGGTGCGGCTCAGCTCGGGGCCCGTGAGCACGTACACGGCGTCGGCGACGTTCTCGGGCACGACCTCGCGCTTGAGGATCGTGCGGTTCGCGTAGAACTGGCCGAGGTCCTC
This sequence comes from Agromyces excoecariae, assembly GCF_051715505.1. Lineage (NCBI taxonomy): Bacteria > Bacillati > Actinomycetota > Actinomycetes > Micrococcales > Microbacteriaceae > Agromyces > Agromyces excoecariae. The sequence goes on along the minus strand of NZ_JBPSLA010000015.1, from coordinate 99,655 downwards.
CTCCTTCACGCCGTACGTCGCGGCGCGATTCGCGCCCCAGCCCGCGGCGAAGATGCCCGAGCCGCGCACGACGCCGTCGGGGTTGATGCCGTTGACGCGGACGCCGTGCTCGCCGAGCTCGACCGCGAGCAGGCGCACCTGGTGGGCCTGGTCGGCCTTGGTCGCCGAGTACGCGATGTTGTTCGGGCCGGCGAACACCGAGTTCTTCGAGGAGATGTAGATCACGTCGCCGCCCATCCCCTGCTCGATGAGGGCCTTCGCGGCGGCCTTCGCGACGAGGAACGAGCCCTTCGCCATGACGTCGTGCTGCAGGTCCCAATCCTGCTCGGTGGTCTCGAGCAGCGGCTTCGACAGCGACAGGCCCGCGTTGTTCACGACGAGGTCGATGCCGCCGAACGCGAGCACGGCCTGGTCGATCGCGGCCTGCACGCCCTCGGCGTCGGCGACGTTCGCGGCGACGCCGATCGCGACGTCCGTGCCGCCGAGCTCGGCCGCGGCGGCCTGCGCCTTCTCGAGGTCGAGGTCGGCGACGACGACGCAGGCGCCCTCGGCCGCGAGCCGCGTCGCGATCGCCTTGCCGATGCCCGAGGCCGCGCCGGTCACGAACGCGATCCGGCCCTGGTGGGTCTTGGGCTTCGGCATCCGCTGGAGCTTCGCCTCCTCGAGGGCCCAGTACTCGATGCGGAACTTCTCGGCGTCGGAGATGGGCGTATAGGTCGAGAGCGCCTCGGCGCCGCGCATCACGTTGATCGCGTTGACGTAGAACTCGCCGGCCACGCGCGCGGTCTGCTTGTTCGCGCCGTACGAGAACATGCCGACGCCGGGAACGAGCACGATGAGCGGGTCGGCGCCGCGGATCGCGGGGCTCTCGGATGTCGCGTGCGCGTCGTAGTACGCCTGGTAGTCGGCGCGGTACGCCTCGTGCAGCTCCTGCAGGCGAGCGAGCTGCTCCTCGACGGCGGCCGTCGCCGGCAGGTCGAGGATCATCGGCTTGACCTTGGTGCGGAGGAAGTGGTCGGGGCAGCTGGTGCCGAGCTCCGCGAGCTCGGGCGCGCGCTCCGACGCGAGGAAGTCGAGCACGACGTCGGAGTCGGTGTAGTGGCCGACCATCGGCTTGTCCGTCGAGGCGAGGCCGCGGACGGTCGGGGCGAGCGCGGCGGCGCGCGCGTGGCGCTCGGCCTCGGGCAGCGCCTCGAAGCCGGCGCGGACGCCGCCGAACGGTTCCGCCTCGCCGTTCGCCTGGATGTAGGCGGCCGCGGTGTCGATGATCCACAGCGAGTTGGCCTCGGCCTCGTCGGAGGTGTCGCCCCACGCGGTGATGCCGTGGCCGCCGAGGATGCAGCCGATGGCGGCGGGGTTCGCCGCCTTGATCTCGGCGATGTCGAGGCCGAGCTGGAAGCCGGGGCGACGCCACGGCACCCACACGACCCTGTCGCCGAAGATCTTCGCCGTCAGCTCCTCGCCGTCGGCGGCGGTCGCGATAGCGATGCCCGAGTCGGGGTGGAGGTGGTCGACGTGCGCGGCGTCCACGAGGCCGTGCATGGCGGTGTCGATCGAGGGCGCCGCGCCGCCCTTGCCGTGCAGGCAGTAATCGAACGCGGCGACCATCTCGTCTTCGCGGTCGACGCCGGGGTAGGTGTTCACGAGGGCGCGCATGCGGTCGAGGCGGAGGACCGCGAGACCCGACTCCTTCAGCGTGCCGAGGTCGCCGCCCGAGCCCTTGACCCAGAGCAGCTCGACGGGTTCGCCCGTGACCGGGTCGGTCTCGGTGCCCTTCGCCGACGTGTTGCCGCCGGCGTAGTTCGTGTTCTTGGGGTCGGCGCCGAGGCGGTTCGACCGCGCGATGAGGTCGGCAGCAGCCTGGTTGGTCATGAGGTGGATTCCTTCGATGGGGAGGCGGTGGTCAGGGGTGGTCGGTGGCGCCGGCCGCGGCCGGCTCGGGGGCGGATGCCGCGTCGAGCGCCTCCAGCCAGGCGACGACGCGGTCGACGGTGGCGGATGCCGCGGGCTCGTCGGGCCGGTTCAGGTGTCCGTGCTCGGTTCCGGGCTCGGTCACGACCTCGGTCGGCACCCCGGCGGCGACCAGCGTCGCGGCGAACGCCTCGCCCGACACGCGGAGCTCGTCAGCCTCGCCGTTCACCATGAGCACGGGCGGGAACCCGGCGAGGTCGTCGGGCGCCGCGAGTCCCGGCACGGCCGGCAGCGGGGCGTCCTCGACGGGCCCGCCGAGGTACGCCTCGTACATGTCGCGCACGCGTGCGGGCCCGAACCGGTCGGCGACGGGGCTCGCGTCGAGCATCGCCCGCAACGCGGCATCCGGTGCCGGCTGCACGGCGAGCAGCGTCGGGTAGGCCAGGAACACGCCCGCGGGAATGGGGGTGCGTTCCGCCGACGGGGCGTCGGGACCCGGTGCGGCCTCCACAGCCGCGCCCGGGAACCGGTCCGCCCCGCCGGCGGAGTCGGGAGCCGCGGCGGCGCCGAGCGTGCGCAGCACGGCCCCCGCGGTGAGGTTGGCGCCGGCGCTCGCGCCGCCGACGACGATGCGGGCCGGGTCGATGCTGAGCTCGCCGGCGTGCGCCGCCGTCCACGCCCAGGCGGCGAGGACGTCGTCGGAGGCCGCCGGGTAGCGCCCGGCCGGGTCGACCGCGAGGCGGTAGTCGATCGAGACGACGGTGACGCCGCGTGCGGCGAACGCGCGCGCGACCCAGTCGGCCTCGGGCATGTCCAGGTCGCCCGCGACGAACCCGCCGCCGTGCGCCCAGACGAGCGCCGCCGTCGGACGCGCGGACGGGTCATCCGCCGGGTACACCCGGACCAGGCCGTCGGCCGCGGCGTACGGCGTCTGCTGGGTCATCCGCTCGCTCCTCTCGTGGCTGTCGTGACTGGATGCGTCTTGCGGTCTGCCGGATACGTCAGTCAACGCTGGCGCGTCGCCTGACTCCTGCTCCGCCTTCCTCGAGGAAGCGCGTCGCTTCGCGCCGCGCTGACCCCACGCTCACGCGCCCCAGCCGGCCTGCACGCCGCCGACGCGGTCGGCGGCGATCTGCGCCAAGTAGCCGGATGCCGCGAACGCCGCCATCGGGTCGGCCGCAAGGCCGCGCGACTCGCGCCACTCGGCGAGGGCCGGGCGCACGTCGGTGTAGAAGGCGTCCATGAAGATGCGGTTCGCCTCGAGCACGTCGCCCGAGACCTGCGCGGCGCGTAGTGCGTCGGTGTCCACGAGGAGCGCCCGCGCGGTCATCTCCTGGACGTTCAGCACCGAGCGGATCTGGCCGGGGATCTTGTCCTCGACGTTGTGGCACTGGTCGAGCATGAACGCCACGTCGGGGTGGTTGAGGCCGCCGCCGCGCGCGACCTCGTAGACGATGCGGAACAGCTGGTAGGGGTCGGCCGCGCCCACGATGAGGTCGTCGTCGGCGTAGAAGCGCGAGTTGAAGTCGAACGAGCCGAGCTTGCCGAGGCGCAGCAGCTGCATCACGATGAACTCGATGTTGGTGCCGGGCGCGTGGTGGCCAGTATCGAGGCAGACCATCGCCTTGTCTCCGAGCGCGGCGACCTGCGCGTAGCTCGTGCCCCAGTCCGGGACGTCGGTGTGGTAGAACGCCGGCTCGAAGAACTTGTACTCGAGCACGAGGCGCTGCTCGTCGCCGAGGCGGGCGTAGATCTCCTGCAGCGACTCGTGCAGGCGGTCCTGGCGGCCGCGAAGGTCGGCCTGGCCCGGGTAGTTCGAGCCTTCGGCGAGCCAGATCTTGAGGTCGCGGCTGCCGGTCGCGTGCATGATGTCGATGCACTCGAAGTGGTGGTCGATCGCCTTCCGCCGGACGGCCGCATCCTCGTGGGTGAGGGCGCCGAACTTGTAGTCGTCGTCCTGGAAGGTGTTCGAGTTGATCGTGCCGAGCGAGACGCCGAGGCCCTCGGCGTGCGCGCGGAGGTCGTCGTAGTCGTCGACCTTGTCCCACGGGATGTGGAGCGCGACGGTCGGCGCGAGCTTCGTGTACGCGTGCACCTGCGCGGCATCCGCGATCTTCTCGTAGGGGTCGCGCGGCGTGCCGGGCGTGCCGAACACCTTGAAGCGGGTGCCCGAGTTGCCGAACGCCCAGCTCGGCAGTTCGATCGCCTGGAGCTCCAGCTGGTCGAGGACGGTCTGCGGAATGCTGCTCACTGTTCGCTGCTTTCTGTGCGGGGGGTGACGGATGCCGCGGCGCCGGCGCCGGCGCCGGGAGCGGTGGTGGATGCCTCGTCCGCGCCGAGCGCGGCGAGCTGGTCTTCGAGGTGGAACACCTCGCGGATCCGGGGGGCGCCCTGGTCGGGGCGGGACCCGTCGAGCGCCACGAAGAACTCGGCCATCTCTGCCTCCCACGGCGCGGTGCGGGGGTCGAGGGCGAGGGCGGCCTGGGCCGCATCGTCGTCGTCGACCTCGTAGTAGCCGATCAGCAGGCCGTCCTCGCGGAGGAAGAGCGAGTAGTTGCGCCGGCCGGATGCCTCGATCGCCCGGAGCATGTCGGGCCAGACCGCGGCGTGCCGCTCGCGGTACTCGTCGAGGCGAGCAGGGTCGACCTGCAGCTGGAAGCAGACCCGCTGCGTGGTGCCAGTGCTCATCGTCGAGCTCTCCGTTCGGTTGTGAATCGTTTCAAAGATAGATCACGTTCGCGTGTCGCGCAAGTGGAAGAGGCTTGCCGAAGAACTGCGCATTCTCATGCACCGGGAGGGCGTCGCCGCGGAGATCACGACCCGCGCCTCGTAGACTCCGACGCGGAGGGGAGTCCGATGGCAGTGAGCGTGCGCGAGGTCGCGGCCGCGGCATCCGTCTCGGTCGGCACGGTCTCGAACGTGCTGAACCGGCCCGAGAAGGTCGCGCCCGAGACGGTCGCGCGCGTGCTCGCGGCGATCGAGGAGCTCGGGTTCGTCCGCAACGACGCGGCGCGGCAGTTGCGCGCCGGACGCAGCCGATCGATCGGGCTCGTCGTGCTCGACGTGCGCAACCCCTTCTTCACCGACGTCGCGCGAGGTGCCGAGGATCGCGCCGCCGAGGACGGCATGACGATCCTGCTCGGCAACAGCGACGACAACCCCGATCGCGAGCGCGCCTACCTCGACCTGTTCGAGGAGCAGCGCGTGCACGGGGTGCTCGTCTCGCCGCGATCCGACGACCTGCCGCGGCTCGAGCGCGCGCGCTCGCGCGGCGTGCCCGTGGTGCTCGTCGACCGCGAGGCGCCCGACCGCAGCTTCTCCTCGGTCGCCGTCGACGACGTCGTGGGCGGGGCGATGGCCGTGCGGCACCTCGTCGAGTCGGGCCGGCGCCGCATCGCGTTCGTCGGCGGGCCGTCCTCGATCCGTCAGGTGGCCGACCGACTCGAGGGCGCGCGGCGCGCGGCCGCCGAGACGCCCGGCGTCACGCTCGAGGTCGTCGAGACCTCGGGCACGACCGTGCTCGAGGGGCGTGCGGCGGGCGAGGCGATCCGCGACCGGGCGCCCGAGTACCGGCCCGACGGGATCTTCTGCGCGAACGACCTCCTCGCGGTCGGCGTGCTGCAGGCGCTCATCATGCTCGGCGACGTGCGCGTGCCGCGCGACATCGCGCTCATCGGCTACGACGACATCGACTTCGCCCAGGCGGCCGTCGTGCCGCTCTCGTCGATCCGCCAGCCCGCGTGGCTCATCGGGTACACCGCCGTCGACCTGCTGCTCCGCGAAGCGCGCGACGGCGCCGACTTCGTTCCCGAGCAGGTGCAGTTCCAGCCCGAGCTCGTCGTCAGGGACTCGACCGGGCGCTGACGGGGTTCGGCCCTCCCGCGCCGATGCGAGGGAGGGCCGAACGGGTCAGGTGCGGATCAGCGGAACAGGTGGGCGCCCAGGTGGTCGCCCGCCTTCTCCGTCGCCTTCGGCGAGGCCTTCGCCGTGCCGTTCACGGACGACGTCGACATCGCGTAGGTGAGGACCGCGTGCGCGATGGCGTCGGCCATGTCGCCGAGGCCCTCCTGGTTGACGTTGCTGATCGTGCCCTCGTACTCGAGCGCTCCGCCGTACGCGGCGTTCAGCGCCTCGTACAGGTCCGCGTCAGCGCCGTCCGCGACCGGGTCGAGGCTGTCGCAGGCCTGGTGGTAGCACGGGTCGTACGACACGGGCTGGCCGTCGAACTCCGAGAGGCCGCCGTAGTCGAGGACCTGGTCGGCCGTCTTCGCGCCCTCGGCGCCGGTGAAGAGGCCGCCCGCCGGGATGCCCGCGGAGATGAAGGCGTCGTAGTCGGAACGCCCGTCGAATTCCGTCGGCTCGGAGGCGACGCCGATCGAGTCGAAGAAGTCCGAGAACAGGTGCTCGATGTCGTCGCTGCCGCTCGGGCCCTTGTTGCCGAACGCGTCACCGTCGCCGTCGTAGACGAAGTTCGCGTAGTTCGGGGAGCCGACCATGTCGAAGTTCAGGTAGAGCTCGATCTTGTTCGCCTCCTTCTTGGGGAGCGAGTCGACGTAGAACTGCGAGCCGAGCAGGCCGGCCTCCTCGGCGCCCCACCACGCGAACCGGACGGCGTTGCGCGGCTGGATGCCGAGTTCGGCCATCTGGAGCGCGGTCTCGAGGATCGAGGCCGAGCCGGAACCGTTGTCGTTGATCCCCGCGCCGCTCGACACCGAGTCGAGGTGCGCACCGGCCATGATCACGCGGTCGGTGCGACCGGTCGGCGTCTGGGCGATGAGGTTCTGCGTCGGCACGTCGAGCTCGATGAGCGTGTCGGTCTTGAGGTGCATGACGACCTCGCCCGAGGCGAGCAGCGAGGCCAGCTCGTCACCGATGGCGAACGAGGTGCCCACGACCGGGATGTCGTCGCTGAACGCGTCGCCGAGCGTCGCGTTGAGCGTCTCCTGGCGGCCGTCCTGGCCCTCGTTGAAGATGATCACGCCGCTGGCGCCCGCGACGGCAGCGTTGTGCGCCTTCACCGAGAAGTCGCACGTGCCGCGCTGGACGAGGGCGATGTTGCCCGAGGTGAAGCCGTCGAAGTCGGATGCCTCGCAGCCGCTGTTCGACGTGCTGGCGGTCGGTCCGGGCGGAAGCACCAGGTCGACCGCCTCGAGCGGTGCGGTCACGTCGCCGCTGCCCGAGTACTCGGCGGTGACGAAGTCCTCGAAGAGCACGTAGGACGTCGGGTCGGGCGAGACCCGGTCCATCTCGGCGTCGCTCAACTCGGTGAACGAGTTGAAGGTGAAGTCCTGGCGGGTCGTGATGTAGCCGGCGGCGTCGAGGAGGCCCTCGATGTAGTCGATCGACGCGCCGTAGCCGGGCGTGCCGCTCGCTCGCGTGCCGCCGTTGGCGTCGGCGACGGCCTGCAGTTCGGCCAGGTGCGCCATGATGCCGTCGGACGTGACGGCGTCCTGCAGCGCGGTGGTGTTCGTCGGTACCGCGGCCTGGGCTCCGGTCGCGGTCAGGGCGATCGCCGCGGTGGCGGCGACCGCGGCGAACGTGGCGTTCCGAGTTCTTCTTGGCACGGTCTCTCCCATGGGGGTGGTCGGAACCGGGGGCACGATGCCGTCCGGGTCGTCCGGGCACGCCGGCTGGCGCTGCCGGATGCGACCCACCCTTTCCCGATGCGCGCCGGAAGGTCAAGGGCTGGACACGGATCGCGCCAGAACCGGGTCGCCGGACCGGACGTCGACGGCGGAAATCGGCGTCAGGCGCCGGATCGTTGCGCGATCGGACGGGTTCGAGGTGCTGCGGCCGCCGCGCCGGCCGTGCGTCGCGCGGTGTGCCGGCCGGGCGACTCGACTCGACCGCGGTCGACCTCCGGCACCTCCACCGAGGTCGTCGGCGACACCAGGTCGATCGGGCTGGTGCTCGCCGGCAGCTCGACGGGCCGGGTGACCGGCACGGCGATCGCGGCCGTCGGCGCCTCCGCGTAGGCGAGCGCGAAGCGCGGCATCCGCCCGCCGATCGGATGGCGCACGACGCGCAGCCCGCGCGCCACGACGAGCCAGGCGAGGCCGACGATCGCCGCGACGCCGGCCGCGGCCGCGGCGACGCCGAGCGCCCAGCGAGGCCCCCAGGCGTTCGCGACGGCGCCCACGATCGGAGCGCCGATCGGCGTGCCGCCCGAGAGGATCGCCATGTACAGCGCCATGACGCGGCCGCGGAGCAGCGGGTCGGTCGTGGTCTGCACGTAGCCGTTCGCGGTCGTCAGCATCGTCACGACCGTGAACCCGATGAAGACGGTGGATGCCGCGAACAGCCAGTACGTCGGCATCACGGCGGCCACCGTCGCCGCGATCCCGAAGAACGCGACCGCGGCGATGATCACGCGGATGCGGGCGCGCTCGCGCTTGGCCGCGAGCAGCGCGCCCGTCAGCGAACCGATCGCGAGGATCGAGGACAGCAGGCCGTACTCGCCGGCGCCGCGGCCGAACTCGACCGCCATCGTCGAGGAGAAGATCGGGAAGTTCATGCCGAAGGCGCCCACGAGGAACACCATCACGAACACGACGACGAGGTCGGGCCGGCCGGCGACGTAGCGGAAGCCGGCGACGAATGCGCCGCGCTCGCGGGGTGCCCGCGGCATCCGTCGCAGGTTCGAGCGCTTCAGCTTCGCGAGCGCGACGAGGACCGCGATGAACGTGACCGCGTTGATGACGAAGACCCATCCGGTTCCGACGAGCACGATGAGCACGCCCGCGAGCGCGGGGCCGATCATGCGGGCCGCGTTGAACGACGCCGAGTTGAGGGCGACCGCGTTCGACATGTTCGACGACGAGACGAGGTCGGCGACGAAGGTCTGGCGGGCGGGGATGTCGACCGCGTTGACGATGCCGAGGAGGCCGGCGAAGACGTAGAGGTGCCACAGTTCCGCATGCCCGAAGATCAGCAGGAGCCCGAGCGCCAGGCCGAGCACCATGAGCGCCGACTGCGTGAACATCAGGATCTTCCGACGCTCGAAGCGGTCGGCGATGAGTCCGGTCACGGGCACGAGCAGCAGCTGGGGCGCGAACTGCAGGGCCATCGTGATGCCGACCGCGAGCGCGTCGTTGTCGGTGAGCTCGGTCAGCACGACCCAGCTCTGGGCCGTGGCCTGCATCCAGGCGCCGATGTTCGAGACGAGTGCGCCGATGAACCAGATGCGGTAGTCGACGGAGGCGAGGGAGCGGAACATTGATCTCACTGGTCGGTGAGCCTCCTGAGGATGTCGGTGGCGGCGGCGAGCGTGTCGCGCTCGTCGGGGGAGAGGGTGGCGAACCGCTTGGCGAGCCAGGCGTCGCGGCGACGTCGGGTCTCGCGCACGATGGCCTCGCCCTCGTCGGTCGTGCGGAGCAGCACCTTGCGGCCGTCGTCGGGCGAGCTCTCGCGCACGAGCAGCCCCGACTCGACGAGGCAGTTCACCGTGCGGTTCATGGACGGGGGAGTGACCCGCTCGAGCTCGGCGAGCCGGCCCGGCGTGAGCGGACCCTCGCTCGCGGTCCAGGCGAGGGCCGAGTACTGGGTTGCGCTCAGCTCGGCGTCGGCCCGTTCCTGGCGGATGCGGCGGGCCAGGCGCATGACCGCGAGGCGCAGTTCGGTGCTCTGCTCGGCGAGGGGCGCGCGGCGGGCGCGGGCAGGAGCCGGGGCGAGGGAGTCGGTCACATCGTTAGCATAACAAATTAGCGTGCCTAATGATTCCCGGTCGATCCGAGGCCGATTCGCGCCCGACGCGTGTCGGTAACCGGCCTGAAACACCGGGCTGGAAGCGTAGGCGCATGGGAAGCCTCTTCGACGGGTATGCGACGACGCGGTCGCGCAGGCGCAATCGTGCCCGACCGTGGGACGAGATGTTCCCGGCCGACGCCGTGACCGTCCGCGAGCCGTACCGCGAGCTCTACCCCGCGCTCGCGCGGATGACCCAGGACGAGCTGCGTGGCCGCACCGACGCGCTCGCGAGCAGTTACCTCGCGCAGGGCGTCACGTTCGACTTCGCCGGGGAGGAGCGGCCGTTCCCGCTCGACGCCGTTCCACGGGTCATCGGGGCGGGCGAGTGGAACGTGGTGGAGGCGGGCGTCGCCCAGCGGGTGCGCGCGCTCGAGCGCTTCCTCGGCGACGTCTACGGCCGGCAGGACGTCGTGCGCGACGGCGTGATCCCCGCCGCGCTGATCAGCTCGTCGACGCACTTCCACCGACAGGCCGCCGGGATCGAGAGCGCGAACGGCGTGCGCATCCACGTCGCGGGCATCGACGTGATCCGCGACGAGCTCGGCGACTGGCGGGTCCTCGAGGACAACGTCCGCGTGCCGAGCGGCGTCAGCTACGTCATCTCGAATCGGCGCGTCATGGCGCAGACCCTCCCCGAGCTGTTCACGTCGATGCGGGTCCGCCCGGTCGGCGACTATCCCAACCGGCTGCTCCAGGCGCTGCGCGCCAGCGCGCCCGAGGGCGTCGACGACCCGACCGTCGTCGTGCTCACCCCTGGCGTCTACAACTCGGCCTACTACGAGCACACGCTGCTCGCCCGGCTGATGGGCGTCGAGCTCGTCGAGGGCCGCGACCTGTTCTGCTCGGGCGGCCGCGTCTGGATGCGGACCACGGCGGGTCCGACGCGCGTCGACGTCATCTACCGCCGCGTCGACGACGAGTTCCTCGACCCGCAGCAGTTCCGCCCCGACTCGGTGCTCGGCGCGCCGGGGCTCATGCTCGCCGCACGGCTCGGCCACGTCACGATCGCGAACGCCGTCGGCAACGGCGTCGCCGACGACAAGCTCGTCTACACCTACGTGCCCGACCTCATCAGGTACTACCTCGACGAGGAGCCGATCCTGCCGAACGTCGACACGTGGCGGCTCGAGGAGCCCGACGCGCTCGCCGAGGTGCTCGATCGACTCGACGAGTTGGTCGTGAAGCCCGTCGACGGGTCGGGCGGCAAGGGCCTGGTGGTCGGTCCGGATGCCTCGAAGTCGACGCTCGCGGAACTGCGCGGCCGACTGCTGAAGGACCCGCGCGGCTGGATCGCCCAGCCCGTCGTGCAGCTCTCGACGCTCCCGACCCTCGTGGAGGACGGCATGCGCCCTCGGCACGCCGACCTGCGGCCATTCGCGGTGAACGACGGCGAGGACGTCTGGGTGCTCCCCGGCGGACTCACGCGCGTGGCCCTGCCCGAAGGGCAGCTCGTCGTGAACTCCAGCCAGGGCGGCGGATCGAAGGACACGTGGGTGCTCGACGACTCCGTCACGACCGGCCCCATCGCGGGGCTCGTGCCGAGTCCGCGCCCGGAGGGGTTCGGCTCGGCCCACGGCGCCGGCGGGCGCGTCGGCACGATCGTCGCCGATCAGGCGACCGGCATCGCCGGAGCGCCCACCACCGCGACGGGCATCGCGAACGCGACGGCGACGGCGACCAGCCCGATCGCAGAGGTCGAGCAGGCCGCGCATCACCGCGGCCACCGGCCCGAGTCCTCGCCGCAGGACGAGGACGCGCCGGTCCGCCAGCAGCAGCAACAGCAGCAACAGCAGCAACAGCAGCAACGACAGCGAATGCAGCGGGAGGGCCCACCGCTCCCGAACGCCCGACCGGAGGTGCCGTCATGCTGAGCCGCATCGCCGAGAGCCTCTTCTGGATCGGCCGCTACATCGAGCGGAGCGACGGCACCGCCCGCATCCTCGACGTGCACCTGCAGCTCCTGCTCGAGGACCCGTGGATCGACGAGGACTCCGCATGCCGCGCGCTGCTCGCGGTCATGGGCAGCGAGCCCAATGAAGACGTCGCGCTCGGCCCGTCCGACGTGATCGCGCTCCTCGCGGTCGACCCGCACCATCCGGCATCCATCGCCCACTCGGTGACCGCGGCCCGGGAGAACGCGCGCCGTGCGCGCGAGATCGTGTCGACCGAGCTGTGGGAGGCGCTGAACCACACGTACGCGCGGATGCCGCGGCACGTGGCATCCGACAAGACGCACGAGTTCTTCCGATGGGTCCGCGATCGCGCGGCGCTCGCGATCGGCGTCGTCGACTCGGCGTCGAGCCGCGACGAGGCGTGGCACTTCTTCAGCCTCGGCCGGTCGATCGAGCGCGCCGACATGACCGCGCGCCTCCTCTCGACGCGATCGCTCACCGAGGCGAGCGGCCCGAGCTGGACGACGATCCTGCGCAGCTGCGGCGGGTACGAGGCCTACCTCCGGAGCTACCGCGGCGTGCCGTCGACGCTCTCGGCGGCGGAGTTCCTGCTGCTCGACCGGCTGTTCCCGCGCTCGATCATCTCGAGCGTGATCCGCGCCGAGGAGTCGCTCCGCGAGATCGACCCGCGTGCGGGTCGCGTCGGCGTGACCGATCAGGCGCAGCGCCTGCTCGGCCAGATCCGCTCCGAGCTCGAGTACCGGCCGATCGGCGACATCCTGTTCGACCTGGCCGGCAACATGGAACGCGTCCAGGAGGTCGTCTCGGCGGCGAGCGACGCCATACGGCAGCGCTACTTCCCGACGAGCGTCGTGCCGGTCTGGATCGGGGAGGTCTCGTGAGTCGGCTCCGCATCGTCCACCGCACCGGGTTCGCCTACGCCGAAGAGGCCACGGCGTCGTACAACGAGGCGCGGATGCTCCCGCACTCCGGCGGCGAGCAGTTCGTGCTGCACGCGAGCCTCGACATCCGGCCGGGTGCGACCCAGCACGCCTACCTCGACTACTGGGGCACCCGCGTCTCGACCTTCGAGGTGCTGACCCCGCACCGCGAGCTCTCGGTCACCGCCACGAGCGTCGTCGAGGTGCGGCCCCTGCCCGGCCGCGGGCCGGAGCCCACCTGGGACCAGCTCGCCGAGATCCGCGCGTCGAGCGTGCCGTTCACCGAGTACACGACGCAGACGGATGCCACGGAGCCGCCGCCCGAGGTCGCCGCGCTCGCCGCGGAGATCGCGGCAGAGGGCATGCCCGTCGGCGAGACCGCGCTCGAGATCAGCCGGGCGATCGGCGACGCGGTGGAGTACGTCACGGGCGTGACGGCCGTGAACTCGACCGCGCGCGAGGCGTGGGCCGAGCGCAAGGGCGTCTGCCAGGACATCGCGCATCTCGCGGTCGGCGCGCTGCGCTCGGTCGGCATCCCGGCGAGGTACGCATCGGGCTACCTGCACCCCGACCGCGACGCGCCCGTCGGCGTCACCGTCACGGGGGAGTCGCACGCCTGGGTCGAGTGGTTCGCCGGAACCTGGCGCGGGTACGACCCGACGAACCTCGCGGAGGTCGGCGAATTGCACGTGCTCGTGGGTCGGGGCCGCGACTACACCGACGTGGCCCCGCTCCGCGGGGTGTACGCCGGCCCGTCGTCGTCGGCGCTCTTCGTGTCGGTCGAGGTGACGCGCGAGTCCTGACGGTCGGTCGTCCGGGCCTGCGAGGATGAGCGCATGCCGACGTTCACCGACCCGCAGGGCGTGCGAATCCACTACGAGTCCTGGCGAGTGCCCGACCCGATCGCGGTCGTCCAGCTCGTGCACGGCGTCGGCGAGCACATCGGGCGCTACGGCGCCCTCGTGGAGGCGCTGAACTCCGCCGGCTACTCGGTCTGGGCCGACGATCACCGGGGCCACGGGCAGACCGGGTTCGAGCAGCACGGCGGCGACCTCGACCGGATGGGCAGGCTCGGTCCGGGCGGACTGCGCGCGGCGATCCACGACGTGCACCTCTTCACCGGCGTCATCCGCGAGACCGAGGGCGACGAGGTGCCGCTCGTGCTCCTCGGGCACTCGTGGGGCTCGCTGATGGCGCAGATCCTGCTCGAACGGCACCCGCACGACTGGGATGCGGTGGTGCTCACCGGAACGGCGTATCGCACGCCGATCCACATGAACTCGGGCGACCTGAACCGGCGCCATCGGCACCTCGGGACCACCGGCCTCGAATGGCTCTCCCGCGATCCGGCGGTCGCGGAGGCGTTCGTCGCCGACCCGTACACGACGGCGGTGCCGTTGCAGGAGCTGTTCGGGCTGATCGAGGCCGCCCGCCTGCTCGGCCGCCCGGGGCGGAACCTCCCCGAGGAGCTCCCGCTGCTCATCATGGTCGGCTCCGACGACTCGCTCGGCGGCGAGAAGAGCGCGCTGAAGCTCGCGAACGCCTACGCCTCGCGGGGCCGGCTCGCCGACGTCACCCTCACCGTCTACGACGGCGCCCGCCACGAGATCTTCAACGAGACGAACCAGGAGGAGGTCCGCGGCGACCTCATCCGCTGGCTCGACGAACGCTTCGCGGTCGACTGAGCGACGACGACGGATGCCGCGCCGCTGAAGGCGGCATCCGGATCTCGTACGTCAGCGCAGCGCCGGAACGTTGAACCCGATGAGGCGCGGCTGCACCCGCCCGTCGACGCGTTCGAACCGGACCTCGGTCAGCGCGCAGTTCGCGACCTCGGGGAACAGGTCGCGATAGCGGTCGGGGTCGATGCCCAGCCACTCGCACAGCAGGAGCCGGAGCAGCGTGCCGTGGAACACGACGAGCACGCGCCGGCCGCGGCGCGAGTCCGCCGAGCCGCCGACGGTCGCGTCGCCGATGCCGAACTCCTCGACGAGCTCGCGCAGCGCAGGTTCGGCGCGCGCGATGCCGTCGAGGCCCGATTCGCCCCCGGGCAGCGGGCTGCGTGCGGGATTCCGGCCGAACGACGCCCAGGCGTCGGGCATCCGCTCCGCCAGTTCGCGGGGAGCGAGGCCCTCGCCGTCGCCGAAGTCGATCTCGACGAGCCTCGGGTCGGTGCGCAGTTCGAGGTGGGCCGCCGCGGCGGCGGGCTCGGCGCTCGCCTGCGCCCGCGCGAGCGTCGAGGACACGACCGCCGAGAGCCGCGCGCGCGACGCCCACTCCGCGAGCTGGTCGGCCTGGGAGAGCCCGTTCGCGGTGAGGTCGATGTCGGTCGAGCCCGCGTAGCGGTGCTCGCCGTGCCACACGGTCTCGCCGTGCCGTGCCAGGTACAGGGTGGTCATCGCGGCGTCCCCCTCGCTGCCGAACGGATGCTCCGTGGCCGAGCCTACGCCCGGGGTGCGCGGCCCCGCGGCATCCGTAGGCTTGGGGGCATGCACGGTGAGTACAAGGTCCCCGGCGGCAAGCTCGTGGTCGTCGACTTCGACGTCGTCGACGGGGCGATCCGGAACGCACGCGTCGCGGGCGACTTCTTCCTCGAACCCGACGAGGCGCTGGGCGACCTGAACCGGGCGCTCGACGGGCTGCCCGCGGCGTCCGATGCCAAGCAGGTCGCGGCCGCGATCACGAAGGGGCTGCGTCCCGACGCCGTGATGCTCGGGTTCTCGGCCGAGGCGATCGCCGTGGCGGTCCGCCGCGCGATCACGGATGCCACGACCTGGTCGGACTACGAGTGGGAGATCGTGCACGACCCGGCCGTGCCGCCGCGGGTGCACCTCGCGCTCGATGAGGTGCTCGCGACGCGCGTCGGCGAGGGCCGGCGCAAGCCGACCCTGCGGTTCTGGGAATGGGACGAGTCGGCCGTCGTGATCGGGTCGTTCCAGTCGGTGAAGAACGAGGTCGACCCGGATGGCGCGGCGCGCTACGGCTTCGACGTGGTGCGTCGCATCTCCGGCGGCGGCGCGATGATGATGGAGAAGGGCAACGTCGTCACGTACTCGCTGTACGTGCCGGCCGAGCTCGTGCAGGGCATGAGCTTCGCCGACTCCTATGCGTTCCTCGACGACTGGGTGCTGCAGGGGCTGCGCTCGCTCGGCATCGAGGCGACCTACCAGCCGCTCAACGACATCGCGAGCCCGGCCGGCAAGATCGGCGGCGCCGCGCAGAAGCGACTCGGGTCCGGCGGCGTGCTGCACCACGTGACGATGGCGTACGACCTCGACAACGCCAGGATGCTCGAGGTGCTGCGCATCGGCCGCGAGAAGATCAGCGACAAGGGCATCGCGTCGGCGGCGAAGCGGGTCGACCCGTTGCGGTCGCAGACCGGGCTGTCGCGTGCCGAGATCATCGAGCGACTGAAGGAGACGTTCGCCGGGCTGTACGGTGCGGCGTCGGGGTCGGTCACGGCCGATGAGCTCGCCGAGGCCGAGGCGCTCGTCGCCTCGAAGTTCGCCACGGAGGACTGGCTGCAGCGCGTGCCCTGACGCCTCGCGGGCCCCTGGCTGTGGAAGGCCTGAACGTGAGGCGGAGTCAGGGCGTCTACAATCGCCGGGTGGACTGGTGGCTGATCCTGATCATCGCCGGCGCGGTGATCGCGTTCGGCCTGTTCGCCACGCGCAAGGGGTGGATCGACCTGTCCGACAAGACCAAGACGGGCAAGCCCAGCGGTTCCCCGGTCATGATGATCGGCGACGAGGTCTTCGCGCCGCGCAAGTACGAGGCCCAGGTCGAGGTCGATCGGCAGGCGCGGCTCCCCGTTCCCGCGCCCGTTCCGGGCGACGGAGACAAGGGCATCGCCTTCGCGGCGGCCGACGCCGACGACGACGATCCCGACCGGTTCCGCGGCCGCATCCGTCTCGACGTCGAGCGCTGAGCGCCGCCGGCCCGACGCGGCCGCGCAGGTCGGCACGCACGGATCGACCCGCTGATGCCGCGCGCTCGCGGCGCCGCTAGGCGTCGGTGAGCGTCGCGCCCCACTCCCGCGCCCGCTCGACCTCGCCGTCGGCGATCGGGCCCGAGTAGCCGTGCACGCCGAAGGTCTTCGGCGCGTCGACCGGCCGGAAGCCCTTCGCGACGAGCGCCTTCATCGCCTTCTTCGCGGCCGAGCCGGGCAGGCGCGGCTTGACGGTCCGCGTGTCGAACGTCGCGACGGCGACCGCCGAGGACGGCGGCGCGAGTTCGTCGATCCACTCGCGGATCCCCCGGGCGGGGATCTCGGTCGCACCCTGCTGTCGTGCGTTGTCCCTGGTCGACGCGGTCGACATCGAGAACGCGTGCGTCGGTCCTCCGACGACCACGAGGTCGATCTCGGGATCGATCGCCGCCGGAGCCTCGGTCGCGGCCACGAGGTCGACCCGCTCGACGCCTGCGCTGCCGCGCAGCCCCTCGGCCGCCGCCTCGGCCAGGGCCCTGGTGTTGCCCCAGATCGTCTCGTACACCACCAACGCGCGCATCGTCCCGTTCCCCATCGCTCCCCGACTCGGCGCCGCCGAGCGTTCATCGCCGCGCGATCAGCGTAGGGCGAGCCGGTCGCGGTCGGCCGGGACCTTCGACCGGCGGACTCGTGCGCCGGTCACCGAACGGTCGCGCCGGCCTCGGTCGGGACGGCCGGGCAGCCGAGGTCGGCCGCGACCGCGCGCATCGCGGCCGACGCCGTCGCGACGGTCATGAGCGCGTTGCCGCCGACGATGTGCAGGCCGTAGGCGTCCTCGAGCGCGACGAAGGTCATGGCGAGCTGGTCGCCGTCGAGCCGCGGCGCGAACGCCCCGGCCTCGCGGCCGGCCCGGAAGATCCGGCGGTACGTGTCGAGCTGGCGGAGGTAGAGCTTCTGCACGAGCTCGTCGTGGAGCGCCGACTTCCCCGCCAGCACGTCGAACTCGTAGAGCAGGCTCATGAGCGCGTCGTCGGGCCCGCTCGGCAGCCCGCCCTCGATGGCGGCGGCGAGCTGCTCGCGAGGGTCGTCGAGCTCGGCGATGCGCGCGTCGCGGGCGTCGCAGAACCGCTCGATGCCGGCGGCGTGCGCCTCGACGAGGAGCGCGTCGAGGTCCTCGTAGTAGTAGAGGATCGCGCCGCGCGTGAGCCCCGCCTGCGCGGCGACGTCGGTGAGCGAGAGGGACCGGAGCCCGTGCCGGTGACCGGCGTCGTACGTCGCCTGGATGAGCGCGTCGCGGCGGGCCCGCTGGTTGCGCGGTCGAGCCATTCCTTGACACTAGCGGATCGCCCTGCCACACTCGTCGAGTTCATTGACGCAAGTGTCAAATAACTGGATGACCAGCGTCATCGCCCCCGGAACACGACGTGCTCCCGACGAAGAGAGACCGACATGACCACACCGCCCACCCTCGACACCGCCGCCACGACGACGCACGGCGCGACGCTCTCGCGCTCGCTCGGCGTCGGCGGCAACGTGCTCATCACGCTGTCCGGCATCTCGCCGGCCTCGAGCGTCTTCATCCTCGGCGGCGCCGCCCTCGCCACGTACGGCACGGGCGTGTTCTGGGGCTTCGCGCTCGCCGGCGTGATCAGCCTGCTCATCGCGTACTGCTACGCCGAGCTCGGCTCGCGGCATCCGATCGCGGGCGGCGACTACTCGCTCGTGAGCCGCGTGCTCGGGCCGGCGTCCGGCTCCGCGGTGTTCCTCATCAGCCTCGTCACGCTGCCGCTCATCATCGCGATCTTCGCGCTCGGCGTGGCCGATTACCTCGGCGTCGCGATCGCCGGCCTCGACCCGCTGTGGACGGCCATCGTCGTCATCGCGCTCGCCACGGTCACCGCATGCTTCAACATCCGGGCGAACGCGTGGGTCACGGGTGCCTTCCTCGTCGTCGAGATGGCCGCCCTGGCGCTCCTCGCCGTGCTCGGCCTCGTGCACGTCGAGCGACCGATCACCGACCTCCTCGACCCGCAGGCGCTCGACGCCGCCACCGGCGGGCTCGCCCCGCTCGGCATCGCCGGGCTCGTGCTGGCGATCACGCAGGGCATCTTCTCGTACAACGGCTACGGCGGGGCGATCTACTTCGCCGAGGAGACGCGCAACGCCCGCCGCTCGATCGCCCGCGCCGTGATCTGGAGCGCCGTCATCACCGTGCTCGCCGAGCTCGTGCCGCTCACCGCCGTCCTGCTCGGCGCCGACTCCCTCGAGGACCTCTTCGGCGCAGCGCTGCCGGTCGAGACCTTCCTCTCCGCACGATCCGGCGACGCGGTCACGATCGTCGTGCTCGTCGCCGTCGCGCTCGCCATCGTCAACGCCATCATCGCGATCGCGCTCCAGTCGGGCCGACTGCTCTTCGCCGCCGCCCGCGACCGGGCGCTCCCCGAGCGCGTCGCCCGGCCGCTCGCCACGATCTCGCCCGCCACGCGCATGCCGGTCGCGGCCACCGTCGTAATGGGCGTGCTCGCCCTCGCCGCCTGCTTCATCCCGTTCGACGTGCTCCTCAACGCCACCGGCTCGACCCTCGCGTTCAGCTACGGCTTCATCGCGCTCGCGGCGCTCGTCGTGCGGCGCCAGACGGATGCCGCGGCCCGGGCCGGCGAGGACGTGACGGACAGCTTCCGGATGCCGCTGTACCCGCTCGCACCCGTGGTCTCGCTCCTCGCGATCGCGGCGATCTTCGTCATCGGCATCCTCGACCCGGCGCAGTGGGTCAGCCTCGGCATCGCGATCGGCATCCTCGTCGCCGGCTTCGCCTACTACGGCCTGTACCTCCGCCGGAACCCCGGCACCGCGCACCTGCTCGCGGCCGAGGACGACGAGTGGGAGCCCGCGAAGTGAGCCTCGACCTCCTCATCACCGGGGCGCGCGTGCGCACCTTCGACCCGCGCGGCCCGTGGGCGGGCGCCGTGGGGGTCGCCGACGGCCGCATCGCCTGGCTGGGCGACGCCGCCGACGCACCCCGCGCGAGCCGCACGATCGACGCCGCCGGTCGGCTCGTCACGCCCGGCGTGATCGACAGCCACAACCACCTGCTGCTCGGGTTCGACGACGACGCGGTGTCGCTGGAGGGGGCGTCGACGCTCGACGAGGTGCGGCGGCGCATCTCGACGTTCGCCGCCCGCCGGCCGGACCTCGCGTGGATCTGCGCCGAGAACGCCGTCTACTCGATCGTCGAGGGCCGGCGGCCGAACGCCGACGACCTCGCCGGGCTCGACCCGCTCGGCCGCCCCGTGTTCGTCACGACCTACGACCAGCACTCGGTCTGGCTCGACGCCAACGCGCTCCGCGCCCTCGGCATCGCCGGCGGCGGCGACCTCGCGTGGGGTCGGGCCGAGCGCGCCGCCGACGGCACGGCGACCGGCTGGGTGACCGACTTCTACACGAGCGCGATGACGGTCGCGGGCCTGGCCGCGCTGCAGCGAGACATCCCGATGTACTCCCCGGAGCGGCGGTACCGGAAGCTTCGCGGCAGCATGCGGATGGCGACCTCCCTCGGCATCACGACCGTCGTCGAGCCGCAGGTGCCGCTGGCCGAGCTGCCGCTCTTCGAGCGCGCGCTCGCAGAGGGCGTGCTGACCTCGCGCGTGATCGCGGCGCTGTTCCATCCGGTCGGGGCGGATGCCGCGTTCCGCGCGGAACTCCGCGGCGCCGTCGACCGGGCGGCCGCCGCACCCGACGCCGACGGGCTCCTGCGACTGGGGCCGCTGAAGCTCTACGCCGACGACGTCATCGAGCCGCACACCGCCCTCATGCTCGAGGACTACGCGAACCGACCCGGCGTGCGCGGGCGGCCCTCCTATCCCGGCGACGCCGGGCGGGAGCTCGTGGGCGTGATCACCGAGCTCGACCGCATGGGGTTCCAGACCCACACGCACGCGACCGGCGACGGCGGTATCCGCCTCGCGCTCGACGCGATCGAGCAGGCGGCCCGCACCAACGGCACGGTCGACCGCCGCCACGGCATCGTGCACGTCGAGTGCCTGCACCCCGCGGACCTGCCGCGGTTCGCCGCCCTCGGCGTGACGGCCGCGATGCAGCCGCGGCACTGCTCGCCCGACCTCGTCGCCGGCACGTGGATGGAGAACGTCGGCGAGGAGCGTTGGGACCGTGCGTGGCGCTTCCGCAGCCTGATCGAGTCGGGCGCGACCGTCGCCTTCTCGAGCGACTGGCAGGTCGGCGAGATGGACCCGCTCGTCGGGCTGTACTCCGCCGCGACGCGCGCGGGGCTCGACGGCTCGGCGGCGTGGACGGCGCCCGAGCGCGTCGGCCTCGACCGGGCGCTCGAGGCGTACACGGTCGACGGCGCGCGCGCCTGGCACCTCGAGTCGACCCGCGGCCGGCTCGCGCCGGGCATGGACGCCGACCTCGTCGTGTGGTCGGGCGACCTGTACGAGCACGCGCACGACCCGGCCGGGCTGCTGGGCGAGCACGCCGAGCTGACCATGGTCGGCGGTCGCGTGGTGCACTCGGCGGGCGGCGTCGCGGACGCGTCCGGCGGATTCACCGGCGACGACCCCGTCGCCGCCGGGGCACGGGGAGCGGACGAGCACGTGCACGTGCACTGAACGGCCGCGGGGAGCGTCGGCGGCCGGGCGCGCTGGCAGACTTGAGCGGTGTCCGACGACGAGCCCGACCGCGTCATCCACGCCGACAACCTCGACGTGCTGCGTTCGCTCCCCGACGGCCGGTTCACGCTCGTCTACCTCGACCCGCCGTTCAACACGGGCCGATCGCAGGCGCGCCAGTCGCTGCGCCACGTGCGGCAGGGCGTGACGGATGCGGCCGCCGACGCGGCATCCGTCACCGATGCCGGTCGAGCGACGGCGGGTGCGCACGGCCGTGCCGCGTCATCCGTCGCCGACCCCGCCCCGGGCGCCGACTCGGCGCAGACCCGGCGCCTCGCGGTCACCGGCTTCTCCGGCAACCGCTACGAGCGGATCCGCGGCGACCTGCTCCGCTACGACGACCGGTTCGACGACTACTGGGGCTTCCTCGAGCCGAGGCTCGTCGAGGCGTGGCGGCTGCTCGCCGACGACGGCACGCTCTACCTGCACCTGGACTACCGCGAGGCGCACTACGCGAAGGTGCTGCTCGACGCGCTGTTCGGGCGCGAGTGCTTCCTCAACGAGCTGATCTGGGCGTACGACTACGGTGCGAAGTCGAAGCGGCGCTGGCCGACCAAGCACGACACGATCCTCGTGTACGTGAAGGACCCCGAGGCGTACTTCTTCGACTCCGAGGCGGTCGATCGCGAGCCGTACATGGCGCCGGGGCTCGTCACGCCCGAGAAGGCCGCGCGCGGCAAGCTCCCGACGGATGTCTGGTGGCACACCATCGTCTCCCCGACGGGCAGGGAGAAGACGGGGTACCCGACCCAGAAGCCCGAGGGCATCCTGCGGCGCATCGTGCAGGCGTCGAGCCGGCCGGGCGACTGGGTGCTCGACGCCTTCGCGGGCTCCGGTACGACGGGCGCGGTCGCGCGATCGCTCGGGCGCCGCTTCGTCCTCGTCGACGAGCACGCCGACGCGATCGAGGTCATGCGCCGCCGGTTCGGGGATGCCGCCGGCATCCGCTTCGACGCCTGACGCGCCGCGACGGCCCTATGCCGAGGCCCGGCGCACGAGGCGCGTCGGCATGATGTTGCGGTGCGGCACGTCCTCGCCCGCGAGGAGTCGCAGGAGCAGGTCGGCCATCAGGTAGCCCATCTCCTCCGACGGTTGATGCACCGTGGTGAGCGGGATCGCCGACGAGGTCGCGGCGGGGCTGTCGTCGTACCCGATCACGGCGACGTCCTCGGGCACGTGCCGGCCGCGCTCGCGCAGGACCGCGAGCGCACCCGTGGCCATGAGGTCGCTCGCCACGAAGATCGCGTCGACATCGGGCGCGCGGTCGAGCAGGCGCCGCGTCGCGGCGACCGCACCCGCGACCGTGAAGTCGGCGCTCTCCACCGCGTCGGCAGGCAGGCCGGCGGTCGCCATGGAACGCCGGAATCCCTCGAGACGGTCGACGGCGGCGGGCATGTCGAGCGGTCCCGTGATCGTGCCGATGCGCTTGCGCCCGACCGCGATGAGCCGCTCGGTCGCGGTCATCCCGCCCTCGAGGTTGTCGACGTCGACGAAGATGTCGGTCTCGGTGATGTTCGGCGGCCGGCCGCCGAACACGATGGGCATCTCGTGCGCGGCCTCGTGGAGCTGGTGGTCGCCCTCGTGGTGCGACACGACGAGGGCGCCGTCGACGACGCCGGAGCGCAGGTAGCGCACGGTCTTCCGGTTCGGATCGCTCGTCGACAGCAGCAGGTTGAGCAGGTACTCGCTGTCGTCGAGCCTGCGGGTGATGCCCTGCACGATGGCGGCGAAGTACGGATCGCCGAAGAACATCCGCGTGTCCTCCGGCACGACGAGCGCGATGGCGCCCGACGTCCGGCTGGCGAGCGATCGCGCGGCCCGGTTCGGCACGTAGTTGAGCTTCGCGATCGCCGCGTTGACGACCCGGACCACCTCGGGCGACACCTTGGGCGAACCGTTCACGACGCGGCTGACGGTGGCCCGCGACACGTTCGCCTCGCGCGCGACCATCTCGAGGGTCGGCGCAGATGAACGCGCCCCGGTTCCGGTTGCCCCCTGCATGCTGGTCAGTCTATTTGCGGTGTTCATGCGGCGGTGGTCATGCGGCGTCGGTCCGGGGCGCGTTCGTCGATGCGTTCAGCGAGCGGATGCCGCCGCCACGCCGCGGTCGCGGATGACCCGCTGGTATGCGAGGCCGCTGTCCTTGACCGTGCGCTCCTGGGTCTCGTAGTCGACGCGGACGAGGCCGAAGCGCTTGTCGTACCCCCACGCCCACTCGAAGTTGTCGAGGATCGACCAGTAGAAGTAGCCGTGCACGGGCGTGCCCTCGTCGATCGCGTCGAGGACCGCGTCGAGGTGGCCGAGCAGGAACTCCGTGCGCTCGGCGTCGTGCACCACGCCATCCGTCGCCACCTCGTCGTCGTACGCCGCGCCGTTCTCGGTGACGTACAGGCGCACGCCGGCCGGGCCGGAGTACTCGCGGTGGACCCGCCCGAGGAGCTCGCGCAGGCCGTCGGGCTGCACCTCCCAGCCCATGCCGGTCTGCGGAAGGCCCTGCGGGTGGAAGTGCACGCCGTCGGCGGCGGGGTACGGCGAACGGGTGGGCCGGTCGGTCGGCGCCTGTCCCTCGAGCGGCTGCGCCGCAGGCTGATCGCTCACGGACTCGCCGTGGTAGTAGTTCACGCCGAGCGCGTCGATCGGCGACGCGATGACCTCGAGGTCGCCGGGCCGGATCGCGTCGCGCAGGCCGAGGTGGCCGACGTCCGCCAGCAGGTCGCCGGCGTAGTGGCCGCGGAAGATCGGGTCGAGGAAGACTCGGTTGAACTGGCCGTCGATGCGGCGTGCGGCGTCGACGTCGCCGGGGCGCGACGGGTCGACGGGCTTCGCGACGGTGAGGTTCAGCGTGATGCCGAGCTCGAGCGACGCATCGCGCTCGCGGAGCGCCTGCACCGCGAGGCCGTGGCCGAGCAGGAGGTGGTGCGCCGCGCGGAGGCCCGCCTCGACGTCCTGCCGTCCGGGCGCGTGCGCGCCGGCCGTGTAGCTGAGGAACGACGAGCACCACGGCTCGTTGAGCGTCGTCCACACCTTCACGCGGTCGCCGAGGGCGTCGTGCATGGTGAGCGCGTAGTCGCGGAAGCGGAACGCGGTGTCGCGGTTCGCCCAGCCGCCCTGCTCCTCGAGGGCCTGCGGGAGGTCCCAGTGGTAGAGCGTGAGCCAGGGCAGGATGCCCTGCTCGAGCAGTTCGTCGACGAGGCGCGAGTAGAAGTCGACGCCCTTCGCGTTGACGGGGCCGCCGTCGGGATGGACTCGCGACCACGAGGTCGAGAACCGGTAGGTGTCGAGCCCGAGCTCGCGCATGAGTGCGACGTCGTCGCGGTAGCGGTGGTAGTGGTCGCAGGCGACGTCGCCGTTGTCGGCGTTGACGACCGCGCCGGGCACGCGGCTGAAGGCGTCCCAGATCGAGTCGGTGCGGCCGTCCTCGTGGGCGGCGCCCTCGATCTGGTACGCGGCGGCGGCGGCGCCGAGGAGGAAGCCCTCGGGGAAGCGGCGGAGCGTCGCCGGTGCGGGGGCGGCTGCGACATCCGTCGTCGCCGCAGTGGTGTGCTGGATGGTGGTCATCCCTTGACGGCTCCTTGCATGATTCCTGAGACGAGCTGCTTGCCGGCGACGACGAACAGCAGGAGGAGGGGAATGGTCGACAGCAGCACGCCCGCGAGCACGATCGAGTAGTCCACGAAGTGGTTGGACTGCAGGAGCGAGAGCGCGACGGGCAGTGTCGGGTCGCTGCGGTCGAGCACGATGAACGGCCAGAAGAAGTTGTTCCAGGCCGTGACGAAGGTGAAGAGCCCGAGCATCGCGGCCGCGGGACGGGCGGCGACGACGCCGATGGTCCAGAAGGTGCGGAGCATCGAGGCGCCGTCGACGCGGGCGGCCTCGATGAGCTCGTCGGGCACCGACTGCCGGAGGTACTGCGTCATCCAGAACACGCCGAATGCGCTCGTGATGGCCGGGATGATGATCGCGCCGATCTGGCCGGTCCAGCCGAGGTCGGAGAACAGGATGTAGAGCGGCACGACGCCGAGCTGCATGGGCACGGCCATGGTGGCGACCACGAACACCAGCAGGGGCTTCGAGCCCGGGAAGCGGAGCTTGGCGAACGCCCACCCGGCGAGCGTCGACGTGACGACGACGGCCGCCGCGATCAGCGCCGAGCTGTAGATGGAGTTCCAGAGCGCCGGCCAGAAGTTCACGGCCGGGTCGGTCACCACCGTCTGCGCGTTCGCGAGGAAGTTGCCGCCGGGCAGCCACGAGAAGTTCGGATCGTTGATGGTCGACGAGTCGCCCGAGCCGATCAGGAACGACCAGTAGAACGGGAACAGCGAGGCGATGAACACCACGCCGAGGCCGGCGTACACCCAGACGCCCGCCCGACGGCCCTTGATGCGGGTCGTGCGGTTGCGCTTGCGCTGCGGGGTCTCGGGGATGCTGGACTCGACGATGGACAGTGCGGCGGGGGAGTTCAGGGAGCTCATGCGCGCACTCCCTTCTGCTTCTTGCCGGCCTTCGGGGCGCGGGTGCCCTCGTCTCGGACGAGTGCTCTGGTCACGGCCAGGTTGATCAGGCCGATCACGAGGATGATGAGGAAGAGGATCCACGCGAGCGCGGCCGCGCGGCCGAAGTTCCACTCGCCCCAGCCGATGTTGTAGAGGAACAGCGTGATCGTGAGCCACTGCTGGGCGGGACCGCCCTCGCCGGTGTTGTCGAACATCCGGGGCTCGTCGAAGATCTGCAGGCCGCCGATCGTCGAGGTGATGATCACGAAGATGAGGGTCGCCTTGAGCGAGGGCAGCGTGATGCTGGTGAACTGGCGGATGGCTCCGGCGCCGTCGACGGTGGCCGCCTCGTAGTAGTCGCGCGGGATCGCCTGCATCGCGGCGAGCAGGATCAGCGTGTTGTAGCCCGTCCACCGGAAGTTGACCATCGTGGCGATGGCGACGTGGCTCCAGAACGGATCCTTGTGCCAGGGGACGGCGGGCAGGCCGAGGTCGGTGAGGACGCCGTTCACGAGGCCGTGGACGTCGCCGAACATGTTGCTGAAGATCAGGGCGACCGCGACCGGCGCCATGACGAACGGCACGAGCACGCTCATGCGCCAGAAGGTCTTGGCGCGGATGTTGCGGTCGAGCATGGCCGCGATGAAGATCGCGACGATGAGCTGCGGGACGCTCGAGAGCAGGAAGATGCTGAAGGTGTTGCGCAGCGCCGTCCAGAACTGCGGGTTCTGCAGGATCCAGACGTACTGGTCGAGGCCGATGAACTCGCCGGAGTTGCGGACCAGGTCCCAGTCCATGAGCGAGATGACCGCCGTGTAGCCGATCGGGAACAGGCCCACGATGGCGAACATGATGAAGAACGGCGAGATGTAGAGGTACGGGGAGAACTTCAGGTCCCACCGGCTGAGGTGCTGGCGGAAGCCGAGCACCCGGACCGGGCGGGCTGCGGGCTCGGCGTGGGGCGGCTCGGCCGCCGGTGCGGGCGGTCGCGTTTGCGTCGAGGTCACGATGGCTCCGAATCAGGTGCGTGGATGCGTCGGGGGAGCGGGGTGCGGGCCGGTCGGGGCCCGCACCCCGTCTCGGCCTTAGAAGGCCTCGACCTCGGCGACCCAGGTGTTCCAGGAGGAGGCGGCGTCCTCGGAGCCGTCGAAGGCCCGGTTGACCGCGTTCTGGAGCGCGTCGTGGTACTTGAAGTAGTCGGCGTCCTTGTAGGGGGCGACCGTCACCGCCGCGGCGCGGCTGGAGAGGATCTCACCCGTGGGGGCGTCGTTGAAGTACTCGTTGGTGGCGCTCGCGAGCTCCTCGCCCTCGAGGGCATCGAGCTGGCTCGGGAAGGTGCCCGCGTTCGCGAAGGCCTTCATCTGGGTCTCGGGGCTGGTCAGCCAGTCCGCGAGCTCGAGGGCGGCCTCGACGTTCTCGCCGTCGGCCGGGACGGTCAGGTACGAACCGCCCCAGTTGCCGCCGCCGTTCGGGAAGACGTCCGCGACGTCCCAGCCGGAGACGTCGGCGGCGGAGCCGGAGATGACGCCGAGCATCCAGCCCGGGCAGAGCATCGTGGCGAACTCGCCGTTGGCCATCGAGGCGAACCAGTCGTCCGACCACTGGCCGGAGTACGCCGAGTTCGGGATGGCGCGCTCGGTGACGAGCTCGTAGGCGTCGGCGATCTCGGGGTTCTCGGTCGCGATCACGGTGCCGTCGGGCTCGGTGTAGGTGTACTCGATCTGGTTGACGATGCCCTGGAGCACCGAGTTCGCCGAGTCGATCATGGGCTTGCCGGTGGCCTCGCGGTACTGGTCGGCGACGTCGAGGAAGTGCTCCCAGTCGCCGTCGAACAGCTCGGCGACCGACTCGCGGTCGCTCGGGAGGCCGGCGGACTCGAAGAGGTCGGAGCGGTAGCAGATGCCCTGCGGGCCGATGTCGGTCCCGAAGCCGATCAGGCGGCCGTCGGCGTCGGTTGCGGCGGCCTCCTTCCAGTCGAGCCAGCGGCCCTTGACGCTGTCGGGCGCCTCGGCGAGCAGGTCGGAGTACTGCATGGCCTCGGCGAACCAGTCGATCTCGACCGCCTCGATGTCGGCCAGGCCGCCCTTCCCGAGCTTCTGGAAGTAGTTGGCGCGGGCGTCGCCGGACTCGGCGGCGACGTTGTGGACGATGGTCACGTTCGGGTGCTCGTCCATGTACTCCTGGAGGAGCTCGTCCGTGTAGCCGAAGTTGTTGAACGTGGCGACGGTCAGCTCGATCGGTCCGCCGTCGTCGGAGGCGGTGTCGTCGCCCGCGGCGCAGCCGGTGGCGATGAGGGCGAACGATGCGGCGCCGGCGAGGGCGGCGATCGCCTTGGTGCGTCGTGAAAGCATCACGGTCACTCCCTTGTGTGCGTGGAATCGGATTGCGGGCGCGTCGTTCGAGCGCGATCCGATTTCCGGTGAGAGCGCTCTCACGATGCGGTTCCCGATGCTAGGCAGTCGTCAGTGCACATGTCAAGAGAGCGCTCTCATTTCGATGCGATCGTGACCTGGACGTGACCGTCGGGGACGCGACCGGGCTCGCACCTGCGGCACCGGAGACGCACCGCTCGCACGCAGCCCGCTCCCGGCGTCCTCCGAGCCGCCGCGGTTAGCGTGATGCGGTGCCACGAACCCGAACGCCACGCCCCCGCGCCGTGGCGACCCTTCTCGGCGTGGCCGCCTTCGGCATCCTCTGCCTGACCGGATGCGGCGGCATCCCCCCGCTGCCCCCGCAGGTCGCCTCGGCCGACTCCGCGTCGCCGACTCGCAGCGGACACGCCGATGCCGACGACGGCGAGTCCGCCGACGACGAGTCCGGTTCGGACCTCGCGGAACTCGGCGCCGATCCCGACCTCGTCGCCGACGAGACCAGCGATCCCGACGTGGTGGCGCAACTCGACTACGCCCTCGCATACTGGTCGGACTACAACGTCGAGGAGTGGGGCGTGCTGGAAGGCAACGATTGCGTCAACTTCGCCAGTCAGGCGCTGGTGGCGCGCGGGTGGTCGCAGACCGCCGAGTGGAGGCACGGCGGTGACCCGTACGCCTCGACCGCGTCGTGGCGGAGCTCGACCGCGATGCACGACTGGCTCGCCGACCACCCCGAGCTCGCGACACCGCTCGACGACGCCGACCGCGACCAGGTGCAGCTGGGCGATATCGTCCAGTTCGACTGGGACGGCTCGGGCGACCGCGACCACACGGGCATCGTGACGCGCATCGAGCGCGGAGACGGCGAGGTGCGCATCTTCTTCGCCGGCCACACCAAGGACAGCGAGTACCGCGACGTCGACGTCGCGATCACCCGGGAGCACCCCGGTGCCGAGGTCTACTACTGGAGGCTCGCCGGGTGATGACGTCCGGATCCCGACCGTCCCCCCGCGTCCGCCGCAACCGCCTCATCGCCGCAGTGATCGGAATGGTCCTCGTCGCGGCCGTCGCGATCTGGGCCATCGTGGCGTCCACGCCGTCGGCCGACTCGGCGGGCCCCACGGCGACGCCGTCGCCGTCGGCCTCGCCCACGCCGACGCGCCCGGCCCCCACCGCCACGTCGACGCCCACCCCCGTCGACACGTTCGACAAGGCGGCGCGCTCGATCGACGACCCCGCCAGCATCTGGGTCGTCGTCGACAAGCTCCGGCCGTTGAACCCCGCGGACTACGAACCGGCCGACCTCGTCGTCGTCCCCGTGCCGCACACGTGGGAGCCGCTCATGCGCGCGGAGGCCGCGGATGCGATCGTGAAGATGTTCGCGGCGGCGTCAGCCGAGGCCGGACTCTCGCTCGCGTCGAACAGCGCCTACCGGTCGTACTCGACGCAGCAGGGCATCTACGACGGCGACGACGAGCTCACCGCGCGCCCCGGCTTCAGCGAACACCAGACCGGCCTGACGATGGACATCGGTCCGGAGTCGGGGAACTGCTCGCTCGACGTCTGCTTCGCCGACACCCCCGAGGGCCAGTGGCTGCGCGACAACGCGTACCGCTTCGGCTTCCTCCTCCGCTACCCGGCCGACAAGGTCGAGGTCACCGGCTACCAGTTCGAGCCGTGGCACTTCCGCTACATCGGCACCGACCTCTCGAACGAGATGCACGAGAAGGGCGTGACCACGCTCGAGGAGTTCTTCGGTCTCCCGGCGGCGCCGAACTATGCCTGACCAGACCCCTGAACCGACGGGTGCCGCTGCGGTCGGCCCGGCGTCGCCGGGTGCGGGCGAGCGGATGCCGCGGCGCGAGCCCGCACGCCGCCGCCAGGGCCTGCAGCTCGGGCTCCTGATCGTCAACCAGCTCCTCGCGGGCATCGGCGTCGCGACCGGCATGGCGCTCGCGGCGATCCTCGTCGCCGACCTGACGGGCGTGACGGCCCTCGGCGGCCTCTCGCAGTCCGCGAGCGTGCTCGGCGCGGCGATCGCGGCGATCCCGCTCGCGCGCCTCGCCGTCCGTTCCGGCCGCCACGTCGCGCTCGCGGTCGGGTACGCGTCGTCGGCGGTCGGAGCGGTGCTCATCGTCGTGGCGGCGACCACGGGCGTCGTCCCGGCGGTCTTCCTCGGGCTGGCCGCCTTCGGGGCGGGCACCGCGGCCGGTTTGCAGGCGAGGTTCGCCGCGACCGAGGTCGCATCGCCGGGCTTCGAGGCCCGCTCGATGTCGCTCGTGCTCTGGGCGACCACGATCGGATCGGTCGCCGGGCCGCTGCTGTCGTCGACCGGCGACGAGCTCGGCCGAGCGGCCGGGCTGCCCGCGCTCGTCGGGCCGTTCGTGCTCTCGGGCGCGGTCTTCGCGATCGCCACGTTCATCGCCGCGGCCGTGCTCCGGCTGCCGAAGGCCGGCCGGCTCGAGGCCGACGCCGCCACGACCGGGTCCAGCGAGCGCGTCGGGTCGTGGCCGGCGTTCCGGGCCGCCTTCCGCGACGCTCGCGGGCGCCTGGCGATCCTCGCGATCGTCTGCGCGCACACGGTCATGGTCGGCGTGATGGTGATGACTCCCGTGCACATGACCGGCCACGGGGTGCCGATCGCGATGGTCGGGGTCGTGATCAGCATCCACATCCTCGGCATGTACGCCGCGAGCCCGCTCATGGGATGGCTCGTCGACCGGATCGGCGCGCCGCGCGTGATCGCGCTCGGCGGTGCGATCCTGCTGGCCTCGACCCTCATCGGCGTCTTCGCGCCCGGAGACTCGATGGTGCTGATCCCGCTCGCCCTCGGACTGCTGGGGCTCGGCTGGTCGGCGGCGCTCATCGGCGGCTCGACGCTGCTGACGACGACGGTCGACCCGGCGTCGCGGGTCGCGCTGCAGGGTGCCACGGATGCCGCGATGAACGTCGCGGCCGCGGCATCGGCCGCCCTCTCGGGCGCCGTGCTCGGACTCGCCGGCTTCGCGGGCGTGAACATCGTCGCGATCGTCGTGCTCGTGCCGCTCGTGCTCGCGGGCGCCGCGATGGCGCGCCGCGCCCGCGCCGATCGCGTGGCCTGACGCGGACCCGGCACCCTGCCAGCGGACGGTGAGCGCGCTCTCACGGTCCTCCCAGTGCGCGCGAGGGATCCTCACAAGATCACGTGGTGGAGTGAGGGGTCCCCCGAAATGCCGACACGGAACACCCCCACGCCTCGTGCCAAGTAACTTCCTCCTGCCTGCCCACCGCCGTTCGACCTATCGCGCTCCCCACCCGGATGTCGCGCGCGACTTCGACCTGACGCAGCCCCCCGGCCGCGGCGAGCCCGAGACCCGGCGCGGTTCGGCGCTCGCCGCCATCCGTGCCGAGCTCGACCTGCCCGAGCCCGCGGCCACGGCCGACTCCGCGCAGGACACGGCGGCGACCCGACCCGGGACGGCCCGGTCGACCTTCACCCCGGCGGCGACCGCGAACCCGGCCCCCCTCGACTCGACCGTGCCCGATCCGGCCGAGCCGACCCCCCTCGTCGTCGAGGCCGTCGACACCCCCGTCGACGAGATGGTCGACGGCCCCGTCCCCGACGGCCCCGTCCTCGGTTCCCCCGCCGAGGACGAGGTGCAGGCCGTGCCCCTCGCGGCCCCCGTCGACTCGACCGTGCCCGATCCGGCCGAGCCGACCGCACCTTCCGCGAGCAGCGCGGACGCCGACGCCCGCACCGGCGGCGTCCGCACCCTCGGCGAGGGCGTGCGCTTCCCGCGCCACCGCGCCGACCGCCGCGGCAACCGCCGCCCGTCGGGCCGCTCTCGCCCGTTCCTCGTGGCGTGCGCGGCGTTCCTGCTCGGCGGCGCCATCGCGGGCGGCGTGGTCGTGAACGCCATGGACCCGGCCGTCGCGGACGCCTCGGCGCGCGACGCCGCGACCGACGAGACGGCGGCGGCCTCCGGCGAGGACGACGTCGTGATCCCTCCGGTCGTGACGGACGACCGCGCCGTCGTGACGACCGAGCTCTCCGCGAGCGAGGCGCCGTTCACGGGCGGCACGCAGGTGACCGTCGAGGGCCGCAACCTCGACCGGGTCGCCCAGGTCACGGTCGCGGGCACGCCGGCCGAGATCGTCGAGTCCGATCCGGTCGCGATCACGTTCGCGGTCCCCGCGGTCGACGACTCCGTCCGCGGCGACGCCGAGGTGGTCCTCGCGGACGCCGACGGCGCGACGATCGACGTCGAGGTCCCCGTGGCATCCGCACCCGCCTCGATGACGACCTCGATCCAGGGCATCGTCGAGGCGTCCGCGCCGCTCTCCGCCGATGAGGTCGTGCGCGAGCCGCTGTCGATCACCTACACCGCCGACGCTCGCATCGAGGCGCAGGTGTCGTACGTCCTCGCGCACTGGTCGAACTACAACACGGCCGAGTACTCGGTGCTGAGCGGTGTCGACTGCGCGAACTTCGCGAGCCAGTCGCTCATCGCGCGCGGCTGGAAGATGGACGGCGCGTGGAACTACGACCACGGCACCGGGCAGATGTCGAGCGCGTGGTCGAGCTCGACCGCGCTGCGCGACTACCTCCGCACCCGGACCGACGTCGCCACCGAGCTCACCGACGCGCAGCGCGGCGAGGTCAAGGTCGGCGACATCGCCCAGTTCGACTGGGACGGCTCCGGCGACCGCGACCACACGGCGATCGTCACGCGCGTCGAGCACACCGATCAGGGCACGAAGGTCTGGGTCGGCGGCCACACGAAGGACGCCGACTACTGGGACGTCGACGTGGCGCTCGCGAACGGCGGCGGCTCGGTGTCGTACTTCTCGCTGCGCTGAGCCGCGAGCGAGCGCGGACCGTGGGCGACGCTGGCCGCGATCACCCCTCGAGCGCCCGGGCGACGCGGTCGAACCAGCCCGCGGATGCCGCCCTCGCCGGCGCGCGCAGGGCCCTCGCCGAGCTCCGCGTGCTCGCCCTGCGGTCCCAGACGCGGCCGATCTCCTCGCCGCCCTCATCGGAGGCGGCCACACCGAGTGGGATCACGCCGTCCTGGTCCCACCAGCCGGTCGCGCCCCGCAGCTTCACGGCGGTGTAGTCGTCGGCCGAGAGCGCGGCGACCGGGACGCCCGCGGGGGTGGCGAACACGGCCGGGTGGTAGCGGCTCGTCACGAGCAACGCCGCGCCGCGCGCGAGCCGCGCCGCCGAGCGGGGATCGCCGGGCTGGAGCGCCTCGGCGGGTGAGCGCATGGCGCCGCGGACGGCGGCGTGGAGCATTTCGTCACCGGCCTCGACCTCAGGGTCGAGCGAGCCGAAGTGCGGGTGGAAGCGCACAGGGGCACCGACGCGATCCGCCACGCGGTCGAGTGCCGTGGCGAGGCCTCTGACCGTCTCGTCGCGGGGGAGGCCGCCCAGGTGCAGCGAGAGGCTCACGAGCACGTAGGGCTCCGGTGCGCCTGGACCGGTGTCCGGCTCGGAGCGCGATCCCGATCGCGGGTCGGCGATGCCCAGGAAGCTCGCGTCGTCGCGTGCGGCGGCGAGTCGGTCCGTCGGCACCCCGAGCTCACGGGCGAGTGCCAGTGACGCCGCCTCGCGCACGCCGGTGAGCCGCGCGGACTGCAGGAGCTCGGCGACGAGCGCCCGGTCGGGCGCGTCGAGCCAGGGGCCGAGGGTCTGGCCCGAGACGACGAGCGGGCGGCCCAATCGCTCCGCGATCGCACCGAGCGTCCCGCGCTCGAAGACGTGCGACGGCCAGTTCGTCGCGAGGTTGCCTCCGCCCGCGATCACGACGGCGTCGGCGTCGGCGACGGCGTCGACGACGGCCGCCGCCGGATCGTCGTCGGAGAGGGTCGGCGCGCCGCCCGCGGCGGACCGCACCGCCTCGAGCCGATCGTGCATCCGCGCGCGCGTTCCGGTGAAGCCGATGCGGGCGATCGCGCCGACGTCGTATCGGGCTGCGGTGTCCTCCGGCGCGGCGGAGATGGCGGTGATCGCGTCGACGCCGCGATCACGAAGGGCGGTGATCATCGCCTCGGTCATCGCCTCGTCGCCGATGTGCATCATGTCGTCGACCACTCCGACATCGCCGATCACCACGATCCGCATGCGTGCGCCACCTCCCAGCGAACTGTCAACCGGGTGACAGGAACGTCCATTGTGCCGAAGTATCATCCAGATCGCATGCGCTGTCGACGTCGGATCCCGCCGCGTCGGGTGCCGCGGGCAGGGGGATCGCCATGGGGGTCAGGACCGCACTCGACGAGGTGCTCACCGCGCCCGCGATCATCGACGCGATGCGCGCGGCCGACGACCTCGCGTTCGAGGCCGCGCGCGACCCCGGCGCACGCACCATCCGGCTGCTCCATCGCGTGGCGCGCGGAGAGGACGAGCTCGCCGCGATCGCCGCGACTCACGCACTCGCCGGAATGCTCGACGAGGAGGCGTCGCGCGTCCTGGTCGACCTGATGGCCGATGAACGGGAGTTCGAGCGGGAGCACGCCGCGTGGGCGCTCGGGTCGGGCCTGCCGCGGCACGAGGCCGTCGGCGCCCTCCTCGGCATGGTCGTGGCCGGCGGATTCGCCGGCATGCTCGCCCAGCGCACCCTCGAGCAGTGGTCGGGGTTCGCCCCGGCCCCGCTCGTGGCGGGTGTCGAGGGGGCCCTGCTCGGCATCGACGACCCCGCCCCGCGGGCCCGGCTCGTCGAGACCCTCGGACTCGTCCGCGATCGACTCGCCACCGCGCCCCTGGTGCGCCTCGCATCCGACCGCCACGAGCCGGAGCCGGTCCGCATCGCGGCCATCGCGGCGCTCGGCCAGCGTTCCGACCCGATCGCGGTCACGTCGACGCTCGAGACGATCGCGGCCGACGGCGGGTTCCCGGCGTCCGTCGCGCGCCTCGCGCTGGTCGACCTCGCCGCCGACGAACCGATCCGCCGTCGTCGCGGCGGGTCCGGTGCGACGGTCGCTCAGCTGTTCCTGCACGCCGACATCGACTCGGGGATGACCACCGCCGGCGCGGGGGACAACGGCGGCATCGCGACCCTGCTCGTCAGGCTCGGCGATGCCCTCGTGCGGGATCCCGATACCGGCGTGGACCGCGTCATCACGCTGTCGCGCGGTTCCGTCACCGCAGCGCTCGACGACCTCGTCTCCGTCGAGGCGTCGGAGCGGGGTCACGGGTACGGCCGCATCCCGCTCCTGCACGACCCCGTCCCGGCATCAGAGGCCTGGCCGCTGCGCGTCGCGACGCGACGAGGCATCCGTCGGATCCTGCGCGCCGCTGGCGGCGTCGACGTGCTCCACCTGCGGATGGCCGATGTCGGGAGCCTCGCGGCGGCGGATGTCGCGCGCGAGCTCGGCACGCCGGTGGTCTTCACGCTCGCCCCCGATCCGCACGCGGTGATCGACTCGCTCGACCGGTCGGGCCGTCTCGGCCGCGGAGACTTCGGCCGGGTCGACCGTGCGGAGCACTTCTGGTTCCGCACCCGGATGGTCCACCGCCTGGCCGCCGACGCCGCGCACACCGTGCTGTTCCCACGGCCGCACCTCGAGGAGGACCTCCGCCGGCTCGTCGGCGTCGACCTCGCCTCGGACACGGCACGGCGCACGATCGTGCCCGAGGGCGTCGACGCGGACGCCATCGACCGCGCGATCGCCGAGGCGGAGGCGCATCGTGACGAGGCGGAGGCGTCGCCCGCGCTCGGCGAGCTCCGCGGCCTGGTCGAGGCGCTGGCGCCGGAGCGTCGCGGCCTGCCGTTGATCCTGACCGTCGGTCGGCTCCATCGGGTGAAGGGGATGGCCTCGCTGGTGGAGGCGTGGGCGACCTCCTCCGTCGCATCGCGCGCGAACCTCCTGATCGTGGGCGGTGACCTCGCCTCACCCTCGGCCGACGAACGCGAGCAGCTCGCGCGCATCGACGCCATCGTGCCGGTGGCCGAGCGGGCGCAGCGCGGGCTCCTCCTGCCGGGTCATCGATCCAACGACGTCGTCGCGCGCTGGCTCGGGGGAGCACGCCTCGGCGTCCCGGGTGCGGTCGCTCCCGGTGGTGTCTACGTGTGCGCCAGCCTGAAGGAGGAGTTCGGCATCGCCCTCCTCGAGGCGATGGCGGCCGGCCTGTTCGTGGTCGGGCCCGATGGCGGGGGACCGGCGACCTACGTCGAGCATGGCGAGACGGGCATCCTGACGGCGACGTGGGACGTCGTGCGGTTGGCATCCGCCCTGGAGGAGGCGGTGGCGATGGTGCAGGGGGAGTCCGACGGTCGACGGGTCGAGCGGTCCCGCCGCATGGTCCGCGAACGCTTCACGGTGCAGCGGATGGCCGAGGCCCTCGGCGGCGTCTACCGGACCGCCGTGCGCGACGAGGCCGGCCTGCTCGAATCCGCGGATCGCGCGCGATGACGCTCCTCGTGATCAGCCCGGACTACGCGTCCCACCTGCTGCCCCTCGCCACCCTCGCCACCGCGTGGCGGGAGCGCGGCGAGCGCGTCGTGGTGGCGACCGGACCCGCGACCGCCGGCATCGTGGACGCGTTCGGGTTCGAGCGGCGCGACCTCCGGCTCGGGCGCGGCTCGAATCCGGGCGTCATCGCCCCCGGCGAGCAGCCCCCCGACGAGGGCGCGTCCCTGCGCGGCTTCTTCCGCGCCACCGAGCTCGGCGCGCTGGCGACGCTGCGATACCAGGCCGAGGAACGACTGACCGACCTCATGTGGGATCCCGTCGGACGCGCCGCGGAGACCGCGCGGATCGTCCAGGACGTCGCTCCCGACGAGGTCATCGTCGACCACCTCGCGTTCAGCGCCCGGCTCGGCCTGCTGGGCGCCGGCACTCCGCACGGGGACGTCGTCCTCGGCCATCCCACGGCACTGCCCGTCGGTCGGGAGGTCTACGGACTCCCGCCGGCGTGGCCCTCCGCCTTCGATCCCGACCCCGCGGGAATCGATGAGCTGCAGCACGTCTGCCGGCAGGTGTCGGAACGGTTCACCGAGGAGTGGAATCGCGCGGCGAGCACGCTCGACCCCGGTCATCGCGCCGTCGCGGACGCGTTCGCCGAGCACGGCCCGCTGGTGCTCTACAACTATCCCTCGGAGCTGGTCGACGGCGATCGGCGCCGACTCCTCCCGCCTCACCGGTTCCTCGGTTCGGCGCGACGCACCGAGGCCGAGGACGGCGAGGTCGAGCGGTGGCTCGCGAGCGGTCGGCCGTTCGTCTACGTCAGCTTCGGCAGCTTCCTCTCGGTCCGTGGCGACGTCCTCGCACGCGTCGTCGACGCGCTCCGCTCGATCGGCGCGACGGCGGCCGTCGCGACCGGGTCGACCGATGCCGCGGACCTGGGCGACCTGCCCTCGGACTGGCTCGTTCGCGACTACCTTCCGCAGGTGCGACTGCTCGGCGCCGCGTCCGCCGCCGTCACGCACGGGGGCAACAACTCGGTGACCGAGGCGATCGGATCGGGCGTGCCGCTCGTCGTGCTGCCGTTCTCGACCGACCAGTTCGCCGGTGCCGCCGCGGTGGAGGCTGCCGGCTTCGGCGCCGTCCTCGATCCGAACGCCGCGGGGGCGGACGACCTCGCCGAGGCGATCCGCGGCGTGCTCGACCTGCCCGCGGACGCCCGGTCGCGACTGGATGCGATCGCGGCGGCTCAGGCCGCGAGGCCCGGGCCCGAGGTCGCGTTCGAGGCCCTGGCGCTGAGGCCCTCCGCCACGAGCGCCGTCATCGCGTCGACGTCGCCGGCGGCGCCCCGGTAGCGCTCCATGAGGGCGGCGTTGCGCTCGTACTGCTCGCCGGCTCGGACCTCGGGTTCGTGCGAGAGCGCGTAGACCGTCCCGTCGTGCCGATGCGGGGGCGCGCCGAGGAGGGTGTCGTGGGCCAGCCACCACGCGGAGTCCTCGAAGCCCCAGCCTCGGAACCGTTCGTCCTGTCCGCCGTGCGACGTCCAGGCGCGTGCGGTGGTGACGTAGACCCCGGAGCAGGCGCCGTGCACGAGGACGTGCGCGCAGTCGTCGAGCTCGGCGCCCGCCTCGAGATCGGCCGTGCCGTCGGGACCGAGCCAGCGGTACGTCGTGTAGGGCAGGTGCACGCGCCCGCTCGTGCGGGCCGCCGCGATCGCCTCGCGGAGCGGACCCGGTTCGGGCAGCGTGTCGGCGTCGTTGATGACGACGACGTCGCCTGGGTCGGCCAGCCGGTCGACCGCCAGGTTGCGCGTGCGCGCCAGCACGAACACGTCGTCGTCGCTGTCGATGGTCTCGACGCGGAACTCCGGCAGCTCGGCCCGGTACCAGGCGAGGACGCGTTCGAACGCGGGGATCCGCGAGGATGCCGGGCGCCAGGGGATCACGACGAGGTTGGTCACGACGTCATGCTAGGCACGCCGGATGCGCCGCGCCCCGGCTTGACAGGGACGCGGCGGTGCGCTTGCGCGGGGGCGTGCCCGCCTACGCCGACCCGAGCGCCGCGTCGACGATCCGCTTGGCCTCGGCCTGCACCTCGGCGAGGTGCTCCGGGCCGCTGAACGACTCGGCGTAGATCTTGTAGACGTCCTCCGTGCCGCTCGGCCGCGCGGCGAACCACGCGTGCTCGCTCGCGACCTTCACCCCGCCGACGGCGGCGCCGTTGCCGGGCGCGTGCGAGAGCTTCGCCGTGATGGGTTCGCCGGCGAGTTCGGTCGCCGAGATCGCGTCGCCGTCGAGCTTGCCGAGCGCGGCCTTCTGCGCGGGGGATGCCGCGGCATCCGTTCGCTCGTAGGCCGGCGCGCCGAAGCGCGCGACGAGCTCGGCGTACAACTCGGACGGGCTCTTGCCGGTGACCGCGCGGATCTCGGACGCGAGCAGGCACAGCAGGATGCCGTCCTTGTCGGTCGTCCAGACGGTGCCGTCCTTGCGGAGGAAGGACGCGCCGGCGCTCTCCTCGCCCCCGAACGCGACCGATCCGTCGATGAGCCCGGGCACGAACCACTTGAACCCGACCGGCACCTCCCAGAGGCGGCGGCCGAGCGACTCGGCGACGCGGTCGATCATCGAGCTCGACACGAGCGTCTTGCCGATCGCGGCATCCGCCGGCCAGTCGGGCCGGTGCGTGTACAGGTACTCGATCGCGACCGCGAGGTAGTGATTGGGGTTCATCAGGCCGCCGTCGGGCGTGACGATGCCATGGCGGTCGGCGTCGGCGTCGTTGCCCGTGAGGATGTCGTAGCCCTCGCGGTTCGCGAGCACCGAGGCCATGGCGTTGGGGCTCGACGGGTCCATGCGGATCTTGCCGTCCCAGTCGAGGGTCATGAACGACCAGCGCGTGTCGACCTTCTCGTTGACGACCGTGAGGTCGATGCCGTACTCGTCGCGGATCGCGCCCCAGTAGCCGACCGACGCCCCGCCGAGCGGGTCGGCGCCGATCCGGATGCCGCTGGCCCTGATCGCGTCGAAGTCGATGATGCTCGCCAGGTCGGCGACGTACCGGCCGCGGAAGTCGTAGGTCTCGACCGCGCTCGGCTCGGCCTGGTTCACGTCGCGGCATCCGTCGGCGATGAGCTCGTTCGCCCGGTTCGCGATCCAGCTCGTGGCGTCGGAGTCGGCGGGGCCGCCGTGCGGCGGGTTGTACTTGAACCCGCCGTCCTGCGGCGGGTTGTGGCTCGGGGTGATCACGATGCCGTCGGCCTCGCCCTCGGCGCGGCGCTCCGGGTCGTTGTTCCAGCTCAGGATCGCGTGGCTGAGCGCCGGCGTCGGCACGTAGTCGTCGTACTCGTCGGCGAGCACGCGCACGCCGTTGGCGACGAGGACGTCGAGTGCCGTCGTCTGCGCGGGCCCGCTGAGGGCGTGCGTGTCGGCGCCGATGAAGAGCGGGCCGGTGATGCCCTGGCGGTTGCGGTAGTCGACGATGGCCTGCGTGATGGCGAGGATGTGGTCCTCGTTGAACGCCGTGTTGAGGCTCGAGCCGCGGTGGCCCGAGGTGCCGAAGACGACGCGCTGCTCGGGGATCGAGGCATCCGGGTGCAGGTCGTAGTAGGCCCTCAGCAGGGCCTCCACGTCGATCAGGTCGGATTCGGTCGCCGGGGTTCCCGCTCGCTCGTGCATGCCCCAAGTCTGCCGCGCACGCCTGCCGCGCGACACCCCCTCTCGGCGGGCTCGGAGGTCAGGCGAGGGCTCCGATCGCCGTCGCGATCGTATGGATGGCGAGGCCTGCGAGCGCACCCACGACCGTGCCGTTGATGCGGATGTACTGCAGGTCGCGCCCGACCTGGAGCTCGATCTTCTCGGTCGTCTCGGTCGGGTCCCACCGC
Source organism: Agromyces excoecariae (assembly GCF_051715505.1). Classification (NCBI taxonomy): domain Bacteria; kingdom Bacillati; phylum Actinomycetota; class Actinomycetes; order Micrococcales; family Microbacteriaceae; genus Agromyces; species Agromyces excoecariae. The sequence goes on along the minus strand of NZ_JBPSLA010000015.1, from coordinate 59,422 downwards.
TCGACGGTCTCGGTGATGACGCCCGCGATCTCGTGCCGGTAGCGGCCGACGACGTAGGCCGCGGCGTCGGTCACCCACACGTCGACCTTCGCGGCGAGTTCCTCGTCGGTCGCGAGGCGCGCCCCGACCTCGATGAGCGCCGAGCGGACCCCCGCGCGAAGCTCGCTCGCCGGATCCTCGAGCGATGCGGCGAGCGAGACCTTGACCGAGTCCCACACCTCGCCCGCGAACTCCCGCAGCCGCGGGCTCTCGACGAGGTCGAGCTTCAGCCGCTCGATGCGCTCGATCATCGCGGGGTCGTGCTGCAGGTCGTCGGCGACCTCGGCGAGCCAGCGGTCGATCGCGAGGCGAAGCGGATGCCGCGGCTCGTCGCGCACGGACCGCGTGAACGCGAGCACCTCGCGGTAGGCCCGGTCGTCGACGAGGCCGCCGACGAAGCCGGGCACCCACTTCGGCAGCCGGCTGGAGACCATCGTGCCGAACGCCTCCGGGTGTTCGGCGAGCCACGCCTCGAGCTTCTCGAGCGCGGCGTCGACCGCCGCGCGCTGCTGGTCGGCCGCGACGAGGCGCGCACCGACCCTTCCGATCGCGGGCCCCCATTCGGGCTCGAGCAGGTGCCGCCGCGCGAGCTGCTCGATGACGTCGGCCACGTCGTCGTCGCCGAGCAGCGCGAGCACGCCCCGTCCGGCGACGGACGCCTCGGCGGTGACCCGTTCGGCGTTCTCGGACTCCCGCAGCCATTCGCCGAGTCGTCGGGCGATCCCCATCGACCGGAGCTTGCCCGTCACGACGGATTCGGAGAGGAACTCCTCCTCGACGAAGGCGCCGAGCGTGGCGCCGATCTCGTCCTTGCGGCGCGGGATGATCGCGGTGTGCGGGATCGGCAGCCCGAGCGGATGCCGGAACAGCGCGGTCACCGCGAACCAGTCGGCGATCGCTCCGACCATGGCGCCCTCGGCGGCGGCGCGGACGAAGCCCATCCAGGGCACGGTCTCCTGCAGCGGGAACGCGACCGCGAACACCGCCGCGGCCACGAGCAGCAGGCCGAGGGCGATGCGCTTCATGCGACGCAGCGCGATGCGCCGCTCCTCGTCGGTCGGCACCGCGCGGCGCGCGGCCGCGGCATCCGTCGTCGTCATCGCGCACCCCCTGTTCAGATTGTGCACCGGGTGGTCGGGACGGCCGCACCGAAACCCCCTGAACGAGGCGCATTCTCGATATTGAGGATGCCTCGGCATCGGAGTAGCGTCCGCCCCGGACACACGGCGACCGCATCTCGTCGGCCGTATCGATGCGCCTCCTCGGCCGCGCTCATTCCGCCGAGACCTCACACCTGGGAAACCCGGAGGCCTGCTCATGTCCAGGATCGATGCCGAGGCCGGCAGCACCGTCCCAGCACACGCACTCGGAGCGCGCGGCAGGGCGATCGCCGTCGCGACCGTCTTCGCCCTCGCGGGGACCGGGGCACTGCTGGGGGCGCCGGCGGCCGTCGCCGCGCCGACGACGCCGTTGACCGTCACCATCATGAGCGTCGACGGCATCGGCGACGACCTCGACGGCATCGGACGCAGCGACGCGGACTTCTACGCAGGGGTCGAGTTCGGCACCGGAACGGTCTCGGCGTACCGGACCGCGTCGCCCAGCTTCGAGCAGCACGTGGACGACGAGACGCACATCACGCCGTTCTGGGCGATCACGGGTCTCGTGGACGTCTACACGGTCGACTCGGTCCCGACGGCGAAGGTGACCCTCTCGATCTGGGATCACGACGACTGCGACACGGCGTTCTGCACCGACACCGGGATCGCCGAGTCGGACGACGATCAACTCGACATCAAGGCCGGCGCGGGCGAGACGGTCGAACTCACGATCGACATGCGGAACGGGCGCTGGTCGGGGGGCGCCGCCTGGCCGGCGAACTGCCTGACCGGTGACGGCGGCGAAGCCGTGAAGGTGTGCTTCGACGTCAGCGTCGACTCCGCCTCGGGCGACTCGGACGGCGACGGCCTGCTCGACGGGTGGGAGCGCAACGGCTTCGACGCGAACTCCGACGGGGTGGTCGACGTCGACCTGCCCGGATTCGGAGCGACCGTGGACCATCGCGACCTGTTCCTCGAGTTGGACTACTCCACCGGCCAGACGCCCCGGCGCGACGACATCGCCGCGATGCGCGACGCGTTCGCCGACGCGCCGCTCGGGAACCCCGACGGCGTCCCGGGCGTTCGGCTCCACGTCGACACGGGACCGCTCGTCGATACGACGGTGCGCAAGAGCCAACCCATCGGCACCTGCTCGGACGGCATCGACAACGGTGGCGACGGACGCATCGACGCCGCGGACCAGGACTGCGACAACGTGGCCGCCGGCACCTCGGGCGAGTACCTCGAGACGAGCACCGAAGACCCCGGTCCGGCCGACTGCACGCTCGCCGACGCGGGCGACCCCACGTGCCTCGTCGGCGACGACCTGGGCGGCGGCAACCTGCTGCCGCAGCACCTGGGCAACTGCGGCGTGGACTCGGTCTTCTACAACGCGAAGAACGGCGGAGGCGCCTTCCCGACCGCGAACTTCAGTTCCACCAGGAAGTGGATCTTCCGATACGCGATCAGCACGCAGCCCGACCAGGACACCGATGGCAACGGGCCCGACACCGGGTGCGGTTCGGGCGGCCAGGGCGAGATCGGCGGCAACGACTTCGTGGACTACAACCACGACGGCGGCACGATCATGCACGAACTCGGCCACACGCTCGGGCTGCGGCACGGCGGCAACGAGAACGGCAACTGCAAGCCGAACTACGTGAGCATCATGGACTACGACGAGCAGTTCGGGATCTCCCGGACCGGCGGCGGCGTGATCATCGACTACTCCCCGCCGCGGGTCGACCTCGACGGGGACCCGCACGGGGCGGCGCCGCTCGCGCAGCTGAAGGAGAACGCGCTCGATGAGAACGTGGTGCTCGACGCGACCGACAACCGCAACCTCATCGTGTTCAAGGACGGCGCAGGCGCTCGGCGCACCGGACCGCTGACCGGCGGCATCGACTGGAACGGCGACACCGTGATCTCCGCGCCGGGCACGACCGAGGCGCCCGTCAACATCAACGGCTCGAGCCCGCCGGGTCCCATCCCGGCGCCGCCGGCGCCGGCGCCGCAGCAGCCCGCGGCCTGCGCGTCGAACACGTCCACGAACGAGACGCTGAACGGCTTCCACGACTGGAACGCGATCTCCATCCCGTTCCGCCAGTTCGGCGACTCGAGCGACGGCGCGATCAACGCCGCCGACGAGATCGTGCCGACGATCGCCGACCGAGACATCATGGTCGCCCAGCTCAACACCGCCGACGTGTCCGTCGGCCTGGCGGACGGCCCCGACCCGGTCGGCGCGGGGGAGCAGTTCACCGTCACGGCGACCGCGACGAACGCCGGCCCGAACCCGGCGAACTCCACGGAGGTCACGGTGTCGGTGCCGACGGGACTCGACGTGGTCAGCACGAGCGTGGCGTGCGTCGAACTGGCGAGCACGGTGCGCTGCAACCTCGGGAGCGTCGCGGTGGGCGCCTCGCGTTCGTTCGACGTGGTCTTCGGCGTCCCCGCCGACTTCCTCTACCCCGACGCGAAGCGCACGGTGACGACGACGGCGACGGTCGACAACCTGGCCGGCCCCGATCCGACCGCCGCGAACGACAGCGCATCGACGACCACCGAGGTGATCACGAAGGCCGACGTCGCGATCACCGGCGCGGTCGCCGACGCCCCGCTCGAGATCCTCGTCGGCCGGACCGACCAGGTCTCGCTCGACCTCGACGTCGCGAACGCCGGACCCACGAGTCCGGTCGACGCTCGGGTCGACGTGACGGTCACGGGTGCCGCCGGGCTCCAGGTGTCGCCGCCGTCGTCCATGGTCGACGTCACCGCGCTCGCCGCGGGCGACCCGCAGGACGTCGGCTCGGGTGCGTTCGACGTGACGTGCACGGCACCCGGTTACCAGGCGATCTCGGTGAGCGCATCGATCGCGCTCACCGCGGCCGATGCCGTCGATCCCGATCCGACGAACAACGCGTCGAGCGTCGCGCTGACGGTCGACTGCGTGGTGCCCATCGCCATCAACGTCCGACCGGGCGGGTCGCCGAACTCGATCAACCTCAACACTGACGCCACGCTCGCCGCGCTCACGACCGAGGCGGGCGAGTACGGCCTGCCGCTGGCGTTCGACGCCACCGCGATCGACGCGGCGAGCGCTCGCTGGGGCCTGAGGAGCGCGGTGTTCGATACGGCGACCGTGACGGGAGCATCGGAGGTCCACGGGAGGATCCATCCCGAGCGCTCGTACGAGCTCGACGATCGCACGCGCGATCGCGACCTCGACGCGGTGCTCCACTTCAAGCCGAGCGACAGCGGCCTCGAGCTCTCGAGCACGGAGGCGTGCCTCAAGGCGTCGTACCGGGCCCCTGGCGGGCAGGTCTACCGTGCGCTCGGGTGCGATGCCGTCCGCGTGGTGAACTGACCGGGAGGGAACCGGCGAGTCCGGCCCGGGCCCGTGCCCTGGGCCGGATTCCCGGTGCCGTCATCCGCGGACGGCGGGCGCGCGGCGCTCACTAGGCTGAATCGCATGACGGATGCCGCGCAGCCTCGCCCCGACGAGACGTACTCGTACCTCGGGCCCGCCGGCACGTTCACCGAGGCCGCCCTGAAGCAGGTTCCCGAGGCCGTGGGCCGGCACTGGCGCAGCGTCAACAACGTCGGCGAGGCCCTCGCCGACGTCGTCGAGGGGCGATCGACCGCGGCGATGATCGCGATCGAGAACTCGGTCGACGGCGGCGTCTCGGCCACGCAGGACGCGCTCGCGACCGTCGCGGGGCTCCGCATCATCGGCGAGTACCTCGTGCCCGTGAACTTCGTGCTCGTGGCCCGGCCCGGGACCCGCCTCGACGAGGTGAGGGTCGTGAACGCCCACCCGGTCGCGTATGCGCAGTCGCGCGGATGGCTCGAGCGGGAGTTGCCCGACCACGCCCACCTCCCCGCGACGAGCAACGTGCAGGCGGCCGCCTCCCTCTTCGAGAACGGCCTCGCGGACGCCGCGGTCGCCCCGCCCGGCATCGTCGACCACCTCGACGTCGAGGTGCTCGCGGAATCGATCGGCGACAACCCGAACGCGATGACCCGGTTCGTGCTCGTGAGCCGGTCGCGGCGCATCCCGGCGCGCACGGGCGCCGACAAGACGAGCGTCATCGTCGAGCTGCCCGATGACGAGCCCGGCTCGCTGCTCGCGATGCTCGAGCAGTTCTCGACGCGCGGCGTCAACATGTCGCTGCTGCAGTCGCGCCCGATCGGCGACGAGATGGGCCGCTACCGCTTCGTCATCGACCTCGACGGCCACGTCGAGGACGAGCGCGTGTACGACTCGCTCCTCGGCCTCCGCCGCTTCAGCCCCAAGGTGATCTTCCTCGGCTCGTATCCGCGTGCCGATCGCCGCGAGGTCGAGTACCACTCGAAGTACGACGACGGCATCTTCATCGAGGCGCGCGACTGGCTCCGGGGCATCCTGAGCGGAGAACCCGAGGAGGACTGACGGGCATGACCGACCAGCCCGGGCGCGACTTCGACCCGCGGTACGACCCGCGCTTCCAGCGCGGCTGGGACGGGCCTGCGGATGCCGGGGAGCCACGAGAGCCCGAGGAGGGCCGTGATCCGGCCCCCGGGCCGCCGCGCGTCGCCGTGCCGAGCGATGATCCGACCGACGACGCCGGGGGGATGACGGTCGCCGCCGGAGCGGACGTCGATCGCGGCGGGCCGCAGGCGACCCCACTCGCGACGTCCGAGATCGTCGCCCCGCTCCCGGTCCCGGGCCCGGCGCCGGCGCCGGCCTCCCCGGCCTCGGCCGCGGAATCGGAGCCCACCGACGAGACGGGGCCCGTCGCCGCGAGCGGAGGCGCCGCGGTCCCCGGAGGCCCGGTCCTGCAGGCGGAGGCCGATCGCATCATGCGCGTCGCCTTCGGCGTCGCCTGGGGTGTGGCCGCGCTCGCGCTGCTGATCGGGATCTGGTCGGTCTCCGTCGTCGTGGACCAGGACCCGTTCGGCGGGCCGGGGCGGGATTCGGCCGAGATGACGATGCGGGCGTTCGCCTATTCCGCCGGTCCGGCCCTGCTCGGTTCGGCGGTCGTCGGAATCGCGGTCCTGACCGTCGCCGACGGCATCCGGCGGGCCCGGCGCCCCGGCACGCGATCCGGCCGGACCTCCGCGACCGGAGCCCGCTGATGGACGTCCGTCGGGCGATCCTCTCGCCGAACGTCGTCGCGCTCGTCGTCCTCGGCGTGCTCGGGCTCGTCGTGCTCTGGGTGATGACGTCCTGGCTCGTCGAACTCGACTCGGGCACGATCTTCGACGACACCGACCGAGACGCGCAGCGGCGCTACCACCTGATGTCCACGCTCCCGTACATGCTCTCCGGGCCTGCGGTCTCGGCCCTCCTCGCCAGCCTGCTCGGGCTGCCGCTGCTCATCGGCGCCCGGCTCGTCGCGATGAGGAGGGAACCGACGACGACGTCCACGGGTCCGTGACGCGCACGACGAGCGCCTTCGGGTCGATGGTGAACCGGGCCGCGGGGAGCTGCAGCTAGCGTTCCGCGGCGCCCGGCTCGGGATCGGGTCCGGCGGCCGCGTCGGCGTCCTCGCCCGACGTCGGCTCATCCGGGTCGGGCTGCGTCGCCATCGCCTTCCGGGCTTCGACCTCGGCCAGCTCGAGCTCGGAGGTCGCGAGCTCCTCGTGCGGTCGCCGTTCGGCCGGTCGCTCTCCGCTCGCCGACGGTGCGACGGCACGCCGGCCGGCTCCGCCGGTCGTCCGCCCGGTACCCCGCTCGGACACGCGGACGACGAGCGCCTTCGGGTCGATGACGAATCGGGCCGCGGTGATCGTGCCCATCTCCTCGCCGTCGATCTCGAACTCCTGCGCTTCGCCGTCGATGATCACGTCGATCGAGTTGCCGCTCGAGTAGACGACCTCCCGGCCCTTGTTGCCGCCGGTGAGGTCGATGAGCTGGCGGCCGAGCGCCGTCTTGCGCAGCACGCGGTTCTCCCACGCGATCTTGCGCCAGACCAGCAACCATCCCCAGAAGTTCTTCGGCTGCAGCCGGACGACGTCGAGGCGCCCGTCGTCGATCTCGGCATCGGGGATGAGCTCGATGTTGCCGGGCAGGTAGCCGAGGTTCGCCACGAGCATGCTCGCGACCCTCGAGCGGTGCGTGCGCCCGCCGTCCATGCGGTGCGCCACCCTGAACGGCTCGGAGTTCGGGATCGCCCGGATGCCCGCGTCGACGTAGGCGAGCCAGCCGACGCGCTTCTTCAGCTCGGGGTCGGTGTTCGCGATCATGGCCGCGTCGAAGCCGATGCCGCTCATCACGAGCGACACCTCGGTCTCGGTCGAATCGTCGGCGCGGCGCACCTTGACCCGGAGCACGTCGACGGCGCGGTCGGTGCCGGTGAAGGCGAGCTTCGCTGCGCCGGGGATGTCGTTGACGGGGATGCCGATGTTGCGCGCGAACAGGTTGCCCGTGCCGAGCGGCACGATGCCGACCGGGACCTTCTCGCCCCCGAGGCCCTCGGCGACCGCGCGGACCGTGCCGTCGCCGCCCGCGGCGATGATCAGGTCGACGCCGGCCTCGACCGCCTCCTTGGCCTGCCCGGTGCCGGGATCGTCCTCCTCGGTCTCGATCCAGAGCGTGTCGGAGAACCCGTGCTCGCCCTCGAGGTCGTGCACCGCCGTGCGGAGCTGGTCGATGCCCTGCTTCACCGGATTGAAGATGACCGCGACGCGCTTGGCACCGCCCCCGGCATCCGCCTGATTCGTATCGACCCCACTCATGGGTCGAATCTAGGGCATCGCGCCTGTGCGGAAGCCGGTGGATGCCGGCGTGCGTCGGAAGGGGCGCCGGGGGCCCTGACTAGACTTGCTCGGGTGATCGACCCCCTGCTGCTCCGCGACAACCCCGACCTGGTCAAGCGCTCGCAGGAGGCGCGCGGCGAGTCCCCGGCCTTCGTCGACGACGCGGTGTCGGCCGATGCCGCCCGTCGCGCCGCCATCACCGCCTTCGAGTCGCTCCGAGCCGAGCAGAACGCGTTCGGGAGGCAGGTCGCGAAGGCGCCGAAGGAGGAGAAGGCCGCACTCGTCGCCCAGGCGCAGGAGCTCGCCGCGAAGGTCAAGCAGGCCAATGCGGATGCCTCGGCCGCCGAGGAGGCGTTCACCGCCGCCGTGCAGCGCATCGGCAACGTGGTCATCGAGGGCGTTCCCGCAGGCGGTGAGGAGGACTTCGAGATCCTCCGCGAGGTCGGCGAGATCCCCGCCTTCGGCTTCGAGCCCCGCGATCACCTCGAGATCGGCGAGCTGCTCGACGGCATCGACATGGCGCGCGGCGCCAAGGTGTCGGGCGCCCGCTTCCACTTCCTCAAGGGCGTCGGCGCGCGCCTTCAGCTCGCGATCATGAACATGGGCCTCGACACGGCGATCGGCAACGGCTTCACGCCGCTCATCACTCCGACGCTCGTGCGGCCCGAGATCATGCAGGGCACGGGCTTCCTCGGCGCGCATGCCGAGGAGGTCTACCACCTGCCGGCCGACGACCTCTACCTCACCGGCACGAGCGAGGTCGCGCTCGCCGGATACCACTCCGATGAGATCCTCGACCTCTCCGCGGGGCCGATCCGCTACGCCGGATGGTCGACCTGCTACCGCCGCGAGGCGGGCAGCCACGGCAAGGACACGCGGGGCATCATCCGCGTGCACCAGTTCGACAAGCTCGAGATGTTCAGCTACGTCGACCCCGTCGACGCGGAGGAGGAGCACGAGCGCCTCCTCGCCTGGCAGGAGGAGATGCTGCAGGCGCTCGGCCTGTCGTACCGCGTGATCGACGTCGCGGCGGGCGACCTCGGATCGAGTGCGGCCCGCAAGTTCGACGTCGAGGCGTGGGTGCCGACCCAGCAGGCGTACCGCGAACTCACCTCGACCTCGAACTGCACGACGTTCCAGGCGCGCCGGCTCGACATCCGCCACCGCACCGAGAGCGGGAAGACGGCACCCGTGGCAACGCTGAACGGCACGCTCGCCACCACGCGCTGGATCGTCGCGATCCTCGAGACCCACCAGCAGGCCGACGGCTCGGTGGTGGTGCCAGAGCGCCTCCGCGGCTACCTCGGCGGCCTCGAGGTGCTCCGCCCCGTCGAGCGATGACCGCCGCTGCCGACGAGCGCTGGTTCGTCGCCCTCGACGTCGACGGCACGATCATGCACGAGGACGAGTCGATCGATCCGGTCGTGGTCGAGGCCGTGGCATCCGCCGTCGATCGCGGCCATCTCGTCACGCTCGCCACCGGGCGGTCCTGGTCGACGACCCGCCCGGTGCTCGAGCACCTCGGGCTCGAGCCCGAGTACGTCGTCACCGCGAACGGCGCGATCACGATGCGCCGCGACCCGGCATCGGCCGACGGTTGGACGCAGGCGCACGTCGAGACGTTCGACCCCACCGACGTGCTGCTGCGCATCCGCGACGAACTGCCGGGCGGGAGGTTCCTCATCGAGCTCGCGGACGGGTACCGCCTGTTCACGCGCGGCATGTCCGACTGGAACCTCGAGCGCGCCCGCGAGGTCGAGTTCGAGGGGCTGCTCGGCCGGCCTGCGACGCGCGTCGTCGCCACCTCCGTCGACCACGACCTCGACGAGTTCTTCGGGCTGGTGGAGCGCATGGGCCTGCACCACGTCAGCTACGCGATCGGCTGGACCGCGTGGCTCGACATCGCGCCCGACGGGGTGAACAAGGCGACGGCGCTCGAGCGGGTGCGCGGATGGCTCGGGGTGCCGCTGCGCCGCGTGCTCGCCGTGGGCGACGGGCGCAACGACATCGAGATGTTCCACTGGGCCGGCGCCGCCGGCCGCGCGGTCGCGATGGGTCAGGCGCCGGCCGAGGTCGTCTCTGCGGCGCACGAGCGCACCGGCCGGATCGAGGAAGCGGGCCTCGCACCCGTGCTCGACTCGCTGCCCTGAGGGCGACTCCGTCCCCTCCGGCGGGCCCTTGGCGGTCCGCGCGCGTCCCGTTCGGATCACGAACGGCGACGTTCCCGCCGTGATCAGGCCGAACGTGGTTAGGATCGCGATCGGGGGCATGCGTGAGCGATCTGTTGGACGCACCGCAGGACGACACGCCGACGACTGACGACGGCGTGTCGGACGGTCATGTCCCGCTGCCGCCGGTCATCCCCCCGCCGGCGCCTCCCAGCCCCCGCGTGCCACCGGTGCTCACCGAGGCGGCCGTGCCGCCCGCGCACCACGGCCGGCTTCCGCGTCGAAGCGCCGCCCGATCCCTGGGGAAGGGCGTCGGCGCGACGGTCGCGGTCCTGCTCGTCGCGTCGGGTGCGATCGCGGCGTACGCGGTGACCGACCTGGTCGCGCCCGTCGCCGCCCGGCCGAGCGTGCAGTTCGAGAGCGAGCGGATCCTCGAGAGCGTGCCCGACATCGGCGCGATGGAAGGCGGACTCAACTTCCTCCTCGTGGGCAGCGACAAGCGGCCGGCGGACGGATCGTTCGGCGATCCGTACCTGGACTCGGCCACCCTGAACGACGTCACGATGCTGCTCCACATCGCCGAGGACCACTCGCACGTCGAGGTGGTGAGCTTCCCGCGCGACATGCTGGTCGACGTTCCGGCGTGCCAGGATCCTGACGACCCCTCCGCCACGCTGTACGAGGGCTACGGCGTGAAGCTCAACACCGTCCTCGACTACGGGGGGCTCTCGTGCGTCGCGCGGACCATCGAGGAGCTCGTCGGCGTCACCATCCCGGTGGGCGGCATCGTCGAGTTCAAGGGCGTCGCGGCCCTGGCGGAGGCCGTCGGCGGCGTCGAGGTCTGCCTGGCCGATCCGATCGACGACGAGTACTCGGGCCTGAAGCTCGACGCCGGACGCCACCAGATCACCGGCGCGACGGCGCTCGCCTTCCTCCGCACGCGGCACGCCGTCGGAGACGGCAGCGACCTGGGACGCATCTCGGCGCAGCAGACCTTCCTCGCATCGCTCGCTCGCACCCTCCAGGCCGACGGCACGCTCGGCGATCCGGTCAAGCTCTACTCGATCGCCCAGGCGGTGCTGAAGAACATGACGTTGTCCTCCGGCCTGCAGGACGCGTGGCGACTGGTCTCGATCGCGCGCACGATGCAGGCCGTCGACCTGTCGAAGATCGCCTTCATCCAGTACCCCACGGCGTACACGTACGACTTCTCCGCGGTCGTGCCGACCGCGTCCTCCGCGGTCATCGACCAAGCGCTCCAGGCGGACCTGCCCGTGACGTTCGATCCCGACGCCACCGGCAGCGCCTCCTTCGGAACGGTCGAGGGCGCCGGCGGAGAGGATGCGGTCGCCTCCAGCCCGCCGCCCACGGATGCGACCGCGACGCCGACCGCCCCGCCGACCGCGGCGGGCAGCCTCCTCCCGCCGGACGTGACCGGCCAGACGGCAGCCGACGTGCGCTGCACGACCGCCAACTCGGGGTGACCGGACGCGCGCCGGACGCGCGCGTCCAGCGTCGACTCAGGAGTCGCACAGACTGGCCTGCGAGGCTCGCTGCAACACGTGTCGGCTAGAATCGGCCCGTTCGCACGAGCGGCGTCGCCCCTTTGGGCGCTGCGACGCGATCAGGAGGGCTGTCCGAGCGGCCGATGGAGCTGGTCTTGAAAACCAGTGGGCAGCAATGCCTCGTGGGTTCGAATCCCACGCCCTCCGCTCGAGCCCGAACGTGCCCCGGCCAGAGAGAAGGAGATCATCGGAGTGAGCAGTCACGAGCCGCGCACCCCAGCGCGACGCGATGATGCGTCCCCGGCGATCGCCCGACACGGCCGCCTGCGCTCGAACGGCGTCTGGGCCAATCTCGCGAAGCTCATGGCATCCGTCCTCGCGGTCGTCCTGGCCTCGGGCACCGCGGTCGCCGCATACGCGGCGTTCGACCTCGCGGTGACGGCGAAGCCCACGGTGTCGCTCGGCAACGAGTCGGCGCTCGACGGCGTGCCCGACGTCGGTGCGATCGACGGCGGCGTCAACCTGCTCATCATCGGCAGCGACAGCCGTGCCGGCCAGGGCGACGGCTTCGGCGACCCCGACGAGGAGACGGCCGTCCTGAACGACGTCAACCTCCTCCTGCACATCTCCGAGGACCACTCGCACGTCGAGGTCGTGAGCTTCCCGCGCGACATGCTCGTCGACATCCCCGCCGGCTGCACCGATCCCGATACGAACGAGGAACTCTGGGAGCAGTACGACGTCAAGATCAACACGGTGCTCGAGTACGGCGGCATGCCGTGCGTGGTGAAGACCGTCGAGAACCTGACCGGCGTCGAGGCGATCCCCTTCGCGGGCATCGTCCAGTTCATGGGTGCTGCGGCCATCTCCGAGGCCGTCGGTGGAGTCGAGGTCTGCGTCGCCGAGCCCATCGAGGACGAGCACACCGACCTCTACCTGGATGCGGGCACGCACGAGCTGAAGGGCCTGCAGGCGCTGCAGTTCCTCCGCACGCGGTACGGCGTCGGCGACGGTTCCGACCTCGGCCGCATCTCGAACCAGCAGGTGTTCATGTCGGCGCTGGCGCGGGAGCTCCAGTCCGCGGGCACGCTGACCGACCCCGTGAAGCTCTACTCGATCGCGAAGGCCGCACTGGACAACATGCAGCTCTCCTCGACCCTCGCCGATCCCGCGATGATGGTCTCGATCGCGAAGGCCGCGAAGGACGTCGACCTCTCGAAGATCGCCTTCGTGCAGTACCCCACCGCGTACGAGGAGGATTACGGAGCCGTCTTCCCCACCGATTCCGCGGAAGCCGTGAACCTCGCACTGCAGCAGGACCTGCCGATGACGCTCGACCCCTCGGCGCTCGACGACAACTCGTTCGCGTCGGCCGCCGACCCGAACGCGCCCGCCTCGACCGAGTCGCCCGCGACCGAGGAACCGGCGGAGACCGAGACGCCCGGCGAGACCACGGCGCCCCAGCCGACGCAGCAGGCGCTGCCGAGTGACGTCACCGGTCAGACCGCCGCCGAGACGCGGTGTTCGGCCGGGCGCACGCTCGCCGACCAGTAGCGTCCGCGCGCCCGCCGCGGCATCCGCATCGGTCGAATCGTCTTTTCGGCGGGATGCCGGTTATGATGGCAGTCGCGTTCGCCTTCGGGTGTCCGCGAGGAGACGTCGCATAGTCCGGTCGAGTGCACCACCCTGCTAAGGTGGAGTCCCCGTAAGGGGACCGCGGGTTCAAATCCCGCCGTCTCCGCTCCTGAACCGAAGCCCGACGGCCGCGTGCATCGCGGCCGTTTCGCGTTTCCGGCAATCGCCGCGCGGCCACCCCCGCGAGCTCGGTGCGGCGGCGGGTGTTCGCCGTGGGGCGACCGTGATCGCGCGCACAGCGGATGTCGCTGTGAGGGACTATGCTCCCCCTGTTCCATACGACACAGGGGGAGTTGCAGTATGCGACGTTTCATGATGCCCGCAGCACTGGTGTTCGCCGGTGCGCTCGCGCTCACTGGCTGCGCGTCCGGCGGTGGCGGGGACACCGCCGCGTCCGGCGAGGAGAGCTGCTCGACGATCGCCGCGCAGGTGCGCGACATCTCGAACGGCGTCCAGAACAACCTCGCGGCGCCGCCGTCGCTCGACGAGCTGCAGAGCTACCTCGGCGACGCGTCCAGCCGCACCGACGCGCTCATCGAGGACTCCGGTGACGACAGCGCCCTCATCGACTCGCTCGGCGAGTTCCAGACCGCGCTCAACGAGGTGTCGACCTACGCCGACGGCCTCGAGGAGGTGCCCTCCGAGGAGGACCCGTCCGCGATGACCATCGAACAGGACCCCGACCAGCTCGCCGAGCAGCAGGCGGCGGTCCAGGAGGCCGCGGTCGCCGTCGGCGCGTCCTGCGACGCGGACTCCGACTCCGAGTAGTCCGGTACCGGGCGGAGACGCCGGCCGACGGCCGGGGCGGCGACGAGGTCGCGCCCCGGCCGTCGTCGTCCCCTTCGGTGACAGCGGGCCCACCGCCGACGCGCCACCACGGTCGGCATGCTCGCGTCAACGGACGTCGCACCGAGACATCCTCCCCCTACGATGGCCGGAGGCTCATCGTTGGGGGATGCATGCACAGTTGGCCCGGCTCCACCTACCCGCTCGGCGCGACGTTCGACGGGAACGGCACGAACTTCGCGCTCTTCAGCGAGGTCGCCGAGAAGGTCGAGCTCTGCCTGTTCGACAACCGGCGCCGCGAGAAGCGCGTCGAGCTCATCGACGTGGACGCGTACATCTGGCACGCCTACCTCCCGCAGGTGCAGCCCGGCCAGCGCTACGGCTATCGCGTGCACGGGCCGAACGACCCGGCCAAGGGGCTCCGCTGCAACCCGAACAAGCTGCTCCTCGACCCGTACGCCAAGGCCGTCGACGGGGCGCTCGACTGGAACCAGTCCCTCTTCGGCTACCCGTTCGGCGACCCCGACGGGCGCAACGACCAGAACTCCGCGAAGAGCATGATGCTCGGCGTGGTCACGAACCCGTTCTTCGACTGGTCGGGCGACCGGCATCCGCGGACCCCGTACGCTGCCTCGTTCATCTACGAAGCGCACGTGAAGGGCCTGACGGAGACCCTGCCCGGGGTTCCCGAGGAGATCCGAGGCACCTATGCTGCGGTCGGCCATCCGGTGGTCGTCGAGCACCTGAAGAAACTCGGCGTCACCGCGATCGAGCTCATGCCCGTCCACCAGTTCGTCGACGACGGCACGCTGCAGGAGAAGGGCCTCTCGAACTACTGGGGCTACAACACGATCGCCTTCTTCGCTCCGCACAACGCCTACGCCGCGGCCGGCCAGCGGGGCGAGCAGGTGCAGGAGTTCAAGGCGATGGTGAAGTCCCTCCACGCGGCGGGCATCGAGGTCATCCTCGACGTCGTCTACAACCACACGGCGGAGGGCAACCACCTCGGCCCCACGCTCTCGATGCGCGGCATCGACAACGCGGCGTACTACCGCCTCGTCGACGACGAGCCGAAGTACTACATGGACTACACGGGCACCGGCAACTCGCTGAACGTCGGCCATCCGCACGCGCTGCAGCTCATCATGGATTCGCTGCGCTACTGGGTGCTCGAGATGCACGTCGACGGTTTCCGGTTCGACCTCGCGTCGACCCTCGCCCGCGAGTTCTACGAGGTCGACAAGCTCTCGACCTTCTTCGAGCTCGTCCAGCAGGACCCGGTGGTCTCCCAGGTCAAGCTCATCGCCGAGCCGTGGGACGTCGGCCCCGGGGGATACCAGGTCGGCAACTTCCCGCCGCAGTGGACGGAGTGGAACGGCAAGTACCGCGACACGGTCCGCGACTTCTGGCGCGGCGAGCCGGCGACGCTCGGCGAGTTCGCGTCGCGGTTCACCGGCTCGGCCGACCTCTACGAGCACTCGGGGCGGCGGCCCGTGGCATCCATCAACTTCGTCACGGCCCACGACGGCTTCACGCTGCGCGACCTGGTGTCGTACAACGAGAAGCACAACGACGCCAACGGCGAGGACGGCAAGGACGGCGAGTCCCACAACCGCTCCTACAACCTCGGCGTCGAGGGACCGACCGACGACCCGGAGATCCTCACGCTCCGGGCCCGCCAGCAGCGGAACTTCATCGCCACGCTGCTGCTCTCGCAGGGCGTGCCGATGCTGTCGCACGGCGACGAGCTCGGCCGCACCCAGCGGGGCAACAACAACGTCTACGCGCAGGACAGCGAGCTCAGCTGGATCGACTGGGAGCACGCCGACCAGCCGCTCATCGAGTTCACGGCGGCGGTCGCGAAGCTCCGCGCCGAGCATCCGATCTTCCGGCGGAGCCGGTTCTTCGACGGTCGGCCCGTCCGGCAGCGCGAGGGCGGCCCGGTGCCCGACCTCGTCTGGCTGCGGCCCGACGGAACGGTCATGGCGCCCGAGGACTGGGATGCCGGCTTCGGGAAGGCGATCGGCGTCTTCCTCAACGGCGAGGGCATCCGAGAGCGGGACCGGCGCGGCGAGCGCATCGTCGACCGGCACTTCATCGTGCTCTTCAACGCGCACGACGACACGGTCGAGTTCACGATCCCGCATCACGAGCTCTCGCCCGAGTGGGAGGTGCTCATCGACACGGCCGGGCGCCGGGCCGACAGCGCCCCGATCCAGCCGGGCGAGGTGGTCGCGCTCGAGCAGCGTTCGCTCGTGGTGCTCCGGCAGCACGACCCCACGCCCGAGGAGGTCGACCACTCGGTGGCTGCGTCGCTGTCGGCGATGGTCGCCGCCGCGAAGGACGAGGCACCAGCGCCGAAGACGGAGGCGGGGAAGTGACGCGTGCCGCGGGGCGGGTGGGGCGCGGGCCGACGGCGCGGGCGCCGCGGTCGACGTACCGGCTCCAGATCCGCCCGTCGTTCGACCTGCACGACGCCGCATCCGCCGTCGACTACCTCGATGCGCTCGGCGTCGACTGGCTGTACCTCTCGCCGATCCTGCCGTCGCGCGCGGGATCCGACCACGGCTACGACGTCGTCGCGCACGACCGGGTCGACCCGGCGCGCGGGGGCGAGGTCGGCCTCGCGACGGTGGCGGATGCCGCGCACGACGCCGGCCTCGGCGTCCTGGTCGACATCGTGCCGAACCACGTGGGCGTGGCGGATGCGTCCCAAAACGTGTGGTGGTGGAGCCTGCTGCAACACGGCCCCGACTCCCCGCATGCCGACGCGTTCGACGTGGACTGGGGCCTGACCGGCGGGAAGGTGCGCCTGCCGGTGCTCGGCGGCACCGCCGAGGACGCGGCGGATGCGGGTGATCTGCGCCTGGAGCACGGCGAGCTGCGGTACTTCGAGCACCGGTTCCCGCTCGCGCCGGGGTCTGCCGACGACGGTGCTGACGCCCGTGCGGTGCACGCGCGCCAGCACTACGAGCTCGTGCACTGGCAGCGCGCCGATGCCGAGCTGAACTACCGCCGCTTCTTCGCGGTCAACGAGCTCGCCGGCATCCGCGTGGAACTGCCCGACGTCTTCGACGCGACGCACGAGGCGATCGTCGGCTGGATCCGCGACGGGCTCGTCGACGGACTCCGCGTGGACCACCCCGACGGCCTCGCGCGCCCGGGCGCCTACCTGCGGCGGCTGGCGCAGGCCACGGGCGGTGCGTACGTGCTCGTCGAGAAGATCCTCGAGGGCGACGAGCCGCTGCCGCCGCACTGGCGCACCGACGGGACGACCGGGTACGACGCGCTGGCCGACGTCGACCGCGTGCTCGTCGACCCCGACGGCGAGGCGGGCCTCGACGCGCTCGACGCCCGCCTGCGCGCCGAGACCGGGATCGCCGGGCCGACCGACTGGCACGAGCTGATCCACGGCACCAAGCGCGGAATCGCCGACGGGATCCTGCGGAGCGAGGTGCTCCGGCTCGAGCGGATGCTCCCGGAGCCCCGGCCGGCTGCCGCGGCCGACGCGCTCGCCGAACTGCTCACGTGCTTCCCCGTCTACCGGTCGTACCTGCCGGCGGGCGCCGAGCACCTCGAGGCGGCCGCCCGCCTCGCGCGCGAACACCGGCCCGACCTGTCCGCCACGATCGACGCGCTCCTCCCGGTGCTCGGCGATGCCGGCCACCCGGCCGCGGTGCGCTTCCAGCAGACGAGCGGGATGGTCATGGCCAAGGGCGTCGAGGACACGGCGTTCTACCGGTTCACCCGACTCGGCTCGCTCACCGAGGTGGGCGGCGATCCGTCGGAGTTCTCCGTCTCGGTCGGTCGCTTCCACGAGCGGCAGATCCGGCGCCACGCGGAGTGGCCGCACTCGATGACGACGCTCTCGACCCACGACACCAAGCGCGGGGAGGACGTCCGGGCGCGCCTCGACGTGCTCGCCGAGATCCCCGAGCGCTGGTCGATCGAGCTCGACGGCCTCCGCTCGACCGCGGGATCGACCGGTGACGGCCCGTTCGATGCGCTCCTCTGGCAGGCCCTCGTCGGCGCCTGGCCGATCGAGCGCGAGCGGGCGCACGCCTACGCCGACAAGGCCGCGCGCGAGGCATCCGTGTCGACCACCTGGACGGCGCCCGACGCCGCGTTCGAGGCGCGCATGCACGCCGTGGTCGACCGCGCCTACGACGATCCCGCGGTCCGCGAGCGGATCGAGGCCTTCGTCGCCTGGCTCGCGCCCGCCGGCTGGTCGAACTCGCTCTCGGCGAAGCTCCTGCAGCTCACGATGCCCGGCGTGCCCGACGTCTACCAGGGGTCCGAGCTCTGGGAGACGAGCCTCGTCGACCCCGACAACCGGCGGGCGGTCGACTTCGGGTTGCGGCGTCGCATGCTCGCCGACCTCGACGACGACGTGCGGCGCGGCGGGCTTCCGGCGACGGGTGCCACGGGCGCCGCGAAGCTGCTCGTCACCTCGCGCGCGCTCCGCGCCCGCCGCGACCATCCGGAGTGGTTCACGCGGTACCGGCCGCTCGAGGTCGTCGGCGATGCGGCCCGGCATGCGATCGCCTTCGATCGGGGCGGGGCGGTGACCGTCGCGACCCGCCTGCCGCTGGGGCTCGCGGCACGCGTGGGCGGAGCGCCCTCGGCGTCCGCGCCGGACGGGGCCTGGGGCGACACGGCGGTGCTCACGGCGGGTGGACCGGTCGTCGACCTGCTCACGGGTCGGCGGCACGGCGGCGGCCCGGCCGACGGCGACGGCGGGCTCGCGCTCGCCGAGGTGCTCGCGAACTACCCGGTCGCCCTGCTCGTGCCGGAGGCACCCGCCCCCGACGCCCCTGGTGGACACGCCGACCGACCCCGCGGCGAGGGGGTCGCGCGTTGACGCCCGAACTCTGGGCCCCGATCCCGACGCGGGTCGCGCTGCGACGCCCGGGCCGCCCCGACCTGCCGATGCGGCGCGACGACCGTGACCGGTGGCACGCCGACGTCGAGCTCGAACCGGGCGACGAGTACGGGTTCGTGCTCGACGACGACCATCGGGCGCTGCCCGACCCGCGCTCGCTGCGGCAGCCGCTCGGCGTGCACCAGTCGAGCGCCGCGTTCGACCTCGGCGCGCACCGATGGGCGGATGCCGCGTGGACCGGCCGGCAGCTGGCGGGCGGCGTCGTGTACGAGCTGCACGTCGGCACCTGGACCCCCGTCGGCACGCTCGACTCCGCGATCGAGCGCCTCGACCACCTCGTCGAACTGGGGGTCGACTTCGTCGAGCTCCTCCCCGTCAACGCGTTCAACGGCACGCACAACTGGGGGTACGACGGCGTGCTCTGGTACGCCGTGCACGAGGCGTACGGCGGTCCGGCCGCCTACCAGCGCTTCGTCGACGCCTGCCACGTACGGGGGCTCGCGGTGATCCAGGACGTGGTCTACAACCACCTCGGGCCGAGCGGCAACTACCTGCCCCGCTACGGGCCCTACCTCCGCACGGCCGAGCGGAACACGTGGGGCGACTCGGTGAACCTCGACGAGCCCGAGGTGCGCCGGTACATCGTCGAGAACGCGATGATGTGGCTGCGCGACTTCCATGTCGACGGGCTCAGGCTCGATGCCGTGCACGCGCTTCGCGACCGGTCGGAGCGGCACATCCTGCGCGAGCTCGCGGAGCACGCCGACGCGCTCTCGGCGCACCTCGGCCGGCCGCTCACGCTCATCGCCGAGTCCGACCTCAACGACCCGACGCTCATCATGCCGCGCGAGTCGGGCGGCTTCGGCCTGACCGCGCAGTGGAGCGACGACCACCACCACGCCATGCACGTCGCCCTCACGGGCGAGACGGCGGGCTACTACGCCGACTTCGCGCCCCTCGACGCGCTCGTGAAGACGACGACGCGCGGCTTCTTCCACGACGGCACGTACTCGTCGTTCCGTGGGCGCGACCACGGGCACCCGATCGACCGCGCCGTGCCGACCTGGCGCCTCGTGACGTTCACGCAGGACCACGACCAGGTCGGCAACCGCGCCGCCGGCGATCGGCTCTCGCCCGCGCTCGGCGAGGCCCGGCTGGCGGTGGCCGCGGTGCTGAACCTCACGTCGCCCTCCACGCCGATGCTGTTCATGGGGGAGGAGTGGGGCGCCTCGACGCCCTGGGCGTTCTTCACCTCGCATCCCGAGCCCGAGCTCGGACGCGCGACGGCCGAGGGTCGCATCGCGGAGTTCGCGCGCATGGGATGGGACGAGTCGCTCGTGCCCGACCCGCAGGATCCGGAGACGTTCCGGCGGTCGAAGCTCGACTGGTCGGAGCCGGCGCAGACGGCCGGCGTGCACGCGCGCCTGCTCGACCTCCACCGCCGACTGCTCGCCCTCCGCCGGGCACGGCCCGAGCTCACCGACCCCGCGTTCGAGCACACGACGGCGTGGGCGGATGACGCGACGTCCCGGTTCCGGATGGATCGCTGTGCCCCCGATGCGCACGAGCGGGTCGTGGTGCTCGCGAACCTCGGCGCCTCGCCGTGGGGGCTCGAGCTCGACGGGCCGGCCGAGGTCCTGCTCGCGACCGACCCGGCGCTCGCCGACGGCGTGGCCGATCGCATGCTCGAACTCCCGCCCCAGACGGCCGCCATCCTCGCCGTCGCGCACGGATCGTAGGCTGGGCGCGTGAGCATCCCGCAGCACCGCGCCGAACTGGTCCGCCAGGCGGTCGAACGCTTCGCCGAGTTCGAGCGCGCGCTCGATGCCCTCGGCGGGGTCGCGCTCCCCGCGCGAGACGCGCCGATGACGGTTGCCGCCGCGCCCGAGCCGCGCGACCGCGACGCGGTCGACGTGGTCAACCACCTGCACGCCTGGCACGTGCTGCTGCTCGGCTGGATCACCGCCGACGCGGCGGGCGAGGTCCCCGCCTACCCGGCCGACGGCTACACCTGGCGCGACCTCGACCGGCTCAACCGCGACCTGCGCGACCGCTACCGCGACGACGGAGACCCGGCGGCCGCTCGCGAACGTCTCCGAGCGAGCCACGGTTCCACGCTCGCCCGGCTCGACGCGATGACCGACGCCGAGATCTTCATCGACGGGCGGGCCTGGCTGCACGGCGCCACGCTCGCCGAACCCGCGCACGAGTGCCTCGGCGGCCACTACGCCTGGGCGCTCGGCGCGCTCGCGGACCCGACGGCTCCGTCGCCCGCCTGACGATCCGGGTCAGCCGGCCTTCTTCGTGCGGCCCTTCGCAGCCGGCTTCCCGCCGGACGAGTCGGACTTCGACGCCTTCGCGCCCGACGTCTTGGCGGCGGAGGTCTTCGCGCCGGACCCCTTCGCGCTCGGCTTCTTCGACGTCGCTGACGTCGCGGCATCCGCCCCGCCGCCGCGCTTCGCGGCGATCGACTGGCGCAGGGCCTCCATGAGGTCGATGACCTCGCCACCCTCCTCCTCGGCCTGCTCGCCGAAGGTCGCCGCGGTGTCGAGTGCGTCGCCGTGCTCGAGCTTGGCCTCGATCAGCGTGCGGAGCTCCCGCTGGTACTCGTCGACGAACTGCTCGGGCTGGAAGTCGTTCGAGAGGCTCTCGATGAGCTGCTTCGAGAGGTCGAGCTCCTTCGAGGTGATCTTCGCGGGCTCGTCGAGCGCGGGGAAGTTCGCCGCGCGGACCTCGTCGCTCCACAGGAGGGTCTGCACCATGAGCACGTCGCCGAAGACGCGGAGCGCCGCCAGCCGGGTCTTCTGGCGCAGCGCCATCCGCACCACCGCCGTGCGGTCGGTCGACTCGAGGGCCTCTCGCAGCAGCACGTACGCCTTGTTCGACGCCGAGTCGGGCTCGAGGTAGTAGCTCCGGTCGAACATGATCGGGTCGATCTGGTCGGTGGGCACGAACTCGACGACCTCGATCTCGCGGCTGCGCTCGGCGGGCAGCGACTTGAGGTCCTCGTCGGTGATGATGACGGTCCGCTCCCCGTCGTCGTAGGCCTTGTCGATGTGCTGGTAGGGCACGACCTCCCCGTCGATCTCGCACACGCGCTGGTAGCGGATCCGCCCGCCGTCGGCGTCGTGCACCTGGTGCAGGGACACGTCGTGGTCCTCGGTGGCGCTGTACAGCTTGACGGGCACGTTGACGAGGCCGAACGTGACCGCCCCCTTCCACACGGCTCGCATGCCCCCAGTACACACCTCGCCCGGCGCGAGCGATACCCCTCGCCCGTTTCGACGGGCAGGATGGGCACATGGCGCAGGGCCCCGCGCAGCTGGTCGACGTCGACGGACGTCGGCTCCGGCTGACGAGCCTCGACAAGGTCATGTACCCGGAGACCGGCATGGCCAAGGGCGAGATGATCGCCTACTACGCCGAGATCGCGCCCGTGATGCTGCCGCACGTGGCGGGGCGGCCGATCACGCGCAAGCGCTGGGTGAACGGGGTCGGCACCCCGAGCCGTCCGGAGCAGGCCTTCTTCGAGAAGAACCTCGAGCACGCGCCCGAGTGGATCCGTCGCGGGGTACAGCACCACTCCGACGGCGACAAGACCTACCCGATCGCCGACAGCCGGGCGACGCTCGTGTGGCTCGCCCAGATGGGCGCCATCGAGCTGCATGTGCCGCAGTGGCGCTTCGATGCGTCGGGCGCGCCCGCGAACCCCGACCGGATGGTGTTCGACCTCGACCCGGGCGAGGGCGTCGGCCTCGCCGAGTGCGCCGAGGTCGCACGGATGGTCCGCGACATCCTGCACCCGATCGGGCTCGACCTCGTGCCGGTCACGAGCGGCAGCAAGGGCATCCACCTCTACGCCCCGCTCGACGGTGCGCAGACCTCGGAGCAGGTGTCGGCGGTCGCGCACGAACTCGCGCGGGCGCTCGAGGCCGACCACCCCGACCTCGTCGTGTCGAGCATGAGGAAGACGCTCCGGGGCGGCAAGGTGCTCATCGACTGGAGCCAGAACAACGGCAAGAAGACCACGATCGCGCCGTACTCCCTCCGCGGGCGGTTCCGTCCGACGGTCGCCGCACCCCGCACGTGGGACGAGCTCGAGGATCCGGACCTCCGCCAGCTCGAGGCCGACGAGGTGGTCGCGATCGTCGCCGAGCGCGGCGACCCGATGCTCGAGGTGACCGGGGCATCCGCCGACGGGCCGCTCAGCACCTACCTCTCGATGCGCACCGCCGGCGCGACGCCCGAGCCGATGCCCGACTCGGCGTGGGGTGTCGCGAACGACGGCGATCCGCATTTCGTGATCCAGGAGCATCACGCGAGGCGCCTGCACTTCGACCTGCGGCTCGAGCGCGACGGGGTGCTGAAGAGCTGGGCGGTGCCGAAGGGCGTGCCCGATGACACGGGCACGAATCACCTCGCGGTCCAGACCGAGGACCACCCGATGCAGTACCTCGTCTTCGAGGGCACGATCCCCGACGGCCAGTACGGCGCCGGGGGGATGACGGTGTGGGACACGGGCACCTACGAGACCGAGAAGTGGCGCGACGACGAGGTGATCTTCACGCTGCACGGCCGGGTCGGCGGCCCGCTCGGGCGCGTGCGTCTTGCGCTCATCCGCACGCAGGGCGACGGCGAGAAGAGCCAGTGGCTGCTGCATCGGATGAAGGAGCAGCGCGGCGGTGCCGTCGGTGCGGGCGGGGCGGATGCGTCGGCGGGGCCTGCCGCGACGGCGGTGGTCGGCACGGGCCCGCGGCCGGCGGCATCCGCTCGACGGACGGCGCCCTCGGCGCGCACGGGCCGGGCCGCGGGTTCGCGCGACCCCGTGCCGAAGCCGATGCTCGCCGTGCCCGGCACCGCGGGGCTCGTCGCGTCCGACGACTGGGCGATCGAGTGGAAGTGGGACGGCATCCGAGTCATCGCCCGCGTCGAGGACGGCGTCGCACAGCTCGTCAGCCGCAACGGGATCGACCAGACGGCCACGTACCCGGAACTCGCGGGGCTCGCGTCCGCGCTCCGCGCGGACGCCGTGGTCGACGGCGAGGTGGTCGCGCTCGACGAGGAGGGGCGCCCCGACTTCGGACTGCTGCAGCGTCGGATGAACCTCGGCAGGCCGCGCGAGATCGCCGCGGCCGCGGCGTCCGTGCCGGTCAGGCTGCACCTCTTCGACGTGCTCGAGGTCGCGGGAACACCCACGGCCGACGAGCCGTACGAGCGCCGACGGGAGCGACTCGAACGGCTCGTGCGGCCGAACGCCGACGTGCCCGTCGATGTCCCGCCGACCGTCGCGGTCGGCGCCGAGGAGGCGCTCGAGGAGGCCCGCCGGCTCGGCCTCGAGGGGATCGTCGCCAAGCGCCGCGGCTCCCGCTACTCGCCGGGCGTCCGCAGCGACGATTGGGTCAAGGTCAAGATCTCGCGGACGCAGGAGGTCGTCATCGGCGGCTATCGCGTGGGGTCGGGCACCCGGGTCGGTCGCATCCGCTCATTGCTCGTCGGCGTGCCGACCCCGGAGGGGCTGCGATACGCGGGGCGTGTCGGTTCCGGCCTACGCGAACGCGAGACCGAGCGGTTGCAGGGAGTGCTCGACGGGATCGTGGAGGAGGCCTCGCCGTTCATCGAGGTCCCGGATGCGGACGCGGTGGACGCCGTCTGGGTGCGACCCGAGGTGGTCGGGGAGATCGAGTTCGGCGAGTGGACGCGGACCGGGGTGGCGCGCCATCCGCGCTGGCGGGGCCTCAGGCCGGACAAGGCGGCGGGCGACGTCCAGGCCGAGTCCGGGCCCGGCCCGGGGAACGCCGGCGCGAGCCCCGGGCGACCCGGTCGAAACGGATGATTTCGCCGACACTCGGACGGGGGTTAGTGTTCAGCCGTGGGAACCCTGTATTACGGCGACGCCGGTACGCCGATCGAGATCGACGACCGCGCCCTCGCCCACCTGAAGATCGCCATCACCACGAAGCTCCGTCGCAACGAGAGCTTCACCCTGTCATGGCGTCACGTCGACGGTTCGACGCGCGGCCGCAGTTCGCTGTGGCTGCACCCCGCCATCCCGCTCCGATTCGTCTTCGAGACGCCCGAGGCGCCCGAGCTGGACCGCGAGTGGATCGAGGACCTCATGCGCGGTGCGAACTCGGGCGGCGGCATCGTGCTCGACCTCGAGCACGTGGCCGCGCAGCGTCCGACGGGACCGAAGCCCGTCGAGGCCGCATAGTCGTCCCGTTCCGGGGCGGGCGGCGTCAGCGTCGCCGGAGTTCGCCCGCAGCGGGACAGTCGAACGGGTCGCGTGCCGACAGCCCCACCCGGTTCAGGTACCGCACGACGATGCCGTACGAGTCCACGAGCGTCGTCTCGGTGTAGGGGATGCCGAGTGACCGGCAGTGCTCGCGCACGATCTCGCGTGCCCGCCCGAGGTGGGGGCGCGGCATGCTCGGGAACAGGTGGTGCTCGACCTGGTGGTTGAGGCCGCCCATGAGCGGGCTCGTCCAGCGGCCCGTGATGTTGCGGCTCGTGAGCACCTGCTTGCTCAGGAAGTCGAGCTTCGCGTCGGCCGGGATGATCGGCATGCCCTTGTGGTTGGGCGCGAACGAGGCCCCCATGTAGACGCCGAAGACGGCCAGCTGCACGCCGAGGAATGCGAACGCCATGCCGAGCGGAAGGGCCCAGAACACGACGGCGACATACAGCCCGAGCCGGAGCGCGATGAGGGTGAGCTCGAGGGCGCGCCCGGGCACCGCGCGACGCTCGAAGAGCGAGCGGATCGAGGTCACGTGCAGGTTCAGGCCCTCGAGCAGCAGCAGGGGGAAGAACAGCCAGCCCTGGCGGCGGGTGATCCAGCCGATGAGGCCCCGTTGCTTCGCCGCGTCCTCCTCGATGAACGAGATCGTGTCGAACTCGATGTCCGGGTCCTTGCCGACCCGGTTCGGGTTGGCATGGTGGCGCGTGTGCTTGGTCATCCACCACTGGTAGCTGATGCCGACCATGACCGTTGCGACGAAGCGGCCGACCCGGTCGTTGGCCTTGCCCGAGGCGAGCACGGCGCGGTGCGACGCCTCGTGGGCGAAGAACGCGAACTGCGTGAAGATGATGCCGAGCGCGGCGGCGATGAGCAGCTGGTACCAGGAGTCGCCGAGCAGTACGAAGCCGGTGATCGCACCCCCGAGCGCCAGGGCGAGGCCGCCCACGAGCAGGGAGTAGAAGACGGGCGTGCGGCGGAGCAGCCCGCTCTCCTTGATGACCTGGGACAGCGCGGAGTAGCTCTGGGTGACGCCCGGGCGATCGCTCCGCGGCTTCGTGGAGCGGATCGCACCGAGGTGCGATGCAGGGATGAGTGAAGTGCTGATGATCCGGCCCGTCGTCGTCGTCGACTTCCCAGCCGGTGTCTCACGGGCGTTCGCCCGTTGTCGATATGGCAAGCGTACGTGCGCATATGTACCGCCGGACGTACGTTGGGGCGATACCCAGCAGACGCACGGTCGGCACGCGGATCACCCGGCGTCGTCGACGAGCAGTTGCAGCAGCGCGCGCTCGCGGCCCCCGCGCAGCGCGACCAGTCGGCCGTGCTCGTATGCCGTGACGATCCGGGGGTCGACGTAGCTCGCCTTCGCGATCGCCGGCGTGTTGCCGAGCACCTCGCTCGCCCGGACGATCGCCTCGCGGACCGCGGCGCTGCGAGCACGTGCGGTGCCCGCGGTGCCGAGTTCGGCGAGCCGGTCGGCCGCCGCGATCGTGCCGCGCAGCGTCCGGAAGTCCTTCGCCGTGAAGTCGCCGCCCGTGCGCGTCCGGATGTCCTCGTTGACGTCGACCGGGCCGAGCGGCCGCATGCGCCGTCCCTCCGTGAACGCATAGAGCCGCGAGGCGGGCGAGCGCCCCGACATCCCCTCGACGAACGACGCGAGCGCCGCGTCCTCGAGCACGACCTCCTGCGCGATGCCGCCCTTCGCGCGGAACCGCAGCCGCACCGCATCGAGGCCCTCCAGCCGGGCGTTCCGGACGAGCAGGGTCGTCAGCCCGCGGCTGCGGGCCTGCGCGAGCGACTCCTCCGAGCCGATGCGGATGGCGCCGAGGTCGAGGGTGCGGAACGCCGCGGCGAGCACGCGCTCGCGCAGCAGTTCCCCGAGTGCGAGGTCGCGGCGGACCCCGCGACGGGCGCCGGGCAGCACTTCGGCGAGCGCAGCCATCCGCTCGAACTTCTCCGCGTCCTGCCGCTCGCGCCAGACCGGGTGGTACAGGTACTGGCGGCGGCCGGCCGCGTCGACGCCGACCGCCAAGATGTGCGCGTTCGGCGCCTCGGCGATCCACACGTCGGTCCACGCCGGCGGAATCGCGAGGTCCGCGATCCGGTTGCGGTCGGCGCGGTCCGTGGGCGAGCCGTCGTCGTGGCGGTACGTGAACCCGCGGCCGCTGCGACGGCGCGTCAGGCCGGGTGACGCGTACGGTTCGACGCGTCGCAGCCGCGGCATCCCTCGCCCCTCAGTGGTTGCGGAGGGCGTCGATGAGCTCGCCCTTCCGCTTGTCGCTGTAGCCCGTCAGGCCGAGCTCCTTGGCGCGCTTCTTCAGCTCGGGCACGGTCCAGTCGTCGTAGCTGCCGGACTCGCCTCCCTTCCTTCCGACCGCCGCGCGGCCCCGTGCCGCCGCCGCGTTGGAGATCCGGGCGGCCTTCTCCTTGGAGGCGCCGCCGTCGCGGAGCTCCTCGTACAGTTCCGGGTCCTTCAGCGAGCCCTGTCCTCGTCGGTTGCCGGGCATGTCGGTTCTCCTTCCTTCCGCGCGGGGTGGTGTCGCCGGTCAGAGGGGCGTGCCCCCGGTGACCGGCAGGATCGCGCCCGACGTGAACGACGCGTCGTCGGACGCGAGGTAGACGTAGGCGCCCGCGAGCTCGGCCGGCTGCCCGGCTCGGCCGAGCGGCGTGTCCTGCCCGAACTTCGGCAGCTTGTCGGGCCACCCGGTCGACGGGATGAGCGGTGTCCAGATCGGCCCGGGCGCGACAGAGTTGACGCGGATGCCTCGCGGCCCGAGCTCCTGGGCCAGGGCCTTCGTGAACGCCACGAGGGCCGCCTTCGTCATCGCGTAGTCGACGAGACGGGATGACGGGTCGAAGCCCTGGATCGACGACGTCGTGATGATCGAGGACCCGGCGTCCATGCGCGGCACGGCGGCGCGCGCGAGGAACACGCTCGAGTAGAGGTTGACGCGCATGACCTCGTCGAAGCCGTCGGTCGGGACCTCGTCGATGCCGCCGCGGTCGCGTTGGTGGGCCGCATTCAGGATCAGCAGGTCGATTCCGCCGAACGCGTCGCACGTCCGGTCGACGAGGTCGGCGCAGTGCTGCTCGTCGACGAGGTCGCCGGGCAGCAGCTCGACACGTCGTTCGGCATCGCGGACCCAGTACGCGGTCTCGTCGGCGTCCTCCTGCTCGGAGGCCAGGTACGAGATCGCCACGTCCGCGCCCTCGCGGGCGAACGCGATCGCCACGGCCCTGCCGATGCCGGAGTCGCCGCCGGTGATGAGGGCCCGACGGCCGGCGAGCCGGCCCGAACCGCGGTAGCTGTACTCGCCATGGTCGGGCTGCGGCGTCATCCGCGGGGTCAGGCCGGGTGGGAACTGCTCCTGCTGCGGGAACGGTTCAGCGGTGTGCTTCGTGGTCGGATCGATCAGGTGATCGCGCACGGGCCCTCCTCGTTCGGGTGTCCGTCCCGTCACGCTACGCGCGCGGCCGACTTGGGCCGAGGGGGTTGACGGCGCCGGCAGGAGGTGCGCTCGATGACCACGGCCCGGCGTCTACGGGAGCGGGGTAGCCTCGTCGGCATGGGAACGCTGTACTACGGCAACGCCGGTACGCCGATCGGGATCGAGGACCGGGCGCTGGCGCACCTGCAGGTCGCGGTGGTCACGAAGCTCCGACGAGGCGAGTCCTTCACGGTGTCGTGGCAGCACCCCGAGGACCAGCCGGACGGGCGGAGCACGCTCTGGCTCCACCCGAACATCCCGCTGCGATTCGTCTTCGACGACCCTGAACCGCCCGAGCTCAGCCGCGACTACCTCGAGGAGCTCATGCGGAGCGCCAACTCCACGGGCGGCATCCAGCTCGTGCCCGAGCAGCTCGACCCCGAGTCGGGCACCGCCGACGGCGGGCCCGACCCGGCGGACGACTAGGGCCGGAGGTCCGGGTCCTCGCCGACGATCCCGTCGGTGCCCGGCGTCTCCGCGAGGCCGGCCGCACTCGACGTCTCCCGGTCGTCCTGGTGGAGCTCGCCTCGCCAGGCGCCGGTCTCGGCACCGCGGGACTCGACGAACTCCTTGAACCTCCGGAGGTCGTGCTCGACCTGCCGGTCGTCCAGGCCGAGCGCGGCGCCCGCCTTCTCCACGAGACCCTCGGGCTCCCACTCGAGCGTCACGTCGACGCGGGTGCGGTCGGCCGACACGGGTCGGAACTCGACCCGTCCGCGGTGGTCCACCTCGGCCGTGGTGCTGTGCCAGGCGACGTGGTCGTCGGGCACCTGGTCGGAGATGTCGGCGTCGAACTCGCGGGTCGCGCCGCCCACGGACACCACCCAGTGGGTCGTGGCGTCGTCGACCTGGCGGATGGAGTCCACGCCGCTCATGAACTGCGGGAACGTCTCGAACTGCGTCCACTGGTCGTAGGCCGTGCGGATCGGGACGCCCACCTCGATGTCGGCGGTCACGGTCGTGCTCATGGCGATCTCCCTTCCGTCGTCACGACGCGCGGATGCGCGCCGGGCGGCCACCGTAGGCACGGTGCGGACCGGGGATCGAGGGGTTGCCGTCGATCGGGACGGCTGTTATCGCGCCGGTGGGGGAGTGCCGGTGGAGGAGTGCCGACGGAGGTCGCGGGCCGGCGAGTGCGCGACGGGGCTCACTCGAAGTCGAACGGCTCGTTCTCCTCGGGTTCGGGTACGTTCTGCAGGCCGACCGTGCTGTTGGCGGAGAGGAGCATCTGCTCGATCCACAGCCGGTTGAGCTTCGGGGGGCGGTTGCCGCTGAACACGAACTGCAGCGGCACCGACTCGTGCAGCCACAGCGTCGTGCGGCCGCTGCCGTGCTCGATGCCGTGCTCCCAGGTCATGGCGAAGCTCTCGGACCGGCGCAGCTTGTTGATGATCGCGACTCGCAGGTGCGCGAGCGTGCGGTCCTCGATCTCGATCTCGCGGTTCGAGGAGTTGTAGATCAGCTTGCCCATGGCGGAATGCTAGTGCCGGTCGCGTGCCTCACGATCATCGGCTTCCGATGGTGGATACGCTCGGATCCACGCGGGCGCCGCTCGCGCGGCTCGATGCCTGCGCTCGCCGCGAACGGCGACGCGCCCGGGCAGACGCACCCGATTGGCGTGGGGGCGCGACGTGGGATAGAGTAACCGGGTTGCCTGATGAGCCGAGAGGATCCGGGCGACATCCCATGCGCCCGTAGCTCAATGGATAGAGCATCTGACTACGGATCAGAAGGTTGGGGGTTCGAGTCCCTCCGGGCGCGCAGAGCGAAGCCCCGGTATCCCGCAGAACGTGCGGGGTCCGGGGCTTCTTCCGTCGGTGCCGAAGCATCGGGCTCACGGATGACGCACCGCCGAGACGCTCAGAACCGAGGCGGCTCCTCGGCGGCGCGCACTCGCAGCCACGCGATGTGGCACGGCTCGAGCACGATGCCGCGCTCGAGCGAGACCCGCCGGTCGGTGATGAGTTCGTGCGCGTCGGGCGCGAACCCCGAGAGCGTGAGCGCGTCGATCGCCGCGGGTGCGTCGCCGACGTTCGCGAGGCAGAGCACGGTGGCCGTCTCGCCGGGTGCGGCCGAGCCATCCGTCGCCCCCGGGCGCTGGTAGGCGAGGACCGTGGGGTGCTTCGGATCGAACGGCACGAGCCGACCGCCCGCGAACTCCGGCGTTCCGCGTCGCACGCGGATCAACCGGGTGAGTCCCGAGTACACGGCGCCCGCCGTCGTGACGGGGTCGTGCCGCGCGGCGTAGGCGGCGACCGGCCGCCGCGGTCGATTGACCCAGCGGCTGTCGTCGGCCGTCGCCGGATCGTCGACGTAGCCGTAGTCGTTCAGCTGGGCGACCTCGTCACCGAGGTAGACGAGCGGGATCCCACCCGTCGAGAGTGCGATCGCGTGGGCGAGCAGCACCCGATCGACGCCGTGCGGGTCCCCGGCCTCGATGCCCGCGAGCGAGGCCGTCGTGCCGGCGACCCGCGCGTCGCCCGTGCGCGGGTTCTCCTGGAACGGGACGCCCCTCGCGAAACTGCCCGGGAACCGGTTCACGTAGAACGCGTTGAGGAAGCGCCGGTGGTCGAAGCCGTCGATGCCGAACTCGGCGGCGTCCTCGTCGGCGAAGGTCCAGCCGATGTCGTCGTGGCCCCGCACGTAGTTCACCCACGCGCAGCCGTCGGGCAGGGCGTGCCGACGTTCGAGGGCCTGCCGGAGCATCCGCGGGTCGCGTGTCGCGAGCGCCTCCCACGTGAGCGCCATCTGCAGCGGGTTGTACGAGAGCTGGCACTCCGCGAGCGAGATGTACTCGACGACCTCGTCGGGGTGCACGATCGCCTCCGACTTGAACAACAGGCCGGGCGCCGCGATGCGGAGCACGGCGTTGAACGCCTGCAGCAGCAGGTGCGCCTCGGGTAGCGACTCGCACGGCGTGCCCAACCGCTTCCAGATGAACGCGACCGCGTCCATGCGGAGCACGTCGACGCCGAGGTTCGCGAGGAACAGCATCTCGCCGGCCATCGCGCGGAAGACCGCCGGGTTCGCATAGTTCAGGTCCCACTGGAACGAGTGGAAGGTCGCCCAGATCCACCGGCCGTCCGCCAGCTGCACGAACGAGCCGGGATGGTCGTCGGGGAAGATCTCGCGCACCGTCCGCTCGTAGGCGTCGGGCATCGTGCGGTCGGGGAAGATCAGGTAGAAGTCCTCGTAGCCCGGCTCGCCCGCCACCGCGCGCACGGCCCACTCGTGGTCGGACGCCGTGTGGTTGAAGATGAAGTCGAGCACGAGCGAGATGCCGTTCGCGCGGAGTTCCCCGGCCAGGTCGCGCAGGTCGTCGATCGTGCCGAGCCGGGGCGCGACGGCGCGGTAGCTCGACACCGCGTACCCGCCGTCGGAGTTGCCCTCGGGGACGGCGAAGAGCGGCATGAGGTGGAGGTAGGTCAGGCCGAGTTCGACGAACTCGGGGATGCGGGCGCGGACTCCGGCGAGATCGTCCGCGTAGCGGTCGACGTAGCAGACCCCGCCGAGCATGCCGTTCGAGAGGTACCAGGTCGCATCCTGCTCCCGGCGGGCGTCGGCGAGCCTGAGGTCGGCCGCCCGCTCCGCCCAGGAGTCCGACGCGTCGGCGATCACGCCGCCGAGGACGTCGAGGGCGTCGTCCCGTTCGCCGTAGAGTCGTCGGAACAACCCGTGGAGTACCGGGAAGGCGGAGGCGAGGCGCCGTTCGAAGTCGGCGTCGTGACCGATGGATGCCGCCGGCCCCTCGGAACGGATCCGGGCGAGGTCGACGTCGGCGTCGATTCCCATTCGTGCCATGCGCTCAGCCTCCACCATCCGGGCCGAGTCCTCCACCCGCCCTTGCCCCCTCGCTCGCATGCGTGCCACGATCCCCAGTGGGGGAAGGGGCGATGCATGGCGAAGCGGTACCCCGACATCAGCGACCACGGCCTCATCGGCGACCTGCAGACGGCGGCGCTCGTCTCGACCGACGGGACCATCGACTGGTTCTGCAGTCCGAGGTTCGACGCCCCCAGCGTGTTCGGCTCGCTCATCGACGCCGAGAAGGGCGGCTTCTTCCGGGTGCGGCCCGTCGGCATGGAGTACGTCACCCGGCAGCTCTACCTCCCGGACACCGCCATCCTCATCACGCGGTTCCTCACCGACGCCGGTGTCGGCGAGGTCATCGACTTCATGCCCGTCGCGACCGGCGCGGCGACGGACCGACACGTGATCGTGCGCATGGTCCGCGTCGTGCGCGGCGAGATGACGTTCGAGGGCGAGATCCAGCCGCGCTTCGACTACGGGCGCTCGCCGCATCGGCTGGTCCCGGCGGGGCCGGGCGCGAAGTTCGTCTCCGACGACCTCACGCTGACCCTGCACCGCGTCGGCGACCCGATCCTCCACGGCGACGTCCGCGCGGGAAGGGTCGAGGTCGCCGGCGAGGGCATCAAGGTCACGATCACGTTGCGCACCGGCGAGCTCACCGGGGTGATGCTCGAGTCCGGCGACGTCGAGCCGCGGCAGGTCTCCGAGGACGAGCTCGTCGAGACGTTCCTCGCGACCCGCAGGTTCTGGCGCGAGTGGAACGACCGCTCCACGTACACGGGCCGCTGGCGCGAGATGGTCTCCCGGTCGGCGATCACCCTGAAGCTGATGACGTATGCGCCGACCGGTGCGCTGGTCGCGGCGCCGACGACGGGCCTGCCGGAGCAGGTCGGAGGCGAGCGCAACTGGGACTACCGCTACACGTGGATCCGCGATGCGTCGTTCTCGGTCTACGCGCTCGTGAGCCTCGGCTACAGCCAGGAGGCCGAGGCGTTCGTCGAATGGCTCCTCCAGCGCATCCACGAGAGCGTCGGCACCGAGTCGGGGCCGTTGAAGATCATGTACCGGGTCGACGGGTCCTCCGACCTCGCCGAGACCGTCATGGATCACCTCTCCGGCTACCGCAAGTCCAGGCCGGTCCGGGTCGGCAACGGCGCCTCCGACCAGCTCCAGCTCGACATCTACGGCGAGGCGATGGACTCGATCCACCTCGCCGACACCCACGGCGTCGAGCTGTCCCACTCGGGGTGGATGAAGGTCCGCGACATGCTCGACTGGCTCTGCGACCACTGGGATACGCCCGAGGAGGGCATCTGGGAGACGAGGGGCGGCCCGCAGAAGTTCACGTACGGCCGGTTCATGTCGTGGGTCGCGCTCGACCGGGGCATCCGCCTCGCCCAGGCGCACGGACGCCCGGCGTCGTTCACCCGCTGGATGCACGAGCGCGACCGCATCTACGAGCGCATCATGGAGACCGGGTTCGACGCCGAGCGGCAGGCGTTCGTGCAGCACGAGGGCAGCGACGTGCTCGACGCGTCGCTGCTGCGGATGCCGCTGATGGGGTTCATCACCCCGCGCGACCCCCAATGGATGTCGACGCTCGAGGCGATCGACGACGAACTGGTCTCGGACAGCCTCGTGTACCGCTACGACCCCTCGGCCAGCCCCGACGGCCTGAGCGGCGGCGAGGGCACGTTCACGCTGTGCTCGTTCTGGTACGTCGACGCCCTGGCACGTTCGGGCCGCCTCGACGAGGCGCGACTGGTCTTCGAGAAGATGCTCACCTACGCCAACCACCTCGGGCTCTACGCCGAGGAGATCGGCCTCACCGGCGAGCAGCTCGGCAACTTTCCGCAGGCGTTCAGCCACCTCGCGCTGATCAACGCCGCGGTGAACCTCGATTACCAACTCGATCACGGCTCGGGCTACGTCGAGCCGGTGCTGCGTCGTGGTCGGCGGATCGACTGAGCGCGTCGCGGTCCGGACGGCGGTCCGGCCGGGGCTCGCGAGCGCGTCCCGGGCGGACGGCGTCGCCCCCGTTCCGCGCCTGTGAATCCGCCATGGATCCCCGCTGTCCCCCGGAAACGGTCTACGGCGGGACGGTTCCCTCCGGTTAGGCTCTGAGCGGTCAGATTCCCGCGATCGAGAGTTCGACTATGAGGGGTGCGAGCGCCGCGACCACCGGCCAGGCGCCGGTCGCCCGTCATGCTGCCCTGATCTCAGCGATGGTCGCGATCGCCGTCGCCGTCGCCATCGCCGCCGCGACCCGGTTGGTCACCCTCGTCCCCCATTCGCACGACGGCCTCGGAACGGGGCACGTCGTCATCGACGTCCTGTGCGTCGCCGTCGCCGTGCTCGTCGCGCTGCTCCTGCTGACGGCGCTCACCGTGGCATCCGTCCCGTCCCATGGCCGCACCGAGCGGGCGAGTTGCGTCGTGCCGTGGGCGAGCCCCGGGGTCGGCGCGTTCGCGAACGCGTCGGTCTGGGCCACGATCGCCGCGCTCGCCGTGGGGAGCTCCGCGGAGGCGTTCACCGGGTTCCCCGGCGGGCACCTCGCCGCCTGTGCGGCGCTCGCCGGCGGGCTCGGCGCCACGACGGGCGCCGTCCATCTGCGCGCCCACCGCGTGGCCGTCTACCGCTCCTTCAACGTGGTCGCGATGCTCCTGGCGGCCGGATGCCTCGCGAGCATGAGCCTCACGGAAACGGGCGAGTGGTGGGCGCGCAACTTCAGCACCCTCGGCACGTCCGACGATGTCGCGGCCGTGTGGTTCAACGCGGGCCTGCTGCTCTCGGGCGCGGCGATGGCCGCGATGGCCGGGCGGCTCGTCCGGGGGCTCGCCAGAACCGAGTACCGGGCTCGTCGGGGGGCGCTCGCGATCGTCCGCGGCCTGGTCGGCATCATCGGCTTCGCGCTCGCGGGCGTCGGGCTCGTGCCCATCGACGCCGACGAGACGCTGCACAACGTGTTCGCGAGCGCAGCCGGTGCGGCGTTCTTCGGGCTCGCAGCCGGCACTCCGTGGTTGGTGCGACGGATGCCGCGCAGGCTCGTGGTCACGTCGATCGTGACACTCGTCACGGAGGTGCTGGCCTGGGTCGTCTACGACGCACTCGGCTGGGCCTCGCTCACCGTCTTCGAGGTCGTCGCCTTCGCGCTCGTGTTCGTGTGGCTGATCGCGCTCGTCGTGACGACCCACCCCGAGCGCGTCGACGCCGACGTGAGGGCCGACGCTCCCGTGCGCGCCGAGCTGCCCGTTCGAGCCCCGTCGGACCGCGGCCCGATCCCCGTGCCCACGAGCGGGGCGATCGCGCTCGGCGACCGCGTCCGAACGGCGGGGATCCCGACGTTCGCGTTCGGAGGCGCCCCACCGACGGGAATGCAGCCGAGCCTCGCGCGTTCCACCTGATGAGCCTGCGGGCCGAGCGGCCCGCGCGGAGAGGAGACCCCGTGACCGACGACGACGTCGAGATCGTCCGCGACGAGGAGGCGACGCGCTATCGCCTCCTGCTCGGCGGCGGGCAGGCCGGTTTCGCGAAGTTCCGGGCGAGTCCCGGCCGGATCATCTTCACGCACACGGTGGTCGACCCGGCCTTCGAGGGTCGGGGCCTCGGGTCGATCCTCGCCAGGTACGTGGTCGAGGACGCCGTCCGCCGGGGGGAACGCATCATCCCGCGGTGCCCGTTCATCGCCGCGTGGCTGCGCAAGCACCCGGGCTACGAAGACTGGATCGACTGGCCCGGCGGGCAGCGCGAGACCGCCTGATCGCCGGCGATACGGGCTGTCGTGTCCGTTACATGACCCCCGCTCTGGGGCACTGCCGCGGCGCTCGCAGAACGATACGATTCCTCAAAACCCGAGTCGGGGCCCGACCCGACAGATCGCTGCACCGCGGCGAATGCGACCGGATGTCCCAGCACGGTCGCTCGGGAGGTGGCTCGCCGAGCTCAGTTCGGGTCGCTCGGCGGGGAGGGCCTCCTGTGAGGCCGCGGTGGGGCGGGAGGTAGGGTTCCCGTCCCACCGTCTTCTCATGCTGGGGAAGCCGTCGGCCGCTCGATGCGGGATCACTCGTCGGCGTGCGGGCCGGCCGGCGTCGGGCCCTGCGCCTCGCGGAGCCGATCGCACAGCGCGATGAGCTGATGCAGTTCCGCCTCGTCGAGCGTCCCCCCGACGCGATCGGTGATCGCCTCCATGTGGTGGATGGCGGCGCGGCGGAACTCCTGGAAGCCCTTGGCGGTCAGCTCGACGATCGTGCCGCGGCCGTCGAGGGGGTCGTGGCTCTTCTCGACCCAGCCGCGCGCGGCGAGCCGGTCGACGAGCCGGCTCACGCTCGGCTGCGAGATGAGGACGTGGCGGTTGAGCTCCTTGAGTCGGAGGCGGCGACCGGGTGCGCGCGAGATGTTGAAGAGCACGTCGTACTCGTTCAGCGACATGACCTCGGTCGGAAACTCCGCCGAGAGTCGTCGCATGATCGAGACCTGGGCGCGGAAGAGCGCCTCCCATGCCGCCACGGCTATTGCGCGATCCGCCAACCCCGGCTCCTCTCATCGCAGCAGGCGACCGGTGGTCGCCGATGAGACCAAGGATAGGGACGCATGGACTTCACCGGAGCGCCGATGGGCGGGATGGCGCGGCGGCGCCCCCTCAACTGGGGGCGGAGACGGTTGAGGGCCGGTCGTAGAGGCTGACGACCGGCCCTCTCCCTTGCACCAAGAGTGTCCTGCAATCACATTCCGCACCGACCGCCACAGCAAACAGCCGGTGCTCTTCGAATATATAACGGATCGGTAACGGGCGCTAGTGGAATGTGCCCCGAATGCGGGACGACTTCGAGGGGACGGCGCCGATGGACTCCGCTTCGAGGAAGGTGACCTTCGACCCGGATACGGACCCGATCATCATCGCACGATGAGGGCAGGAGGTCCTCATGGGCACGGACGAAGTCGAGCAGGAGGCGGGGCGAGCCACCGTCGCCTGGGCCTGGGTGTGCGTCGGGCTCATCCCGGTCGCGTACGTCGGTGCGACGCTGGTCGGCGGTGCACTGCTCGGCGCGGCCGGATACGGCGACGGGACCGCCGGGCGTCCGCCCGTGTCACTCGTCCTCCCGATCGGCCTGATGTCGATCGCCATCCTGGTCGCACCGGCCGTCGCGGCGCTGGTCCTCGGCATCCGGGCGGCGGGGCGAGGGCATCGCAGCGGCGTCGCAGCGGCCGTCGTCGGCGGAGTGGTCGCGATCGGCGCGATCGCGCTGAACCTGCTCGCCTACGCGTTCGGCTGATCGGCCACGCCCACCAGCCGCGGGCTCGATCCGGCGTGGAGCACGGGCCGTCCGCTCGGACCGCCTCCGAACTCAGAACACGTCGGGGCTCGGCGTCGACGCCTGGCGGATCGAGACGTCCGCGTGGCGATCGAAGCGGTAGCCGACGCCGCGCACGGTGCGGACGATGTCCTGGTAATGCGCGAGCTTCGAGCGGAGCCGGCGGATGTGCACGTCGATCGTGCGCTCGTTCGGGATCTCGTCGTCACCCGCCCAGAGCCCGTCGATGAGCTCGTGACGGTCGATCGTGCGGCCCTCGCGGAGGACGAGGTACTGCAGGAGCTCGAACTCCTTGTACGTCAGTCCGGCGGGCTCACCGTCGAGCAGTACGCGCTTGCGCGAGATGTCGATGATGACGCCATCGGGGTGGCGGTCGGCGTCGTCGCTGAGGCCCTGCGACTCGCGCTGCCGCGCGAGCGCGGCAGGGTCCTGCAGGGCGAGGCGCACGACGTCGACGTCGCGCCCGCCGGCGCCCTCGGGCGCGAGCGCGACCGCTGCGTACGTCTCGGCGGAGGGCGCGAGCTCGGTCGTGAGGGTGCGGAGCGCCTCG
Organism: Agromyces excoecariae; assembly: GCF_051715505.1. Lineage (NCBI taxonomy): Bacteria > Bacillati > Actinomycetota > Actinomycetes > Micrococcales > Microbacteriaceae > Agromyces > Agromyces excoecariae. Next base: position 21,171 of record NZ_JBPSLA010000015.1, on the reverse strand, counting down.
ACGATGCGGTGCAGGCTGGTGCCGTCGGCTGCAGCCTTGAGCTCGTCGATGCCGACGTAGAGGACGAACCCGCGTGCCTCGGTGCCCTCCGGCACGGCGCGCGGGCGCGGAGCGGAGGAGGCCCCAGGGGCGGCCGCCGATGCGGGCGCCGGAGCGGGTGCCTGAGCGGGCGCCTGAGTCGCCGCCGGTGCGGGCCGCGCAGCGGCGGGCTGGGGCCGGTACGCGACCGGGTGGGCCGGGCGGGCGACGGGGTGAGCGGTGCGGACGGCGGGAGCGAGGGTGAGAGACATGGCGGATCCTTGTGCTGAAGATGCGTCGACGGCCCCGTCTCGGCGGGGTCGGAGCGAGTGGCCCGATCGGGCCGAGGAGAACCCACTCGAGGAGATCGGGTTCGACGGAGCCGCTCCGATCCGGATGGGGTCGGTCGCGTGCTCGGCGGGGGTTCGCTGGTCAGCGGCACATTCGACAACACATGGGCGCACGCGCCGGCATCATCGTGCCGGGAGTCCACTGAGCCTCGAGGGCGGTCAGCGAGCGTGCGGTGTCAGTCATGGGCGAAAGTCAAACCCAGGCGCTCGGATGTGTCAAACCGTGACCGCCCGATGACCGTGCATGACATCGCACGCGGTGCGCGTCGCGGGACCGGCACGGGGGAGGTCCCGACCAGCCACGCTCGGTCACGCAAGATCCTTCGAGATCGGATCGAATCATCGAATGTTGCCGGAACGTGGGCGCGACGGCGTGTCTCACTGCGAAGATCCTGCGAGGAGAGGAGTCCGTAACACGAGGCCACCACCCGCGCCACGTCGTGACGCGTGCGGCTCGGGAAGGGCTCAGACGGTGCCGTACAGCCGGTCCCCGGCGTCGCCGAGGCCCGGGACGATGTATCCGTGCTCGTTGAGCCGTTCGTCGACCGCACCGAGCACGATCGTGACCTCGCGACCGGCCATGGCTTGCTCGACGGCCTGCAGCCCCTCGGGCGCGGCGAGGATGCAGATCGCCGTGACATCCGTCGCGCCCCGCGCGAGCAGGAAGTCGATCGCCGCGATCAGCGAGCCGCCCGTGGCGAGCATCGGATCGAGCACGAAGCACTGGCGGCCGGAGAGGTCGTCGGGCAGGCGTTCGGCGTACGTGGTCGGCTCGAGTGTCTCCTCGTTGCGGGCCATGCCGAGGAATCCGACCTCGGCCGACGGCAGCAGGGTGACCATGCCGTCGAGCATGCCGAGCCCCGCTCGGAGGATCGGCACGATGAGCGGCTTCGGGTCGGCGATGCGCACGCCCGTCGTCGGCGCCACCGGCGTCACGATGTCGACCGGCTCGACGCGCACCTCGCGCGTGCCCTCGTAGGCGAGGAGCGTCATGAGCTCCTCGACGAGCGAGCGGAACACCGGGGACGGCGTCGTCTCGTCGCGGAGCACCGTGAGCTTGTGGGTGACGAGCGGGTGGTCGGCAACGTGGACTCGCATAGGCTCGATTCTAGTTGCGGGGGTTCCGCCGTTGAGAAGGGTCGATCGGATGCCGGTGCAGCGCCCTGAGCACGTCGAGTGGATGCGACTCGCCCTCGCCGAGGCATCCGCCGCCCTCGACACGGGCGACGTGCCCGTCGGTGCCGTCGTGATCCGCGACGGCGAGGTCGTCGCGACCGGGCGCAACGAGCGCGAACTCCACGAGGACCCGACCGCGCACGCCGAGCTGCTCGCGATCCGCGAGGCCGCACGCGTCACCGGCGACCGCCACCTCACCGACTGCACGCTCGTCGTGACGCTCGAGCCCTGCGTGATGTGCGCCGGGGCGATCCTGGCTGCGCGGGTCCCGACCGTCGTGTTCGGCGCCTGGGACGAGAAGGCCGGCGCCGCCGGCTCGGTGTACGACGTGCTGCGCGATCGGCGGCTGAACCACCGCGTCGAGGTCCACGCGGGGGTCGAGGCGGATGCCGCGGCGCGCCTGCTGCGCGACTTCTTCGAGGATCCGCTGCGCCGGCCGACCGGCGCGGGCTGAGCGCGCGAGACGGGGCGAGCGTGCGCGGTCAGCTCGCGCGCGGAAGCGCGCCGCGGCGGGCGAGCTGCTCGACGAACTCCCCGAGGATCGCGGCCGAGGCGGTCTCGGCGGCCGGGCCGCAGGTCGCCTGGAGCTCGCGCATCTCCGCGACGTCGAGTCCGTATTCCGGCAGCTCGTCGCCCCAGGCCGCGAGCCAGTCGTCGTGGATCCCGCGGTCGACCTCCGGGTGGAACTGCACCGCGAGCAGCCAGTCGCCGCGACGGAACGCCTGGTTCGCGTACTGCGACGAGCCGGCGAGGCGCTCGACCCCCTCGGGCAGGTCGAACGTGTCGCCGTGCCACTGCACGAATCGCACGCCCCGTGCGTGCCGCACCGGCGAGACCTCGCCCGCGTCGGTGAGGTCGACGCCGAGCCATCCGACCTCCTTGCGCGGGCCGCGGTACACGTCGGCGCCGAGCGCCGCCGCGAGCAGCTGCGCGCCGAGGCAGACCCCGAAGATCGGCGCCTCGGCGGCGATGCGAGCTCGCAGCAGGTCGAGCTCGTCGGCGAGGTACGGGTACTCGTCGGCCTGGTAGACGCCCTCGTCGCCGCCGAGCACGACGACGAGGTCCGGCGCCAGCGGGTCGACCGCGGTCACGGCCTCCTCGGGCGCGTCGAGGAACCGGATCTCGTAGCCGTGCGCCTCGAGCGTCGGCCCGAGGTTGCCGAGGCCGATCGCGGAGTCGTGCCGGAGCACCAGGGCGATGGGGCGGCCGGCCGTGCCGGCGGTATCCGTCATTCGAGGCCCTTGATGACGATGGCGTCGGTGGGCGGCGCGGTGAGGTTCGGATCGACGTAGATGTCGGGTTCGACGTAGATCACGCGCGCAGCGGGCACCGCGTTGCGGATGCGCTGCTCGATGACGTTGATCGCGGTCGATACCTCGGCGAGGGTCTCGCCGCCGTGGAATCCGAGCTTCGCGGCGACCAGCAGCTCGTCGGGCCCGAGGTAGAGGGTCTTCATGTGGATGATCCGCTCGGCCTCCGGCCCGGCCATGATCGCCTGCCGGATCTTCGCCACGTCGGCCTCGTTCGCGCCCTCGCCGACGAGCAGGCTCTTCGTCTCGATGCCGAGGATGATCGCGACGATGATGAGCAGCGTGCCGATCATCAGCGTGCCGATCGCATCGAACACCGAGTTGCCGGTGATCACGGTGAGGCCGACGCCGAGGAGCGCGAAGGCGAGACCGGTCAGGGCCGCGACGTCCTCGAGGAGCACGACGGGGAGCTCGGGCGCCTTCGCGCGTCGGACGAACTGCACCCAGTTCTGCTTGCCGCGGATCTGGTTCGATTCCTTCACGGCGGTGCGCAGCGAGAGGGACTCGAGCACGATCGCGATGACGAGCACGAGGATCGGCAGCCACGGCACCTCGAGTTCGTGCGGATGCGTGAGCTTGTCGACGCCCTCGTAGATCGAGAACACGCCGCCGACCGAGAAGAGGATGATCGAGACGACGAACGCGTACACGTAGCGCTCGCGCCCGTAGCCGAACGGGTGCTCGCGGTCGGCCTCGCGCTTGGCCTGGCGGCCGCCGAAGAAGAGCAGCAGCTGGTTGCCGGCGTCGGCCACGGAGTGGACGGCCTCGGCGAGCATCGATGCCGACCCGGAGAAGAACCACGCGATGAACTTCGTCAGGGCGATGCCCGTGTTCGCGAGGAATGCCGCCAGGATCGCCTTCGTGCCGCCGGATGCGCTCATGCGCCAATCCTAGGATGGCTGGCATGGCCCCCTCGCAACCCGTTGACCTGCCCGCGATCGCCTTCCTCGGCGCCGGATCGATGGCCCGTGCGGTGCTCGCCGGACTGCTCCAGCCGCACGTCTCCGCGGCGGCCATCACGGCCACGAACCGCAGCGCGGCGCGCTCGGCCGAGTTCGCGGACGAGCCGCGCGTGACGGCGTTCGCGACCGAGACGGATGCCGCGGCGAACCGCCGTGCGGTCGCCGGTGCGAAGCTCGTCGTCGTGGCCGTGAAGCCCGCGATGGTGCCCGACCTGCTCGACGAGATCGCCGATGCGCTCGAGCCCGGAGCGATCGTCGTGAGCGTCGCCGCCGGCGTCACCGTGGCGACGTTCGAGGCGCACCTCCCGTCGCACGTCTCGGTCGTGCGGACGATGCCGAACACCCCCGCGGTCGTCGGCCGCGCGGTCACGGGCGTCTCCGCCGGAACCCGGTCGACGGAGGAGGACCTCGCCCTCGTCGTCGCGCTGTTCGAGACCGTCGGCGAGGTGCTCGTCGTGCCCGAGTCCCAGCTCGACGCGCTGTCGACGGTCTCCGGGTCGGGACCGGCCTACGTCTTCCTGCTCATCGAGGCGCTCGAGCAGGCGGCGATCGCGAAGGGGTTCACGCCGGAGCAGGCCGCGGTGATGGTGCAGGGCACCTTCCGGGGCGCGAGCGAGCTGCTCGCTGCATCCGGTGAGGACCCGGCGGAGCTGCGCCGACGGGTCACCAGCCCGAAGGGCACGACCGAGCGCGCCATCGCGGTGCTCGAGTCGGCCGACCTCGCCGAGCTCTTCGGTCGGGCGACGGATGCCGCGCTCGCCCGCGCGCGCGAGCTCGCCGCCGGCGCCTGACCCGTCACTACCTGCGCTCGAGGAGCACCATGACTTCGAAGTGCGTCGTCTGCGGGAACATGTCGAACACTCGCGCCCTGACCGGGCGGAGCGACGGCATCGCCGACAGGTCCTTCGCGAGCGACGCGACGTTGCACGACGAGTAGAGCACGTGCGCGGCATCCGACCGCTCGAGCCAGCCCGCGAGCTCTGCGCCGATCCCGCGGCGCGGCGGGTTCACGACGACGAGGTCGGGGGCGGATGCCGCGCCCAACGCGAACTCGGTCGCGTCGCCCGCGGCGAAGCGCACCCGCGAGAGCGCGGCATCCGTCCGGCTGAGCTCGGCGCTCGCGACCGCCTCGACACTCGTCTCGATGCCGGTCACGGCCGTCTCGCCGCCGGCGAGGTGCAGCGCGAAGCCGCCGACGCCCGAGTACAGGTCCCAGGCGTCCTCGGGCGCGACGTCGCGGATCCAGTCGCGCGCCTCGGCGTAGAGCGCCTCGGCGATGGCCGTGTTCGTCTGGAAGAAGCTCTGCGGCCGCAGGTGCATCGTGACGTCGTTCAGCCGCATCGGCAGGGTGTCGGCCTCGGTGAGCACGACCTCGTCGGGGCCCTCGAGCACGGCCCTGTGCTCGGGCAGCAGGTTCGCGGTGACGACGCGCGCCTGCGGGAGTTCGGCGAGCAGCACCGGCAGGTGCTTCCGGATGCGCCCGAGCGGCTCGGTCGAGCGCAGCACGAACCGCACCATGAGCTCGCCGTCGGGCGACTCGGTGACGATGAGGTGCTTCAGCTCGCCACGGCGTGCCGTCACGTCGTAGGGCGTGAGGCGGGCGAGCGTGATGAACCGGGCGAGCACCGGGAAGGCGGCGCGATGACCCGGCGAGCAGATTCCGCACGCCTGCAGGTCGACGCCGTGGCCGTCGGCGTCGAGGATGCCGATCGTCGGGTCGTCGACCGTGCCGCCGACGACCATCTTCGCCTTGTTGCGGTAATCCCGGTCGCCCGAGGCGACGGGTGGCAGCCACACGGGCACCTCGAATGGCGCGAGCAGCTCCTCGGCGTGCGCCTGCTTGTCGGCGAGTTGCGAGGGGTACGGCCGCCCCATGAGCGTGCACGAACGGCAGCGCCCCGCGTCGAAGTAGGCGCAGTCCACGCCTCAAGGCTACGTGGGTCCGCTCAGCCGTCGGTCGTGAGCTCGCGGCGACCCATCGCGACGACGGCGAGCGCGACCGCCGCCGCGGCGATCCCGAGCATCCAGAATCCGCCCGTCCAGTCGACCTCGCCGCCGACGGGCAGCGGCGAGTGCGCGAACGGCGACAGGTCGTGCATCCACTCGGGCAGGCCGAGCAGCTCGCCGAAGATGCCGAGGAACGCGCCGGCCGCGAGGAGCGCCCAGGAGACGGGGATCGTCAGGCGCGGCGCGAGCACGAAGACGACGAGGCCCAGGCCGAGGAAGACGAGTGCGGCCGGCGCCTGCGCGAGGGCCGACTTCAGGGCGTTCTCCGCCGAGGCCGCCGGGTCGTCGGAGGCGAGCGCGCCGAGCAGCGCGCCTGCCGCGGAGAGTGCCAGGATCACGAGGATCGCGAGTGCGCCGATGACGGTGTATCCGCCGAGCCAGGCGCGCCGCGGCACGGGCGTCGCGAGCACCGGCTCCGCCGAGCCGTGCGCCTCCTCGAGTCGGGCGCGCATGACGGCCTGCAGCGCGGCGGCCGCGGCGAGGATGCCGACCATCGAGAAGAACGTGACCGTGAACGCCTCCTCGAGCGAGGCGCCTGGTCCGGCGACCTGCCGCAGCGTCTCCGCGATCGCGGGGGCGTCGGAGCCGATCTGGTCCACGAGGGGCGTGAGGGTGGTCGCGAGCGCGCCGGCGACCACCGCTCCGACGGCCCAGGCCGCGATCGCGCCGGCGTTCAGGCGCCAGGCGAGTCCCACGTGACCGCGGAGCAACGGGCCGGCCGTGGCTCGACCGGGGCGGCCGGGCAGCAGGCTCGCACCGCTGTCGCGCGCCGACTGGAACACGAACACGAGCCCGACGAGCAACGCGGCGAGTCCGATCGAGAGCAGCAGCGGCATCAGGTCGTTCGCGTCGAACGGCTCGGTCCGCTGCGCCCACCCGATCGGCGAGAGCCAGCTCGGCCATGCGGCGGTGCGGGAGAGCCCGTCGTCGGATGCCTCGCCGAGCGCGTCGCCGAGCCCGCGGACGACGTACGCCGCCAGCACGAGCGCGACGGAAAGCGCGTTCGCGCTGCGCGACGTGCGGAACAACTGCGCCGCGACGAGTCCGACGCCGAGGAAGGCGACACCGGTCGCCCCGACGGCGAGGCCCGCGACCGACGAGCCCGCGGCATCCAGGCCGCTCGCCATGAACGCGATCGCCACGGCGATCGCGAGGAGGACGTTCGCAAGGACCCCGTGCACGACCGTGGCGACGGTCGGCAGCGTGCGCGCGGCCGGCGTCGCGGCGACGAGTTCGGCGCGGCCCTGCTCCTCGTCGGCGCGCGTGTGCCGCACCGCGAGGAACGTGCTCATGAGACCCGCCATCAGGCAGAGGAACGCGAGGATCAGGAAGACCGCGAACTCGCCCTCGCCGGCTCCGTTCGGCGTGCCGCGGAAGATCAGGATCGCGGGCGCGACGATCGTCAGGCGCAGGATGGACTCGCGTTCCGACACGTCGCCGAAGGTGCTGCCGACGGCGGTCGTCGCCATGAGCCCGAGGCCCGCAATTCCGACGATCCACAGCACGAGCTGCAGCCGATCCCGCCGCGCGCGCTGCGCGACGAGCGGGACCAGCAGCCCGATCGGGGTCACCGCGACGCCTCGGAACCGGCGGCGGAGCTCGAGCGTGCACCGTCGCCCGCGGCATCCGCCATCGCCGGATCGTCGCCGTAGTGCCGGAGGAAGAGCTCCTCGAGCGAGGGCGGCGCGACCGTGAGCCCCTGCACGCCGAGCCGCCCGAGCTCGGGCAGCAGCGTCGCCACCCGGTCGCTGTCGGCGGTGAACTGCACGCGACCCGCGTTCACGACCACGTCGTGCGCACCGTCGAGCGCCTCGACCGCCGACTCCTGGCCGGGCAGGTGCACGAAGGCGACCGAGGAGCGGGTGAGGTGCCGCAGCTCGGCGAGCGTGCCCGACTCCACCCGGCGCCCGGCCCTGATGATGCTGACCCGGTCGCACAGCGTCTCGACCTCGGAGAGGATGTGACTCGAGAGGAGCACGGTCGCGCCGTCCCCGGCGACACGTGCGATCTCGCGATTGAAGACCTGCTCCATCAGGGGGTCGAGACCGCTCGTCGGCTCGTCGAGGATGTACAGCTCGGCGGGCGTCGCGAACGCGGCGACGAGCGCGACCTTCTGCCGGTTGCCCTTCGAGTAGGCGCGCCCCTTCTTCCGCGGATCGAGCTGGAACGCGTCGACGAGCCGCGCCTTCCGCTCGGCGTACGCGGCCCGATCGGCGGTGCCGCCGCGCAAGCGGGAGAGCAGGTCGATGGCCTCGCCGCCCGACAGGTTCGGCCACAGGCTCACGTCGCCGGGGACGTACGCGACACGGCGGTGCAGCTCGGCCGCGTCCCGCCACGGGTCGCGGTCGAACAACCGGGCCTCCCCGCCGCTCGGCCGCGCGAGGCCGAGCAGGATGCGGATCGTCGTGGACTTGCCCGCGCCGTTCGGCCCGAGGAAGCCGTGGATCTCTCCCGCCGCGACGTCGAGGTCGAGGCCGTCGAGCGCGAGCGTGCGACCGAAGCGCTTCTCGAGGCCGCGGATGCTGATGACGGTGGTCATGGGCGTGATGCTACGCGCGTGCGTCGGCGGGCGACCAGCAGGCGCGCGAGGCGGTGCGGCGGCGGCAGGCGCGCGGCCCGGGATCGTGTCATCCGCCGGCGCGGAACGCAGGTACGCTCGGCGACATGGACCCGCTCGACGTCGTCGCCCTCGCGGGCGAGGTGATCGCGTGGGTCGCCCTCTCGGCGGGCGGAGTGCTCCTGCTCGCGTTCGCGTTCGCGCGTATGGCCGACGGGGCATGGGATGCCATCGAGGTCGCCGTCGTCGAGCGCGACGACGGCACGGTGGTGCGCTGGTTCGCGGGCGGAGAGTTCCACGAGCGGCCGCTCGAGCCGGGCGAGGAGCCCAAGCCCGATGCCGAGGACGGCGAGCCGCTCGCCTGGGTGCGCCGCCGGAGCCCCGACCGGCTGCGGTTCGAGGCCGCGTCGCACCTGCCGCGGGTGCTCGGCACGATCGCGGTGATCCTCGTGGGCCTCGGGATCATCGCGACCGTGGCGTCGACGGTCGCGGGCGTGGTCGGCTGAGCCTCCCGGCGCGGGGGGCGGAGTCGTTCGGCGCAGGCGGATGCCACCGCGCCGCTGCGCGCCATCTGCTACTCGAGCGCCGCGAACTTCTCGATGTCGCCCTCGGTGCCCGAGACGATGATGAGGTCGTGGTTGGACACCACGGTCTTCTCGGTCGCGTACGTGAACGGCTTGCCGGGGCTCTTCACGCCGACCACGGTCACGTTGTGCCGCGAGCGCACGCCCGAGTCGGTGAGGTTCTTGCCGCGGATGGGCTTCGGCGGGTACATCTTCACGAGCGCGAAGTCGTCGTCGAACTCGATGAAGTCGAGCATGCGGCCCGACACCAGGTGGGCCGTGCGTTCGCCGGCCTCGCGCTCCGGGTAGATGACGTGGTTCGCGCCGATGCGCTCGAGGATCTTGCCGTGCGACGTCGAGATCGCCTTCGACCAGATCTGCGGGATCTTGAGGTCGACGAGGTTCGCGGTGATGAGCACCGAGGCCTCGACCGAGGAACCCACCGCGCAGACCGCGATCGAGAACTCCTGGGCGCCGATCTGCTTCAGCGCATCGAGCGACTTCGCGTCGGCGACGACGGCGTGCGTGACGCGCTCGGCCCACTTCTGCACGAGGCTCTCGTCTTCGTCGACGGCGAGCACCTCCCGGCCGAGGCGGTCGAGCTGGCCGGCGGTGGCGGCCCCGAACCGGCCGAGTCCGATGACGAGCACTGGGGCGTCGTGCTTGATGCGATCAACCAACGATGGGCCTCTCTTCCGGTCGTCTGAACAGCTGGCGCTTCTGCGCGGCCGCGAGGGCCGCCGCGAGGGTGACCGTGCCCACGCGTCCCATGAACATGGTCGCAGCCATCACGTACTTGCCTTCGGGTGGCAGCGATTCGGTGAGCCCGGTCGAGAGCCCGCAGGTGGCGAATGCCGAGATCACGTCGAAGAGCACGAAGTCGAGCGCCGACTTCGTGATCTGGGTGATGATCACGGTCGAGACGGCCACGATCGTCGCGCCCCACAGCACGACGCTGACGGCCAGGCGCAGGATGTCCCGGGGGATGCGCCGGCCGAAGGCCTCCATCGCGGGCGCTCCCCGTGCCTCTGCGTAGGCGGCGAGGAACAGCACCGCGAGGGTGGTCACCTTGATGCCGCCCGCCGTCGAGGCGGAGCCGCCGCCGACGAACATGAGCATGTCGGTCACGAGCAGGCTCGAGCCGTAGAGGTCGGCCATGTCGATGGTGGAGAAGCCGCCCGATCGGGTCATCGTCGACATGAAGAACGCCTCGTAGAGCGTCTTGCCGAACCCGAACGCGCCGTAGGTCTTGGGGTTGTTGTACTCGAGCACGAGGAACGTGATCGCACCGGCGAACCAGAGCGCGATCGTCGTCGTCAGCGTGAGCTTCACGTGCACGCCCCAGCGGCGAGGGCTCTTCCAGGTGCGCAGGAGTGCGAAGATCACCGGGAACCCGAGACTGCCGAGGAAGACGTCGAGCATCATGAGGGACTGGAACCAGTAGTCGTCGACGAACTCCACCGGGCCGAGCGGGTTCGGGTTGAAGCCCGTGTTCGTGAATGCGCTCACCGCGTAGTACGCCGAGTACCAGACACTGGTGCCGACGTCGTAGCCCTTGGCGAGCACGCTGGGGATCATGCCGAGCATGATCACGGCCTCGATGGCGAGCGTGCTGATGGCGACGGTCGCGAGCAGCCCGCCGACCTCGCCGAGCCGCACCGCCTGACGCTCGGACACCGGACCGGCGTGGACCCGCGACGGGTTGGTGTCGCTCGCCGCGATGAGCCTCGCGCGAAGGCCGAGCCGCCGCGACACGACCAGCCCCAGGATCGATGCGAGCGTCAGGACGCCCATGCCGCCGACGTTCATGCCGAGGAAGATGATCGCGTTGCCGAAGGGCGACCAGTGGGTCGCCATGTCGACGGTCGTCAGTCCGGTCACGCAGATCGTCGAGACGGCCGTGAACAGCGCGTCGTACAGCGGGGTGCCCCGGCCCTCTCCCGCCCGGGCGATCGGCAGGGTCAGCAGCAGGGTCGTGATGAGGATCAGCGTGGCGAAGACGAGGATCGCGAAACGCGCCGGCGAATTCTTCACGAGGACGTCGAAGGCGTCGCGCACGCCGCCGAGCCATGAGCGCCGGGCAGGGCCGCGACGACCCACGGTGTGCGAGGCCATCCGCCCTCCTCCGCTCGACGCGAGAGTCATGGTACTCCCCGCCTCCGGCCCGACTGGCTACCCTTGCACCATGGCGGACATCTTCGACGTGGTGGCGGATCCGACCCGACGCGACATCCTCGGCGTGCTGCTCGACCGCGAGAGCTCGCAGCCCGACTCGGGCGGCGAGATCAGCGTCGGCGAGATCGTCACGGCCCTCGGCGTGAGCCAGCCGACGGTGTCGAAGCACCTGAAGGTCCTGCGTGAGTCGGGCCTGGTCGGGGTCCGCGAGGAGGGTCAGCACCGCTACTACCACCTCGACCGGGCGCCGCTGGAGCGCCTCGAGGACTGGCTGATCCCATTCGTGACGTCGGATGCCGCGGCCGACGCGGCCACGCTGGCGGGCGCCGACGCCGACGCCGAGGAGACCCTCAACGACGACCAGCGTGCGTTCGCCTCGGCGCTCGGGAAGGCGTTCGCCGACACGGCCCGCCAGGTCACCGCGGTCGTGGGGGCCAAGCGCCGGCGATAGCCCGGAGCGGCGCCGACGTGCGCGGTCAGCGCAGGCGCTCGACCATCTCGAGCTCGAGCCCGCCGGGCTCCAGTTCGTACTCGCGGCTGTGGCCGGTGTACGCGAAGCCACGGCGTTCGTAGTACCGGCGCGCACGCGGGTTGTCCTCGTGCACCTCGAGGCGCAGGGTGTCGGCACGAGCGCTCGCCCACCGCTCGATCTCGTCGAGCAGCGCGTCGGTCACGCCCGAGTCCCCGCCCCGCCGGTCGGGCGTGACGTAGACGCCGACCAGCAGCGGCCCGGTCGCGGCATCCGGCACGAAGCAGCCCATCGTGCCCACCCAGCGTCCGTCCTCGATCGCGACGATCACGGTCTGAACGGCCGACTCGCCGCGCTTGGCCCGCGTGCGCCACTCGGACTCGTCGTAGCCGAGTGCGCGCTCGAGCGTGTCGCCGAACGCGATCGGGGTGTCGCGCAGCATCTCGAGACGGAGGTCGCGCACCTCCCGCCAGTCGTCCTCTCGCGTGGTCCGGATGACGAGGTCGGGTGGGGCCATCCCCCGAACCTAGCGGATGCCGCGGGGCCGCCCGATCGATCGGAACGGCACCTCGCGGCCGGATGGGCTAGACTACCGCGGGGCGTTTCCGCCCACGGCTGCGGCACGCGCGGCCGACCCGATCTTTGTGAGGTTTTCGTGGGTTCCGTCATCAAGAAGCGTCGCAAGCGCATGGCGAAGAAGAAGCACCGCAAGCTGCTTCGCAAGACGCGCCACCAGCGCCGCAACAAGAAGTAGTCGCTCCAGCGACCACGGCAGAGCGCCGGGCCTTCGGCCTGGCGCTTTTCGCTGTCCCGGACGCGACGCCCTCGACTCCGCGGGTGCTCGACCAGCGGGAGGGCGGGGCTGCGCGACGTATCCTGACGGGGTGAACCCGACGCTCCGCGACATCCGCCTCACCCTCATCGGCAAGCCCGGATGCCACCTCTGCGACGACGCGCGCGAGGTCGTCGCGTGCGTGCGCGAGGAGCTCGCCGCGACGCCCGGGTCCCCGCAGACGACGCTCGAGGAGCGCTCGATCCTCGACGACGAGGCGCTCCGCGCGCGGTACGCCGAGGAGATCCCGGTCCTCCTCATCGACGACGAGGTGCACGGCTACTGGCGCCTCGACCCCGTGCGCCTGAAGACCGCGCTGCTCGCGCGAGCCTGAACCGCTCGCACGGCGGCTGACGCCCGTCCGCGGCATCCGATCGCTCGACGCGTGCCCCGCTCAGTCGTCCGATGCGTCGGGTCGGCGGATGCCGCCGCGCCGACCGACCTCGGGGGTATCGAGCCAGGTCGCCCGCGCCTCCCGGTCGGCCGCCTCGCGCCGTGCGAACCAGCCGGCGATGGGAACGTCGGTCGACGAGTGCGCCACGACCGAGAGCACGATCGCGACGACGGCGACGTGGAACATCAGGTCGGCGTTCGGCGCACCGCTCTGCAGCACGAGCAGGCCGTAGAGCACCGACGCGAAGCCCTTCGGTCCGAACCAGGCCGCGGTCGCGCGTTCCTCCCATGGCAGCCCGCTGCCGACGAGCGACAGCTCGACCGCGGCGGGCCGGGCGAAGACCATCAGCAGCACGCCGAACAGGTACGCCGTCCACGGCACGGAGGCGAGGAGCTCGGGGGAGATGAGCGCGCCGAACATGAGGATCGCGAGGAGCTTCATGAGCTCCGAGAACTGCCCGCCGAACTCGGCGAACGCGTCGCGCATCTCGGGGGCTGCGGTCGCGATCGTCATGCCCGCTGCGTACGCGGCGAGATAGAGGTTCGCGTGCGTGACCGTGCAGATGCCGAGCACGATGAGCGCGACCGCGACCGGCGTGAGCGAGGCGTACAACGGTGTGCGCGAGAACACCTTGCGCCGCACGAGCCACGCCACGACGAGCGGAACCACGATGCCGACGGCGATGCCGAGCGCGAGCTCCTCGGCGAGCACGAACGGCTCCACCTCCGGGCCCCCGACCGTCGCGATGAGGATGAGGACCACCGGCAGGGCCAGGCCGTCGTTGAGTCCCGACTCGACGCCGAGGAGGTGCCGCACCCGGTGCGGGATCTCGGCGCGACCCACGATCGCCGACGCGAAGACGGGGTCGGTCGGCGCGAGCACGGCGGCGACGAGCGCCGCCTCGAGCCAGCTGAAGCCGAGCAGCCAGACGCCGAGCAGGGTCGTGATGACGAACGTGATCGGCATGCCGAGCAGGAGCGCCCGGCCGGGCAGGCGCCAGGCCGCCCGCAGCTGCTGCAGCGCGACCTCCTGCCCGTCGGTGAAGAGCACGACGAACAGGGCGAGCGACGAGACGGTCGTCACCGTGGGGTCGGTCGGGGCGAGCACGATCACGTCGAGCATGCCGCCGCCGAGGACGAACCCCGCGACGAGGAAGAGCACCGTCGTCGAGAGCACCGTGCGATGCGCGAACCCGGAGATCAGGATCGCGGCGAGCAGCACGAGTGCGAACGACAGCAGCAGGGCATCCACAGGGAGGAGTCTGCCGAAGTCGGCGGGTGCGTGTCATCCGCCCCGCCGCATCCGCTCGCCGACCCGTCCCCGGAAGCGTCGCCGCCCCGGTCGTCGAGTCGCCCGCGCGGCGGGCGCGTCGAGGCTACGGCAGCAGGCGCGTCGGGCCGCGGAAGAGGTAGGTCGTCTCGCGGATCGAGTGCTCGTCGAGCATGAGCATCAGCAGGCGCGCGAGGCCCATGCCGAACCCGCCGTGCGGGGGCACGCCGTAGCGGAAGAAGTCGAGGTAGAACCCGAGCTCCTCGGGGTCGAGGCCCTTCTCCTTCGCCTGCTCGACGAGGACGTCGATGCGGTGCTCGCGCTGCGCGCCGGTCGAGATCTCGACGCCGTTGTAGATGAGGTCGTACGAGTTCGTGAGCGACGGGTCGCCCTCGTGACGCATGTGGTAGAACGGCCGGATGCTCGAGGCGTAGTCCGTGAGGAAGACGAAGTCGTGGCCGTAGGTCTCCTTGACGTACGCCGAGATCTGGCGCTCGCCCTCGGGGTCCATGTCGGCGTCGGCGCGGGGCACGACGTAGCCGCGCGAGGCGACGATCTCCTTCGCCTCGGCCAGGGGGATCCTCGGGAACGGCGTGGTCGGCACCGTGACCTCGACGCCGAAGAGCTCGCGGATCTCGTCGCCGTGCTTGGCGACGACGGCCGTGAAGCCCGCGACGAGGACCTCCTCGTGCATCTTCATGACGTCCTCGTGCGAGTCGACCCAGCTCATCTCGGCGTCGATCGAGGTGAACTCGGTCGCGTGGCGCGAGGTGAACGACGGGTCGGCGCGGAACGCCGGGCCGACCTCGAAGACGCGACCGAAGCCGGCCGGCTGCGCCATCTGCTTGAAGAACTGCGGGCTCTGCGAGAGGTAGGCCGTGCCGTCGAAGTAGCCGAGCTCGAACAGCTCGGCGCGCGACTCGGAGGCCGAGGCCATGAGCTTGGGCGTCTGGATCTCGATCCAGTCCCGCTCGACCCAGTACGTGCGCAGGGCGTGCAGGAAGGTCGTCTGGATGCGGAAGATGAGGTTCTGCTTCGGGTGGCGGAGGTCGAGGAAGCGCCAGTCCTGGCGCTTGTCGAGGCTGGAGTCCGCCGCGATCGGCGTCTCGAGCGCCTCGGCCACCACGTCGAGCGACTCGATCTTCACCTCGAGCCCGCCGAGCTTGACGCGCTCGTCGTGCTTGAGCTGGCCGGTGACGGTGATGAACGTGCCGTGCCCGAGCGCCGAGATCTGCTCGGTGAGCGCGAACGCCTCGGCCGCGCCGACGCTGACGCCCTCGGGGTCGAGCTCGCGTACGGCGGGATTCACGAGCTGCACCGCGCCGGACTCGTCGCGCAGGATGATGAACTGCACCTTCTTCTGATCGCGGACCGTCTCGACCCAGCCGGCGACGGTGACCGGGCCGTCGGGAAGGGCGGCGAGCTGCTTGACGAGGGTGCGCGTGTTCACGACAGGCCATCCTACCGGCCGCGGTTTCCCGGTCCGACCGGGCAGCCGGTCCGGCGCGCGTCACCACCTGCATCCGGCGCTCGGCGATTTCGAAGGGAACCGCTTCGTAGACTGGAGGGCGTGCCGGCCGAGCAGATCCATCTCGTGCGCCACGGCGAGGTCTTCAACCCGCAGGGCGTGCTCTACGGTCGACTCCCCGGCTTCGGGTTGAGCGACCTGGGCCGTGCGATGGCCGAGTCGGCCGCGGCCGACCTCGTCGCCCGCAAGCGCCCCGTCGTCGCCCTCGTCTCGTCGCCCCTGCAGCGCACCCAGCAGTCGGCCGAGCCGATCGCGAAGGCGTTCGACCTCGAGCCGACGATCGACGATCGCATCATCGAGCCCACCAACCGGTTCGAGGGCAAGCGGATGTCGGGACGCGACTCCGCACTCCGCGACGTCCGCAACTGGGCGTTCCTGGTGAACCCGTGGGAGCCGAGCTGGGGCGAGCCGTTCCGCTCGGTCGCCGATCGCATGCTGGCCGCGATGACGGATGCCGCCGACGCCGTCGACGACGGCGATGTCGTGATGGTGAGCCACCAGCTCCCGATCTGGATGGTGCACCGCCGCGTCGCCGGCAGGTCGCTCGCGCACGACCCGCGTCGTCGCCGCTGCGCGCTCTCGAGCATCACGACGTTCGAGCGTCGGGGCGGCCGCTTCGTCGAGGTCGGCTACCGCAACCCCGCCGCGGGACTCCAGTCGCAGGCCACCGACGTGGGGGCCGTGTGATGCGCGCACGCAGGTTCGCGGTCGTCGCCGCGCTCGCCGCGGCATCCGTCGTCGCCCTCGCCGGCTGCTCGAGCGACCCGCTCGCCGAGCAGTACCGCGAGGGCAGCGGCAAGGGCTACATCGGCGGTGACGGCACGATCTCGGAGTTCCCGGCCGACCAGCGCGGCGAGCCCGTCGAGTTCACCGGCACGACGATCGACGGCGACCGCCTCGGCTCGGCCGACCTCGCCGGCGAGGTCGCGGTCGTCAACTTCTGGTACGCCGGCTGCGCGCCGTGCCGCGCCGAGGCGCCCATGCTGCAGGACGTGTTCGAGGAGTTCGACGGGAACGGCGCGGCGTTCGTGGGCGTGAACGTCCGCGACCAGGCCGCGACCGCGGCATCCTTCGAGGAGGGCTTCGGCATCACCTACCCGTCGATCGTCGACGCGAACGACGGCGCCGTGCAGTACGCGTTCGCGGGCGACGTGCCACCGGCGGCCGTGCCGACGACCCTCGTGCTCGACGCCGAGGGCCGGGTCGCCGCGCGAATCCTCGGCCAGCTGAAGGACGCGTCGATCCTCGAGACGATCGTGCGCGACGTCATCGCCGAGCAGGCGTAGCGGCGGCGGCACGACATGGACCTCGGGGAGATCGTCTTCAGCGGGCAGCTGCTCGCCGCAGTGCCGATCGCGCTCGCGGCCGGCCTCGTGTCGTTCCTCTCGCCGTGCGTGCTCCCGCTCGTGCCCGGGTACTTCGGCTACCTCGGCGGCTTCGCCGATGCGAGCGCCGAGGCCGACGAGGCGCGCCGCGCGCGGCGCCGGCTGCTCGTCGGCGTGCTGCTCTTCATCGCGGGCTTCACGCTCGTGTTCCTCGTCTTCACGACGACGTTCGGCGTGCTCGGAGCCTGGCTCGCCCGCTGGTCCGACCTGATCATCCGCGTGCTCGGCGTCGTGCTGATCGTCATGGGCCTCGTCTTCATCGGGCAGTTCACGTTCCTGCAGCGCACGTTCAAGCCGTCGTGGCGTCCGGCGACCGGGCTCGCGGGCGCACCGCTGCTCGGCATCGTGTTCGGCCTCGGCTGGACCCCCTGCATCGGCCCGACGCTCGCGGTCGTGCTCGCCCTCAGCGCCGACTCGGCTTCGGCGGGGCGGGGCGCGCTGCTGGGGCTCGTGTACTGCATCGGCCTCGGCATCCCGTTCGTGCTCGTCGCCCTCGGCTTCGGCTGGGCGGCGAACGCGCTCGCGTTCGTCCGGCGCCACATCCGCGCCGTGAACCTCATCGGGGGCGGGCTGCTCATCCTCATCGGCCTGCTCATGGTGTCGGGCCTCTGGACCATCTGGATGTACGAGTTGCAGGCGGTGATCAGTGGTTTCGTCCCGGCGATCTGAGGCTGAGCGAGCGGATGCCGCGTCCGCGCGCGACGCGGGCGTCGACCCGCTGCGCCCCGCCGACTACGACGACGGCTCGGCCGGCGCGTCCGAGGCCGCGGGTGCGCGAGCGACGGGCGGCGATGGCGCGTCGGGTGACGACGCGTCGGTCGCCGGCTCGTCAGGCCCCGACGCATCCGTCACCGCACCGAAGCTCGGCCCGCTCGAATGGCTGCGCTTCGCCTGGCGGCAGCTCACGAGCATGCGCACCGCGCTGCTGCTCCTGCTGCTGCTCGCGATCGCGGCGGTACCCGGCTCGCTCGTGCCGCAGCGCTCGAGCGACCCGAACGGCGTGGTGCAGTACTTCGCCGACAATCCCGACCTCGCGCCGGTGCTCGACTCGTTCCAGATGTTCGACGTCTACACGTCGGTCTGGTTCTCCGCGATCTACCTGCTGCTGTTCGTCTCGCTCATCGGCTGCATCATCCCGAGGACGAAGCACCACCTCGAGGCGCTGCGCGCTCGCCCGCCGAAGACGCCCGCACGACTCTCGCGGCTGTCGGCGTACACCGAGCGCGGACTCCCTGCCGGCGCGGCCGTCGGCGGGACCGGCCGGGCCGACGCCGCGTCGTCCGCCGCCGCTGCCGAGGCGGCGATCGCGAACGCGTCCGCCGAGCTGAAGAAGGCCGGCTACCGCGTCGAACGCTACGACCGGCCCGGTGCGCCGTCGGTCTCGGCCGAACGCGGCTACCTGCGCGAGACCGGCAACCTGATCTTCCACACCGCGCTCGTCGGCGTGCTCGTCGCCGTGGCGATCGGCGGCGGGTTCGGCTTCTCGGGCCAGCGGGTCATCGTCGAGGGCCAGTCGTTCGTCAACACCCTGGCGGCCTACGACTCGTTCAACCCCGGGCGCTTCTTCGACGACGGCCGGCTCACGCCGTATCGCCTGACGCTCGACGAGCTCGACGCGGTCTACGAGACCGAGAACGCCGATGCGCTCGGGCAGCCCATCGACTTCACGGCGCACGTCACCATCGACGGGCCCGACGGTTCGGCCGACCGCGACGTGAAGGTCAACGAGCCCCTCTACGAGTACGGCACCGACGTGTACCTGCTCGGCAACGGCTATGCGCCGACGATCACCGTGCGCGATCCCGACGGCGACGTCGTCTTCACCGACTCGGTGCCCTTCCTCCCGCAGGATGCGAACCTCACCTCGATCGGCGTGATCAAGGTGCCCGACGGCCTGGCCGAGCAGATCGGGATGGTCGGCTTCTTCTACCCGACGCAGTCGACGCTCTCGACGGGCGCCTACACGTCGACCTATCCCGACCTCGTCTACCCCGTGCTGACCCTGAACGTCTACTCGGGCGACCTCGGCATCGACGACGGCACGCCCCGCTCGGTGTACCAACTCGACACGAGCGGCATGGAGCAGCTCACCGGCGGGCAGACGGGCGTCGACTCGGTCGAGCTCATGCCCGGCGAGTCGACGGAGCTGCCGAACGGGCTCGGCACGGTCGAGTTCGGGACGGCGACGCCGGAGGCCGCGGGCGACGACTTCTCGCAGAGCGTGCCGCGCTTCGCCTCCTTCGACGTGCACCACGACCCGTCGCAGATCTGGGTGCTCGTGTTCGCCCTGCTGATCCTCGGCGGCCTGCTGCTCTCGCTCTTCGTGCCGCGACGCCGCATGTGGGTGAAGGCGGTGACGCGGTCCGACGGCCGCGTGGTGCTCGAGTACGCGGGCCTCGCGCGCGGCGACGACCCCGGCCTCGAGCGCGCGGTCGAGGAGTTCGCCGACCGGCACGCCGGGCCGGTTCACACCGCATCCGAGCCGGGATCCGGACCCGAGAATCCTTCGACGTAAGGTGGAACAGTGACGCTCGACGAGATCTCAATCATCGCCGTGTACTCGGCGATGGCCGTGTACGCGATCGCGTTCATCGCGTACTCGATCGACCTGGCCCGTCGGTCGGCCGCGTCGGCCCGCGCCACGGATGCCGCGACCGCGGGCACCTCGGAGTCGGTCGGCTCCGCCGAGCCGGCGTCCGATCGCGAGCCGGTGCTGCAGGGCGCGACAGCCGCCGGCGGCACCGCGCCACCGACGCGTACGGGGAGGGCGCCCGGTTCAGCGCGGCGGGGCGCGGCCGGCGGCGGTGCGCCATCCGTCGACTACGGCCGCTCGCCGTCGCTGCGCGTGGCCGTCGCGATGACGGTCATCGCCTGGGCGCTGCACCTGTCCGCGACCGTGCTGCGCGGGATCGCCGCGAGCCGCGTGCCGTGGGCGAACATGTACGAGTTCGCGCTCACCGGCACGCTCGTCATCACCTCGGTCTTCCTGCTGGTGCTGCTCATCGCGAAGACCGACCTGCGCTTCCTCGGCACCTTCGTCACCGGGCTCGTGCTCGTGCTCCTCGGCGTCGCGACGGTGAACTTCTACGTCAGCGTCGTGCCGCTGCCGCCGGCCCTGCAGTCGGTCTGGCTGGTGATCCACGTCTTCGTCGCGACCTCGGCGGTGGGGTTCTTCGCCCTCGGCTTCGCGCTCTCGGTCGTGCAGCTGATGCAGGCCCGCCGTGAGGCGATCGCCGCGACCGCCGACTCGGTGAAGAAGTCGTTCCTCGCGACGCTCCCCGACTCGGTCTCGCTCGAGAACCTCGCGTACCGCGTGAACATCATCGGCTTCATCCTGTGGACGTTCACGCTCATGGCCGGCGCCATCTGGGCCGAGAAGGCCTGGGGCCGGTACTGGGGTTGGGACACCAAGGAGGTGTGGACCTTCATCATCTGGGTGGTCTACGCCGGGTACATCCACGCCCGGGCGACGCGCGGATGGCGCGGATCGCGCTCGGCCTGGCTCGCGATCATCGGCTTCTCGGCCGTGCTCTTCAACTTCACCGTCGTGAACCTGTTCTTCAAGGGCCTGCACGCGTACTCGGGGCTGTGACCGACGGCCTGTCGCGACCATCTCGAGGGCTCCCGCCGGCTTCGGCCGCGGGGGCCCTCGGCCGTCTCCGCGACGGCGCGCATCGGCGGCTCGAAACTGCTCACGCGGCCGATG
The DNA here is from genome assembly GCF_051715505.1 of Agromyces excoecariae. Lineage (NCBI taxonomy): Bacteria > Bacillati > Actinomycetota > Actinomycetes > Micrococcales > Microbacteriaceae > Agromyces > Agromyces excoecariae. The sequence goes on along the minus strand of NZ_JBPSLA010000015.1, from coordinate 470 downwards.
ACCCGGGCGAGCGGATGGCGCGCGCCGGCGCCGCTCGAGCGGCCCGCGGTGCGCGACACGCCCGGGATGCAAGCCCGATTTGCCCGGGGGTCCGGCGGCACGTAGATTCTTCTTCGTTGCCACGGCAGCCGGGAGCGAGAAGCTCACGGGGCAGGCAGCGAATCCCAGCCAAACAGCCTCGTAGGCGCCTCGTGCGACTCGGTTGCTTCAAGCCTGGGGAAACGATCACCACCATCAGCTGCTCGGCTTCGAGCGGTTCCCGGACGCCCAGCGTTCGCGGAGGCGGTGGTGGTACAGTAGGGAAGTTGCCCCGGTGGGGCCGGCTCGGTTCCGAGACGGCCTGTCGGGTGCGTCCGTTCCTTGAGAACTCAACAGCGTGCACTATGTTCAATGCCAATTTTTGAACCCCGTTTCACTTCGGTGGATGGGATTCCTTTGATTGATGGACAATTTGATTTTTTGAGTCAGTT